>CAZSBK010000006.1:0-91199 GCA_964604945.1 uncultured Candidatus Solibacter sp.
TGCTCCATCCAGAGCGGCATCTGCGTGTTCATCAATTGGGCGATCTCGAAGGTAGCCACCCCGGTCTGGCCCATGTGCTGCAAGTAGAGCGTGATGATGCCGAGCAGCATCAGGACGCCGCCGGCCAGCGTGTAAAGGAAGAACTTGATCGCCGCATAGAGCTTCCTGGGGCCGCCCCAGACGCCGATGATAAAATACATCGGCACCAGCACCAGTTCCCAAAAGACATAGAACAGCATGAAGTCGAGCGAGATGAAGACCCCGACCATGCCAACCTGCTGGAGCAGGAACATGGCGTAGTATTCCTTCACCTTGTCGTTGATCGACTCCCACGACGAGAAGATCGCCAGCATGCCCATCGAGGTGGTCAGCATAACCATCAGGACGCTTATGCCGTCGACGCCGATGAGATATTGCACGCCAAGTGTCGGGATCCAGTCCACCCGCTCGACAAACTGATAGCCATCGAGCGATTTGTTGAAGTTCAGAATGAGCGGCAGAGAGACAAGGAAACCGGCCACGGCCGAGATGTTGGCCCACCAGCGAATGGCTGTCTTCATCTTGCCGGGGATGAACAGGAGGATCAGCACGCCAATGAGCGGCGTAAACAGGATCGTGGACAGGAGGTGTTCACTCATCGCCTAGCGCCCCCACCAGTAGAATCCGAAGATGGCCAGCAAGCCAGCCACGAAGATGAGCGCGTAGCTCTGCACCCATCCGGTCTGCAGGAAACGCATCGGATAGCTCGCCGCGCGCACGAAGAAGGCCGTCAGATTGACCAGGCCGTCCACAATCCAGGTGTCGTACCAAATCGATATCTTCGAGGCCAGGCGCGTCGTCCATGCAGTACCGTTGACAGCTCCATCCACAGTGGAACGGTCGAATGACGCCAGCACGGTTCCGCCACCTTTGGACAGGCCGTTGATGAAGAGGATGTCATAGAGTTCATCGACATACCACTTGTTCAGCAGCACCGGGTATATCGCCCCGCCGGTCGGGCGCTCCTCGGGCTTGAGCGCCAGATAAACGTGCCGCGCCAGGAGAATGCCGCCAATGGCGATGCAGACTGAAAGCGCCATCAGGCCGAGTTCGAGCGAGTGGCTGGCATGGGTTTCGCCGTGCATCGCCGCCACTCTGGCCGCTGGCTCAAAGACGGGCTCCAGCCAGTGCTCGAAAGCCTGGAAGAATCCATTTTCGCCGAGCACCTTTGGAACTCCAACCCACCCGGCGATGATGCTGCCCGCGGCCAGAATAGACAGCGGGACGGTCATCACTGCAGGCGACTCGTGGATGTGATGCTTTGTCGCCTCATCCATGCGTGGCTCGCCATAGAAGGTCATGAACATCAGCCGCCACATGTAGAACGCGGTCATCGCGGCGGTGATGATTCCAACGCCGTAGAGCATCTTCGACCCGAGTGGCGAACTCCAGGTCTGCCAGAGGATCTCGTCCTTCGAGAAGAAACCCGCCAGTCCCGGGATGCCGGCGATGGCCAGCGAACCGATGAACATCACGCGGAAGGTGACCGGGATCTTGTCCTTCAGTCCGCCCATCCTGCGCATGTCCTGCTCGCCCCCCACTGCGTGGATCACCGAGCCGGCGCCGAGGAATAACAGGGCCTTGAAAAAGGCGTGCGTGAAGAGGTGGAAGACGGCCACCCAGTAGGCGCCGACGCCGGCGGCCAGGAACATGTAGCCGAGTTGCGACACGGTCGAATAGGCCAACACGCGCTTGATGTCGTTCTGCACCAAGCCGATCGAAGCAGCGAAGATCGCCGTTGCCGCGCCCACGGCGGCAACCACCATGCTGGTGTCAGGCGTCAGGGCGAACAGCGCGTTTGAACGCGCCACCATGTAAACGCCCGCGGTGACCATTGTCGCGGCGTGGATGAGGGCGGAAACCGGGGTCGGGCCCTCCATTGCGTCGGGCAACCAGACGTAGAGCGGAATCTGCGCGCTCTTGCCCGTCGCGCCGACAAATAGCAGCAGGGCCGTTGTGCTCAGGATGCCCCAACCGGCGGCTTCGACGGCAAAGTTGCCCGATGTCAGGGACGCGTTGACATCGGCGAAGTTCAACGACCCGGTCAGCTTGAAAAGCAGGAACATGCCGATGATGAAGCCGGCGTCACCGATGCGGTTCACGATGAACGCCTTCTTGCCCGCGTCGCCGGCGCTCTTCTTGTTGAAGTAGAAGCCGATCAGCAGATAGCTGCACAGCCCGACGCCCTCCCAGCCGACAAACAGCAGAGCGTAGTTATTGGCCAGGACCAGCATCAGCATGAAGAACACGAAGAGGTTGAGATATCCGAAAAATCGGTAGTATCCGCCGTGCCGCGGCCCGTGCTCATGGCCCATGTAGCCGATTGAATAGATGTGGATCAGCAGGCCGATGCCGGTGACCACCATGATCATCACGCCGCTCAACGGGTCGAGCAGAAAGCCCCAATCAGCTTTCAGGAACTCAATCCAGGGTCCAAGAACGACTTCGTGGCGGCGCTCCGGCACACCCATCAACTGCACAAACGAACCGAGCGAAAGCAGGAACGAAATCAATACCGCCCCGGGAGAAATGACGCTGATCGCCGTCTTCGGCAGTTTGCGGCCGAACAACAGCATGATGCCGGCCCCAACCAGAGGCACGAAAGGGATGAGCCAATACAGTTCGAGAAAATTCATCGTTTCCCCGGCCTTCCTACCACTTCAGGAGATCGATCTCGTCCACCTGAACCGTCTCCTTGTTCCTAAACATTGCGATCAAAATGCCCAACCCGATGGCTGCCTCCGCCACTGCCACAACGATGACGAAAATGGCGAAGACCTGGCCGCTCAGATCCTGCAGGTTCTTGCTGAACGCGATCAGGTTGACGTTCACCGCGTTGAGGATCAGTTCGAGAGACATCATCATCACCACGATGTTCCGCCTGATCAGCATGCCGGTCACACCGATGGCCAGCAGAATGACGCTCAGCACCAGATAGTGGTTTGTCGTGATTGGGTGCAGCATGGCTTGGCGGTCTCCCTCAGTTCGTTCGTTTCTTGGCCATCAGCACGCTGCCGACGATTGCCAACAGCAGCAGCACCGAGGCCAATTCAAATGGCACCAGGTATTCGCGGAACAGCAGGTCGGCCAGTTGCTCGATGTTGCCGTTCGCTGCCGGCAGAGTCTGGGGCGCGCCGGCCTTTAGCGTCGGGGTTCCCCGGGATAGCAACCAGAGCGAAACGGCGCCAGCCAGGATAGCCGCGACCGCCCCCGTGATCCAATGCCGGTGGAATTGCCGTTCCTTGGCGGCCGAGTCCAGGTTCACCAGCATAATGACGAACAGAAACAGCACCATGATGCCGCCGATGTAGAGCACCAGTTGCACGGCGAACAGGAATTCGGCTCGTTGCAGCAGGTACAATCCGGCGACGCCAGCCAACGACGCGATCAGCGCAATCGCGCAATTCACCGCGTTTCGCATCGTGATCGTCAGAATCGCGCCAGCCACGGCAAGCAGCGCGAACATGTAGAAGAACATCGTATCCAGCATCGGCGTTCCAGTCCCGGGCCTCTCAGGGGACCCGGATCAACTCTTGTATCTCGTCGGTTTCGTGCCTTCCTCCAGCACCTCGCGGTCAAAGATCTGACCTTCCCGCGTGAAACTCGCCATCTGAAAGTCCTGCGTCAACTCGAGAGCATCTACCGGGCAGGCGTCCTCGCAAAGTCCGCAGAACATGCATCGCGACGTGTCGTAAGTGAACTTCACAAGATCTTTTCGCTTCGTCTCGGGATTGCGTTCCCAGCCCACCACGATCAGGTGCTCTGGACAGGCCAGCGCGCAGAGGTCGCAGCAGATGCAGAGCGTTTCACCGTTTTCGGGATTGGTATTGAGACGGGGCAACCCGCGGTAACGCTCGCCCACTTTCGGCATGACCGCCGGGTACTGCTCAGTGGTGATGTTTTTCGGATGCTGGGTTCTCAGCGTGACCCACAGCCCCTCAAGAAGGTCCGCCAGCAGGATCTTACGCAGGAATTTCTTCATAGGTCACTCCTCGGCGGCGTGTCGGGTTCCACTATCTGTCCACTTCCCCGAGCACGATGTCGATCGTCCCAATCACGGCTATGAGATCGGCCACAAGGCTGCCGCGGGCCATCTTGTCGACCGATTGCAGGTTGATGAAAGACGGCGGCCGGACTCGCACTCTATATGGCTGCGTCGAGGCGTCGCTCACGATGTAGTATCCCAGTTCCCCCTTCGGCGCCTCGATTGACACGTAGGCCTCGCCCATGGGCGGTTTGAGCACCTTTGCCACTTTGCCCATGATCGGCCCGGCGGCCAGCATTCCAACGCCCTGGCGGACGATCCGGGCGCTCTGCCGCATCTCCTGGACACGGACGATGTACCGGTCGTAGCAGTCGCCATTGGTGCGTGTGGGGATCTCGAAATCGTACTTCTCGTACCCCGAATACGGTTGAGCCTTGCGTAGATCCCACTTCACGCCCGCCGATCGCAGCATCGGTCCCGTGACGCCATACGCTTTGCAGTCCTCGGCGTTCAGGATTCCCACGTCGATCAATCTTTCCTTCCAGATCCGGTTCTCGGTGAGGAGTTCCTCATACTCGTCCACTCGCGGCGCAAGCCTGTCACAGAACTCCAGGCACTCTTGTTCGAACCCTTCGTAAGTCTCGTACTGTAAGCCGCCGATGCGGAATGCGTGGGTGGTCAGACGCGCGCCACAGTACTTCTCGAAGATGTTCAGGATATCCTCGCGTTCGCGCAGGCAATAGAACAGCGGCGTCAGCGCCCCGATATCAAGCGCGTGCGTGCCGAGCCAGACCAAGTGGCTTGCGATGCGGTTCAGTTCGGTGAGTATGACCCTCACCGCCTGGGCCCGCTCCGGCACTTCGCACGAAATCAACCTCTCTACGGCCAGACAGTAGCCTAGGCCGTTGGATACCGCCGCCACATAGTCCATCCGGTCCACATAGGGAGCGAACATCGCATACGTGCGATTCTCCGCGATCTTCTCGACGCCCCGGTGCAGGTAGCCGATCACGCATTCGGTTCCGGTCACCTTTTCGCCGTCCAGTTTCACGATCACCCGCAGCACACCATGCGTCGACGGATGCTGCGGTCCCATGTTCAGGACAAGTTCTGTCGAATCGAGGAAGGTCTCAGCCATGGTTCATTGCCCGCTTTCGATTCCCACGTTCTCGCGGACCCAGCGGTTGTCCATGTCCGTGATGCTCTTGTCCTTGCGCAGCGGGAAACCGCACCAGCCCTCCGGCAAGAGAATGCGCGTCATGTTTGGATGGCCTTCGAACTCGACCCCGAACATGTCATAGACTTCACGTTCAAGCCAGTCCGCTGTCAGATGAACGCGAACGCAGGAAACCGCCTTCTCTCCGTCTTTGACCCGGGTCTTGATGCGGATTCGCTGGTTGCGCTCGAAGCTGTAGAGAACCCAGATCAGTTCAAATCGTTCTGGCTTGGCAGGATAGTCCACCGCGGTGATATCGACCAGATAGTCGAAGTTTTGTTCAAGCTTCAGGTATTCGATGATCGGGATCACCGCACCTGGTTCGGACACAAGGAAATTCTGGCCGGCGTAAGTGCAGTACTCCTTGATGCGTTCGCCGAACTCCTCTTTGAGGTCCTCAACCAGTTCGCCCTCCCAGGGCGTCGTCTGCATAACCGCCGGAGCCTTTGGCGCCGCTGGTGCTGCAGGTTTGGCTGCCGCCGCGACGGCGGCTTTCGCCGCGGCCGGCGCTGGCGCTTTGGCCGCCGGGGCAGGCGCTTCGATGGGAGGAGTGGGCGATGGTGCGGGCGCCGTTGGCGCTGCCTCATTCGGTGGCGGAGAAGGCTCCCCGCCGCCCGACTGCGCGGACGTTTCTTCCGGCTTCTGCGGCTCCGTGGCGCCGCCGGGGTTGGCTTCCTCTGGCATGGCTGAATCCGAACTGAAGTTTCAGGGTTATCACACCCAGAAAATCAGTGTCAATTGTCCGAAGTTGACCTTAGCCGCCGACTGTCGCGTTTACCGTTGAAAACAAACGCTTCAGCCGATTCGGCCCCGCGCGCGATTCTCAGTCCGGCCGGTCCGGATGCGCGGATCCCTCGTGCGGCTAGAATGGAGAGACAGCTATGAAGAACCTCTGGATGCAACCTGCCCTCTTCACCGCGCTGGCGCTCTGCGCCGTGGCCGCCCCGCCCGCCTCAGCCCCCAAGAAGGGCGATGCTACCAAGGGCAAGCAGGTTTACGAGCAGTGCGGCATCTGCCACTCGGCCACGACCAGCGAGAAGAAGATGGGGCCCAGCCTGATGGGTCTCTACAAGAGGTCGGCCCTGAAGAACGGCAAGAAGGTAACCGACGCAACGGTTGCCGATGCGATCAACAAAGGTGGCAACGGAATGCCGCCATTTGCCGGTGTCCTCTCAGCGGCGGAGCGGGGTGACCTGCTCGCGTACCTAAAGACACTCTAGCCGGCGAGTTTGCGCTCTACCGTCTCCTTGGCCACAGCGGGATCGGCTTGGCCGCGAGTAGCTTTCATCACCTGCCCGACGAAGAACTGCAGCACGGTCGTCTTGCCCCCACGGTACTGCTCCACCTGCTTCGGGTTGTTGGCGATGATCCCGTCCACAATGGCTTCAAGCGCGCCCGTATCCGAAATCGCTTTCAGCCCTTCGCGCTCGACGATGGTGGGCGCATCGTCGCCTGTTGCCGCCATCTTCAACAGAACATCCTTGGCAAGTTTGCCCGTCAGTTCGCCCTTCGACACCAGTCCCACAAGTTCGCCCAACCGCTGGGCGGAGACCGGTGAATCCTCCATCGAACGGCCCTCAACCTTCAGCAGCGCCTGCAAATCGCCCATCACCCAGTTCGCCGCCGCCTTCGGATCGCCCGACGCGCTTGCAGCCTGCTCATAGTAGTCAGCCAAGACCCGCTCCTGCGTCAGAACCGCAGCGTCATACTCCCGTAAGCCGAACTCCTCGGTGAACCGTTTCCTCCGGCTGGCAGGCGTTTCGGGCATCGACGCTTTGACGCGGTCGAGCCATTCGCCGCTGATGGCCAGGGGAACGAGGTCGGGTTCGGGAAAATAGCGGTAGTCATGGGCGTCTTCCTTGCTGCGCATGGGGAAGGTTTCGTCCAAATCGGAGTTGTAGAGCCGCGTCTCCTGTCTCACGCGCCCGCCGGATTCCAGCAACGCTACTTGCCGCAAAATCTCATACTCGATAGCCTGGCGCAGGAAGCGGAACGAGTTCAGGTTCTTGATCTCGGCCTTGGCACCGAGCTTCTCCGCCCCTTTCAGCCGCACGCTTACATTGGCGTCGCACCGGAGATTGCCCTTCTCCATGTCGCAGTTCGACACGCCTGCGTATTGGATAGCCAACTTCAATTCGGTGAGATAATCGTAGGCCTCGTCGGCACTGCGCATGTCCGGTTCGCTCACGATTTCGATCAGGGGCGATCCGCACCGGTTTAAATCGACATAGGAGTACCTGTCACTGTCCCGGTAGCCGTCGTGCGTGTTCTTACCCGCATCGTCTTCCATGTGAACGCGCGTAACGCCGATTCGCTTGCGCTCACCCCCGACGGCGATCTCAACCCAGCCGTGCTCGGACACCGGCCGGTCGAACTGCGAAATCTGATATCCCTTCGGCAGGTCGGGGTAGAAGTAGTTCTTTCGCGCAAAGATCGATTTCTCCCGCACCTGGCAGTTCAACGCCAGCGACGCTGCAATCGCATACTCCACAGCCTGCCGGTTCAGAACCGGCAGCGCACCCGGCATCCCCAGGCAGACCGGGCAAACGTTGGTGTTGGGCTCGGAACCGAATTCGTTTGGACAGGCGCAGAAGATCTTAGTCCGAGTGCCCATCTGCACATGGACTTCCAGTCCGATCACGGGTTCGTACTTGGCAAGTTGTTCCGGCGTGGCGAGTGTCGAAGCGGCCGTCGGCATGTTCTTATTGTAGGACGATGCGCCTGGCCGTCCTTTTCTTGTCGCCCGCCGCGCAGTCCGCCGCGGTCTCCGCCAACTCCCGCACTCGCATCAACTAGAAGACTTCGGGAGGTTGGGCTGACAGACGTAAAGGGTTTGAGGTGGAGTGGCGAATGGCGTCGCGTATCTGGACAGCAGAACCGGAACCGCGATGGAGTTGGAGTTCAGTCTTGTCGCAGTGTGGCGCATGTTCAGATCCAAACCAGGATGCCGGCTGTGTTTCGGGTCCGGATGCGGGAACTCGCTCTGGATCCGGATGCCAGTCCCCAGACACGGGTGGTTTGAGCAGATCAGCGAGCCGCCACCGGAAATCAGGCGCGGCGGAAACCGCTTAGCACTTCGAACTCGGTTCAAAGACGATCGCTGCCAGTGGCCTCCGCACCTTCGGATCCCAGGTCGCCGGATCGTTGGCCGTGTAAGTCGTTGTCCGCCTTCCCAGGTAGCCCAAGGCCGCGCTGATCAACAGGAGTAGCCATGCGATGCCGAACATGACGCCCGCATAGGATGCGGGCATGGTTTCCAGCAATCCGAATGGTTCGAACTTCGGGGATTCTTCGTTTTGGAAGTACGAAGGCTTGCGTAGTACATCCGCTACCCGGATTTGGCCGCGCAACATCGCCTTCACGCTACCCGCTCCGCCGTCGGGCAACCCTGCCGCGATGAGACGATCCAGGCCGCCAGACTCGGCAGCGCGGACGGGCTCGATCTCTAGGACGGGTGGAGGCGTCAACAGACGATCCCCAAGAACGTGGTGAACATCCGGCATCAGAGTTTGGAGGAAGTCCATCCGGAGTAGAGTCTGTGGTTCCCCTCGGGCCACTCCTGAATATGGCAACGTCGCCAACAATGTGAATAGCCCGGCATGCAGGATTCTCGACGGAATGCCTCGACTGCGGATCCCCACACTTCCTTGTGAGGTTGGTCCAGCCGGGAAGCAGGGTTTCATTCGGTACTGCCCCCAACTCGTATTAAGAAAACGGGTCTCACAGCCTTAGTGCGGGAAGGCGCGGAATATTCTCACAACTCTTTGGTGGTTTTGCACTTAGCTAGTCCGAATACCCCCAACGGACTAGCCCACGGTCCTACTGTTGCCCTTGAGCTGGCTAAATTCGAAGGAGTCTGGGGATTAGAAAAAATCGCCCATCAGCACGGCAGTGATGTTGTCGGGACCGCCCGCAGCGTTGGCGGCATCGACCAGTGCGGTTAATGCGTCGAGTGGCGGCAGTCCTTGGCGAAGGACGGCGATGATGCCGTCGTCGCCCAACGGCCCGTAAAGGCCATCGGAGCAGAGCAGGATGAGATCACCCGGCAGGAGCCCGATCGATGTCTCTCGGACAGGGATCTCGGCGGCTGACCCGATGGCCGCCGTCAGCACACTGCGCTGCGGAAAATTGGCCACTTGCTCGTCGCTCCAACCCATCTCGTCACGCATTTCATTGCCGAGATTCTGGTCGTAGCTGAGTTGGATCAACGCACGCTTGCGGAACAGATAGCAGCGGCTGTCTCCGACATTGGCCACGTGCAGCGTTGGTTTTCTCCATAGCACGGCCACAAGTGTGGACCCCATCCCTGCGCAGTCAGAGCGGAATGCGGTCTCGGAACGAACGCTGGCGTTTGCCTCCCTTGCGCCCTCGATCAACACGCCCGGCGGCGCGTCCAGACCGCCCGTGGCGACGTGCGAGTAAAGCACCTGCAAGGTGACCGCCGAGGCGACCTCCCCGCACGCTTCCCCGCCCATTCCGTCGGCAACCGCGGCAAAACCAATGCCTGCGTCGGCTACCCAGGCGTCCTCATTATTCTTACGCCTTCGGCCAGGATCGGTGATACCCCACACGTTTCCGCTTTGCATCTCTTACCCCATACAGTATTCGCGCGCGTTTTGACATGATAATCTTCCCGCTGCCGGGAGGCAAACCCCCAGTTTCTCCGCGCACTCATCCGGCCCATCGCCCGGAATGGATCAAACGTCGTCTTCCATCAACAATTTGGCCTCGGCCAGCCCATCCGCCGCTCCTAACGCCGCCATTAGTTTGATCCTCGCCTTGTGGCCCGGCAGCCGCCCGCCGAACCAGACGCCCCGTTTCCTCAGGTCTCTGCCGCTTCCTTCGTACGCATAAGTGTCAAGCACGCGGCCGTGGTGGCAACGCGTGGACAGGACCACTGGGATTCCTGCGTCGAGCACCCGCTGAAGTCCTGCCAGCGCCTCCGGTGGGACATTGCCCCTGCCCGTCCCCTCGACCACGATTCCCTTGACCCCGGCGTCCCTCAGCGCGTCGAACATGAAGCTTCCGAAGCCAGCGTACATCCTCAGCAGCTCCACGCGTGTCTCGATCCGTTCACCCACGATCAGCGCCCGCCTCTCCAGGGCCCTCGCCCAAACGACCCGGTCGGCGTCCACATACCCCAACGGCCCGAACACTGGACTTTGAAAAGTCTCCATCTGTTGCGTGTCGGTCTTGGTCGCTTCCGACGCCGCGTGAACGAGCTGATTTAGGACAACAAAAACGCCCCGCTCCCGCGCGCCTTGGTCAATCACTGTCCGCACACCTGCGCGCAGGTTCGCCGGGCCATCGAAGCCCAACTCCGAACTGTTCCTCATCGCCCCGACAAATGCAACCGGTTTGCCCGAATCATGCCGCAGATCGGTGATGTAGGCCGTTTCTTCCAGCGTATCGGTGCCGTGCGTCACCACCGCGGCGTCAATTTCGGGCCGCTGGAGTTGATGACGCAGCAACTGGCTCAACCGGAACATGCGGTCCGGATTCATGTGAGGACCAGGAAAACGCCCGAAATCAACCACTTCAAGGTCGGCAACCCGGCGCAGTGTCGGGTCGTAGGCGAGGATCTCCTCGCCGCTAAGCGCCGGCACAACTCCTCCGGCTTCAGGCTCGGCGCGCATCGAAATCGTGCCGCCGGTAAATACAATCAATACACGGGCCATACTCTCAATATCCTGCAACAGCAGCGTCCATGGAACTCGACCAGGCTATCTTTCGGATACCTGGCCACTCCTCCTGCGACAATCGGCCCGTTCCACAGACTAATTCAGTGAACCGCCATGATGTACACATTGGCCGCGGGAGACCGCTGGGCCATTCTCACCCGCCGGGCCTGCCCCCAGTGCGGAAGCGTGGAAACCGCTCGCGCCCATCGGCGGACTCTCCTCGACGAAGCTTTGGCCACCATGCGCATCTTCCCTTACCGCTGCAGTCGCTGCTCTGTCCGGTTTCGCGCCACCGCCTGGCTGCGGTCACTTGGCGAAAAACCCTGGTCGACGGACCAGCGGGTTGCGGTGATCGGACGGCGCTGGACCACCAGCGCTTCGGCTTGGCCCGTCGCCTTGCTCAGCACCGCCATCATCGCCTTGCTCGGCGCCACTGCCGCTGTCTTGTTGCTGATCCTGAATCAATTCGGACTGAAGCTCCTGGCGATCTGAATCAGCAGTCGGCTAGGGCTTCACCTGCCGCATCTTGACTCCGGCTTCGCCGAACAACTCGTCCACCAGGGCAAAATGCGGATTGTACTGCTCAGAGCTGTACTTCTTCACCCGGTCTTCGTTCAGCACCACCTCGACGATGCCCGCCTGTACTATCGCCCGCGCGCAATCCATGCAGGGCGTCAGTTCAGCGTATAGCGTGCATCCTTCCAGCGAGGTTCCGGCGCGCGCCGCGTTGTAGATCGCATTGCGTTCGGCGTGTTCGATCCACAAATACTTGGTCGGCCTCTCGAGCCGCTCCGGAACGTCGTCCCTCACATGGCGTGGCAGGCTGTTGTACCCCGTCGACCGGATCTCGTGCGCCGGCCCGACAATGGCGCAGCCGATCTGCGTGGCTGGATCCTTGCTTCGGGTGGCCACTACGCGGCAGATTTCAAGGAAGTAACGGTCCCAGTCCGGAACTTGAGCCATGAAGTTGAAGATACAGCCTCCGCCGTGCCCCTGACAACCGCCTACCGCCCACTGGTGATACACTCGCAACGCCGGCTCACTCCCAAACCGCGAAAGAGTCCATGAATCCCGCCAACATCTGCATCCCTGTACTTCTGTGCCTCATCTCAGCTTTGTCAATGACAGCCCAGACCCAACCCAACAAGAGCGATGAGTTCCGCGCCCGCTTCCTCGAGCAGATCCCGAAGAACTCTCTCAGCTCCACGCTCGGCGACTCGATGATGCTCCGGATCCTCATTCAGAATGGCAAGCTGAAACGGGGCATCGAGGTTGGTGTCGCGCTCGGCTACGGCGCCATTCATATGGGAATTGCCTTCGAGCGGAACCAGGGCACGCTCACGTCCATCGAAATCGACCCTCGGCGTGCCGAGGCTGCCCGGACCAACATCGCCTCGGTTGGCCTGGAAAAGACAGTGAATGTCATCGTCGGCGACGCCCTGGCCGTGCTGCCAAAGCTCGAAGGCCAGTACGACTTCATCTACCTCGACGCCCTCAAGTCCGATTATCTGAAGTACCTGAAGGCCGTCGAACCGAAGCTGCGCAAGGGCGCCGTCGTCGTCGCCGACAACGTCATCGTCTCGGCCCGCGCCATGGCCGATTTCCTGGAGTACATGCGTACCAGCCCCGATTACGAATCGGTCACCATCCGCGCGTCGGACGAAAAAGGCGACGGCATGCTGGTTGCCTACAGGCTGAAGTAGCCTCGCCCAGCCCCCGACCTGAACATGCAGTTGCTGCGCACGCCCGCACCCATCCTTGCGTGCGGCGGCGGTACGCCGGCTCCGTGTGTGTAACTAGGAATCGCCCACAACCCCATTGTTTCAAGCCATATGCGCCGGCCTACGTCGTCCCAGCGCGGCTTTGGCCCAAGACGTGTACTGTCTTCCTGCGTCTGGCCACTTCAAAACCGCAGGAGACATAATCATGAATTTCCACTCTGTGAAATCGAACACAGTCCGGTGCCTTGCCGTGCTTGCCCTTTTCGTGACGATCATCGCCATCCCGGCCGCTGCCCAACTGTCGGTCAATCAGTTCGGTCCGCCGGCGTCGAAGCCGGGCACGGGCGCTTGCACCACTTGCCTCGCTCCACTCCCGGCGCTTACTGCCGAACAGACCGCCCCACTCCAGTTCATGCGCGAAGAGGAGAAACTCGCCCGCGACGTCTACCAGGCGCTCTACGCCAAGTGGAACGTCAGGATCTTCGACCGCATCTCGGAAAGCGAACAGCGGCACTTTGACTCCATCGGACGCCAACTCACCTTGCACGGTATCACCGACCCGGCCCTCGACAAGAAAGCCGGCGAGTTCACCAATCCGGACCTCCAGAAGCTCTACACCGACCTCCTCGTGAAGGGCGAACTGTCTTTGAAGGACGCCCTCGAAGTCGGCAAGTTGGTCGAAGAGACCGACATCGAGGACCTTGAGAAGATCCTCGAAACCGAGACTGACGCCACCTTGAAACGCGTCTACAACTCGTTGCTGAACGGCTCGCTCAACCACCTGGACGCCTTCGAGGGCTACATCGAGATCTATAGCGCCCAGTAATCCCATCCCACGCCAAACGAATCGGCCCGGTCTGCCCGGAAAGGCGGCCCGGGCCTCTTGCGTTGATTCTAGTCGGCGGCCGACTTCGCCTTTTTCGCCGGGATCCCTTTCGGGTGGCAGTCCGCGCACTTCACCCAATGGATGTTGTGCTTCGATTCCTTGTTGAAGAAGGTTGTGTCCATCGCCTCGACGTCGCGGTTGCAGTTCGACATCTTTGGATGACAGGTCGCGCAAGACGCACGGGTCGTCTGCATATGCGGGTCGTGGCAGGCCAGGCACGAAATGCCTTCATGCACGCCAATCGGCGTGCGGTCGTCGCCGGTGCCCACCAGTGATGCCGTCCAGGGCGCGTGGCACTGATAACAGAGCGACTGGCGCTTGTCAGGACTCATCCGGATCTTCCGCTCGCCGTCCATCGTCTGCGGCAATGGCAGCATGCCAGCCGCGATACCGGCCTGTGTCCGCCGGTCATACATGCCCACTGACGGCCTGACGATCTCTTCCTTGCGCGAGATCATCGCCTTGCGGACATGGCCGCGTAGCGGTTGGCCTTCGCGATGCACCGTGTGGCAAGTCAGGCAGGGAATCGCCGGCGAATTCTTCAGATCTTGTCGAAGCAGTTTCCACGGGCCTTCGGTCGAAATCGGCGAGACCAGGTCCTTCACCGGACCGTCGAAGTGCACTGCGTGGCAGCGCAGGCAATCGTCCATCATTTTCCGTTCGGAGTTGTGCTTCTGGTCGAGGAAGATCGATTCATAGCTCACCGAATGCGGGCCATTGCGCCAGGCGGCGAACTGTTGCTGGTGGCACTCCTGGCACTGCTGCTGCATGCGCAGCACGTCGTCCAGTTTCAGATGTGGGCGTTCGGGCGCTTCACCGCGAATATGCGTCCGCAGGCGGTGCAGATTGTTCAAATGGAATCGCGCCTCCATGGTTATGGCGTTTCCATGGCAACGGTCGCAGGTGACCGAACGGTGCGTGCTTACCTGCCATTTTTCGACCTGTGGCCCGATCTCATGGCAGCGTGCGCAGGCATCAGGCCCCCCGGCTTCGTAGACAAAACTGCCCAATGGGACCATCAGAACGAGGCCTGCGGCCACGAGCGCGATCACCAGCAACGGCTTCATGCCCGGCCCCCTTTCATCTGACGGACCAGATGTTCGCCGGCGCGATAGGCCAGAGCCATGATCGTCAACACGGGATTGAATCCTCCGTTGGTGACATGGACGCTGGCATCGACCACATAGACGTTGTCCGACTCATGGACGCGGCAGTTGCCGTCCACGGCGGACGTCCTCGGGTCCTTGCCCATGCGCACTGTACCTGCCTGGTGCTGGCCGCCGCTCAAACCGCGCCCGCCCACCCTGCGCCAGGTTTGCACGGCGCCGGCCGCCTTCAGCCATTCCTCGGCCTTGAGCGACATCGCCTCGCCGATCTCGACCGTGTGCTGATGCCGCTGTCCCGACAATCGCAGCACCGGAATGCCCCACTTGTCCTTCACCTTGGGATCGAGTTCGACGCGTGCATCCCAGGTCGGGATCTCCTGTGTCGGCCCCTGTACCATCATCGTGCGGCGGTAATTCCGCCGCATGTAGTCCTTGAACTCCTTGCCCCAGCGCGCTCCGCCCGGCGGCCGCGTCCCAAATGCGTGGATCGGCAACCGGATGAACTCGTTGGCCAGCATCGCTCCACCGGCCAGTCCTGGATTGCCATGGTTGTAGTCACTTACGGCGATGGATGCGCCGGGCCCGAGATCGTCGTACATCTCTTCCTCAAACAGCCCCACCGCGCCGGTGTAATTGTGGCCTTGGAGATTCCGCCCCACCCAGTCGTAGCGGTTGCCCAGGCCTTGCGGAAAGAGTTTGCTCTTCGAATTCAGCAGCAGCCGCGCGCTTTCATTCGCGCCGCAACTCACCACGACGATCGACGCCGGCTGTTCCTGCAACCGGCCGTTTTCGTCGTAGTACTTCACCCCGGTGGCATGGCCCTTGTCGTCGACCACCACCTCGCGTGTCATGCACTCGGTGCGCAGTTCCAGATTGCCCGTCTTGAGCGCCGTCCGCAGCACCGTGTTTTGCGTGCCGCACTTGGCGTCCACTTCGCACGCAAAACCGACGCACCACCGGCACCGCATGCACGCAGGCCGCCCGTTGTAGGGAACCGAATTGCGCAGCATCGGGATGTCGAACGGGTGCAGCCCAAGCTTCCTTGCCGCCGCATCCAGAAGGCGATGCTCCTTCGACGGCGGACCCACGGGCGGCATCGGCAACGGCCGCTTGCGCGGGCCTTTGAACGGGTTGTTTGAATCGTCGCCCGAGACGCCGATTTCCCATTCGGCTTTCTCATAGTAGGGTTCCAGGTCGTCGTAGGTGACCGGCCAGTCGTCGAGCGTCGAATCCTTGATCGCCCCGTACTTCGACTTCATCTGGAAATCGAGCGGATGGAAGCGCCAGGCCATCGCCCCATAGCTCAGCGTGCCGCCGCCGACGCAGGAAGCGTTGTTGTTGTAGCCGCCCTCCCAGGGCAGAACGACCCGTTCATTGCCCTTGCCGTCCACCACCACCCGCGGTTCGCCCTCGCTGTCTGGACCAAAGGCGTTTCCGAGAATAGTCGTGCGCTGATTATAGAGATCGTCCTTGCGGCAGTCCGATGACTGGTAGAACTTCCCGCGCTCAAGCAGAACGACGTGATAGCCAGCCACGGCCAATTCCTTGCCAATGACCGGTCCGGCGGCGCCCGCGCCCACAATCACCGCGTCCACTTTGTCGAGTGCCATCAACTGTTCTCCTTGAAGCTGTAGTGGAGCCTGCCCCGCGATTGTACGGGTGCCACGCCCACCAGCTTCGACGAGGCGAAATCACGGTTTCCGCCATGGCGCGGGCTGCCAAAGAAACCCTGCATCGTATGGTTGAGGACCATCTCGAATGCCGCTTTGCCGCCGTCCAGTCCCCACAGCGCTTTGTCGCCCTTGCCGGCATCAAGCGCGGCAAGAAGCGCCGTCTGCTGTTCGGTCGCCAGTTCGGCGAACGGTTTCGCGTGCGCCCGTTGGGCAGCCTCGTCGATCGCTTCGGCTGCTCGCTGGTAGGGCTCCTGCAGCTTCTTGAACCGGCGTGTGAGTTGGAGATCGATGTAGCGGACCACCTGCGCCAGCGATGCGCCCGGCAGGTCGTCGGCCGGGATCAGGCACTCGGTCCAGGCGTCGATGGCGCGGGCTTCGTCTTTCGAGAAGAAGCGATACCCGGCGGCCAGACGCGCACCGCACCCGGCCGAAGCGGCAGTTGCGGCAGTGGCGACGAATTCTCGGCGTTTCAGATCTGAACCTCCTCGACTGGATTCGCCACGATCATATACCGCGGAGGTTGGATTCGGCAATTGGGGATCGGAGAATCGCCCGATCAGCGGCGCGGGCCAAGTTGCACGAACGTCTGGTTGCCGATCCGGTAACGCCGCCAATCCTTGTAGTCGAAATGCCACCACTCGTAGGCGTACACCATGAAGCCCTCTTTCTCCATGGCGTCCCGCAGCAGTCCGCGTAGCTGTCGCTGGCGCTCCGTGCCGCCGGGATAGTCGGGGTAGGCCCGTTCGCTCATCTCGTCATAGAGCGACGGCATTTCGACCGCCTTGCCGCTCGACAACTCGTACAGCGTCACATCGGCGGCGCAACCGCGGTTGTGCCTGGACCCTTGTGCCGGATTGGCGACAAAATCGCGCTTGTCCACGGGTGTCGCCTCCCAGAAGATCCAGGTGACCCGCCAGGGCCGGTAGGCGTCGTGGATCAGGATCCCGTAACCGGCCGCTCTCAACCGTTTGTGTGCCCGCACTAGAGCTTCCGCCGCCGGCCGCTGAAGGTAGGCTTCGGCCGATTCGTAGACCGGCGCAGAGAGGAAGTTGTCGGTACCGGCGTACCGAATGTCGAGCCGGATGGACTTATCCAGCGTGGCGACGCTCACCAGATCGGTCGGCAGGAAATCGCCGTTTTCCTGCGGCGGCGTCTGTTTCGTTGCCTCGCGGCGGAGTTCGGCTACAGGCCGCGCCGGTTCCAGCCTGAAGACCTCCTGCCCAAGCGGAGGAAGGACCAGCAGGAGAGCGGCAGCAAATCGTACCATTTCATCGATTCTACCCATCCCAACCACCGGAGTAGAATGGACGCCAAGACCGCCGTTTCTTCGCCATGCAGAAAGTCCATGTCATCGATTCCCATACGGGCGGCGAGCCCACGCGGGTCGTCGTCTCCGGCGGGCCCGACCTCGGCGACGGGCCGTTGAAGGATAGACTCGAACGTTTTCGCTCCCAGCACGACCGGTTTCGTTCGGCTGTCGTCAACGAGCCGCGCGGTTCGGACGCCATGGTGGGCGCTCTGATTTGTCAACCAAACGAACTGGATTGCGCCGCTGGGGTCATATTTTTCAACAACGTAGGCTATCTCGGAATGTGCGGCCACGGCTCGATCGGCCTGGCCGCGACGCTGGCTCACCTGGGCCGTTTGGTGCCAGGCGTCCAGCGGATAGACACCCCAGCCGGGGTGGTCACGGTGGACTATCACGGCGGCGGCGAGTCCACGATTGGCAACGTCGTCAGCTACCGCTTCGCCAAACAAACCGAAGTGGACGTACCCGGCATCGGCAAAGTCCGAGGCGACATCGCCTGGGGCGGCAACTGGTTCTATCTGATTCAGGGTTCTCCCGTTCCAATGACCCTAGATAATCTTGATGAGTTAACACAGTATACGTGGCGCATCCGGCAAGCTTTGAACGCAGACGGAATCACCGGAGTCGATGGCGCCGAGATCGACCACATCGAATTGTTTGGTCCGCCGTCGTCGCCCAGGGTGGCCGACAGCCGCAACTTCGTCCTTTGCCCCGGCAAGGCCTACGACCGTTCGCCCTGTGGCACTGGCACGAGCGCCAAGATGGCTTGCCTCTACGCCGATGGCAAACTCGCCGAAAGGCAAACGTGGCGGCAGGAATCGATTGTCGGCAGTGTCTTTGAGGGCCGAATCGAGGTCCACGGCGGAAAAGTGATGCCGTTCATCCGTGGTTCGGCCCACATCAATTCGGAGGCGCACCTGATCCTGGATGAAGCCGACCCGTTCTGCTGGGGGATCCGGCAATGAGCCAAGTGCCCGATGTGATCATCGCCGGCGCTGGCATCGTCGGCGCGGCCTGTGCGCTTGAACTGGCGCAAGGCGGCGCGAAGGTCGCCGTCTATGACAAAGGCGTCGTCTCGGGCGGCGCGTCGGCGGCCGGAATGGGCCATCTCTGCGTCATGGATGACTCGGAAGCGCAGTTCCAGATGACCCGCTATTCTCTCGATCTCTGGTCCCGGATCTCGCCCACATTGCCGCCTTCGGCCGCGCACATCCACTGCGGCACGCTCTGGGTTGCGGCAGACGAAGAAGAGATGGCCGAGGCGCGCCGCAAGTGCGATTTCTACCGGCCGCGCGGCATCCCCGCTGAAGTGCTTGATGCCAAACAGCTTGCCGAGGCCGAACCGAACCTTCGACCGGGACTCGCCGGCGGCCTCCTATTGCCCGCTGACAGCGTCCTGTACCAGCCCGCCGTGGCCCGCTGGATGCTGGATGAAGCCTGCAAATTGGGGGCGACAGTCCATACGAACCAGTCCATCGCCGCCATCGAGGACGACGGTCTTCACATGGCCGACGGCGCTATCACCGCGGGCGGAAGGATGGTGAACGCCACCGGCGCCTGGGCCGGGCAACTCACCCGGAACACAGCAGTGAAGCCGAAGAAGGGCCATCTGATGGTCACCGAGCGCGCACCCGATTTCTGCTTCCACGAGGTTGTGGAACTGGCCTACATCAAGTCGTCCAATTCGGGCGCGACCGAAGCCGTGGCTTTCAACGTCGCCCCACGGCCCACGGGCCAGGTCCTGATCGGCTCCTGCCGTCAACTCGGCGTCTGGGACCCGGAGATCGACCGCAACATCCTGAACAAGATGCTCAGACGGGCGATTGAATACATGCCCGGACTGGCCCAACTCCGCGGCATCCGCACCTGGACCGGTTTCCGCGCCGCCACCAGGGATTCGTTGCCACTGATCGGGCCCTGTCCCGGATATGAAAATGTCTGGCTGGCCACCGGACACGAGGGACTGGGCATTGGGATCTGTACCGGAACAGCGAAGGTCCTCGCGGCTCAAATGCTTGGAACGCCCTGCGAGATCCCCGTCGATGGCTACCTGCCATCGAGAGAGGCCGCCCGAAATGCCTAACGAGATAGAAATCACGATCAATGGAGGGCAGGTGCGGGTCGAGCGTGGGACGACCGTGGCCGCCGCCATCCTGCAAGCAGGTATCACCTCCTTCTTCCATTCGCCCAGCGGCGAGCCGCGCGCGCCACTGTGCGGCATGGGCGTCTGCTACGGGTGCATGGTCACCATCAATGGCGAAACAGGCGTGCTGGCCTGCCAGACGGTCTGCGCCAAGGGCATGAAGGTGGTGACCGAATGAGCCACCGGAGGATGCAAACATCGATTCTGATCGCCGGAGCCGGTCCGGCGGGCATGGCGGCGGCCTGCGCCGCATCCGAATCCGGCGCACGTGTCACACTGATCGACCTCAGCCCAACTGCCGGCGGGCAGATCTGGCGCGGCGCGAAACCCTCCGGCAAACTGTCCAAGCAATGGTTCGAGCGTTTCGCCAAGGCAGCGCCGGAGAGGATTCAATCGGCCCGCATCGTCTCGGCCGAACCGGAAGCCAGGAAACTGCTGGCCGAGTTGCCCGGTAACGAATCGATCGCAATCACTTACGAAAAGCTGATCCTGGCCACCGGTGCGCGCGAACTCTTCCTTCCCTTTCCCGGTTGGACGTTGCCCGGCGTTGTGGGCGCGGGGGGACTTCAGGCGCTTGTGAAATCGGGCCTCGACGTGCGGGGCAAACGCGTCGTCCTGGCCGGTTCCGGCCCGCTGCTGCTGGCCGTGGCCGATTTGCTCCGTGAACGCGAGGCGAACGTCCTGCTCATCGCCGAACAGGCATCGAGCGCCACAGTGAACCGTTTCGGTTTGAAACTTGCATCGTCACCCGGCAAACTGGCGCAGGCGATCGGCCTGCGGGCTCGGCTGGCGTCCATTTCTTATCTGACCGGCTGCTGGGTGGCGTCCGCGCAAGGTGATGGATGCCTGCGGAGGGTTCAGGTTCAACAGGACGGCCGGCGTTGGACGGTGGATTGCGATTACCTCGGCACCGGCTACGGCCTGGTCCCCAATACGGAACTGGCGGAGGTGCTTGGTTGCTCGCGGACATGCCTGGGCGTGACCGTCGACGATCTTCAACGGACGAGCGTCGAGGGCGTCTATTGCGCCGGCGAAGCGGCAGGCATCGGCGGGGTGGACAAGTCGCTGGTCGAGGGCGTGATCGCCGGATACTCGGCCACGGATAATCCGGGCGCTGCCCAGGCGTTGTTTGTTGAACGGGCGCGGACCCACAAGTTCGCCAAGCTGCTCAACACAACCTTCGCCCTGCGCGCCGAACTACGCTCGATCACCACGCCCGAGACAATCGTCTGCCGCTGTGAAGATGTCCGGCTGTCCGAGTTCGACGCTCGTGAAGGGTGGCGTGATGCGAAACTGCAATCGCGGTGCGGCATGGGCCGCTGCCAGGGCCGGGTTTGCGGGCCGGCTGTTGAGTTTCTGAAGGGCTGGAAGTCATCGCCCGCGAAGCCGCCGATCTTTCCGGCGCGCGTGGGCACGTTGGTAGCTGATGACGAGGTGGAATCATGAAATCGATCTGGCGCGGGGTGATCCCCGCCATCACGACCCCGTTCGCTGAAGACATGTCGGTGGACTACCGCACCTTCGGCGACCACTGCGAATTGATGGCCAAGGCGTTTTGTACTGGCATCGTCATTGGCGGGTCGCTCGGCGAGGGCGGCAGCCTGACGCTGGACGAGAAGTCTCGTCTGATTGAGACGGCGAATGAGGCGGTAGGCGGCCGGCTGAACCTTTTCCTCGGCGTCGCTGCGTTGACGACATCCGAGGCTGTGGAAACGGCTCTGATGGCGGCGACGAGTGGCGCGCAGGGGCTGATGGTGCTGCCGCCGTACGTCTATGTTGGCGATTGGCGCGAGACCAAGGCGCACGTCGACGCCGTCTGCCAGGCGACGGGGCTGAGTTGCATGTTGTACAACAACCCGATCGCCTACAAGACCGACTTCCTGCCGGAACAGGTGGCCGAGCTGCTGGACAGCAACCCGAACCTGCACGCAATCAAGGAATCGAGCGCCGCCATCCGGCGCATCGCCGCGCTGCGGTCGCTGGCCGAAGGGCGGCTGGACATCCTGGTCGGCGTCGACGACCTGATCGTCGAGAGCATCGCCGCCGGCGCGGTGGGCTGGATTGCGGGGCTGGTGAACGCCTTCCCGCGCGAGTCGGTCGCGCTGTTCAACCAGGCCAAACAGGGCGGCTACGAGGAGGCGTTCAAGCTCTACAAGTGGTTCCTGCCACTGCTCCGAATGGACATCGGGCCAAAGTTCGTCCACTTGATCAAGTTGGTTCAGCAGGAGGTTCTCATCGGGAACGAACGGCTGCGGCCGCCGAGGATGGCGCTGGTTGGGGCGGAGCGGGAGGCGGCGTTAACCACGTTGCGAACGGCGCTGGAGACAAGGCCGGGCAGCGAAGCATAGAGACTAGCTGGGGAACCGGCAGTGCCGGGCCGGTGTCTGTTCGGGCATGAGGCGGTTTCCTGTTGTAGTGTTCGCCGTGATGCTGGCGCTCATGGGCCGTGCGGAGCCCCGGCGGCTGACAACTGGCATCGAGCGGCCGCTGCGCCAAGCCATCGACCTGCTGGCCGAGCGTCACGGCTGGCGGATCTGTTACGAGGAAGCGCCACTCCATTACTCCGGCGACTTCTTCAGGCAAGGCCCGCGGCTGGGCATCATCTCGATGGACTACGAACCTGCCAACGGGCCGGAAGCCGTACTGAAACAGCTTGTAGCCGAGCACGAGCGGAGGGGCGGAGTCGAACGATTCGAAGTAACGCGGCTGGGCAAGCGGTGGCTGGTCAAAGTGAGACAGATGCGGGGTGAGAGCGGCCAGTGGGTGGATGCGAGATCGCCGCTGGAGGCGCGCATCGGCTTCAACCAGGTGGGCTGGCATGCGAACGGGCTCGGCGAAATCTGGTGGCAATTGCGTGAGAGGCATGGCGTCTCGGTGAACGAAGGCGGGCTTGCAACGGGCATGGGGCCAACCCTTGTGCCGACAACCGGGCCGCGAGCGGGAAACCGGGTTGCGAGAGATGTGATCGCTGGTATGAAGCAGTTGAGCCTTCGCGGTGAGCTGGCCGAATACGGCGCGGACTGGTATCTGGTCTGCGCAGGCGAGCGCCGAGGCTGCATTTTCAACTACGTACGGGCCAAGCCGCTGCTGCCGGCGCCGCCACTACCGCCCGGATGGTTCCTTCCGCTGTTGCCCCACATTCCGCGGCCGGTACTGGCGATCCGGTAGTTTCAAGTTGGAACTGGCCCCGTCCCGGATGATCACTCACGCGACTCAGCCGGATGAACGGGCAAGCGCCCGGTCATTGAGCGTGCCGGAAACCGACTTGGTAGTAGAATGGCGGGCGGAAAGCCATGAGACACCTGACCCTTTGCCTGTTACTCGCATCCGCCTCCTTCGCCCAGCGGCCAGACACTAACTACGACGAGACGAAAGTACCCAGGTACACGCTGCCGGACCTGCTGACTATGCGCTCCGGACAGCTTGTGAAAGACGCCAAAACGTGGCGGCAGGAGCGGCGTCCGGAGATCTACAAGCTTCTTGAGGACCAGATGTTCGGCCGGGCGCCTGGCCGCCCGCAGAAGAAGATGACCTTCGAGTTGGCATCGATCGAAAAGAGCGCCTTCGGTGGGAAAGCGGTCCGCAAGGAGGTCTCCATCAAGACGGCGGGCAAAACGCTGAATCTCCTGCTGTACTTGCCGTCCCAGACAAAGGGCCGTGTACCTGTCTTCCTCGGGCTGAACTTCGGTGGCAACCACGCGATTTCGCCGGAACCGGGCATCAAGTTGGCCACTATCTGGAGCCGCAACGGCAAGACTCCACCGGCAACGGCACCTGAGTCCAGCCGCGGCTCGACATCCTCCCGGTGGCCGATCGAGATGATCCTTGCGGCCGGGTATGGCGTGGCGTCAATCTACTACTGCGACATCGAGCCGGATTACGACGGCGGATTGTCCAACAGTGTGCGCCAGGCGTACCTGAAGGATGGCAAGACAGAATTCGCGGCCGGCGGATGGGGCGCGATCGGCGCCTGGGCGTGGGGGTTGAGCCGCGCCATGGACTATCTGGAGACTGACAAGGCGGTAGACGCGAAACGCGTCGCCGTCCTGGGGCACTCCCGGCTCGGCAAGACGGCGCTATGGGCCGGGGCGGCGGACGAGAGGTTCGCCATTGTCATCTCGAACGATTCCGGCGAAGGTGGAGCGGCCATCAGCCGGAGAATGTTCGGAGAGAACGTCAAGAACCTGAATACGAGCTTCCCGCACTGGTTCTGCGGCAACTATAAGCAATACAACGATCGCGTAGCCGAGTTGCCGTTCGACTCACACATGCTGATTGCATTGATCGCGCCCCGGCCCGTCTATGTGGCGAGCGCGGAAGAGGACAAGTGGGCCGATCCCAAGGGCGAATTCCTGGCCGCCGTGGCCGCCAGCCCCGTCTACAGGCTGTACGGCAAGAAGGGCATCGAATCAGACGCGATGCCCGGCATCCATCAGCCGGTGGGCGATGCCGTGGGTTATCACATTCGAGCAGGCAAGCACGATGTCACCAAGTACGACTGGGAGCAGTTCATCAGGTTCGCCGACCGTCACTTCGACCGCAAGTAAGAATCGCCGGGCTGAGTGTTTGAACTCTGAAGGTTGAGACGAATCCGTGCGCGCGTTTCGTCAAGCTGGCCGGGCGTGGCGCCGAGTTTGCTCAGAATGCTATCGGCGATGGCGACGGCCACCTCACCTTCGCCGGAAAAGACCTCAGACGCGCCAGCATCGCGCAGTATTTTGGCCTCGCGAAGATAGTCGGCGCGTGCGACCACGTGAAGATGGGGATTGATCTCGTGCGCCATCCTCACCGCCTCGGTCGCGCCCGCGGTACCGGACGCGCTGAGGATCAAGCTGGTCGCGCCGACGATGCCCGCTTGCTCCAGGACTTCACGCCGATTGGCATCGCCATAGACCACGGATTTGCCCTCGCCGCGCAACCGGCGGTGCGTTTCGATATTCATCTCGATCACGGTCGGCTCGATCCCGTGCTGGAGCAGGATCCTGCACACCAGTTGCCCGATGGGGCCGTATCCGACGATCACCGCCCGGTGCGCAAGTCCGCCTTCGTGCACCACGCCGGATTGCCCTTCTGTTTGAGCGGCGGCCCGCCGATTGAGGGCGCGCCAAAGCCGGGGATGCCGCTCGATGTATCGTTCAATCGGGTCCACCCAGCGGTAAATCACCGGATTCAACATGATGGAGATGATTGCGGCCGCGACGACCGGATTCATCACACTGTCCGGCAATACGCCGAGTTGACGCCCGAGGCTTGCCAGCAGGAACGAGAACTCTCCGACTTGGGAGAGTACGAGCGCAACACCGAGCGCGATCTTCGAGCCGTAGCCGAGAACGGTCACGATGGCCAGCGCGGCAAGGGGCTTGCCAATCATGACGATCGCAGTCGTCACCACGATCAGAAGCGGCGATTCGAGGGCCTGGCGAGGGTCAAAGAGCATGCCAACCGACAGGAAGAACATGACGGCGAAAGCGTCGCGCATCGGCAGCGCCTCGGAACCGGCGCGCGCACTGAACTCCGACTGCCCTACCACCATGCCAGCCAAAAACGCGCCCAGCGCCATGGAAACGTCGAAGAAATAAGCCGAACCCGCGGCGATCCCCAACGCGACAGCCAGCACCGACAGCGTGAACAACTCCCGCGAGCGGGTCTCGGCGACCTTGTTCAGCAGCCAGGGGACAAGGCGGCTGCCGGCGAAAAGCGTGAACACGATAAAGGCGGAGAGTTTGACGGTCGCGATCCCGGCAGACGCAGCCAGGCCGTGCTTGCCCGGGCCGGCTATCGTGCTGAACATGACGGGGAGCAGAACAAGCACAAAGACCGTGAAGATATCTTCGACCACCAGCCAGCCGACAGAAATCCGGCCGGTAGGACTTTGTAGTCTGCCGCTGTCGGAGAGGACCCGCACAAGGACGACCGTGCTTGCCACCGAAAGGGCCAGTCCGAAAACGACGCCCTGGGACCAATTCCATCCAAAGGCATGAAACGCGATTGCGCCAAGGCCGGTAGCCACCGCGCTTTGGACCAGGGCGCCGACAATGGCAATCCCCTTGACGGCGGCCAGGTCTTTCAGTTTGAAGTGCAATCCCACGCCAAACATGAGAAGGATCACGCCGACTTCCGCTAACTGCTCGGACAGATGCCTGTCGGCCACGAATCCAGGCGTGTGTGGACCGACAACGATACCCGCAAGCAAGTAGCCGACGATCGGCGACCACCCCAGCCGGTGGGTCAAGTAACCGAAGCCAAGCGCCCCGATGAAGCCGCCGGTCAGCGTCATGATCAGTTCAACATTGTGCATGGCCGCGTGGCTGCTCTTTCTGAAAGGTCCTGTCTGCCGTGGCCCACAGCCTCCCGGTCCGCGGAAGTGGCGGCGGCAACTGGTGACAGAGGTACAGCGATGTTCTGCCAGAACATCCGCATGGAACCAGGATCGCACGCGGGCAAGGCCAGATCTCCCGCTAGAAGTGAAGACCGGCCCCGAAGGGCCCGAAACGGGCCATCCGGAGCCGGCTTTGCGATAAACGTCTGTCTAGAAACCCATAGGGCCGCGGCCGGCGGGCCGGGGCTCGGGTTTTGTCTTGCGCGGGATCTTCTGATCGCGGTTGGCCGTGTGATAGACCAGCGAGGTCATGATGGTGGACATCTGGATCATGTCACCGCGTTGGACGCGGTCGTAGACGTCCATGTTTGAATGGTGCGTCCGCGTGGAGTACTCAAGCGGGTCTTGAATGAACTGGAAACCCGGCAGACCGACGGCGTCGAAGGCCTGGTGGTCGGTCCCCGATGTGTTCTTGATGGTGACCGTGGCCGCGCCCATGTCCTTGAACGGAGCCAGCAGCGCTTCAAATACCGGTCGAGCCGCTTCGTTGCCCTGGAGGTAGATGCCGCGGATCTTGCCTGCGCCGTTGTCGATGTTGTAGTAGGCCGAGAGCTTGTCCCAGGCTTCAGTGGTCTTCATCGTCGCCGGATCTGCGAAGTGTTCCTTGACGTAGGCACGTGAACCCAGCAATCCCTGCTCCTCGCCGCTCCACAATGCGATGCGTACCGTGCGGTCGAGCGGCAGTTTCAGTGTGGTGAGCACACGAATGGCCTCCATCATCACGGCCGACCCGGCGGCGTTGTCGGTTGCGCCGGTACCGCCGTGCCAGGAATCAAGGTGGCCACCGATGATGACGACTTCGTCCTTGTGCTTGCCCGTGCCGGGCAGGTCGGCGACGACATTATAGGAATCGTCGTTGGTGTCGCCGATCTGGTTGCGCACTTCGAGTTCAAGCTTGACGGGTATCTTCTTGTCCAGCAGGCGGTAGATGCGGTTGTAGTGTTCGGGCGTGAGCGCGATGGTGGCGGGAGCGAGCGGCATGCTCGGGTCACGGTTGCCGGCCGACGATGCGGCGATGGTGCCGCCGTCGTTACGGTAGCCGGACTGCACCAGAGCCGCCGGAGCCTCCTCCGCCCAGAAGGCGGCGATCTTCTTTCTCAGCGCCATCTGCTGCATGAAATTGCCGGGACCGCCCGCGCGCGGACCGCCAAACATGCGGGCATTGGGGTCAGGCGCGGCGGCGATCTCTTCAAGTTCCTTGTCGGTGTAGCGCGAACTGAACGGCTTGTCGAGCAGTTGAATCTCGCGCGGCGCTTCCGACAGGACGATCTTGCCCTTGAGCTGGCCCTTGAACTTCACCATGTCCTCCTCGGTCCGGATGACGGCGATCACCGGCTCACCGGTGACCACGCCCTCGGTCGATTTCGACCATGCCAGCGGGAAACCGATCAGCGGCTGATAATTCGGCTCGACCATGTGCGCGGAGAAGCGCTGGTTCTCCCACGTCCGGCCAAACGGACCCCACTTCTCCAGCCGGGCGTTCTTCAGGCCCATGTCCTGAAGTTGCTTCACCACCCACTCGGCGGCCTTCTTGTAGCCAGGCGAGCCGGTCAGCCGCTGGCCGTTGACTTCGGTCAGGTAGAACAGGTGGTCCATCACCTTCGAGTTCTGGATGGCCTCCTGCTTGATCTTATAGATCGTGTCGAGGTCGACACGTTCTTGCGCGCCGGCAGCCACAGTGATGGCCACAGCGCATGCGATGTATCGAAGAACTTTTGTCATTTGGAATATCCGAACAGAATAATTGGGCGATCTGAGATGGTCCATGGTTACGGCTGCCGGCCCGCCGACCAGACGATGGCGTTCCTCACCAGGCACCGGTACCAAGGGTTCTCGTGCGCTTGGTGGTCATGGCCGAGTTGAATGAAGGCGACCTTCGACTTTTCGTACGGGCTGATCCAGGCAAGCACTTCGTCCGAGGTTTCGTGCCTGGTTGTGATCAGCACCTGTGTATTGGCGGCTCTCCACATTCCTTTGTAGGCTTCGTCGCGCATCCACGCGGACGTGATGCCTTTCAGGATCGGGTGCTTGCTGGCGGGCTCGAGGCGAAGATCAATGTCGTGCTTATACGTCGACATCTTCATGCCCATCGCCGGATCGTCTTTCAGCAGATACTTGCCGCCGACTACCTCCTTCCACCACCACTCCCAGTCCTGGTAGTCGGCGATGGCGTGATGCAGGACGACGATGCCCTTGCCCGCTTCGGCGAAGTCTCGCAGGTTCCTGCGTTTGAGATCTGTCAGGTCCTGGTTCAAGTCATACAACACAACGACGTCATACTTCTCGCGCATGTCACTGCGGAACGCGGCCGGATGCGGATCAACGAAAACACGGAGATCCGGCTGGTGTTCGAACATCTCGTAGAGACTCGCATCGTGCTCATGCCCGCCTGTGACCAGCAGAACGCGGACGGCGTCGTTGTTCTTCGGGCTCAGGCTCAGATTGGCCGGGATGGTCACTACCGAACGAGCCGCCCATTCGACTCCCCTGGCAAACGAGTCGATGAACCCTTGGGACATCTGGGCATGGACGTCATGACCGAGCGCGCTCTGGAAGATGCGGCCCTGGCCATAGGCATTGGTCCAGATCAGCGGCTCGTCAGCGCCGCTGCCTCCCTCTTCCTTTGCGTTGAACGCGGTGGCCAGAACATGAATCTTCGCAGAGAGGATGAAGCTGTAATAGAGTTCGTCGCTGGTGGTGAACGACGGAGCGAGTCCGGCGGCGACAGGATGGGCCGGATCTTTCCACTTCACGTCATAGACGTGCCGGCGGCCATGGCCGGTCTTCGGGATGCTCTTGGCTTCGTTGGCCTCCTGCCACCTGGCTCCCACCATCTCTGCCCAGGCCTTCCAGGGCGGCTGCCGGATTCCGGTGTTGCTCATCTTCTCGCCCAGCACTAGCCGGTCACCGAACGGATATGACGATGCGTGAACGACAACCAGCCCCTTGCCCGAGCGAACGAATCCCTCAACAGCCGCTTCGGCCTGCGCGCCCCAGCGCGGGCCGCAATAGTCGACCACCAGAACGTCGTAGGGCCGCAGGGTCTCACTGTTCAGCCCGGATGGCTCCTCGGTGACGCGAACATCGAACTTGCCCGCCACATCGAGGACGCGGCGCAGATGCGGCGTCGTGTCGCGCCAATCATGGTTGTTACGGCCCGACAGGATCAGGACCCGGATCTTGCCTTCCTGAAAGTAGAACTTGTCGGGAATCTGCTGCGCTCCGGCAATGCCGAACGCGCTAAGAACCAGTAGTGATGCGAAGCGAGTCGTGTTCATCCAATGCCTCGATAACGGTGTTCAAATGCCGAAGGCTGCGTTCAGCCTGCTCAGGTGTGCCGCACTCGACCGACAGGACGCCATTGAAATTGTGCTTCCGCAGGATCGTGATGACGCGCCGCCAATCGACAAGCCCGTCGCCGCAGGCGCAGCCGACAGGGGTTCCGGTCACCTTGCCCTGCTCCGCCGACGCGTGCTCCATCGAGATGTCCTTCGCGTGAATGTGGATCAGCCGGTCCGCGCACGCCTCCAACCCAGCGTAGGGGTCCTCGCCAGCGATCAGCGCGTTGCCCGTGTCGTAGTTGATCTTCAACATCGGCGAGTCTACCAGCGTGGCAATGCGCAGCAGCCCCTGTGTTGTCTTCGAAAACTCCTGATGATCTTCAATGCCAACATAGATGCCGTGGCGCTCGGCCACGCGCAACACTGCCTTGAGCGTGTATCGCATGACATCGTGGGCTTCTTCGCGGGTGACCCACGACGGGCGGACACCCTCGTCCGTATTCACGCACTTGGCGCCCAGGGCCGAGGCGAAGCGGATCGCTTTCTCAAGATATGGCACGGACACTTCCGGCCGCATCAGCGGGCAGTGCGCTGAGAGCGCGGACGGGCGGACACAGTATTGCTGTAGGATGTCGCGGATCAGCAGCGGGTCCTCATCCATCGAAACAGAGTGAAAGTAGCCGGCTTCGGACAACAGCTCGCGACCGTTGTGAACCATCGGCTCCACCCACTTGTAGCCCATCTTCGAAGCGAGATGAATGCCTGCAATGAAGGGCTTGTCCTTGCACCGGATGTATTCGAGATTGATGCCTGGTTCGATGCTCATTTGTCGTCTCCCACTCTCACGCGATGTCCCATTCCTTGCGCCATTGAATCACGCGGCGCTCTTTGTAGGCGATGTTGCCAATATGGCAGGCCATGGCCGCATAGTGACCGTCGTACGCAGTGGCGTTCGGATCCTTGCGGCTCTTCACGCATTCAAGGAAGTTCGCCATATGCGGCGGCTCGGGCGTGCCTTTCATCATCACAGGCTCGCCCTTGCCCTGCGGCAGGAAACGCGCCCGGCCGCGAAAGATGCTCAACCGCCCGCCTTCGCCGAAAAAGACGATGTCGGCGGATTCCTCGCCGCGCATGTCTGTGATGGTCGCTTCGAACGTCACCGTCAACTTCTCCGGATACTCCAGCAGGAAGTTCACATTGTCTGCGGTGTCGCGGCCATCGTTGTACTGGTAGATCCCGCCCATCGCCGCGGCGGCCATCGGACGCTTGATACCGAGGTACCAGTGCACGACATCCACCATGTGCACAAACAGCCCGCCCGTCTGCCCGCCGGTGGCAAAGTCCCAATAGGCGAATCGGTTGAAATATCGCTTCGCATCCCACGGGATCTTCGGCAGCCAGCCCAGCACAGCGTCCCAATCCAGTCCAGCGGGCTTGATCTCCATGCCCGGCGGGACCGGCGTCAGATAGCCGCCATTGGCGTTCCAAAGGGTCCGCGCCATGTGGACTTTACCGAGCAATCCCGAGTCGACGAATTGTTGCTTGGCTTCGATGAAGTGTGCGATCGAGCGTTGCTGCACACCCACCTGCACCACGCGTTTGTTGTCTCGCTGCGCCTTCACCAGTTCATGGCCCTGCATCGGCATTGACGTCATCGGCTTCTCGACAAACGCATCCTTGCCCGCGCGGCACGCCTCGGAAGCGATGCCGGCGTGGGTGTGATCAAGCGTGGCCACCACCACGGCGTCGATATCCTTGCGGCCCAGCAGATCCTTGTACTTCGCGATCAGAGCTGGCTTGGGGGCGGAAGGAAATCGCTTGGCTACCTCCGCCGCGGCCTCTTCCCGCCTCTGGTCCCAGGCGTCGCACAACGCCACGACCTCGCAATCCACGCCCGAAGCCGCCGCCATGCGAATCAGATGCTGCCCGCGGCTTCCCGTCCCGATCCAGCCCAGCCGGACCCTGTCATTGGCTCCCATCACACGCGACGCCGACGCCGCCGTCGCCACGAAAGCCCGTCTCGAAACTTCCATGATGTCTCCTTAGGGCGGAATACCGCGCGTCTCAGGCCTACAGATCCGAAGCCTGCTGCAAGAGACATCATATGTGACCGGGATCGAAAGTAAAAGACGCCGCCCCGGCGGACAGCCCCCTCCGGAACGGCTTCCTTCGCGTTGCTCGTCTGCGAACTGGACAGCTACCGTGCCACGCGCGCAGTGCCGCCTTTCATGACCTTCTCGACTTCGCCGAGCAACGCCATCGTCGTATCGCCGGGCGTAGTCATCGCCAGCGCCCCATGCGCCGCGCCGCACTCTACCGCGTACTGCGCGCCTTTGCCCGCCAGGAACCCGTAGATCAGCCCTGACGCAAACGAATCGCCGCCGCCCACGCGGTCCAGTATCTCCAGGTCTTTGCGCAATGGCGCTTCAAAGAACTCGCCGTTATGCCAGCAGATCGCACCCCAATCGTTGCGTGAGGCCGTTGTCGCCTTGCGCAATGTTGTCGCCACAACCTTGAAATTTGGGTAGGCTTCCAATGCCTTCTGGATCATCTTCTTGAAATTGCCCGCGTCGAGCGACGCCAGGTGTTCGTCCAGCCCCTCCACTTCGAACCCGAGCGCCGCCGTGAAATCCTCTTCATTGCCCAGCATCACGTCGATGTACTGAGCCAGTTCGCGGTTCACTTCGCGGGCCTTGTCCTTGCCGCCGATGCCCTTCCAGAGCGACTCACGGTAGTTCAGGTCGTAGCTGACGATCACGCCGTGGCGCCGCGCCGCCTGCATCGCTTCCCGCGCCACCAGCGGCGTCGACTCCGACAGCGCGCAAAAGATCCCGCCGGTATGCAGCCACCGAGCGCCTTCCTTGCCAAAGATCTCGTCCCAGTCGATCTCGCCCGGCTTCATCTGTGCCGCTGCCGTATTCCCCCGATCCGAACAACCGAGCGCCGCCCTGACGCCAAATCCGCGTTCAGTGAAATTTAACCCGTTGCGCACCGACCGCCCTACGCCGTCGTACTTCACCCACTTCACATGCGACTGGTCGACGCCCCCCTGGTTGATCAGATCCTCCACCAACCGCCCCACCGGGTTGTCGGCAAACGCCGTCACCACCGCCGTTTTCAATCCAAAACATCGCCGTAGGCCGCGCGCGACATTGTATTCACCGCCGCCTTCCCAGGCGCGAAACTGGCGCGTGGTCCAGATCCGGTCATCGCCCGGGTCCAGCCGCAGCATCACCTCGCCCAGGCTCACGTGGTCCCAACGGCATTGTTCCTTCGGTTTGATCTGCATAACCGTATTTTCGTACCCTCTTGCCCGTTAGGCCAATAGATTCTTCCTCCGGATCACGCGCCGATCCGTTAAGATCTCTTTGGAATCCCGATTGTTCCAGCAAGGGGAGATACAGGTATGACCGTCAGCCGGCGTGAACTCGCAGCCCTGTTGTCCGTAATGGCGCCCGCAGAGGCGCAGTCCGCCCTGCCAACCCGGGTCTACCTGTGGGAGGATCTGCCCGTGCGTGTGAACGGCCAGAATCGTTCCCGCGCGATCCTCGACGGAACAACCAGCACGTCATTCCCCATCGAGATTCACGAGACTGAACTCGCGCCCGGACTCGCCCCCCACGGTTCCCACAGCCACATCAACGACGAGATCCTCATCGTCCGCGAGGGCACGCTGGAATCAATCATCAATGGCCAGACCGCCACGCTGACGCCGGGTTCGCTGGTTTATATCAGTGCGGGTGAAAAGCACGGCTTCCGTAATGCTGGCGCGACGCGCGCCCGGTACTACATCCTGGCTCTCGGCCCGAAGAAGTAGCGCGATTTACAGATCGAGCAATACCTGCACCGGCGCCGATTTCTGAATCCGTGCTCGCGCCGCGGCGAAGCCAGCCTTCGCCTTCTCGAACTCGCTGATCGACGTGCCGACGTCGTAGCGCACCGTCGGGTCGATCGAACAAGGCTTCTTGAACTCCTGCAAGTACCCGGCGTTATTGGCCGCGAACGCCTCCAGCGCCTCGACGAAAGAAAGGTGCTGCCGGATGGTCCGCTGCGATTCCCGCAACAGGGTCCAGCACGCTTCCAGCCGCCCCTCGGCATAGGACCACGGTGCGTTGGCCACCACAACGTCGTTCTTCGGGGGCTTCAAGCTCAGAAAGTAGTCCTTCGCCCTGGCGCGAAACTCAGCCGCGGTGATGTTCTTCGTGATCCCTTGCGGCGTGACCAGATCCTTCAACTTGCCATTCAACTCGTCCACTGACTTCAGCGTCCTTAGCCGCTGCTCGTCGAGTACGCTGATTTGCGACTTGAACAGGCTCCTGTTCGCTCCCTGCTTCATCGTGAATTCCTTCAAGCACAGCAGCGTCTTATAGCTGTCGCGGTACTGGTCGGTCTTGCCCTGCATCTGCTGCATCAGGTTGATGCCGAGGTCGAGCTTAAGAACATTGACCGCGCCCTGCGCCATCACGCCCGCCACCTCCATCTTCTTCCGCCGTCGCGCTTCGTTCTCGAGATAGTCCATCGCCTTGTTCAAACGGTCCTGCGTGATCGGTGATTCCTCGCTGGCCAGTGCGTTAAGCGACCTCAACATGCCGTCGCTGATCTCCAGCACCGGCGCCGCGTTCTCGGTGAACTGCCACGCCAGGTCATAGTAAGCTGCCGCTTTGTCAATCCGCTCGCTGATCTTGGTCCAGTTGAAATCCACCTGCCGGGCATCCTTGGACTCCTGCATCTGCTTATAGGACTCCAGGTTCAGGCGCTCGCTTTTCAGCTTCTGAATCTCGTTCGTTACCTCGTCCAGCGCTTTCTGCTGCTCCGCGAGTTGTTCCTTGTAGCGGCGTTCCAACTTTTCCAGATCGGAGAGCGTCACCGGCTCGGGCGCCGTTGCCGTCGCCGCCGGATCCTGTGCCAGCCCCAGCCCCGAAATCAGGAAAAACAATGAAAGCCCTGGTCTGATGAATTGAAGTCTCATTCCTTGACTCCTGCCATCCTTTCCGCTTGCCACCGGACGATCTCGGCCCGGATGAATCCTTCCACCTCCGCCCACACCATCGGATCGTTGTCCATCTTCCAGTGCGACAGCGTCGCCCACCCGCGCGCCAACCTTGGGTAGTCTTCCATGTTGACTTCCCGGAACAGATAGGTATGCCGCACGTTCGCCAGGATCTGTGTCTTTGACGCATCCTCGGCGCGAATAGACGATTGCCCCCGTACCGGCCCCGGATCCGCTTGATATAGATTCACAGCCCTCTGTACATTTGACGGGATGACCGCATCGCCCCACCCGATACTGTCCACTTGCACCGTCAGCCGCACGGCTACATTCCACTTCTTCAACTCGCGCGTCAGCTTCACGGCCGCCGCCCCGCCGTAACTCTGGCCATAGAAGATGATCCCAACCGAGCGGGCCTCGGCGTGGTCGATCCTCTTGTCTCCGTTCCGGTCGAGGGCCTCAAAGATGAACTTCCTGATCGTCTTCCGGCTGTGATTGCCTGCGGTTTCGACGTACACATCGGGTCCCGCCGACTCTCTCAACCGCAGCGCGACCTTCCGCACGTTCCTCTTGGGGTTGTCCCAGCTTTCCCATGCGCCCAGAAAGCCGACCACAAGTACGCTTCCCTCCGGAAGCGGCGCCGGCGTCAGAATGTCGGCCCGGCGGATTCGTTTCTCCGCCGCGCATGGCACAGCCAGCCCCCCCATGACGGCCACGGCCGCCATCTGTTTCCACATGATCTTTCTAATGTGTGTAACGCTCACCGCCCGGCTTCGGTTGCGATGAATTGTAAACCCAATCAACTCCGGCTCTTGTGCGCCTTCAGTAGCGCCGCCTGCGCTTCCAGCGACTTCCCCTTCTCGGGCCGCGCAGCCCGCTCGTAACCGCCGACGCTGTTCATCACCCGCACCTTGACGTTGTCGTCCCGGTAGACCTTCAGCACGTTGTCCTTGATCGTCCTCACCAACGCTCGCTTCAGCACGGGGAACAGCGTCTCCACCCTCCTGTTGATGTTGCGGGGCATCAGGTCGGCCGACCCCATGTAGATCTCCTCTTTGCCGCCGTTGCGGAAGTAGAAAACCCGCGTGTGCTCCAGAAACCGCCCGACGATGCTCGTCACCCGGATCCGTTCGCTCACGCCCTCCAGCCCCGGCCGCAGGCAGCAGATCCCCCGGCAGATCAACTCCACCTCGACGCCCGCCTGCGACGCCTCATATAGCAGCCTGATGATCCGCTGATCCACCAGGGCGTTCATCTTGAATATCAGCCGCGCTTCCCGGCCCGCCTTGGCGTGCTCGATCTCGCGCCGGATCATCTGCTCGAACTTCTCGCGCAGGTTCACCGGCGCCACCAGCAGTTGCCGGTAATCGCCCTTGGCCGAGTACCCGGTCAGGTAGTTAAACAGGTCCGTCGCATCCGCCCCAAACTCCTCTGCGCAGGTGAACAGGCCCATGTCCGTGTAGAGCTGCGCCGTCACGGCGTTGTAGTTGCCCGTCGACAAATGCACGTACCGCCGGATCTTATCGCCCTCTTTCCTCACGATCAGCAGGACCTTCGAGTGCACCTTCACGCCCGGGAATCCATACACGACATGCACGCCCACACGCTCCAGCGACCGCGCCCACTCAATGTTGCTCTCCTCGTCAAAGCGCGCCTTCAACTCCACCATCGCGGCCACCTGCTTGCCGTCCTCGCAGGCCTCCATCAGCGCTTTGACCACTGGGGAATTCGGCCCCACCCGGTACAGCGTCATCTTGATCGCCAGCACCTGAGGGTCCTTCGCCGCGCTGATGATCAGGTCCACGATTGCCTGGAACGAATCGAACGGGTGGTGTACAAGGATGTCGGACCGCCGAATCGCTGTGAAGAGGTCCTCCTTCTTCTTCGCGTTTTTCAGTGGCGCGGGTGTGAAGTGAGCATATTTTAGATCCGGCCGGTCGATCGCCGCGATCGCCCTGATCCGGCTGAGTGAGAGCGGCCCGTCTATCCGGTAGACATCGCTCTCATCGATCTCGAAGTTCGACCGCAGCACGTCCAGCACTGAGTCTGGCATCGTCGGCTGCACCTCCAACCGCACGACACCCCCGAAACGCCGCTGGCGGACACCCTCTTCCACCGTCTCCAGCAGGTCGCCCGACTCCAACTCCTGGATTTCCATCTCGGCATCGCGGGTCACGTGGAAAAGATGCGATTCCAGAACCTCCATGCCGGGGAAGAGCCGATCCATGTGCCCCTGGATCAAATCCTCGATCCAACACAAAGTCACATGCCGCCGCATCGTCCGTCCGCGCGCTCCACTCAACACCACCATTTGCGGCAGTGTGTCCGGCACCTTCAATCGCGCAAACCGCTCATCGCCATTCGTGCCCTGCACCACGATCGAGAAGTTCAGGCTCAAGTTGGAGATGTGCGGAAACGGTCGGCCCGGGTCCACCGCCAATGGCGTCAACACCGGATAGATCGTCTCGTCGAAGTACTTGCGTGCCGCCCGCCTCTCGACCTCATCGAGTTTGGCGTAGGTCTTCACCTCGATACCGGCTTGCCGCAGATCCTCCATCAGCGCCCGTCTGCACTCGTGCGCATCCTCCATGATCCGCTCGTACTCCTCGCGGATCGCGTCCAATTGCTGGCCCGGCAGCATCCCGTCCGGCCCCGTGTCGACAATGCCCGACTCCACCTGGTTCAACAGCCCGGCCACCCGCACCATGAAGAACTCATCCAGGTTCGAACCCACAATCGACAGAAACTTCACCCGTTCAATCAACGGATTCGTCTCGTCCTGAGCCTCTTCAAGCACTCGCCGCTGGAAAGCAAGCAGGCTCAGTTCCCGGTTGACATAGAGTGACGGGTGGCTCAGGCTCGAGGCCGGGGCTGTCTTTCGCGCCTTTTGACGCGCAATTCCAGGCATGGCGTGGTTCCTCTCAATGTAACAACCCGCGTGCCCTGCCGCCCGCCGCTCAGAACAGCAGAGGTGCGAAGTCGCGCAAGTACCTGCGCCAGTTGGGCCAGATATGGCCGCCCGCGCTCTCCACCCACGTGTGCTTGATTCCACCCTTGTCCAGCGTTTCGTGCAGCGCCACGGCCGACTTGTACAGAAAATCCGTCTTGCCGCACATCACTTGGAATACCTTCAACTGTTTGTTCGTCTTCGCCGGATCAGCGAACACCGCTGCGTGTTCCTTCTCGAACCCCTCGTTCCGGATCCCCATGCTGAACACGCCGAGGTACGCGAACTTGTCCAGGTTCCTCAACCCGGCATAGAGCGTCTGGCCGCCGCCCATCGACAACCCGGCCAGCGCCCGCGTCTCCCGCCTCGCATCCACCTTGTACGCCGTCTCCGCCAGCGGCATCACCGACCCGATCAGGTCCTCCATGAACACCTGGCTCGCCTTGGCCCGCGCCGCCGGATCAGTCCCGGCCACTGGATGGCCGTCCGGCATCACCACGATCATCGGCTTCGCCTTCCCTTCGGCCAGCAGGTTGTCGATGATCAGGTTCGCCCGCCCCCAGGCCGACCATTCGCGGTCGGTATCGCCGCTGCCATGCAGCAGATACAACACAGGGTATTTCCTCTTTGCCTTGGCAACGTAGCCCGGCGGCGCGTAAATGTGCACACGCCGGACGGTTCCCGTCGCTTTCGACAGGTACCAGTGCGCCGTCACCGTGCCGTGCGGCACGTCCTTCAACGCCTGGAAATCGGCAGCCGGACCCTTCACGTCCACCGCGCTATCCATCGACCGCGCCCCGCCTTTCATCAGGCCGTTAGCGGGATCGGGAGTCTTTACGCCATCAATATGGAAGTTGTACGACCACAGCTCTGGCTGCATGCCCTCTACCGTGACCGACCATTCGCCCTGCCCGTCCTTGGCGAGCGGGATACCTTTGCTCCCCCCCTCCAGCCAGTCGCCCCGCAGGATCACCTCAGAGGCCTTGGGCGCTTTGATCTTGAAGACCACCTTGCCGTCAGGCAATTGCTGCGGCTGGGCCATCATAACTTCTTCGCAGGGAAACATCAGGCAGATCCAGAAGAGAACCGTGAGGAATCGCATGGACAGATCATATACCCGCCCAACGAATTACGCGAATTCTGGCCCCGTGATGGCGAAGTTCAACCCCGCATCAAACACCGGCGCCTGGCCCAGGCTCATCCGCAAGAATGGTCTTTGCTTCACGAACCCCAAGCCCGTCAGCACCAGTTCATGCTCAATCGGCGCATCCACCACCACCTCCCGTCCGCACTTCGCCATTGCCGCCCGCAGCAGCCGCTCGGCGGATTCCGGCGTCCGTGCCACGATCGGGCCGATATGGTCGAACCTGAACCCGTGCCGCCCAAAGCAGTACCCGTCGCCCGTTGTCATCGCCAGATCCGGCGCGCCCTCGGCCAGCCATCGCAGCAGCGTCTCACGTTCCGACCCGAATGCCTCGCGGTCCATGCCGAGAATCCATTGCCAATCGGTCGCCACGACCGCCCGGCACACTTCAGCCCGGAATTCTCCCGCTGGTCGCTCGTATCTCGCCAGCGGGAACTCCTCCTTGAACCCCAGCGGCCGGTACACCCGTTCGCCCGCCGGTGTGGCGTCCAACCGGATCGACTTCCGTCCGTCCAGCAGCTTGATCGACGCCTCTAGCAACCTCGTCCCGATCCCTTGCCCCCGGCACTCCGGATCCACTAGCACCATCGCGATCCAGGCGAACTCCTGGCCATAGTCGAGCGTCGCCGATGTCCCCACCACCCGCCCATCGCTTTCCTCCGCCAGGCAACCCGCCCTCGACTGCTCGACGAAGAACCGCCAGTCCCGCTCCACCTGGTTCCATTTCGCCGCCCGGCACAGCTCCAGCCCGCGCCCGACATCCTCCAACGTCATCCGCCGCATCTTCAGCTCGTTCATTTGTCGTCTCCCTCTCTGGGTTCGCCCCCTATTCTACAGACCCTCCTGCCTCTCCCCGCCACTGCCGCGCTAAACTCATCCCCAGTGCAGCTAAAATCCGCCTCACAGCCCGAAATGACCCTCAAGGCCGTTCTGCTCGGCCTCTTCCTCGCCTTCGTCTTCGGCTCCGCCAACGCCTATCTCGGCATGAAAGCCGGCCAGACCGTCGCCGCCACCATCCCCGCCGCCGTCATCGCCATGGCCCTCTTCCGCATGCGTGGCCTCAAGGGCGGCGTCCTCGAACAGAACATCGCCCGCACCGCTGCCAGCGTCGGCGAGGCACTCGTCGCAGGCGCCATCTTCACCCTGCCCGCTTTTATCCTGGTCGAAGTGGACGGCGTCCGCCTCTGGACCAATCTCCGCGCCCACTACTGGGACGCCACCGTCATCCTTCTCGCCGGTGGTCTTGCCGGCATCTTCTTCATCATTCTTCTCCGCAAACCCCTTGTCTCCGACCCCTCCCTCCCTTGGCCCGAGTCAGTCGCCTCCGCCGAGATCGTCAAAGCCGGCCAGGACTCCGGCTCCGCCCCTCGCCTCATCTTCGGCGGCATGGCCCTCGGCGGCCTCATCCAGATCCTCAAGTCCGACAAAGGCGTCCAAATCTTCCGCGAGTTCACCGAAGGATTCATCCAGTTCCCCAGGAGCGTCATCCGCCACTTCGACTACTCGAAAGCCCCCATCGGCTCGGTCGAACACACAGGCGGCATCGCCTGGTCCACACCCGCCTTGTCACCCGCCCTGCTCGGCATCGGCTACATCATCGGACCCGAACTTGCCTCCATCACTGTCGCCGGCGGCATCCTCGCTTGGTGGGTCCTCATCCCCCTGCTCCTCTTCTTTGATCCCAACTTCGCCGCGCGCATCTCCACCCCCGACCACGGCATTGCCTCTTACACGCTCTGGTACAACGTCGTCCGTCCCATCGCCGTCGGCATGATGCTTGTCGGCGCAGCCTCCACCATGTTCCGCATGCGCCGCTCTATCGCCCAATCCCTCCGTGGCGCATTCCGCCCCTCGGCCCACCCCACGGCCCAGGGCCGTACCGAACAGGATATCCCCGCCCGCTGGGTCATCCTCTCGCTCGCCATCCTCTTCATCCCCATTACCGCCATTTACTACGGCTTCACCGGCGGCTGGACCTCAGCTCTGGTCGCCGCTGCCATCATGGGCGGCGCCGGATTTCTCCTCTCCGCCGTCGGCGGCTACCTCGTCGGTCTGGTCGGCAGTTCCAACCAGCCCCTCTCCGGACTCACTCTGTCGGCCCTCGTCCTCGCCGCCCTGCTTCTGCTCGCCATGGGCGTCCGCGGCCCTTCCGGCGTCGCAGCCGTCCTCGGCGTCGCCGCCGTTGTGGCTGTCGCCGTTTCTGTGTCAGGTTCGATGATTCAGGACCTCAAGGCCGGCCACATCCTCGGCGGCACCCCGTGGAAAATGCAGCTTGTCGAAATCGTTGCCGTCATCTCTCTGTCGTTTTTCCTGATGGGACCCATCATCGCCCTGCATGAAGCCAACCTCGCCACCGGCGGCATCGGCGGACGCGCGCTGCCCGCCCCGCAGGCCGGACTCATGGCCCAACTCGCCAAAGGAATCATAGGCGGCGACATGGCTTGGGGCCTGCTCGCCATCGGTGCCGCTTTCGGCATCGCCCTGCTGCTGTGCGGCGCAAAAGCCATGATGCTGGTCGCCGTCGGCATGTATCTGCCCTTCGACACCAGTTCCGCCATCTTCGCCGGTGGCGTCATTCAATGGGCCGGCTCGCGCGTCATGGCCCGGTTGGACGACGCCCGCCGCCGCAAGGCCGAGGACGCCGGCACCCTGCTCGCCTCCGGACTCATCGCTGGCGAGGCCATCGTCGGCATCCTTCTCGCTGTCCTCTTCCTCACCGGCGTCCAGTCGCTCACCCATGCCTTCACGGGCCTCGATGAACTCCCCTTCTACGCCCCCTGGGGCGGCTGGTTCTCGCTCGCCGCCTTCGCTATTCTGGCTTGGCTTCTGATTTGGATTCCCCTCCGCCGAGCGAAATCAGAAACGTCTGCAGGATCTGCGGCGCTGGAACGGTAGCCTCCCCCGCGCGGCCCTTCCAATCCGGCAGCAGCGTCATCACGATAAACTCCGGCGCTACCTCCGCCTCGCCCGATCCGAGCCGGTACAGAGCTTGCGCCGGCGCCCCCTTCAGCACCACCATCTTCACCGATTCCGGCGTCGGCTTGGCGCAATTCTCCGCCGGCGATGTCACCAGATACTCCCTGCACCGCATCGGCCTGTGCTCGTAGATCGAACACGACTCCTCTTCCAGAAACGGACACGCCACACCCAGCGTGAAGTACTTCAACGCCAGGTCCCTGCGCTCCACTTCGTCGGTCAGTTGCCCGATCCCGCGCATTGCCTCGATCAGCCCGCTTTCCTCCATTCGCCGCATCGCTTCCGCGAAGCGCCCCTCCACCTTCGTCCTGCGCTCCCACTCCATGCCCGCCACCAGTTTAAGCAGCGCCTCCGCCTCGTGTACGCTGATCGGCACTGGCTGGCGGCAACACGCCCCGCACCCGGCCTTGCACGTGACCGTGCGCCCCTCGTCCACTGCTTCATCCACCGCGTTGTCCACGACCAACCCTGCCACCGCATTCATCACTGGCAGCAGCTCGACCACACGCACTGGCCCCGTGGGGAGCTTGATGTCGCACTTGTATTCGTTCTTGCCCAGACGCAAAGTAAACGCAGCCGTTCCTGTGCTCATTGAAACTGAAGATACACGAGATCGTCGGCTAGGTACACCAAAAAGTCCGGATCACGCCCTTGGATGCGCTTCGTCGTACACTCTCATCAAATCCTTGAGCGAGAGCTTCGTGTACTTCTGCGTTGTTGACAGCGAGGCGTGCCCCAGCAGCTCCTGAATCGCCCGCAAGTCTGCCCCCGCCGTCAATAGGTGCGTCGCGTACGCATGCCTGAGCGAATGTGGATGCAGCCCGGCGTCGCCCGCAAGCGCCACCGCATACATCTTCACGATTCCCCGCGCCCCGCGGTCGGTCAGCCGCCCACCCCTCTGATTCAGATACACCGCCGCCGGATCGCCGTGCGGCGGCCGCTCCTCAAGCCACGCCTTGATCGACGCCAGCGCCCGCCCCGGCACCGGCACCTGACGCTCCTTCTTCCTCTTGCCCCTGACCTTTACCCACCCTTCGGCCAAATCCAGGTCCGCCACGTCCATCCCCACCGCCTCGCTGATCCGCAATCCGCACCCGTACAGCACTTCGAACAGCGCTAGATCCCGCTTCGGCATCGGCCGCTCCAGCTTGCCCGCCGCGATCTCGTCGATCAGCCCGTTCGTCTGCTGTTCGGTTGGCACTTCGGGTAGACACTGCGGCATCTTCGGCGTCGTCAACAACTTCGCCCGGTTCACCCCGATCCGCCCGCGTCGCAGTTGGCAATCGAACATCCCCCTCACCGCGGCCAGCTTTCTCCGGATCGTCACCTTCGACAATCCCTGCCCGTGCAGATCCGCCAGCCACTCTCTCAGCTGCCACTGGTCGAAATCCGACGGCGCGGGCGGCGCCAATCCCGGCCTGGTGAAATACCCCTCGAACTGTCGCAGATCCGTTCCGTAGCTGCGCAGTGTGTGCGCCGACGCGCTCTCTCGTGCCAGTTCGCCCAGATACTCCTTGATCGCTTCGCCCAACTCGCTCATTGCGCCCTCAGGTATTCATCCAACGCCCGCTCGGCCCGCCTGCATACCTCGGCGTGCCTTGCCTTCTTGTCCCGCTTCAGCTTCGCTCTCGTCTCTTCGTCCAACGCTGGCAGCACGTCAAAAGCGATGTTGGCCGGCTGATAGTGTTTCGCATCCGCGTTCGCCACGTAATGGCACAACGACCCCACCGCTGTCTCCCGCGGCAGTGGCATGGGTTCCCGCCCCATCGCCATCTCGGCTGCATGCAGGCCCGCCAGCAACCCCGTCGCCATCGATTCAACATACCCCTCAACGCCCGAAATCTGACCCGCGAACACCACCTTTGGCTCCTTTTTCAACCGCAGCGTCCCGTCCAACAGTTCCGGCGCATTGATGTATGTGTTCCGGTGCATCTGCCCGTAGCGCAGAAACTCTGCCTGCTCCAGCCCCGGAATCATCCTGAACACCCGCTTCTGCTCCGGAAACTTCATGTGATTCTGGAAACCCACAAGGTTGTAGCTGTCGGCCCGCTGCGACTCCTGCCTGAGTTGCACCGCCGCATACGGCCACCTTCCGGTCTTTGGATCGGTCAATCCCACCGGCTTCATCGGCCCGAACCGCAGCGTGTCCCGCCCTCGGCGCGCGATCTCCTCAATCGGCAGACACGCCTCGAAGAATGCCACCTTGCCTTCATGAATCGCCGCATCCTCGGGGATATGCGCTTCGGCGGACTCCGCCGCCAGCACCGCCTCAACAAAGGCAATGTACTCGTCCTTGTTCAACGGACAGTTCAGATAGTCGTCGCCGCCGTCGAGGGACTTCCCATAGCGGGACGCCGCGAACACCTTCTCCCGGTCGATCGTCGAAGCGTCCACGATCGGACTGATCGAATCATAGAAGTACAGCCGCTCCGACCCCGTCCTCGCGGCGATGCCGCCGGCCAGCGCCCCAGATGTCAGCGGCCCGGAAGCGACAATGACAATCCCGTCTTCAGGAATCGCCCTCACCTCTTCCCGCCGCACCTCGATCAGCGGCTCGTTCTCAATCGCCTCCGTCATCCCGGCCGCGAACACTTCCCTGTCCACTGTCAGCGCATGTCCGCCCGGCACCCGCGCCTTTTCCGCTACCTCCATCGACAGCGACCCTAGCCGCCTCAATTCCTGCTTTAGTAACCACGACGCTGTATTCTCGGAATCGCTCTTCAGCGAATTCGAACACACCAGTTCCGCCAGGCGGTCCGACTGGTGCGCCTCGGTCGATTTCGCCGGGCGCATCTCATAGAGGATGCACCGCAACCCCGCGCGCGCCAGCGCCCACGCCGCCTCGCACCCGGCCAACCCCCCGCCAATGACATGGATCGTCAAAATCTAACCTCTGCAAGTTCCATTAACATTGTAGTTTCATGACTCGCCGTACCCTCCTTCTCGCACTCATGGTGTCGCTATGCGCGTTTGCGCAAGAACCCATCCGATACACGGTCAGCTTTCCCGCTCCGCACACCCATTACCTCGAAGTCTCGGCCTCGATTCCTTCGCGGGGACCGGCCCTCGAGGTCTTCATGGCCGTCTGGACCCCTGGTTCCTATCTCGTCCGCGAGTACGCCCGCAATGTCGAGGACTTCCAGGCGTCGGCAAACGGTAAACCGCTCGATTGGGCCAAGTCCCGCAAGAACCGCTGGCTCATCCAGACCGGCGGCGCCCGCCGCGTCGAACTCCGCTACAAGGTCTACGCCCACGAATCCTCGGTCCAGGGCAATTGGGTCGACGCCGGCTTCGCCATGCTCAACGGCGCGCCCAACTTCGTCACCCCCGTCGGCCATCAGCAGGGTCCTTTCGAAGTCACCCTCGAACTGCCCAAAACCTGGTCCCGCCACATCAGCGGCATGAACCTCAAGCCCGGCAGCCCCAGCACCTACGTCGCAGCCGACTTCGACGAACTCCTCGACTGCCCCATCTACGCTGGCAATGGCCCCATCCACGAATTCGAGGTAGAGGGCAAGAAACACTATCTCGTCAACGAAGGCCAGGGCCCCATGTGGGACGGCCCTGCCTCCACACGCGACGTGGCGAAGATCGTCGCCGAATACAGCCGCATGTGGGGCGGTCTGCCCTATGACAAGTACGTCTTCTTCAACATGCTAATCGAATCCGGCGGCGGCCTCGAACACCGCAATTCCACCTGGCTCAACGCCAGCCGCTGGGCCTACGCCGGCGTCGAATCCACCCCGCCCGGCGGAGCAAACCCGTCCGCGCCCCGCGTGCGCCGCCCCACCCGCCAGGGCTGGCTTGGCCTCGTCAGCCACGAGTACATCCACCTCTGGAACGTGAAACGCCTCCGGCCCGTTGAACTCGGCCCCTTTGATTTCGAGAACGAGGTCTACACCCGCTCGCTCTGGCTCGCCGAAGGCGTCACCTCCTATTACGGCCCGCTCGCACTCGGCCGCGCCAGACTCTCCACCCAGACTCAGGTCATTGAGGCCATGGGCGGCGCCATCGCCCAACTCCAGGCCACCCCCGGCCGGCTCGTCCAACCCGTCGAGGCCTCCAGCTACGACACCTGGATCAAGCTCTACCGGCCGAACGAAAACTCCAGCAATACCTCCATCAGCTACTACACCAAGGGCCAGGTCATCGGGTTCCTGCTCGACGCCAGGATCCGCAAACTCACCGGCGGGAAGAAGTCGCTCGACGACGTCATGGTTCTCTCCTACAAGCGTTTTGGCGGCAGCAAAGGCTATATGCCCGAAGAGTTCCGCAAAACCGCCTCCGAAGTCGCCGGCTCCGATCTCTCCGCCTGGTTTAGGAACGTCCTCGAAACCACCAGGGAACTCGACTACACCGAGGCCCTCGATTATTACGGGCTCCGCTTCCGTCCCGCCCCGGACCGCAAGCAGATCGCCAACGGCGCAACGGTCAACTCATCTTCCGGCCGCATCCTGGTCACCCGCGTCCAGCGCAACACCCCGGCATGGAACGCCGGATTGAACGTCGACGACGAGATCATCGCCGTCGAAGACTACCGCCTCCGCGCCGACCAGTGGCCCGCCCGCCTCGACTACTACGCCACGGTCGGCTCCGATCAACCGCGAACGGAGAGAGCGGGTACGCCCACGGACCCGGCGTCCTCCCGCACCGTGAAGCTCCTCGTCTCCCGGCGCGATAAGCTTCTCACCCTCGATATGCCCATCGTCCAGGAGGTGCCAGCCTCGTGGTCCCTGGAAGTCAAGCCCGATGCCTCCGTCGAACAAAAGGCGAATCTCAACGCCTGGCTCCGTCAGTGATCTTCGCTACCCAAATGGGTGAATAGAAACTGGATAAGAAAGTCAGCAATAAACTGTCTTTGCAGACAAGCTATTTATTATCAGCATTATATATCGATTTCAAGTTCGTTTGGTCGCGATTTCCGGACCCCGGGTCGCCGCCCGGGTGGAGCGCCTATTCGCCCCCCTCTTCGGGCAAATCCTCCAACTCAGCCGCCTCCCGCCGGACCTTCTTCAGCGCCTCCACCACCGCCGGATGGCCGAATCCGGCGGTCCGCAGCCGCCTGTAAATCCCGGCCATTTTCGCCCTGTCTTCGAGTAGTTCCGCCAGCGGCTTCCCCCTGAACTTCCGTTCCAGATACCGCTCGACCATCGCCACTTCGTCCCTTCCCTGGTAGGCCTGCTCAACCGCCGCGTTGACTACGGTTGCCGCCACCCCCTTCGCCCGGAGTTGAGCGGTTGCCTTGCCCCGGCCCATCATCCCGCCCTCCGCCCGGTTCATGGCGAAACTCGCCGCCAGTCTCCGGTCATCCACCACCCCGTAGCCGCTCAGCATCCCGATCACCTCGTCCACGTCTTCCACGCGCGCCGCCCTCGCCCTGAGCTTGCGCCTCAACTCGGCCAGGCTGAGAGCGCGCCCTGCCAGCAGCCTGGCGGCATGGTCTTTGAGTTGCGCGACAGTCAGTTTCGTCGCTGGCTTGAATGCCATGAATGTTTCGGCTCCTCCTTGATTCTGGTGAGTTACACTGGGAACTGCAAGGCGCTGTAAGTCCTGCGGAAAGGAGTTCTCATGGACGAGGACCGTCGTATTTCCTACTTCCTGTTGGGTCTTGGCGTGGGGGTGGCTGTTGGATTTCTGTTCGCGCCGAAGTCCGGTACCGAAACGCGCGAACTGATCAAGTCGAAGGCGGAGGAGGGCAAGGAGTTCCTGGCACGCAGAGGTACCGAGTGGAAGGATTCGGCCACCGAGTTGCTCGACCGCGGCAAACAGGCCGTCAGCCGCCAGAAGGAGCAAGTCGCCGCCGCCGTCGAGGCCGGCAAACAGGCCTACCGCGAAACGGCCGGCCATACTGAGCCCAGCGCCGATCCGTCGGCCTACGTCGAAGGCGTCTAGCCCGGCGGCACCACAAGCATGTTCTCTGAGAATGCAACCTTGTTAATGACCATCGCCGTGGTCATATCGAGTCTCGCTTTGCTGATCGGCGCGCTGTCCGTCGTTGGCCTCTACCGCGCCGTCCGTCGGCTGGAGGCTGAGCTCTTGCCGCTGTTCCCCTTGGCCATGTCCACGCTCGACCAGGCCCAGCAGACCCTGGCTGTGTCCCTTACCCAGATCGAGCAGCTCAGCGCCAAGGCCCACGCCGTGCTGGACAGCTCGAAGCAGCAACTCGAAGCGTTCTCCGAGACACGCGGCGAATTCACCCAACGGCTGCGCGCTCAGGCGGAACGGCTCGAACTGGTTCTTGACGACACAGTATCACGCCTCCACGAAGTCGTCGGAGTCGTTCACAGCGGCGTCATGACTCCGGTGCGAGAGGTGTCCGGCGTTCTCTCAGGCATCCGGACCGCGTTTCAGACCCTTCTCCGAAATCGCCGGCCTTCGGTGGACCGGGCCACCCACGACGAAGAAATGTTCATCTGACGGGTTCAAGTCTCTTCCGCACCGCCCGATAAGGGCGTTGTGAGTATGAGCGACCCCAGCCACGTGCTGCGTGCCTGCCTGGACGCATACGCTGGCGACCCCCAGTCGGTGGCTAGGAAACTCCGCTATCTGATCGACCAAGACCCGCAGGCCTTCGATCAGGTCGCCCTTACCCTGATCTCCGGCGCAACCGATTCGCCGGCCGTCCGTTACACGATCGCTCTGCTGGCCTCCCGCGGCCGTCTGGCTCCGCTGATTCGCCGTATCGCTGCCCAGGATCCCGGTTCCGCCGGCATGCTGGCCCACATCGCCCAGAAAGTCGATGCCCACATCGACTTGACCCGTCCGCCGATCGATGGCGCTGAGGCCGCCGAAATCCACTCCATCCAAGCTTGCGCCCCTCTGCTTCATCCCCTCAGCGAAGCTCTGCGCGGCGGCTTGGAGTTGTTGGCGGGGCTCGCCGCGGGCAACAAGATGAACGGCAATTCGAGATCCCGGCTAGCCCGCGTCGCCGGCCGCTGCCTGACTCTGCATTCAAGGCTGCTTGAGTTCCTGGAGGATGCCGACCCGCGCGTCAGGGCGAATGCGGTCGAGTCGCTTTGGAACATGCCCGGCTCGCTTTCAGTGGAGCTCCTTCGGAGAGCGGCGCAGGACCCACACCACCGTGTCGCAGCCAACGCCCTGATCGGCCTTCACCTCGCGGGCGAGATCAGTTCGCTTGGCAGTCTGATCGGCATGACCTCCAGCACGAACCAGTTGTTTCAGGCCGCCGCCGTCTGGGCCATGGGCCGAACCGGCGACGAACGGTTCGAAGCCGTGCTGAAGCAGATCCGCGCCGAGGGCCGGCCCACGGCCTCACTTCTGAGAAACGTCCTTCCGGCCATGGCCCGCATCCGCCAGAGCCGCCAGGTTCGCGAATCCAGAAATATCGGCATCCGCATTCTGGCCACCGAGGCCGGTCCGGAATGGGCCAGATACACCATCGCCGTGCACGCCGGGCGAGGCCCCGTCGAGGACCGGCTCAGGCCCATCGAGTTTCATCCCTACTGCCGCGAAACTCCAATCTGGGACTACCATGTGGCCAGCGTCGGACAGCAGAGGCCGATTCACGTGAGTTGGCTTCTGCCTGCCACGACGGTGGAGAGGAATCGGCGCGAAACCCTCAACGCCGGGATCCTGCGTGCGGCGCTGGATGTCAAACGGCCGCTCGATTGCTGGTCGGTGAATGGGTACCGCGAGAGCCGCCCGAGCCATTTTGCCAGCGATTACAGGGACATCGCTCAGACGCGCCACGGCCTCGCCGGAGGTCTGCGCCGGCCCGTGGCGCAGACCGGCGCGGCTTCGCTGCTCGCCTGTGCAGCCGGTCTCGATCCTCAGGGACTTCCGCTCAGCGTCTGCGCAAGCGCCGCCGCGGCGGCGCAACCCGTTGGTACGGAAGCCGCTCCAGTCCATCTCATCCTGGTCGCCGACCTTCTCCGGCCCGATGCCTTCGATCCGGATGACGTGCGTGCTCTGGCCGCCCTATTGCGCGAACGGGCGGTAGCGTTCCATGTCCTCGCCAGTTCCAGGGTTGACGAAGTGCTAGTCGAAACTCTGACCGGTTTGGCCGGCCCCACTGGTGGATGGGTACTCAGGGGCGATGTTGAATCCAGTCCCGCACAAGCTGCGTTGATAGCTGCCGCTATCCACCGGCACTGGCGTCTCACTCTGCCGATGCACGTGAACCAGGATAGCCTCAGCCTGCGCATCGTTTCGGGGAACTGGCGCGGCGAGACGGCTCTGCCGGCACCCGAGCTTCCGGTCCCCGTGGTCTCGGCGGCGTGAACGAGCACGCTTGCGGCTACACTGTTACTGTGACATCCCTGGAGAGGAATTCCGCCGTACTGGCGGCGGTTCTGCTCGGCTTTCTCGTGCCACGGCCTGGCCTTGCACAGACTGCCGCTGAACTCGGCCGCCAGTTGAGGGAGACCGAGATCGATCCCCAATCCTGCCTCCGGGTCCGCGATCTGCAACTCCGCCGCCCTGACATCAGCATCTACCTTACCGATGGCTATCTCGTCTTTTCCAAGCCCATCGCCGGACGCCGGCTCTTTGCCGTCTTCCACGCCACCGACCGCGGCGACCAGGGCGAGGTACTCATCCGGCCCCCTGACCGGGGCGAGCGCACCTCATTGGCGAACTTCACCGGATCACCACTGTTAAGCGAGCAGCTCAGGGAGGCGGTGTTCATCTCGACGGACGGCGCAGATGAGCAACTGCTGGAGATGGCCCGTCAGAGCCCGTTGTCGAAGGCCGCCCCGGACATGGGTCTGGTGATGGGTTCGCGGTATACCAGCGTCCTGCGAAACCTGGGGGAGAGTTTCCAGGTGAGGATGGTTCATGACCTGCTCGCCGCAAGACCCGCCTTAGGCCTGTTCTATGCCACTTTCTCTGGTTTGAAGTTGGGCAACTTCGATGTCATGTTCGACCCCACCTCCCGCGAGCAGATTGTCCTGGGCCAAGTCACCTCATCGGCCCAGGGTGGCGGCTTCAATGTCTGGTCCAGCTTCGAGTCGCGCCTGACCCGCCAGCAAGCCAACCCCAGACCAACTGCGGAAGGATTGACAAACTACCGAATCGAATCTGTCATCGCGCCCGACCTCGCCATGGAGTGTGTCACCACGGCCGATTTCAAGCCGGCCACCGCCATTGGCGGGGCACTCTCCTTTGAGATTGCCCCCGCGATGGAGATCCTCTCGGCGCAGGTGGATGGCGTCGAGGCGGAGGTATTCCGCCGCGACGCCCTACGGCCGCGCCTGATCAGCGGACGTCAGAACGAGCCGTTTCTCATCGTGCTGCCCCAGCCGATGGAGCCTGGCCGGACCTACCGCCTCCAGTTCCGCCACCGCGGCCGTGTGATCCTGCCCGCCGGCAACGACGTCTACTTCCTGGCCTCGCGCGTGAACTGGTATCCGGCGCGCGACGTGAGCCATTCCACGTTCGACCTTTCCTTCACCCTGCCTAAACGCCTCACGGTGGTGGCCGCCGGCGACCTCGTCGAAGACAAAGAGGTGGGCGAGATCCGGACGGTCCGCTGGCGGACGCCGGCTCCGGTGAAAATGGCCGGGTTTAACATCGGCGACTACGAAAGAGTGACGGTCAAACGGTCCGGCCTCACGGTCTCCGTCTACTCGAACCGCTCCGCCGAGACCGCGCTGGTACGGCGCCAGCCGCAAGTCATCATGCTGCCCCCGGCCTGGCCCGTCCGCGGCGGACGGCGGCCGAACGAGGCGATTACAATCGCGCCCCCACCCCCGCCGGACCCCAATGCTCGTGCCGCCATCATGGCGGATGAAATCTCGGCCGCCCTCGAGTGGTACGCCGGGCATTTCGGCCCGCCGCCGCTGAACACACTGACCGTTTCCCCGATCCCCGGCAATTTTGGCCAGGGTTTCCCAGGGCTGCTCTACCTCTCGACGCTCGCCTTTCTGAACGAGACCGACCGTCCGGAGGCGGCTCGAACCGAATCGCTGCGCCGCTTCTATTCCGAAATCCTGTACGCGCACGAGGTCGCCCATCAGTGGTGGGGCAATCTCGTGGGCTCGGCCACCTATCATGACGAATGGATCAGCGAGGCCCTGGCGAACTACAGCGCCATCCTGGTGCTGGAACGGCGCAAGGGCGCCAAGTTTACCGATCAGGCCATGGAAGACGCTTTGCGCGCCTTGCGCATGCCGTATTCAGGCCAGGCGGTGGAGGCCATTGGGCCTATTACTTGGGGATACCGGTTACACGCAACCACGCCGGTCGATCCGTGGCGCGTCATCACCTACGACAAGGGCTCCTGGATCATCCACATGCTCCGCCGCCGCATGGGCGACGCTGCCTTTCTGTCCATGCTCGGCGAGTTGCGCAAACGCCATGAATTCGGATTCGTCTCCACCGACGATTTGCGCCGGCTGGCCGCGGAGTTCTCGCCCAAGGGGCTGCCTGATTCGCAGTTGGAGAACTTTTTCGACACCTGGGTCTACTCGACGGGGATTCCGACGCTGGAGTTGAAGACGGCGCTCTCTGGCAAGGCGCCCAAGCTTCAGTTGACCGTGACAGTCAAACAATCGGGGGTAGGCGAGGAGTTTGGCGTCGACCTCCCTGTCGAAGTCTGGCTTCCTGGCGCGAAAACGCCCATCGTCCGTTGGCTGCGCACTTCAGCCAGCGGCTCGTCGTTCAAGATCCCGGTGCGGGCCGCGCCGGCGCGCGTCGAACTGGCGCCGGGCAGCGGCGTCCTGGCCTTGCGTAAGTAACGCGTCCGCTAGTCGAGGCTGATGTTGTGAACCGCCAAGGCTGTGCCGACGGCCTTCTGAGCCAGTGCGACGGCGCGATTCAGCAGCAGAGTGGCGGTGACCACGCGGCGCTTGGAATCAATCAACTCGTTCTGCCGGGTAAGGACCAGGAAGTTGGTGGATTCGCCGGTCTGGAAAAGCCGGATCTCGCTGTCGAGCTTCTCCTGGGCGGCGCGTTCGCTCGCCCGTGCCGCCTCAATCCGCTGCCTGGCCGTGGCCAGTCCTTGCATGGCGTTTCTCACTTCGGCTTCAATACCCTGTTCGATCTGGCGCCGCATGATGCTCAGCCGGCGCTCGGCCAAACCGGCCTGAGCCTGGGCGGCTTCGGCCGCGCTGTTGCGCGGGTTCCATTCGATCAGCACGCCCGCCTGAATCGTCGGATAGTCGCCGCCAAATAGATTGGAAACCGACTGGCCGTAGCCGCCCACCAGCGCCGGAGGGATGCCGCCACCGGACGAAGCCGGCAAGGGATTGAGGCCTTGAAGTTCGGACAGCGTATTCACACGGGTGGTGATTGCTCCGAACAGCGATCCGATCGGGTTCGCCGTTTGGGTCTGGGCGCCTGCGAGTCCGGCAACTGAATAAGAGCCGGTCAGGCTGACTGAGGGCCGTGTCAGGTCAGAAGCCAGCCTCTTCTGCACGCCGGCTTGGGCTTTCCTCAACTCGAGCGAACGAAGCTCAGGCCGTCTTTGGAGTGCGCTCGACATGCCTGCCACAACGTCGGTATCCGGAACATCGAGCTGCCGGGTATCGACCGGCGTCACGCGCTTGTTCCAGATCGCGTCTTCCCGGTTTGGACTGATCAGACCCTTCAGCGCATTCTCCGCAACTGTGACCATACCCACCGCGGTGACGTAAGTGTCGATCCGGCGTTGTAGTTCAGCTTCCGAGGCTGCCAGTTCGACTGGCGCCAATGTGCCGGCGTCGATCGCCCTCCGGGTACGGTCCAACTGCTCTCGCGCCAGTTGCACACCCATGCCGGCCACTTGGGCGTCCTCGATCGAGGCCGCCAGGTCCCAATAGGCCGACTGCGTGATGGTGATCACCTCCACAACGCGGGTCTCAAAATCGGCCCTGGATTGTTCGGCCGCCTTCGACCGGATGCGGATCTCGGCCCGCTCGCGGTCAATCGCCCGGCCGCGCCACAACGGCGCCGATACGGCCGCGGTGAGCCGCGAAGAGTAGTAAGGGTTCAGTGCCGTGAAGGCGTTGGTGGTGGTCTGGCGGGAATTGTCGAACGAGACGTTCAACGACACGCCGTTCCAGGGCGTTTTTTGCCGTACACCCATGTTCCAGTTCACTGCCTTGTCCTTCAACTTGCCGTCCGGCGCGAACAGCGTATTCGTCGTGGGCGTCGTGGCGTCGCTGATCGAGGGCTGCCACAGCGCCACGGTATCGAAAGCGCCCTTGGCCCCTTTCAGTGCGTGCGCTGCCGATTCGACCTCGGTTCGTTCAACTTCGATGGTCAGGTTGTTGCGCATCGCCATTTCAAGAGCGGCCTCCAAGGTCAGCCGTACTTGCTCGTCCCCGACGCCAACGCGTTCGACCCGCTCGACGGCGCTCTGTTGCGCCAGCGCACACATGCTGAACAGAAGTCCAGCCACCATCCTGCTGCTCATATTCATCCTCAGCTACCGCACCAAACCCGTGATCGACGCAACCGCCCTGCGCAGCGGGCTGAACACCCACGCCAAGCCACGCGCGAGGCGCTCCCAGCGCGGTGAATGCGCCATGTCGTCAAACAGCGAATAGGCCACCGGGGTCACCAGCAGTGTCAGAAGCAAAGCCATCGTCTGCCCGCCGATGACGACGATGGCCACCGTCCGGCGCGTGCCTGCGCCCGCGCCCCGGCCCAGAACCATCGGGATCATGCCGGCAACCAGCGCCGCCGTCGTCATCAGGATGGGCCGCAGCCGGTCCTCGCAGCCCAGGTAGATTGCCTCCAGACGCTCCATGCCGCCCCTGCGCAGTCCCTTGATGTGGTCGATCTGCAGAATCGAGTTCTTCTTCACGATGCCGAACAGCACCAGGATGCCCAGCGACGAGTAGACAATCGAGAAATTCTCGCCCATCAGAAACAGGCTGAGCAGGGCGAATGGAACCGACAGCGGGAGAGACAACAGGATTGTCACCGGGTCGATGAAGCTCTCATAGTTCGCCGCCAGGATCATGTACATGAAAATGATGGAGAGTCCTAGAGCAATCAGGAAGTTGGTAACCGTCCGGCCCAGTTCCCTCGACTTGCCAATGGGCCCATGTTTGTACTCTGTCGGAAGATTCAAGCCCTGCATCTCGCGTGCGGCAACATCAAGTACGTTGCCAAGGGCCTGCCCGCGTGAGAGGTTGCCCTGGATGAGGATTCGCCGTTGACGATTCCAGCGGTCGATCGACACTGGACCCTCGCCGCTCTCCAGTTGCGCCACACTCGAGATGGGCACATTGCCAAGCGTGACCGACGGCAGGTAGAGCCTTTCAAGCGCCGCTGGCGAGTTACGGAATTGCTCCTTTACGCGCAGCATCACGTCATAGCGGTCGTCGCCTTCACGGTATGTTGTCGCCTGGTCGTCGCCGCCAACCAGGACGCGCATGGCGTTGGCTACCTGGGCCACGTTGACGCCCAGGTCCCCCGCTTTGTCGCGGTTGATCCTCACCTTGACCTCCGGCTTGCCCGCCTCGTATGAAGACTCCAGATCAACCACGCCCGGCGTTGCCTTCAACTTGGCCATGAGCCGCTTCGCATAGGTGTCCAGGCGGTCCAGGTCCGGCCCCTGAATGGAGTACTGTATGTCGACATTCGACCCGCCGCCCTGGATCAGGGAGGGCAACTGCACCGAAACCGTCAGGTCCTTGTACTTTGAGAGAATCTGCCTCGCCTGGTCCATCAATTGGCGTTGCGACTGTTTGCGTTCGGATACATCTACCAGCGTCACCAGAATCGAGCCGCGGTCCACCTGCTTCCGTTGATCCGCGCCTATAAGCGTGAGCTTGTCCCGCACGCCTGGAATCACTTCCAAATCCTTCTCGACCCTCGCCATCACCTCCTGCGTTCCCTCGAGCGACGAGCCCACAGGCGCCCGCACAGTGACCTCGAATTCGCCCTGGTCTTCCACCGGCAGGAAGTCGACCCCCATGCTCGAGATCATTGGAACCGTCGAGGCTACGATCAGGATGCTCAGCATGACGATCACCCACCGGTGTGTCATCGACCAGCTCAACATCCGCCTGTAGCTGTCCGCCATGAAGCGGAAGATCACGCCCTCCCTCGTGTCGCCTCCGGTGTGCGTGATCTTCAAAAACCTTGAACACAGCATCGGCGTTAGCGTGAAGCTCACCAGCAAACTCACCATGACGGCGAACGCCGCCGTGTAGCCAAAGCTCGACATGAACTTTCCAATGATCCCGGGCATCAGGGCGATCGGAATGAAGATGATCACGAGCGACAGTGTCGTCGCCAGGACGGCCAGGCCGATCTCGTTGACGCCCTCGCGGGCCGCCGTCATCGCATCCATGCCCTTCTCTTCCATGTGCCGGAAGATGTTTTCGAGCACGACGATAGCGTCGTCAATCACGATGCCGACCATGAGCGTCAGCGCTAACATCGTGATCTGGTTGAGCGTGAAACCCATCAGTTTCAGCAATGTGAACGTAGCGATGATCGACGTCGGGATCGCGATGGCCGCGATCAGCGTCGAGCGCCAGTTCCGGATGAACAGCAATACGATGATTCCGGCGAAGATGCCGCCAAGCACCAGGTGCTCCTGCACCGCGTGGAACGCGGCCTCAATGAAGCCACTCTGGTCCCTTGCGTAGGAGATCCGAAAATCAGGCGGCAGTACCCCTTTGAGATCCTCCACCCGGTTCTTCACGATCGAGATGACGTCCAGCGTGTTGGTGCCCGCCTGTTTGCGTACCTGCAGGACCACAGCCGGCACGCCGTTGAGTCTTGCAACGCTGCGCGGCTCCTCAAAACTATCCCGGACTTCGGCGATGTCGCTGATGCGAACCGGCGCGCCGTTCACAGTTGCCACGTTGATGCGGCTGAAATCCATCGGGCGCTCCACGCGGCCCATTGTCCTCACCGACAGTTCACGGTTGCCCTGGTCGATCCGGCCACCGGGAATCTCGATATTTTGCGCGGCGAGACTGGCCCTCACCTGCTCGATGTTCAGGTTGTAACTGTAGAGCTTCTCGGGATCCAGGACCACCTGGACCTGCCGTTTGCGGTCGCCCACGAACTTGACCTGGCCCACACCATTGAGGGACTCGATGTTCTTCTTGAGCTGGTCTTCGACGAGCTTTGTCGTTTCCCTCAGATCCCGGTTACTCGACACGACAATGTTCAACACGGGCGCGGCGTCAGTGGCCAGTTTCTCCACCAATGGCGTGTCGGCATCGCGCGGCAGTTGCGACAGAACCGTCGAGATCTTGTCCCGCACCTCCTGCGCAGCCACCTCATCGTCCTTTTCGAGCACAAACCCGATGACCACCAGCGAGATGCCTTCGGCGGAGGTCGAGTTCAACTCGTCTATGCCGCTGATTGTGTTCAGTGCCTCTTCGAGCGGCTTGGTGACTTGCGACTCCACTTCCTCAGGGCTCGCGCCCCGCAGAGTGGTAGTGACGCTGACGTAGGGGAATTCCACCTTGGGGAAGTAGTCCACCCCGAGCTGGCGGTAACTGTTCAGGCCCACGACCACCAACGCCAGGATCAGCATGGTGGCGAAGACGGGCCGTTTGATGCAAAGGTCCGCGAGTTTGCGCATCGCCGGTTAACTCCTGCCGCCCGCCACTTTGACGGGAGTACCGTTGGTCAGTAGCGCCACGCCCGTCACTGCTACCGGAGTCCCCGCGGCCACCAGCCCTTCAGGAATTTCGACAAACCCGTTCTGTCCGAAAATCTCGGGAATCTTGTGCTCGACCGCTTTGCCCGCCTCAACCGTGAAGAATTTGTTCAGCCCGGCCACCGTGTAGATAGCCTCTTTCGGAATCGCAATCACCGGATACGACGCCGAGGTCACCAGCCGCACCTGCACGAACGCGCCCGGCTTCAGCCGCTCATCACCGCGTAAGAGGCGCGCTTCGGCCGACAGCATCCTTGATCGCGGATCCAGCGAAGGATTCAGCTGGGTTACCCGCGCCCGGAAATCGACGCCCGCCACGGCCTCGGTGGTAAATACGAGTTCCGTCCCCAACTTCACAAGGCTGACGGCCGATTCAGGAACTTCCACACGCAACCGCAGCGGCGAGGTCTTCACCAGCGTCACGATCGGAACGTTCTCCTTGATGTACTGTCCGGGGGAGACGTGCTTCACCGACACCTGTCCATCGAAAGGAGCAATCACAGTGGCATCCTTCACCCGCTTTTCCGCCAGGCTCAGGTCGGCCCGCAGCGCCTTGATCGCCGCAAGTTGCGTCAGCTTGTCGTCGCGCATCATGTCATAGGCGGCTTGCCGGGCAGCCAAGGCCTTTTCGGCCTCCACCAAGCGCTCCTGGGCGATATCCCCGGTCCTGCTCAACTTCTCAGCCCGGTCGTATTTCGACTTCGCGTCGTCCAACTGCGCCTTGGCCTGCCGCATGGCGGGAGTGCTCTCGGGGGCCACATTCTCAGGCGCCTGGGCCTCCAGGCCGAGCCGGGCCAACGCCTGAGTCAGCGTCGCACGGGTCCTCTCCATCTGCAGTTTCAGCTCGGTCGTGTCGAGTTCCGCGACAACCTGGCCGCGCCGGACCGCCTGGCCGAAGTCGTAGTTCACACTCTTCACGCGGCCCGCGACCTCCGAAGTGACCGTCACCATCTCGTCCGGCTGCAACGATCCGGTCACCATGATCGAGCGTTCCACCGTTCGCGGCGTAGCCGCTACCGTGCGGACCTCCACTGGCTCGGGCGCATTTTCCTTTGCGGCTTCCTGTTTCGTCCCGCATCCGGCCGCGGCCAGTGCCGCGACGCTCAGCGCTATCCCTATAAATCGCATCGCTTCGGTAGTTCCTTCTGCGCTAACGGCGCTCAGCGCCCGAAATGAAAATGTCCACAAATCTGGCCACGGTCGCTTTCCGGTCCAGATCAAACTGCCGGTGTTTGAAAAGGATGGTGATCAAGGAGTAATGAGCCACCATTCCTACGAACGAACGCATGAGCACTGTCGGTTCCATCTTCTTGAGCCGCCCTACGTCCGCCAGCCGGGCCAACTTTGCTTCGAAGGGCGCAAAGAACGCAGTGACCACCTGCGTGTGCCATATCTCCGCCAGTTCATGCCCTTCCAGGGCGCTGAACAGAAGCAGCCGGATCATGCGCGGGTCATCCAGATACCAGGCCATGACCAATTCGCCAAGCCGCTGGAGCGAGGCTCTCTCGTCGGCTTCGTTCAGTACCGCCTCCATCCGCCCGCAGAACTCAGCCGAGCCCACCTCAATCATGTGCTGCACAATGGCCGTGTACAGCTCCTTCTTGTTCGGGAAGTGCTGGTAAAGGACCGGCTCGCTCACTCCGACCGCGTGGGCCAGCTCGCGCGTCGTCGTGCCGCGAAAGCCGTTCTGGGCGAACAAATCGAACGCCGTGCTCACAATCTGAGCCCTACGTTCATCACCACTCATCCGGTGCTTGACTTCGTGAGGCGTTTTAGTATTCGCTAACATAGCGAATACTAATTTAGCAGCGACGGCGGGGACAGGTCAATCCCGAACCACAAACTTGAACGACTTCATGTGGATTTCGTAGATGGACTCGTGAACAAGCTCAAGCACTTCCATCAACTCCTCGAACGCCTCTTCGTCGTCCTGGCGAAGTGGATCGGGGTTGCTGAACAGGACGGCCCAGCCGCGCTCGCAGTCGCCCGCCAGCGCGAGCAAACAGCGTTTGAGGCTCTCAAAATCGTGGCCTTGGGGTTGCTGGGTGTGGACCAACTGGTCGAACCTGGCAAGCAGATCCTTCCGGTCCTCGACCACGCCGTGCTGGTCGATGTGAAAAACCCTGTACCCACGCGAACGTAGCCCGTCAGGAAGCGCCTGCCAGAATTCGCTGGGCATCACCGGATCCAGCCATACGACTGGCGTCTCCGGGTCGTCCACCCGCCCCATGATCTGTTCCAGTGTGGGAATCATCGACCGTTCCCTCAGAATACGCGATAGACTGGCTCCACGGGAGTCCTCCATGTCGATCAATCGCCGCCAGTTCGGCTTCCTGCCCTTGTCGACGCTGCTCGCCGGCAGCGGCACGAAGATGTCCATCCAACTCTCCTGTGGTTCTATCGGCGTGAAAGCGGATCAGCGACAGGCCATTTCCTACGCCGCCCAGTATGGATTCCAGTCGGTTGAGGTCGATTCCGGATTCCTCGCCTCGCTGGAAGCCAAGGTGCTCGGCGCGTTGGTCGAAGAGACGCGGGCCAAAGGCGTCCAATGGGGATGCGCCGGGATGCCGGTTGACTTCCGCCGTGACGATGAATCCTTCCGCACTGGCTTGGCCGATCTGCCCCGCCGCGCCGCCGCCATCAGGGCCGCGGGCGCGACGCGCATGGGCACTTGGATCAGCCCTGGAAGCGATACGCTCGCCTTCTCCGACAACATGAAAGTCCACGCCGCCCGGCTCCGCCAAGTTGCCTCCGTTCTCGAAGACCAGGACTGCCGGCTCGGGCTGGAATACGTCGGTCCTAAGACGTCCCGGACGGAGCGGCGTCATCCGTTCGTGCACTCGATGAAGGGAATGCGGGAACTCATCGCCGCCATCGGCAAGCCGAACGTCGGATTCGTGCTGGACTCCTGGCACTGGTACACCGCGGGCGAGACCCTCTCCGACCTCAAAACACTGAAGGCCTCCGAAGTGATCCTGATCGATCTGAACGATGCCCCAGCCGGCATCGCCATCGACGAACAGATCGATTCCAAACGGGCGCTGCCGTGCGAAACCGGCGTCATTGACGTCGGCGGGTTCCTGTCCACGCTGAATTCGATTGGTTGCGATGCCCCGGCGCGCTGCGAACCCTTTTCGGCCCGCCTGCGCACCCTGCCGCCCGAACAAGCACTGCAGGAGACCGCGACGGCGATGAAGAAGGCCTTCGGCCTGATGCGCTAGACTGGCCGGACGGCAAGAACGGGGTGAGCGGACCAGGCGCGTACACCCGGTCCGCTCAGCCTGCTCAGGCTACTTCTTCACTGGACGCTTGCAGTGCTCGCCGCACTTGTCGCCGCACTTGCAGTCAGCGCCGCACTTGCATTCCTTGCCGCACTTGCAGGGATTGCACTTGCACTGGTCGCCACAGGAGCAGGTCTGCTTGGTGTTGTTGGTGGCATAGACGCCGGCGCCAACGAAGAGCGCCAACGAGAAGGCCAACATTGCGATTCTACGGGTCATTACATTCTCCTAATTGATGATCTGATTCAGCCGTCAAGCGGCGGTTGGGGTAGACGAACGAGCAAGGCACGCAAATGTGCCCGCAGGGAAGCGTAGCGGGGCTTCCGAAGTTCGAATCAGATCCGGAGAATGTGATGGAGACTGAGCAGATCGGGCGGCGGGCTATCTCCGGCCCGGATTTCGAGCCGGATTCCGGCCAGCGGCGTGAACGACGAGTCTGACTGGTCCAATGAAGCGACTATGGCCACAAACGGGCTCACCAGCTTGCCGTCCTGTTTGGCTTCAAGCGCCGAGGCCATGATGCGGCCCGTGTCGGGGCAGTCGCAGCGGTCTTGCTCGCTTGGTTGCGGCTGATGGCAACTCGGAAGCTGCTTCTGCTGATGGCGGCAGCACTTGTGTTCGGACCCTGTCTGCACGCAGCCCATGCACAGGCCACTCACCAGGGTGAGCGCCAGCGCCAAGGCAACGAGCGTATGGACCAATACCTTCATTTCGTCGTACTGATTCAATTAGACGGGCGAACGCCCGATTTGTCAACCTGCCAGTTATGCTGCAACGCCCTTCACCATGGTCAACAGCATCACCACTTCCGTGCGCGCCTTGATGGCGTGTTCCAGTTTGGGCGGCATATAGGCGAACGCGCCTGGCACAATCTCCTTCGTGTCGTCGCCCAGTTTCACCGTTCCTTCGCCAGAGATGAAATAGATGGTGGCGGGCATCGGCGCAGTGTGGGCGCTCAACTCCTGTCCCGGCGCGAAGACAAACAGGACGACTTTGGACCGTTCGTCTGACTGGATCGTCCGGCTCAGAATGCCGTTTTCGGGGATTGGGCCGTGGTCAGCCAAGCTTTCGTGGAAGATGTAATCCATCGAGTCTCTCCTTTGCACCTCGATCATGGACCACTTTGGTCGTGGATGCTGTGACTTTGGTCATATCGACTAAAGAAGGTACAGATTTCCCTGCCATCAGGATAGCCGCCCATGCGAGACTTTGCCGAAGCTCCCTTCCTGGTCAACTGGGGAACCGCACAAGCCTGCAATCTGCTCTGTGAACACTGCCGCGCCTCCGCCCAGCCCGCTCGGGATCCCGGCGAGTTGTCCACCGACGAGGCGATGGCCCTGTTGCGTCAGGTGAAAAGCCTGGGCGACTCGTTGATGGTCTTCACCGGCGGCGATCCGCGAGAGCCCGGCGACTATCTCGCGTCCCATCCCCGTCGCACCTGCATCCCGATTCAATCACTCACCGGCGCAAGGGCCATGTGATCGGCGAACGCATCCTGGAAACTCGCATCGGCCGCAAGCTCGACATGCGTAGTGCGACTTAAGACGGAGTGAAGCAGTTCATTCCGGCGCCCGTGCTGCAACAGCAGGTGCCGCACCCCGCGCAGCGCCGTATTGCCCGCCGGCGTCACGGCCGACGTGGCTGGCAGTAACCCGATGCGCCGCGCCGAAGCCTCGCGCAAGTAGTTGCCAAACGCTCCGGCCAGATGCAGTTGTGCCCCAACGCCGCCCAACAACGCGAGTGCTGCCGCGGCCGCCCCTTTGGCCAATTGCAGTTGGCGCACGTCGGATTGATAGAGCGAGACGCCGTCGCGCAACGGGATCTCGCTGCCGTTGGCAAGGCGTCCGTTTGAACGGATCAATCCAAGATCGAGTGCCGCGGCCACCACGTCCACCAAGCCGCTGCCGCAGATGCCCCTGGCCCCGTCACCACCCAGCACATGGCATTCAATGACGCCGTCGTGGACGCGTGCATGTTCGATGGCGCCGTCACCGGCTCTCATGCCGCGCCTGATTCCGCCAGCTTCGAAGGCGGGCCCGGCAGCGGTTGACGCGCATTTCATTTTGCCGTCGCGCGCCACCGCCACTTCGCCGTTAGTGCCCAAGTCCATGATGGCCGCCGGCACGGGCGAATCGGCCAGGCCGGTCGCGATGATGCCGCAAAGCAGGTCGCTGCCGGCGAACCCGCCAATGACGGGAAGGAACTCGGCCCACCCCGCTCTGATACCCGATTGCGCGGCGTCGAGCACGGCTGCCTGGGGATGCGGCGTGCGGAACGGCACGGCGGCAAGAGGCGTCACATCCAGTCCGGCATAGAGATGGTGCATTACCGTGTTGCCGCACAGCAGCACTTCCTCGACCCACCGCCCGCCGGTAAGTTTCGCCGCCATGGTGGCAATCTGGCCGCGAATCAACTCCGTGAGCAGTCCCGGCTCGCGCATTGCCGTCTCCACACGGCTCATCAGGTCGGTCCCATACCTGGCCTGGGTGTTCAATTCTGCTTCAACCCCCAGGATCTCGCCGGTCGTCAGGTCGACAAGTTGTGCGACAACCGTCGTCGTTCCAACGTCGACCGCCAGGCCCAGTCCCGGACGCGGCTCAACGTCAAGGACTGCCTCGTCGGTGAGAATCCTCGGCGTCCATTGTGCCACTTCGATCTCGACTGATTCTGTTGCGGACGCTTCGCAGGCCAACCGCCAACCAGTCGCCAGTTCCTGATTGGTTAAGACGGCCCGCATCGCGGCAGTCACCGGCACCTGGCCGCTGATCACTTTGACCCGGCACAAGCCGCACCCGCCTCCGCCACCGCACGGGAACTCGACGCCAAGCTCAAAAAGCTGGTCGGCGAGGGATTTGCCGCCAGCCGGATCGATCGAAACCCGCCTCGACAAATCTAGCTCCGCGTCCCGGCGAACCGTTTCATGGCCATCAGGTTTTCATGCGGCGTCCCTCGCGGCACTTCGCATCCCGCGCTCACGATCCACCGCGGACCCGCCGCCTGCCAGCACTGTTCGAGCGCGGCTGTGACCGATTCCGGCGTCCCATCCCGCAGAGCCCTGACGGGGTCGATATTGCCCAGCAGCACCTGGTCCGGACCGGACACAGCGCGCGCCTCGTCCAGTGGCGTCAGGAAGTCGAGATCAATGATTTCAGCTCCCGTCCTCGCCATCAGGACCGCGATACGCCGTGTATTGCCGCAGATATGCAGCCGCACGGGAACCCCCAAACCGCGAACCCGTTCAATCAGCCGGCGCTCTTCGGCGAAGACAAACTTCTCATACAGCTTGGGCCCAATGAGCGATGCCGCCGCGTCGCCGATGCCCATCAACGTGGCTCCGGCCTCAACCTGCGCCTTGGCAAACTGAAACTCCATTTCGACAACATACATGAACAGGTCCCGGACGAACTCCGGGTCGTCGTGGAAGTCCAACATGAGCGTGTTCACGCCGCGCAGATCGGCCGCCATGGCCACAGGACCCTCGATCCAGCCCTCCACCAAATGCGTTGATCCCGCCTTTTCGGCCAGTAGCGCGATGCCGGCGACGCGATCGCTCATTCGCCGGCCGGCCAGTGGGTCAGGGATCTGAAGCGCGGCGAGTTTCGCCTTGTCTTCGAGCAGAGCGCGGGATTCGTTGATCGCAGGGGGTTGATCGTCGAACCACTCGATCGTCGCGCCGAGATCTGAAGCCTCGCGTGCAGGGTCCGAGATGGCCGAAACGTGATCAGCACCAAATGTTTCGGCAACTCGAAGCTGCGCCTCGACGAGCTTGCGGTGGTCCCGTGCGTAGTCGCCGTAGCGGATGCCCGCCACGTCGCCGGCGAACATCATGGTGATCGGCATGAAAGGCAAGCGGTCCACCGGCGCTCCGCCGATCATGTTCAGGATGCGCTGTTTGCCGTTCACCGCCTAGATCCTTTCAGAGGTGATGATCCGCTCATCGTAGCGGGCGGCGAACCGTTCCCCCGGCTGCGCCACGACAATATCGTCGTTGTCCCATTCGCCCCAAACCAGGCGCCGGAAGATCTCCAAGCCGCCTTTGACTGCTTCGAATCGCCATCCACGCTCCGCCGCCTCGCGTCGCGCCTCGTCCTGAAACCGGCCATCCGGCTCAAGGCCAGTCTCGATATAGACCAGCCGGCTGTAGTTGGCTTGGTAGCGCGTCATCTCGTGATAGAGATAGCGGCCGTTGTCCTCGCCGTACTTCTCGATGAACTGGTCCAGCGAGATGCCGAGGCCCGTGCTGTTCATCACCAGTTGTTCGAGTCCCGCGCCGCGCTCAAGCCAGCCGGTCGAACGGAAGTAAGTACCCGGCTCTTCGGTCACCAGTTCGGTGTATCGATCGCGGCTGCCGAGCAGGAGCGCGATGCAATCGTGGGCGCGCATGGCGGCCACGGGAATCAATCCCGCTCGCAGCCCGTGCAGGCCGTTGCCGCAAAGCGCGTATCCAAGCAGGACGGCGTCGTAACCATCTGTGGCGTCGATCTTCTGCTGCAGTTCTTTGGCCATCGCCGCGCCGCCCCGATCGTGCAGCCCTTTGGATAGGAAATCGACGTCCACCTGGTGCGGCGACCGCGCCACGGCGTCGCACATCTCCCGGAACAAGACTTCGCAACTGATCAGCTTGAAACGCATTTCCGCCGCTCGGCTACAAGGGCGCGGATGAAATCGGGCGTTGTGCCGCAGCATCCGCCGACGAAACAGGTGCCGGCATCGAGCAACTCCGTCAAGTGCGAGGCGAACGGCCCGGCCTCCATCGAATAGCTGACTTTCCCACCTTCCACCACGGGCAGGCCCGCGTTCGGTTTAAGCCAGATCGGCAGTTCGCACACATCGCGATAGCGCACGCCAATAGCGGCGAACGAGTCCGGCCCGGCGCCGCAATTGGCACCGATGGCCGATGCGCCCTCGGCTTCCATGCGCTTGGCCGCCTGCTCAGGCGTCACACCCATCATGGTCCGGTCCTTATTCTTGCCCGAATCGAAAGCGAAACTGGCAATCACGGGCAGACCCGTCTTGAGAGCCGCCCGCAAGGCAATCGACGCCTCCTCTAGATCACTGAAGGTTTCCAGAATCAGTGCATCGGGCTTGGCCTCAGCGAGTGCGGCGGTCTGGATGGTGAATGCGCGTTCGATGCCTGCTTCGTCAATCTCGCCGGTCATGAGCATCTTGCCTGTTGGCCCGATCGATGCCACCACCTTCGTCTTCCCACCGCTGGCTTTACGGGAGATCTCGACCCCGGATATGTTGATCTGCCGAACCTTGTCTTCCTGTGCGCCTTCCAGACTGACCGGGTTGGCGCGGAACGTGTTGGTCAGGATGACTTCGCTGCCGGCCTCAACATAAAGCTGGGCAACCTCTTCCACCAGATTCGCGTGGTCCAGATTCCAGTAGTCGGGGCACAGCCCGGGCTCGAGACCGCGGCGCTGCATTTCGGTGCCCCACGCGCCGTCCGTGATCAGTGGACCTTGATGGAGCCATTCGAATAGGGGGTTCATGTCCGCTTCACCTTCCAGAATCGTTCAATCTCCTCCAATGTACGATTCTTTGTCTCCGGAGTCAGCCTCCAGACAAACCACGCCATGAAAGCACACATCCCCGCATAGATCAGGAACGCGCCCGTCGGGCCGAGCGCGGTGGCGATGGAAAGAAACGTCATCGTCAGGACCGTGCAGGCCACCCAGAGCGAGACCGTGGCAATCGACATCGCCCGCCCTCGAATCCGGTTCGGAAAGATCTCGGCCATCACCACCCATACACCCGGCCCTAATCCCACTGCGAATGCCGCCACCGACATCAACATCAGCAGGATCACCAGCGCGGGAGGCGGCGGGTTCATCTGGAAAACGAGCGCCAATCCGGCCAGGCTCAGGCCCATCACAGTCGAAGAGAAGATCAGCAGCGCCTTGCGGCCCACGCGGTCGATGAGGGCGATGGCGATGATGGTGAACAGGAAGTTGATCGCCCCGATGAGGACGTTGGCGCCAATCGCCGTCGACGCCGAATGCCCGCCCACTTTCTCTTGGAGAATGATCGAGCCATAGAACAAGACCGTGTTCACTCCGGTCCATTGCTGCATCACCGCCAGCACAACCGCAATGAACAGGGCGCGCCGGATGCCGGGTTCGAACAGTTCCTTCCACGTCCCTGACTCTTCGCTCACCGCCGCCCGGATCTCGGCCAACTCCTCCTCGGCCGCCTGCTGCCCGTTCACCCGCGCCAGCACCTGAAGCGCTTCCGCTCCCCGCCCCATCTCCACCAGCCAGCGGGGGCTCTCGGGCACGAAAAACAAGGCAACGAAGAAGAACAACGCCGGCGCCGCCGCCACGGCAAACATCCAGCGCCAACTCTGATCGCCCTGAAAACTGAGGATCCAGTTTGTGAAGTAGGCCAGCAGAATACCCGTCACAATCGCCATCTGGTTCAGAGAGACCAGCCGTCCGCGCATCCTCGCCGGCGCCACTTCGGCGATATAGAGCGGCGCCAAAACCGACGCCACACCGATCGCCACCCCGCCAAGAATCCGGGCGGCTGCAAACTCAGCCAGACTCCGCGGCAGCGCTGCGCCGAATGCCGACACGGCGAACAGAACGGCCGAAACCATGAGCACAACGCGCCGCCCGTAGCGGTCACTGAACCATCCGCCTACGGCCGCCCCGGCAATGCAGCCGGTCAACAGCGCGGACGCGGCCATTTCGGTTTCGAATTCCGTCAGAGCCCACTGTTTTCGCAAGAACACGATCGCCCCGTTGATCACGGCGATGTCGAAACCAAACAGCAGGCCGGAGGTGGCCGCGACGAGAGAGACCATCCAGACGTAGATCATCCAGGCCTGTTTCTGCGGAGATCCTAATTCTTGGCGCTTCGAGCCAGGGCCACAGCGCCACTTGCGGTTTCGCTATAGCCATCCGCGCCGATCTCGGCAGCGTACTGGGACGTCACCGGCGCGCCTCCGACGAAGACCTTCACCTGCGACCGCACGCCCGCTGCATCGAGCGCCTCAATTGTCTTCTTCATCGAAGGCATCGTCACCGTCAGCAGCGCCGACAGGCAGACGATGTTCGCACCGGACGATCGCACGGCCTCAATGAACTTCTCTGGCGAGACGTCCGCGCCAAGATCGTGCACTTCAAAGCCGCCGCCCTCGAACATCGACGCGACAAGGTTCTTGCCGATGTCGTGTAAATCGCCCTTCACCGTCCCAATCACCACCCGGCCCGCAGGCTGTGCGCCCGCGGCAGCCAGAAGTGGGCGAAGCGGTTCCAAGGCCGCTTTCATGGCGCGCGCCGCCAGCAGCAGTTCCGGCACGAAGTACTCTTCGGCCTCGTACCGCCGCCCGACTTCGTCCATCGCCGGCACCATGTATCCGGTAATCAGCGAAACCGGATCGGTGCCTTCATTCAAAGCTTCGTGGGTCACCGCCGCCGACGTCTTCGCATCGCCGTCCAGGATCGCGTCATATAGTTTTTGTAAGTCTGCCATTGTCGCTCCAATTCCGAATCTCTCTAACCGCGGCCATTGAACTCCTTGATCGCATCCAGCATGGCCACAACATTTTCCACCGGCGTGCCCGCCTGGATATTGTGTATCGCGTTGAATACGAATCCGCCGCCTTGGGCGAAGACCTCGCACCGCTCAAGCACCTGCGCCCGCACTTCACCCGGCCTGCCGAATGGAAGCGTCTTCTGTGTGTCCACGCCGCCGCCCCAGAACGTGATCCGGTCGCCGAAAGTTCCCTTTAGATGCCTGGCTTCCATCCTGGCGGCCGAACACTGCACCGGGTTCAGGATATCGAAGCCGGCCTCGATCAGCGGCTCGATGAACCTCTCCACAGAGCCGCAGGAGTGTTTGAAGCACTTCCAGCCCGTATTGGCGTGGATCCAGGAACAGATCTGTTTGTAGTAGGGCAGCCACAGTTCCCGGAATGTCGTAGCTGAGCAAAAAGTCGACGTCTGCGTCCCGAAGTCGGTTCCGCACAGGAACAACGCACCCGGCATGTCGCCCACCGCCTGGTGGATCGCCGCCAGATTAGCCAGGGCAATCTCGCACTGGCGGCTGAAGATCGCATGGACGTAATCACGGCGGGCGCGCGTCGAGACGTACCACTCGGTCACGTCCCGAATCCCCTTCGGGTCCTTGGCAAACGGCGCGGGCACCAGCGCGATATCTCCAAAGGCCGTGCCGCCAAATCCGCATACCACGTAGCGGCCGGTCGAGTGCGCCGCCTTCACGTCCTCGGCAATCTCATCAATCTCGACCGTAGTTAGCGGCTCAAATTCTTCAAGGTTGTCCTCGACGTTCAGATGGTTCTCGTTGAAATGGTTCTGCCGGATGATCGAGTCAAAGAAGTACCCGCCCTTCGGCATGCGCCCCGATGGCGGCGCCGACAGATCGCCCTCAGGATGGATCAGGATGTCGCCAGAATCATCGACAGTGACATTGAAGTCCCTTGCCACCAGCACGTCCAGCCCGTTGAAGTTCCACGGCTTCCAGCCCTGGTTCGGAAACCCGAACATGGTCTTGCGGCGGTAGACGCCCACGGTGTCGATGCCCATGGCCGCCTTGAGGTCATCGTCCACGCACCCTAGCATCTGGTAAGGTTCGTGGACCTTCACGGGCCGCCGCTCCAGCCCGAAATGGTCGCGTAGCGCCGCCACGACCGAGACATGAATCCCGGTCACGGCCGTGGCGCCGAAATCGGCGGGCACACGATCCGGCTGGCGATGATCGATCGAATCCGCGACGCGCTGGCGGCTTGGGGTCATTGATTATTAGCGACAAGCGTATCGAAAACGCCGGGACTGGTCAAACATTCGCGCCGCATTCGCCGCTTCTGGCTGGCCCCCGGCTTGACATCGGCCTCGTACGCGATAAAGTTGCCCCATGGCCACTCGACGCAGAGATTTCCTGAAATCGGTTCCAGCAGCCGCCGTCGCCGCTGCTCAGACGCCGGCCGTCGGCCCTGTCGCCGCGAGCATGGGCTGGCCCCGCCGCTTCACCGGCAGGGCCCTGGCCCAGATTGCCATGCCCCTGGGAGGAGTCGCCGCTGGCTCCATCAGTCTCGGCGGACGCGGGCAACTCCGCGACTGGGAGATCTTCAACCGCCCCGACAAAGGCAACGAGCCCCCTTATGCCTTCGCCTCCGTTTGGGCGCAGGCTGCCGGGGCCAAGCCCGTCGCCATGGTTGCTGAAGCCCGCTATCTGCCCCCTTTCGAAGGGCAAAACGGCCTCGGCGCCAACAATGCACCCGGCCTGCCGCGCCTGCGTACGGCCACCTTCCACGCCTCCTTCCCCATTGTGAGGATCGACTTCACTGACCGCCGCCTGCCCGTGAAGCTCTCGCTCGATGCCTTCACTCCCATCATTCCCCTTGCCGAGAACGACTCCGGATACCCCGCGACCGTCCTGCGCTACATCGCCACGAATCCAGGCACGGCCCCGGCCGAAGTCGCTGTGGCATTTTCCATCGAGAATCCCATCGGCCGCGGTGATGCGCGCACGAACGAGCCGATGGCGGCACCGGGCCTGAAGGGCCTGATGATGACCAATTCGAAACTTGCCGCCGACGATCCCCTACAGGGTTCGTTTGTACTGGCGACGCCCTTCACCGGCGAAGTCACCATGTGGCGCGGTTGGCCGCGGAACCGTTGGTGGAACTCGCCCATGCTGTTCTGGGACGAGTTCTCCGCCAAGGGCCGGATGGGCGGGGAACCCGCTAAGCCGGGTCCGGTTGGTGTGGTCTGTCTGCGCGCCGCCATCGCCCCCGGCGCGACTGTCGAACTGCCCTTCATCCTGTGCTGGTGGATTCCCAATCGCACTCCCGAACGATGCCATTGGACCGCGCCCAAGGGCGCCGAAAAGACCCTCATCGGCAACTGGCACTGCACCAAGCACGCCAATGCCTGGTCCGCCGCGTCGGATTTTGCCTCGCGTTTGCCGGAACTGGAGCGCCGATCGAGGGCCTTCGTCCAGGCCTTGGCGGAAGCGACCATGCCCGCCGAGCTGAAAGATGCGGCGTCGGCGAATCTGTCGACACTTTCCACTCAAACCGTCTTCCGTACCCTCGACGGCGAGTTCCATGGCTTCGAAGGATCGAACGACAAGGCCGGCTGCTGCTTCGGTTCCTGCACGCACGTCTGGAATTACGAATCCACCACTGCCCATGTCTTCCCATCGCTATCTCGCTCGATGCGCCGCATGGCCTTTACTCATACTCTCGACGACAAGGGAGGCATGCGGTTCCGTCTCATGCTACCCGCCGGGCGTGAGCTGTTCGGCTTCGCCGCCACTGACGGCCAGATGGGCCAGATCATGAAGGCCTATCTCGATTGGAAACTCTGCGGCGACGACGCCTGGCTACGCGGCATCTGGCCCCAAGTGAAACGGGCGCTCGAATTTGCCTGGATCGATGGCGGCTGGGACGCCGACCGCGACGGAGTCACCGAGGGCGTTCAGCACAACACATACGATGTCGAGTTCTATGGCCCCAACCCACAGTGCGGCGTTTACTATCTCGGCGCGCTGCGCGCCTGCGCCGAAATGGCCCAGGCCATGGGCGATGCCCATTTCGCCGCGGTCTGCAATGCGCTCTGCCAAAGCGGCTCAGCTTGGACGGATTCCAACCTCTTCAACGGCGAATACTACATCCAAAAGGTTCGCGGCGTTGAAAGGTCAACGGTCGCCCCCGGCCTGGTCTCTTCGATGGGTTCCGACGACTCCCGCAACCCGGAATACCAGGTAGGCGAAGGTTGCCTGGTCGACCAACTCATCGGCCAGTATCAGGCCGATGTCTGCGGCCTTGGTAACCTGCTCGACAAGTCGAACCTCCGCAAGTCATTCGAATCGATCTACCGCTACAACTACCGCCGCGACCTCTCGGCGCACGAAAACGTCCAACGCACCTTCGCCGTCAGCGACGAAAGCGGCTTGCTCGTCTGCGACTATGGCAAGAAACCCCGTCCCAAGATCCCATTCCCGTATTACGCCGAGGTCTGGACCGGCTTTGAATACTCCGTCGCCGCCCAGATGATCTGGGCCGGCATGGTCGATCAGGGCATCGAGATCATCCGCTCGGCGCGCCTTCGCCACGACGGCGAAAAGCGTAACCCCTTCGACGAACCCGAGTGTGGCCACCACTACGCCCGCGCCATGTCCGCCTGGTCGCCCGTGCTGGCCTGGAACGGCTTCGACTACAGCGCCCCGAAACGCCTACTGAAGATTCATCCCAAACGCCTGCCGCGCACAGGACCCTTCAAGGGCTTCTGGTCAACCGGAACAGGATGGGGCAAGTTTGTTTGGACAAAGGACTCCGTCGAAGTCCACGTCCTCGAAGGCCAGCTCGCCGTCGATCAACTCGTCCACGGCGGCGAAACGGTCAAACTGGATGCGCCTCATCACGCCGCGCCCGGCAAACCGCTCGTCTGGCGGCGCCCGGCGAAGGCCTAGCATCAACGCCGCCGGCCCACCGTCCGGCTCATAGATGACTCACGCGCCTGTAACTCCGGCTGGGCCGTTGTGCGTCAATGAGAGAATGCGAGTTCCAAACTGGATGCATGGAATCTTCACGGCCGCGGTGCTTGCCGCGTCGCCTTCTTTGTTCGCGGCCGAGGATCCCTCGCCGCAACATGTTCAATGGATGAAGGAGACCGGCGAGCTCTCCGGTAAGATCCGCAAGGGCGTCGACGTCGAGGCTAGTGCCAAACGCATGGCCGCGGTCTATAAAGAGATTGAAGGCTTCTGGGCGAAACGTTCCCCTGTCGGCGCCTCAACCGCCAAGGAAGGCCAATCCGCCGCCCTCGCCCTGGCCAAGGCCGCTGCGGCCAACGATCAGACCGCCATTGCCGTCGCTTCCAAAATGCTCGGCGGAACCTGCCGCACCTGCCACGACGCCCATCGCGAAAAGATCAGCGACACCGAATACAAAATCCGCTAGCTGTCGCGCTACGGCGGCGGACCTCGCCTGTCCGCCGTCGCCTCAGATCTCGCCCCGGATCAGATCCTCGTAGTTCTCCCGCTTTCGAACCACCCGCCACTCGCAGCCGTCCACCATCACTTCCGCCGCCCTCGGCCGCGCATTGTAGTTCGACGACGCCACCCACCCATACGCCCCGGCCGTCATCACCGCCATGTACTCGCCCGGCATCACCTGCGGCAGGTCCCGGTCCTTCGCCAGAAAATCAGCACTTTCGCAAACCGGCCCCACCACGTCCGCCCTCACCGTGCCCGGGATCCGGCTGGTCCGGCACGGCACGATCTCGTGATATGCCCCATACAACGCCGGACGGATCAATTCCGTCATCGCCGCATCCACGACCATGAATTCCTTTGATTCACCTTGCTTCCTGAACAGCAGCCGCATCACTAGCGCCCCTGCTTCGGCCACGATCGACCGTCCCGGTTCGAACAGAAGCCTCAGTCCCCGGCCCTTCACCAGATCGCGAATCGCCGCCAGAAACGCCGGCACGTTCGGCCGTGCGTCATCCGCCTTGTATGGCACCCCGATGCCTCCGCCCAGATCCAGGTACTTGATCTCGAAACCGCGTCCGCGCAGCCGCTCAACCAGTTCAATGAGCCGCTGTGCCGCCTCGATCAGCGGCGCAAGATCGAGCAATTGCGACCCGATGTGGCACGCCACGCCCTCCATCCGCACACCCGTCAGCCCGCGCGCCCGCTCATAGACGCCTTCCACCTCGCCAATGCCAATCCCGAACTTGTGCTCCTTCAGCCCAGTCGAAATATAGGGATGCGTCGCGGCGTCCACGTCTGGATTCACCCGTACCGCTACCGACGCCCGCTTCCCCATCCTTGCCGCAAGTGCGTCGATCAGCCGGATCTCGGATTCGCTCTCGCAATTGAACGAATGAATCCCTGCTTCCAGCGCCTGCTCAATCTCGTCGCGGTTCTTGCCCACCCCGGCGAACACCACCCGGCTCACATCGCCGCCTGCTTTGACTACCCTGAATAACTCGCCGCCCGACACGATATCGAACCCCGCGCCCTCGCCCGCCAGCAACCGCAGCACGCTCAGATTCCCGTTCGCCTTGACCGCGTAACAGACCCGGTGCGGCACGCCCTCCAGCGCCTGGTCGTATTCCTTGAACCGCGCCCGAATCGCCGACGCCGAGTAGATGTATACCGGTGTCCCGGCCTCGGCCGCGATCCGCTCCACCTCCACGTCCTCGCAGTGGAGCACTCCACCCCGGTATTCAAACGGTGTCAGCATCACTCTATTTCACCTTCAATACAACCAGCGTCTGGTCGTCATGAACTGGCGTCGATCCGCGAAACTCTTCCAGATCATCGATCAACCCGTCCGCGATCTCCTGTGCCGCCAGCCCGGACAGCGCCGACAGCGTTCGCTTCAGACGCCGTTTCCCGTAATCCTCCCCCGTGTTGTCCTGCTGGTCGCTGATGCCGTCCGAATAGAGCAACACCACATCGCCCGGTTCGGCTTCGAACTCGGTCTCCTCGTATTCAATGCCGTCCAGCAAACCCACCGGCACCCCGGACACATCCGGCCTCAGCACCTCGCCCCGGCGGCACACCAGCGGCGGCGCCGATCCCGCGTTCGCGATCTTGAACACCTGCTCCTGCGGCTGCCACAGCATCGCCAGCAAAGTCACGTACTGTGCCGGCACCTGGCGCTCCATCAGGTTCTCGTTCAGGTTTCGCAGCAGCGCCGCCGGACTCCGCCGCCTTGGCGCGAGGCTCCGCAACAGCCCGCTGAATAATGCTCCATACAGCGCCGCCGCGGCCCCTTTGCCGCTCGAATCTCCGAACGCCAGCATCGCCGACCCATCTTCGTATTCGAAAAAGTCGTATAGATCCCCGCTCACCACCCGAGCCGGCTTCAACCGCACGCCCACGTCCAGACCAGCAATCTTCGGCGCTTCCGATGGGAAGATGATCGACTGCAATTTCTGCGCCGCTTCCAGGTCCTTTTGAATGTCGCGCTCCCGTTCGGCCAGTTCCTGGTAAAGCCGCGCGTTTTCGATTGCCGCCGCGATCTGCGGCGCAATCAGAGACAACGTCCGCACGTGATCCTCGTTGAACGCCCCGACTCGTTCACTTTCCAGATCCATCACCCCCACCACGCGGTGGTTCAGGATCAGCGGAAACGCGATTTCGCTCCTGATACCCGGATAGGCCTCCAGGTAGCGCTTGTCCTTGAGGGTGTCGCGCGCCAGCACCGGCCGCCCTGTCCTGGCGGCAGCCCCTGTCAGCCCCGCGTCGAGCGGCAGCAGCCCAAGTGGTGCCTTCTCGTCGTAGCGCCGGCTGAACCGCTCCACCAGGGCACGCCGCTCTTCGTCCACGAGCAGCACCAGAAATGCGTCGTAGTCGATCAGAGTCTTCACCGAAATGGCGATCTTCGACAGCAGCACGTCCAGATCGAGAATCGAGCTGAACTCTTGGGCCAGGTGCGCCAGCGTCTTGCGAATCCGATTCTGCCGGTCTACCCGCCTGTAGAGCCTTGCGTTCTCGATCGCCGCTCCAATCCTCGACCCGATCAGTTGCAGCAGCGCCACATCCTGTTCGCTAAACGCTGCCTCGGTCGTCGCCTGAAGGTCCAGTACCCCAACCAGTTTGTGTCCCGAAACCATCGGCACAGCCATTTCGCTGCGTACGGCGTCCATCGCGTTCAGATACCGCGGATCCGAGCCTACGTCGTCCACCAGCAACGGTTGTCTTAGTTGAGCCGCCGTCCCCGTGATCCCTTCGCCCAACCCCACCAGCAGGTTCTCCACCACCTCTGCCCGGTGGCCCCGCGCATACCTGATCCGCAGCGCTTTGCGCCGCTCGCTGTAAAGCAGTATGGCCAGCAATTCGTGCGGGATCACCCGCCGCACGATCTCGGCCACGTTCACCAACAACTCGTCCAGGTCCAGCGTCTCGCTGGTCAACGTCGACACTTCCAGCAGGAAGTCCAGGAGTTCCGCCCGCTCGCGGAATTTCACGCGCTTCGATTGGCCCGGGGGCATATTGTCAGCGGCGAGCCGCCTCGACGATCTTCACGCTCGCGCTCGCCCCCACCCGGCTCGCCCCGGCGCGCACCATCGCTTCAAACTCCTCCAACGTGCGAATGCCGCCCGCCGCCTTCACCCCCACCGAGGGGCCCACGACGCGCCGCATCAGGTCCACATCCTCCACCGTCGCCCCGTACTTCGAGAATCCCGTTGACGTCTTCACGAAATCCGCGCCTGCCTCCACCGACAGCCGGCACGCCGTCTCTTTTTCTTCCTTCGTCAACAGGCAGGCTTCGATAATCACCTTCAGAATGGCTCCGCCTGCATGACACGCCCCTGCCATCGCCGCTACATCCGACTTCACCCGCTCTCGCTGGCCCGACTTCAGCGCCCCCACTGCGATCACCATATCCACCTCGCTGGCGCCGTCGCCGATCGCCCGCTTCGCCTCTTCCACCTTCGCGCTGGTCGGCGACATCCCCAACGGGAACCCGGCCACCGTGCACACCTTCACGCCCGTGCCGTTCAACTCCGCCGCGGCCACCGCCGCCCACCACGGATTCACGCACACGCTCGCAAACCGGTACTCGGCCGCCTCGGTGCACAACTTCCTGACTTCCTCCTCGGTCGCATCCGCCCGCAAAATCGTGTGATCGATCATCGCCGCCACGGCTGCCGGCGTCCAAGGTCTGGGTTGAGGTGCCGCCGCGGGCCACACCCCGCCCGGCCCCAACCTCTTCAGGAGCGCCTCGCCGATCTCAGCCGCCAGTTTCTGTAGTTCTACTTGTTCCACACCGAATATCGCCGTTCAATTTCAGTGATTTTGTCGATTCGTTTCTGATGCCGCCCGCCCCCGTAAGGCGTCCCAAGCCACGTCCTCAAGACTTCTTCGGCCTGGCTCGCGGTCAACAGCCGCCCGCCAAGCGTCAGCACGTTGGCATGGTTGTGCTCACGGCTGTTTCTGGCGGAGGCTCTATCATAGCATAGCGCCGCTCTGATCCCCGGCACCTTGTTGGCGGCCATCGCCGACCCGATTCCCGCCCCGTCCACGATCACCCCGAACGCCGCTTCTCCCCCTGCAACCAGCCGCGCCACTTCATGCGCGATATCTGGATAATCCGCCGCCTTTTCCTCATAAACCCCCACGTCTCGCACCACCCAGCCCAACTCCCTCGCCACCGGCAGCAGCCGCTGCTTCATCTCGAACCCGCCATGATCGGACCCGAACCCCAGAGTCCGGTCCACCCCGGCCTCCACGGGAGCCTCATCTTGCGGCACTTCCTCTACCACCACCCCGCGCTCCCGCGCCAGATCCCGCGCCGACGGCGTGAAGATCGTCCCGCGCGGCACACGCAGCGCGCCCGACTGGGGAACATCCTGCTCTGTGACGACTCGCCGCACCTTTTGATGATACTAATCCCGCTCACCCCCCGCCGTCTCGGTTGCGTCCGCCGCCCCCCCGCTCGCATCCAATTTCATATGCAGTCACCGCCCAGCGAAACCCGCGTCGCCATCATCATCGGCAGCGTCCGGCCCGGCAACTTTTCATCCAAGGCCGCCGCTCTGCTCGCCAGCGAATTTGCCCGTCTCGGCGTCACGCCCGATGTGATCGATCCAGCGTCTCTCAATCTCCCCATGCCGGGCATCGATCTGAATGCCCCAGGTCCGCTGGAACTCCAACGCCGCATCGCCGCCGCGGCCGCCGTTGTCCTGGTCACCCCTGAATACCATGGCTCGTTTTCCTCGGTGATCAAACTCGCCATTGAGAATATGGGCTTCCCCTCCCCCATGGCAGGCAAACCGGTGGGCCTGCTGGGTGTCGCCGCCGGCGTCATCGGTGCCATCAAGTCGCTGGAGGCTCTGCGGGGTGTAGTTTCTCACGTCGGCGCGCTGCCGCTGCCCATGCCTGTGTCTGTAGCCAACGTCCAGTCAGTGTTTGACGCTTCGGGAAACTGCCTCGATCCCGCCATTGAGAAGCACATCAGGCGGCTCGCATCGTCCGTGCTTGACTACCTCGGCGATCACGTTTGTCCACGCGTCACGCTCGAGCGCATCATGCGCGAAGGCTTGGCCGCCACCCTGTCTGAATAGCTGCCGCCCCGGCAGCCGGGCCTACTCCGCCTGCGCCGTCCCCCTGATCAGGCTCAGCAGCGATCCCCGCATCGACCCGCCGGCAAACTCCGCCACGCTCCGGCCCTTGACCCTCAGTTCAACCGCCACCCCAATCGCCGCCAGTGATTCGCTCAGTCTGGCCGTCAAGTCGGCGCGCTTGCCAGCGTTCGGCCACGGCGCCAGCAACCGCAGCGCCGCCTCCATCGACTCGAAGTCCAGTATGATCCGGTTTCCCGCTGCTTCCACTGTTGGCGCGCTCATCGTCAATCTCCTCGTCCAACTTGCCGGCCGCCCACGCCGCGGCTCCTCACTCCCATATCGGCACTTGTGTGATGCGGCATAAGGACGATTCGTTACGTAACGTGATGCCAGCCCGCTGTGTCTAGAACGGATCCAGCCTCGCCCATCCCCCAGGCATCCACCTCAGCGCCCCCGGCTCCAGCCTCCGCCCGTCGCTGCGTACCCACACCAGCCCATCCTGGTCCGTCCGCAGCACCAGCGCCCGCCGCTGCCTCAATGCCGCCACCACCTTCTCGCTGGGTAGCCGCATCCAGTCGCTGCCGGCCGCGCTGATCAACGCCACCGCCGGCCGCGCGGCGTCGAGAAACTCGTCCAGGTTGCTCCGCGCGCTGCCGTGATGAGCCACCTTCAACACGTCCGCCTTGAGTTCCCCACCCGCGTCCACCAGTTCCCGCTCGACGCTCTTTTCGATATCCCCCGTCAACAAAAATCCATGCCGCCCGTACCGCGCCCTCAGCACCAGCGAATCATTGTTCTTCGCGGCTCCTTCACTGCTGCCGCCCAGCCCGGTCAGCGCCTCGAACTCCACCCCTCCCAGCATCGCCTTCTCTCCCCGCTTCCACTGCCTGATCCGCGTGCCGGCCCCCCTCGCCCAACCCTCCACCTCCACCCTCATGTTGCCGGGAATCCGCCCCGCCCAAAGCTCTCTCGGCCGGAAGTTCCTCATCACTGCCCTCAACCCCCCGCAGTGGTCCGAGTGGAAATGGCTGATCGCCACCACCTCCAACCGTTTCACGCCTCTCTGCCAAAGGTACGGCGACACCACGTCCTCGCCCGGATCCAGTCTCGTCCTCTGCTGACCCGCCGGACCCGCGAATCCGCCCGTGTCCACTAACATCGACCGCCCGTCCGGCAATCCCAAATGCAGACTCTCCGCCTGCCCCACGTCGATCGCCGCCAGTTCCAGGAATCCCCGCTCCACCCTCGGCTCGAACGGATGCACGACCGTCACTCCCAGCAGTCCCACCGTCAACCCGAATGCCGCCATCCTCCACCTTCTCCCCACCAGCGCCACGCCCAGTGCCGCCGTGCTTGCCGCCAGCGCCAACGCCAGCCACACCGGCGGATCCGGCATCCGCCAGTATGGTTCCCAGGCCCCATGCCACGCCACGATCTTGGTCCCCGCGTCCAGCAAACACGCCGCCACAGCCGCCGCCCACCCCCACCCGGTCATCACCGCCAGGAACCCCGCCGGAATCGCCATCGTGATCACCGGCGTCGCCAGCACGTTCGCTGACAACCCCGTCAGCGACAGCCTGTGGAAGTACAGCACCATCGGCAGCGCCAATGCCAACTGGATCGCTGCCGACACGGCGAACAATTCCAGCGCCACGACTGCCGTCCCCATCGCCCACCCCAGCCAGAGCCGGCACCTCCGGTCCGTCCATCCACTCGCCAGCGACAGTGTCTCCGACGCCAGTTTCAATTCCACCAGCCAAGCCTCCGCCGCTGGGCCGTTTACCGCCTTCGCCCCCTTCTCTTTCAACGCTGCTGCCGCCTTCGCCGCCGGCGCCACGTAGTCCGCGGTCCACGGCATCGCCACCGCGCCAATCGCCGCCACCGCCATGAACGACAACTGGAACCCAGCCTCGGCCACTTGCCACGGCTCCAGCGCCACGAACACCACCGCTACGACCGCCAGAATATGTAGCAGCGACACCCGCCTGGAGTGCCATCTGGCCACCATCGCCAGCGTGAATCCCGCCGCCGTCCGCGTCACCGGCGGCTCGCCCCCGGCCACCAGCGCATAGGTCCATGCTGTCAGGCACGCCACCAGAAGCACTGTCGTTTCTCCATACCGGAACCTCCTCAGGTACAGCAGAAACACCCCCGCCACGAACGCCACATGGCTGCCAGAGATCACCAGCGCGTGATAGGTTCCCGTCTGCCGGAATCCCTCCACCCATGCTCTCCTGATCTCGCTGGCTTCGCCGAGCAGCAGCCCTTTCATCATCGCCTTGCGGTAGTCGTCACCCGCGTACAACGCGTCGATCCGCTTCAGCGCACCCGACCTCATCCCCTCCACCACGCCCTGCACCCGCCCCCCGCACCGTCCTTGCAGCCGCTCAATCCCCGTGCCCGGCGCGAGCCGCGCCTGCCAATAAATCCCCCTTGCCGCCAGCCACGCCCTGTAGTCGAAGCTCCCCGGATTCTGAAAACTCCGCGGCGTCCGCGGCGTCGCCCGGAATCGGATCCGTTCCCCATACTCGAATCGCTCCGCCGCCCGCCCCTGCGACAGGTTCATCTTCGACCCCCCTCCCACCTCCACGGTCACCCGCAGAGCGCCCGCCGCCCCCGTCGTCGCCCCAACCACGCACCCATCGAATAATGAAACTTCGTTCACCATGAAGGGCGCTTGCTCGGGCGGCGCAGGTCTGCGCCACGCCGCGTACCCCGCCCCCGCCACCCCGATTGCCACCGAAAAACACGCCAGCGTCCAGCCCTTCTTCCGCTGCCATCCCGCGATTATGCCCAGGCCCGACAACACCATCGCGCCCAGGGCCGCCTCCACAACGCCCACGTCCACGCCTTGCCCCAACGCGGCGCCCAGCACGAAGGCGCACGCCGGCCCAAGCAGCGCATATCTCATGGCTTACGCTATGTATGTGCCTGCCGCCGGGCCTTTTTCTCGCCTATTCTTCGCCGCCCTTCACTCTTCCTCTTCGCCCGCGGGTTTCTTGTGCTTCACCGGTTTCATCCGCTTCGGCGTCAGCACTTGCGCCGGCGGCGGCGTGCCCAGAATGATCCTCGCATGGCGCTTCGCTTTCAACGACTTCTCATGCTCAGCGCGCGCCTGTTCGCCCGTCTTTCCCGTGCCCTGCTTGCTATGGTCTCGCTTGACGCCCATTTTCCCCCGTTCCTACAATGGAGATGTTATCTAAAGGAGGCCCTGTGCGGTCAATCGGCATCCCCGAGTTATTGATTATCCTGGCGGTCGCTGTGCTGCTGTTCGGCGGCAAGAAGATCCCGGAAGTGGCCAAGGGCCTAGGCGAAGGTATCAAGAACTTCAAGAACGCCCTCAAGGAAGAGAAGAAGGACAAGGAAAACAAGGACGAGGACAAGAAGGACGCCTGATCGCCCGCCCCCCCCTAGCTCCCCCGCCTTTGAACCATCACCCCTAACGAACTTGCCCCGCCGGTCGCCCGGCGGGGCTTCACTTTTCTCGCTTCTTACCGCTCCAGCCTACTTCTTCTTCGGCGGAACGATCGCGTCCTTCAACGCTTTGGCCAGCGTCAACTTCACAACCTTCTTGGCCGGAATCTTGATCGTCGCGCCGGTCGCCGGGTTGCGGCCCTGCCGCGCCTTCCGCTCGACCTTCTTCAGCCGGCCAATGCCGGGAATGACGAACAGGCCGCTCTTCTTCGTTTCGCGGATCGCCAGCTCGACCAACTTGTCGAGCACAGCCTTCGCCTGCTTGTTGCTCAGTTCGCAGGACGCCGCCAGTTCCTTCACGATTTGCGTTTGCGTCAGTTTTTTCGCTTCTGCCATTTCATGCCTCCTGGTGAGTTGCGACTGCGATAGTCTCGCCCTTTCGCCGGTGCGCACGCGCCGGACTGCCCGGACTGGGAACCTTCGCCTTCGAAACAAAACCCTTCTGAATTGTTCAGATGGTCCCGTTCGCTCAAATCATAAGGGAATCTCATGCCCGGTGTAAAGGGGTCTGATGCGAAAAACCCCTGAAAATCGCCTTTTTCGTGCCATCCGGACCCTCAAACCCCTTCCAGACGGGCTTTTCAGCAGCTTGTTAACAGTTCAGCAAGCGCTTCGGCGTCCACATTCCCGCCCGAAAGTACCACTCCCACGCGCTCCGCCACTCCCTTCACCCTGCCGTGGAAAACCGCCGCCGCCGCCACCGCCCCACTCGGCTCCACCACCATCTTCGTCCGGCTCATCATGTACCAGACGGCCTCTTTGATCTCTTCCTCGCTCACCAGCAGAACCTCTTCCACCAGCCGTTGAATGATCGGGAAATTGTTCGCGCCCGGCTTCGTCGTCCTCAACCCGTCGGCGATCGTCTCCGGCGGCCCGATCCCGATCCGCTCGCCAGCCTTCATCGACAGCCAGTAATCGTTGCCCCGTTCGGGTTCCACGCCAAACATCCGAATCGCCGGATTGAGCGCCTTCGCCGCCACCGCACACCCGGCCAGCAATCCTCCACCGCCAAGCGGCGTGAGCAAAACATCCAGGTCCGGAACCTCTTCAAGCAGCTCCAGTGCTGCCGTTCCCTGCCCGGCGATGATCCGCGGATGGTCGAACGGCGGAGCCAGCACCGCCCCGGTCTCTTCCGAGATCCGCCGCCCGATCGCCTCCCGGTCTTCCTTCAGCCGGTCGTATAAGACGATTCTGGGCCCGTGCGACCGCGTCGCTTCCAGCTTCGACTTCGGCGCGTCGTCCGGCATCACCAACGTTGCCTTGATCCCCACCAACTTGGCAGCGATCGCCACCGCCTGTGCATGGTTGCCCGACGAGAACGCCACCACCCCCCGCGCCCGCTCCTCCTCCGTCATTGAATAGACGAAGTTCGCCGCACCACGGATTTTGAACGCCCCGCCGCGCTGCATATTCTCGCACTTAAAGAACACTCGCCTGCCCGTCCGCCGGTTCACGCTGCCCGACTCCACCACCGGCGTCCGCCTCGCAATCCCCTTGATCCGCTCCGCCGCCGCCCGAATGTCGCTCAACGTCACTTCCTTCATTGACTAATACCCCGCTCGCTTGTCCGCCAATGCCATCAGCGGCTGGCCCGCCATCCATCGCTCGAAGTTGGCGATGAAGAAGTCCATCGCATCGTCCATCCAGGCCGCCGTATGGTCGGCCGAATGCGGCGACAGCAGCACGTTGTCCAGCCCGTAGAACGCGTGGCCCTCCGGCAGCGGCTCCTGGTCGAATACGTCCAGCACCGCGCCCTTGATCCGCCGCGCCTTCAACGCGTCAACCAGTGCCGCTTCGTCCACCACCGGACCGCGCCCCAAATTGATCAGCACGGCTGATTGCTTCATCGACCCGAACGCCCGCCGCCCGACCAGGCCCCGAGTCTCCGGCGTCAGCGGCGCGGCCGCCAGCAGATAGTCCGCCTCGGCCAGCAGTTCATCCAACCCGTCCGGCCCATAGCTCTTGTCCAGCAGCGCGTCGCCAACCGACCTCTCCGGATTCCGCCTCAGGGCATGGATCTTCATCCCAAACGCCTTGGCCCGCGTGGCCGCCGCACGACCGATCTCGCCGTAGCCCACGACTCCCAGCACCTTCCCATGCAACTCTTCGTTGTCGAACGGCTCCCAGCGCCCTTCGCCCTGCTGCCGTACCAGGCGCCGCAGATCCTTCGCAAAGTGCAGCATCCCGGCCATGGCGAATTCGCCGAGTGGCCGCGCGAAAACGCCCCTCGAACACGTCAACGGCACGTCGCTCTCCACCAGTTCTTGGAACAGCAGCCCGTCCAGCCCGGCGGCCATCGCGTGAATCCATCGCATCCTGCCGAGCCTCGGCCAAAGCTCCTGCATCACTGGACGCGACGTCCCGGCGCACACCACAACATCGGCTTCCGGCGCGGCGTCCCAATGCGCCTCGGCTGTCAATCCGACCACAATCCGCGCTTCATCCGGCAGCCGTTCCAGGTGCGCCAGGCTGCGCTCGATCGGGTTGGCGATCACAAGTACCGTCGGTGGCTTCATCCCCACCAGCATAATCCGCCAGGGCGGCTCGTCCTCCTAGAATGGTAGGTATGAGCGACAAAGACTTTCCCCTGCCCCCGCCCAGCTTCGAATTCCTGGTCCTCTCGCTTCGCATGCAGGTGGAGACCCATCTCGGCTTGAACCCCTTCGTCGAGGAGAAGACCTCGCCCGACTTCCGCCTCGCCCGCCATGGGATCGACCTGCTCTCCATACTCAAGGACAAAACCGCCAACAACCTCTCCATCGAGGAGCAGCGCCTGCTCGAAAACACCATCACCGAGATGCGTTTCCGCTACGTGCAGGCCATGGACGACGCCAAGAAACCGGGTGCGGCCCAAGCACCGGCGCCGGACACCAATGCCTGACGCCGCCCCGCGCCTGTCCATCCGTGTCCTTGGCTCTGGCACCAGCGTCGGCATCCCCACCATCGGTTGCCACTGCAAAGTGTGCAGATCGCGCGATCCCCACGACCGACGCATGCGCCCCTCCATCGCCATCCGCAACGGCGACAGGGTCGTCATCATCGACACCGGACCCGACTTCCGTCAGCAGGCTCTCGACGCGATGCTGGAACGCGTCGACGCCGTCCTTTTCACCCACGCCCACGCCGACCACATCCTCGGCCTTGACGACCTGCGCCCCTTCAACTTCCACCAGAAGGACCCCATCGACATCCACGCCGCCTCCGCTTCTCTCGAAGTCATCCAGCGCGTCTTCGCCTACGTCTTCCACAACGGGCCCACCGAATCCTCACGCCCCAAGATCCGCGCCCACATCTTTGACTCCACGCCCTTCGAGGCCGCCGGCCTTGCCTTCACCCCCATTCCCGTCAAACACGGTTCCGGCCCCTGCCATGGCTTCCGTTTCTTGAACGCCGCCTATCTCACCGACCACAGCGAAATCCCCGAGCAGTCCATGCGCCTGCTCGAAGGGCTCGACGTGCTCTTCCTCGACGCCCTGCGCTATAAGCCGCATCCCACTCACTCCACCATCGACGAAAGCCTCCGGACCGTCGCCCGCCTCCGCCCGCGCGCCACTTATTTCACCCACATCTCCCACGATCTCGGCCACGAACGCGCCCAAAGCCTGCTGCCCGAAAACGTCTACCTCGCCTACGACGGCCTGGAGATCGATCTCGGAGCCGCCCGGTGAGCATACCGCGCATCTTCCGCTCGCTCGAAGAGGCCGCCAGCCAGTTTGGTCCCTCGGCCATCACCATCGGCAATTTCGACGGCCTCCACGTGGGGCACCGCGAACTCATGCGCCGCACCGTCCTACTTGCCCGCGAGACCGGCTCGAAGCCCTCCGCGCTCACCTTCCACCCGCACCCCAAGGCCGTCGTCTCGCAGATCGGTGCGCCCAAACTGCTCACCCTGCCCGAGGAGCGTTGTGCGCTGATGGCCGGCGAGGGCATCGAACAGGTTCTCATCCTGCCCTTCGACACCTCAATCGCCGCGCTCACCCCGGTCGAGTTCTTTGCGCGCATCCTCACCCGCACGCTTGGCGCCCGCGCCGTCTGCGTCGGAGACAACTTCCATTTCGGCCAAGGCCAGGAGGGCCACGTCGATGTCCTCGCCGGACTCGGCGCTCAACTCGGCGTCAAGGTTGAAATCGTCGAAGCCATCGTCCGCCGCGGTGCCGTCGTCTCATCGAGCGAGATCCGCCGCCTGATCGATCTCGGCAATGTGAGCCGCGCCGGCCGGCTCCTGGAACGGCCGTATTCAATGTCAGGCGATGTCGTCCCCGGCGAAGGCCGCGGCTCCAGGCAGACCGTCCCCACCCTGAACCTTGAGATCAGTTCGCTCGACTCGGCCGAACGCGCCCTGCCGGCCCGTGGCGTCTACATCACCCGCACCTTCGACCCAGCTTCCCGCCGCCGCTGGGTCTCAATCACCAACGTCGGCCACCGGCCCACCTTCGACGGCGAGCACCTCACCATCGAAACCTTCCTGCTTGAAGCCTTGGAACCGCCAACGCCCGCGCGCATTCGCCTCGAATTCTTCCGGCGCGTCCGTGAGGAGCGCCGCTTCCCCGACGCCGAGTCTCTGAAGGCTCAGATCCTGGCCGATGTCACGCGCGCCCGCGCCTTTTTCCGCCGCGTCATCCGCGAGCGAATTGCAGAACCCACGCTGCCGCCCCCGCGCTGAACATCAGCAGGAATCCCAGCGCCACTCGCCCCCCGAAAGCCTTCGTCCCCCCGCTGTAGGCCAGGAACGTCTTGAACCCCGCGTTGGCAACCAGGGCCAGGAACACGCCGCCCACCGCCGTCTGCATCGCCAATCCCGAATCCTTCAGGAGTCCCGAAACCGAAAACACAATCGCATCCGCGTCCACCGAGCCGCCGACGAAGCTCGCCGACAACACGCCGCCTTCGCCGAACTCCGCGCTGGAGGCCCGCACCATCAGGCGGATGATGGCGAACGCCGCGCCGAACTTCAGCGCCGGCATCAGGTGGAATGGGTTGCCCAGCCGGACCACCGGGTTGCTGGCCTGCTCCTCATTGGGCTTGATTCCCGCCAGGAAGGCATAGACCACCCCAGCCGCGCCCATGGCAATCAGCGGCCAGATGCTCGCTGCCGCCAGCGCCGGCGACGCCACCAGCATGAGCGCGTAAATGCGCGGGAACTGCACCGCATTGGCCAGCACCGCCGCCCGCCCATACTCCAGCGTCCGCTCCTCGTCCTCGGCGCACTGCTTGGCAAAGGCGCTTGTCGCCGCCGTCGTTGATGCCACACCGCCCACCACCGCAGTCCACCGCAACCCCTGGCTGCCGCCGAGAAACTTCTGCAGGAAATAGCCCAGCCAGTTGATGGTGCAGACCAGGATCACGAAGATCCACACTTTCTGCGGGTTGAAGAACCCATAGGGTCCGTAATCGCCGTCCGGCAGCACCGGCAGGATCACGAAGATCACCGCCAGGAACCGAAGCGTCTCGTGGAACTCGCGTTCCGTGATCACCTCGACGAAGAACTTCTGTAATGTCACGCGCATGTCGAGAAACAGCGCAAGCACCACGGTCAGCGCGATCGCCAGCGGCGAACCCCATGGCAGCGAAGCCGTCGCCGTCAGCACGCACAGCAGAAAGGTCGCAACCCCGGCCAACTCCGTTGTGATGCCGGTCCGGCCGGGCGTCTGCGCGCGGAAGACGACGATCAGCGCGGTCAGAGCGATCAGCACGGCGATGGTTAGCGCCGGCTGCCCGATGACGCCGCACAAGCCCCCGGCCAAGCCGATGGTGACGAAATCGCGCAGCCCGGCGTGGCGCTCCAGCCGCTGGTCTGCCTCTCGCTCGATGCCGACCAGCAACCCAATCAGCAGCGCCTCGCCCATGGCGATCCAGGCAGGCTGGTGGAATTCAATCGTCGGATACATCGCTTTCGATTGTAGTCCGGCTCGAAAGGCGCGCCTATCCTGGCTGGGTAGCCCGCTTGAACACTTCCATCGTGTAGCAGCCCGCCGCCGACGCCCCTCCGTCCACCACGAACGACTGGCCCGTGATGTAACCGGCCTCCTTCGACGCCAGGAACACGGCCAGGCTGGCCACTTCGGATGCCTCGGCCAAACGGCCGAGCGGGATCGTCTTCTGGCGCTCCTTCAGCCGTTCCTCGCCGTAGAGGCTGATCAGCATTTCGTTTGTCACCGGTCCGGGCACAATGCAATTGGCCGTGATGCCCGCCGAGGCGAGTTCCACCGCCATCACCCGTGTCAGCCCGAGCAGCGCCGCTTTCGATGCGCCGTAGCCCGTGAAGCCGAACTGCCCCATGTTGGCGCTGATCGTCGAGACCGTCACCAGGCGCCCGCCCTTGCCGGCCTCAACCATGGCCCGCGCCGCCGCCTGGCAGCCGTACAGCGCGCCCGTGACGTTCACATCCATCGATTCCCGCCACGACACTTCGTCGAACTCGAGGAACGGCATCATCCGTACCAGGCCAGCGTTTGCGACGAAGATGTCGAGTGAGCCAAACGAATCCAGGCAGGTCTTCACCAGCGCATCCGCGGTCTCGCGCTTCCGCACATCGCCCGCGCAGCATGCGGCGCCTATCTCCTCGGCCACCCCGTAAGTGCGCATGGCATCGGTTCCATGAACCACCACGCGCGCGCCCTCCGCAATGAAGCGTTCCGCCATCGCCCGGCCGATGCCACGCGACGAACCGGTGATGACTGCCGCCAACCCTGCAAGCCATCCAGCCATATCTACCTCCCTGGCATGACGTTATAGCCGTCGACTACCACCGCCATCCGTTCTCCGCGCGCGTCGGCTTCGGCCACTTCGACCATAATCGTCTGAGACTCGCCCGGCATCAAGACAAGATAGCTGTCGCTGATGATCGCTGGCAACAGCCGCTGGCCGGATCTCTCCGCGACGGGCTTCACCCGGACCATCAATGCCGGCGTGGTGGACGGATTCTTAATCGTCACCGCCGACTTCCAGACACCGCCGGCCAGCTCCGGTTTCGACGTCACTTCGAGCTTCACTTTGGGCAGCTTCCGAATGGCCTGAAAGTTGTCCTGCTCCATACCGCGCCAGTATGTGTTCTCGGAGATCACCTTCGTGCCCGCGGCCAGCTTCAAGCGGACGAAATGGACCGCCGATAGGCCCGCGCCAAATTCGAGTTTCAACGGCGTAGCCACCGAGTCCTCCCTGCTGTCCAACGTGGCGGACTTCGTCCAGACCACCTTGCCGTCGAGATTGATCACGTCGGCCGTGGCGGTCAGGCGCGTCTGGTTGCCGCCCGAGTAGTTCACCACTTCGACCGTGTCCGATAGCGGATTCCACTGAATGTGCAACGGCTCGGCGGCCTTCTTCGAGGCGAAGTAGGAGGCAGTCGGTTCCAGGTAATAGTCATAGGTCTGCCAGACGAACGACGGCCATGCGGGATGGCTCATCCAAATCAGCAGCCCCATGCGGTTCTTACTCTGAGCCTCGTACATCGCCCGGTAGCCTTCGTAATTGACGAACTGTGCCAGCGCGATCCACTCTTCAACAGACTTCGCGCCGCCGTAGCTCTTGTCGATCCGCGAGCGGAACGATTCGCCGCCCTGCGCGCCGGTGAGGCAGAAGTCGTGCAGGCCCCAGACCGCGCCCTGCGGCCACTGGTCCTTTGGGTCCATGAACTCGTTCAGGCTGTCCATGCTGACGATGTTCGGCATGCCCATTTCACTGTGGAACTTGGGCGTGGCACGCTGCTGGAAGTAGCTCTTCACGTCCAGGGCGCGATACGGCCCGTGTCCGCTCACCGTGTCGTCGGCCGACGACGAGATGTAATGGATGCCCGGGTGCAGCGCCTTGAGCGCCGCCCGGATATCGTCGTCCAGAACCTTGAGCGGGTAGCCTTCGTTCCGGCCGCAGTAGAGGCCGACCGAGGCATGGTTGCGGATGCGCGCGATCATGTCCTTTGCATTGGCCATGAACATCGCGTTGTTGTCCGGCTCGGGGCCGTCCCAGGGGTTGGCCAGCCAGAAGTCCTGCCAGACGATAACTCCGTGGCGGTCACAGGCTTCGTAAAACTCGTCGTCGCCGGTCTGCCCCACCCAGTTGCGGATCATGTTGAAGTGCATCTCGCGGTGGTAACGGACAGCCGCGTCGTACTCGCGCCCGCGGTACAGCAGCATCGACTCGGGGAAGCCCCAATTGCCGCCCTTCGGGACAAGCCGCCGGCCGTTGATCCACATCCGTAGCGCGCCGCCCTCCTCGCTGTAGGCGAACTCGCGGATACCGGCCTTGAACGCCTTGGCGTCCGACGCCGCGCCAGCGGCCTCAAAGGTCAGTTCGACGTCGTAAAGGTGGGGCGAGCCGTAGCCTGCCGGCCACCACAGCTTCGGATTCTGGAGCCGCAGGGCGGCGGTGTTCGATGGATCGAACTTGACTGCCGCGGTGGACTCCGCCTCGATGGACACGGCACGCGAGAAGGTGACTGGGCCGAAGCGCCCGCGCAGCGTGCCGGTGACGGCGGACTTCGAGTGGTTGTGCAGTGCCGCTTCAATCGAGACGTCGGCCCGCGAGGTGTCCGGCAGCGGAAGATCGGTCTGGACGAAGGGGTTCTCGATGGTGACTGGGCCGGTCACCGTCAGCCAGACGTCGTTCCAGATGCCAGTGTCGCGGCCACGAATGGTCGGGATCCAGTCCCAGCCGATCGAGGCGTGATAGGTGGGGTTGTCGGCGCCGAGCGCGCCGCCGTTCTTGTCTGGGTTCTCGAAGGTCTTTTCCTTGGTCGAGCCCGGCGTGGCGTTGGCTTCGATCAGCACGGCCAGGGCGTTGCGGCCCGAGGCTTTCAGATGCGGCGCGGCGTTGAAGCGGGCACGAGTGAAGCCGCCCTCGATGCGGCCGAGGAACGCCCCGTTGAGATAGACCGACGCCTTCCAGTTGATGCCGTCGAAGTCGAGCCAGAGTTGCTTGCCGGAGGCGCCGGCGGGCGTGTCGAACTCGGTGCGGTACCAGAAATCGGCCTGGAAGAAGGCGTCGGAGATCGCCAATTGGTTGTTGCCGTAATTAGGATCCGGCAGCGCCCCTGCGTTCACATAGGAGACAAGCGCAGTCGCCGGAACCGTGGCCGTCAGCCAGGACGAGTCCTGGTAACCGGGCGTGGAAAGCTCCGCCGGACTGGCCGTCACTTGCGGCGCGCGCTCGATCTTCCATGCGCCTCCGGCCACGTGCAGGCGGCCGTTCTTGTATACCGGGGCAGCCGCGGGGATCACGTCGAAACCGCCCGTGCCCCAGACTTCCAACTCACTCAGAATCGCCGGGCCGGCCGGGCCCGACGCGCGGACCAGGACCCTGATGAAGCGGGCTTTCGTGACAGCGGACAGCCGCGTTTCAACGTCCTGCACCGGCTGGAGATCGCGCCAGGTCCGGGCATCGTCGGATGCCTGAAGAACCGCCAAGGCGGGCGGGCGAATCCAATTCAGATTGACCTGATCGAAGGTGAACGCGCCGCCCAGATCGACATAGACCCACTCCTCGCCCGCGGTCGCCGGCATCCAGGCGCTGGTGAAGAGGTACGGCCCGCCGGCGCGGACGCGCGCTCCACTTTGATGAAACTGGATCTCACCGACCTGCCAGCTCGTGGCGCGGCCCGAATCCAGTTGCACACGGTAGGAGCGCTTGCGGACCGTCCGGCCAAACGAAACTCCGGTCCTCAATTCGCCCGACGGCTTGGCCATGCCCGACGAACGGCCGAGCGTCTCCCATTTGGCGCCGTCGTCCGAGCCCAGAACGGTGACCGACCAGTCGTTGTTGTCGCGGCCCTGAATCGAAAGCGACCCGATGACGCCGATGCTATCGACTGCAGGCGGCGGCGCTCCGGCGAACTCGATCTGGACCCAGGCCGAGCGGCCTTTCACGTCAACCGTGGTCACCCAGTTGTCGTCCAGCGGCCACTCGCGCTGGTTGCGCGGCAGGGCGCCCTGGTCGCTGGAGGAAGTGACGATCCAGCGGGGCATCTCGCTGTCATGGATGCCGTCGGCGATGAGTTGGGCGGTGAGGTTGTAGTCGTAGGCGGAAGACTGGTAGGCCGGGCGGCGGAGGGCGAGGTTGCGGCGGCCCGTCTCGACGCGCTTGAGCGTGGGAGCAAAGTTCTCGCTCGGGTTGCCGGGATACTGGCCCGGCGGCCGGTTTAGCAGTTTGGTGTCGGCGGCCATGGCGGCAAGGAAGATGGCAAAGACAAGAGCGGGTTTCATGATACAGCGCTCCTGTCCAGATGGTTCAAGGCGAAGGCGTAGGCGCCGATGGAGGTCGCCTCGCTGGTGCCGAGGCGGGTGATGCCGACGCCGGTGCGCTGGAGTCCATCGAATTTGAGCTTGCGGTTGGAGTAAGGGACGGTGATCTCG
>CAZSBK010000007.1:0-85314 GCA_964604945.1 uncultured Candidatus Solibacter sp.
CCTGGCTGGAGAGGATCTCTTTCACTTTGCCGACCGCGACCGGGGTCAAGTTGAGCATGTGGGTATCACGCCTCCTGATGAATCTGTATGAACAGATACAGTATATCGAATCCGGGCGCTACAGCGCACCTTCTTCACTATATAGGAGATGCGGGATGGCCGCGGTGGGGTTCAGAGGAATCTGGCGGCGGAGGGTCGGGCCGATCTGGTATGGTGGACAAGATCGGACGAAGCAGAAGAAACCGGGAATCAGCGTGATACGTCAGTCACAGCGATGACCGCTATGACACACGCGACGCCATTTCCGGTAACCGGCGATGCCGCCAAGTCCGCCGGGCGGGATAAGAAAAGAGTGGAGTACCGCAAGACTGAAGAAGCGCAACTGGTGGAGCGGATCCAGGCGCGGGACGAAATGGCGTTCCGCGAGATCGTGGATCGCTACCAGTCCAAGGTCTTCTCGATCATCTACGGCATCCTGCGCAACCGCAACGACGCGGAGGACATCGCGCAGCAGGTCTTCGCGAAGGTCTACTTCTCGATCGGCAAGTTCGATTTCCGCTCGTCGCTTCTGACCTGGATTTACAAGATCACGGTGAACGAATGCTACGACTACCTGCGCAAGAAGAAGGTGCGCAAGCTGGTCTATGAGAGCGACTTCAGCGATGAAGAGTCAACTGGGATGGAGCGCAGCGAAGCTGACCAGGCGATGCCGGCCGACGAGCGGCTGGCCAAGCGGGACCTGGTGCTGAAGTTGCTCTCCAAGATTTCGACCGAGGACCGGCAACTGATGCTGCTGAAGGAAGTGGAAGGCCACTCGGTGGAGGAACTGGCCCAGATGATGGGCATGAACGAGAATACGATCAAGGTAAAGTTATTTCGCGCGCGCCAGAAACTGTTGAAGGCGGCGCAACGTCTGACCGGACAGAAGGGTCTGCAAGCTGGTTCGGAGGTTTAGCAGACCCAAGGGGTTGAAAAGCGAAACGATGTCTCGCCGCGCACAGAGAGCAATAGCGGAAGAACAGAGCCGGACACGGCCGGATTCCAGTTGCGCGCGGCGAAATGGGACTTTGCCGTTCGAGGGAAGCTGCAATGCATAAGCAGACGATGGAAGGTTTGGAAGATTATCTTGCCGGGCGCATGGCTGCGCCGCCGGCTCAGATCCTGGCCGTGCATTTGGATGGGTGTGCCGAGTGCCGCGAGCTTGTGGGCGGAATGCGGGCGCAGGCAGGGCAGTTGGGCATATTGAAGGCGGCCGGCGAAGTGGAACCGGCGCCGGGGTTCTATGCGCGCGTGATGGATCGCATCGAGGCGCAGGCGGCGGGAAGCCTGTGGTCGATCTTCTTCGAGCCGGTGTTCATGCGCCGGTTCATGTACGCCTCGCTGGCATTGATGATGGTCTTTGGGGTGGCGGCGGCGACCGTGGACAAAGGCGTGGATCTCTACCAGGTGGTTCCGCTGGAGATGGCGGCTGAAATCGCCATGCCGGAGTCACCGAGCTACATTGGGCAGGCGGAGCGGGAGGTGGTTTTCGTCAACCTGGCTTCGTTTGGCAGCTCGCTGCCTGGCGGAACGGCGGTCAGCACTTTGCCGACATTGGAAGACTGATCAGGATAAGATAGTCCAAACGAAGTGAGCAGCGCCAGTCACAGTCTCGATCACCGGCCGACGTGGCATCATCCACGCGTACTGCTGGTGCTATGCACGGTCTTTCTGTGCGGGATGGCGGCAGGGGCACTCATGGTCAGGCTGACCAGCGTCGCGGCGGCCCGCCCGTCGATGTCCACATGGAAAGAATCGACGCGCGAGATGACGCTGGCGCGATTCAAGAAGGAACTCAACCTGACGCCTGAACAGGCGCGCGAGATGGAGACGATTCTGGACGACTACGTTCTGTACTACCAGAACCTGCAGGGCCAGATCGCGGACATCCGTTTGCAGGGCCACGACCGCATTCTGCGCATCCTGGACCCGCAGCAGCGGCAGAAGTTCGAGTCGATGATGACCGAACTGTCGTCAAAGGCGAAATAGCCACGTCCGGCCGGGTTGGCGCCGGGCGGAAGAAAACAACCGACATTGCGGAATCAGGCGCTTAGGAGTCTACGGACACGGCAGGCGGTTTGAGCCGCATCAGTCTGGAGACCGGAGCGAGGTCGAGTGTGGTTCCCGCCTGACATTGCCCCTCACAGCCTCACTTGTTGGACACTGGCCTTCGACGGCCTGCCCGTCGCCATATGCACTACGGCGTTATTTTCTTGTATGTAGGGGGCTGCCCCGCGCCCGGCATCGTATATACTCACAAACGACCAGGAGGTATAAAGATGTCCAAGTTCCTGATTCTCGCACTCATGACCTGCGCTCTGGGATTCGGAGGCGACAAGAAACCGGCCGGTGACGCGCAGGCGGTCCAGAAGTGCCTCGAAGGGTGCACCAAGAAGTACGACAGCTGCAAGAAGTCCGCGACTTCGAAGACGGCGATCCAGGGATGTGAGAAGTCCAAAGATATCTGCCGGGCGGCCTGCAACAAATAAGTAGCTAAGTAGCACGGACCCGGACAGGCTTCGCCTGATCCCGTCCAAAGCAGCGATAAGTAAACGGCCAACTGGGGCAACGCCCTTTGGCCGTTTCAGAGTCTCCCCCGGGGAGGCGTTGCCTTGTCTACGCGTTGACCAGTCGCGTATCCACAGACGCCGCGTTTGCCGCCTCATACGCCTGGATTGCCGCTTCGTGCTTCAGGATGAAGCCCAGTTCGTCCACGCCCTCGAGCAGGCAGGTTTTCGAGAACGCGTCGATGGGGAATTCGACTTTGCGGCCGGACGCGAGCGTCAGCGTCTGCGACGCCAGATCCACCTTCACCGATCCGGGACTTGCGAGTAACTCCTTGTGTACGTCGGTCGGCACGACGATGGGCAGCAACCCGTTTTTCAGTGAATTGTTCTTGAAGATGTCGGCGAACGACGTGGAAATCACGGCCCGGAAGCCGTATTGGGTCAACGCCCACGGCGCATGTTCGCGTGAGGACCCGCAGCCGAAGTTGTCGCCGCCCACGAGGACTTTGCACTGTCTGGCTTCGGGCGTATTCAGCACGAAATCGGGCTTCGGCGAGCCATCGGCCTCATAGCGCCAGTCGCAGAAAAGCTGGTCGCCCAGGCCATCCTTCGAGATCGTCTTCAGGAACCGGGCCGGGATGATCTGGTCGGTGTCGATATTGTCCATTGGCAGGACGACGTAGCGGCTCTCGAAGGCTTCAATCTTCTGCATGATGATCTCCTCGTCCTATCCCAACAGCACTCTGACGTCGGCCACCGCGCCCGCGACCGCAGATGCGGCGGCGGTCTCCGGGCTGGCCAGGAATGTGCGCCCGCCCTTACCCTGACGGCCCTCGAAGTTGCGGTTCGATGTGGAAACGCTATACTCGCCGGGCTTCAACTGGTCGCCGTTCATGGCGATGCACATTGAACAGCCAGCCTCGCGCCATTCGGCGCCGGCCTCGCGGAACACTTTGTCGAGCCCCTCGGCCTCGGCATCGCGCTTGATCTGCATTGAACCGGGAACGACCATGGTGCGCACGGCCGGATTCACCTTGCGGCCCTTGAGAATCGCCGCGGCGGCGCGCAGGTCGCCCATGCGCGAGTTCGTGCAGGAGCCGATGAAGACCACGTCCACTTTCTTACCTAGCAGCGGCTTGCCTGGTTCGAGATCCATGTAAGCGAGCGCCTTCCTGACCGTCTCACGTTCGGTGGAGTCGGCGATGGAACCCGGATCGGGGACCGCCTGTGTCACCGCCACGCCCTGGCCGGGATTGGTGCCGAAGGTGATCATCGGCTCGAGCGCCGAGGCGTCGATGTGGATCTCCTTGTCGTAAGTCGCGCCCTCGTCGGTGGGCAACTGGCGCCAGCGGGCCACGGCCGCATCCCAGTCCGCGCCCTTGGGCGACAACCGGCGGCCGGCCAGAAACTGGCAGGTCGCATCGTCGGGCGCGATCAGTCCGGCGCGCGCGCCGCCCTCGATGGACATGTTGCAGACGGTCATGCGCTGTTCCATGGTCAGCGCCCGGATGGCCGAGCCGGTGTATTCAATGACGCAGCCCGTGCCGCCGCCGACGCCGATGCGGGCGATCAGCGCCAGAATGATGTCTTTGGCCGCCACGCCCATGCCGAGCGAGCCTTCAACGCGAACATTGAAGGTCTTCGACCTGCGCTGCAACAGGCACTGTGTGGCCAGCACCATTTCAACTTCGGATGTTCCGATGCCGAAGGCCAGCGCGCCGAAGGCCCCATGAGTCGCGGTGTGCGAGTCGCCGCAGACGACGGTCATGCCGGGCTGGGTGGCGCCGTTTTCGGGACCGATGACGTGGACGATGCCTTGGCGGTCGTTCTTGAAACCGAAGTGTGGGATGCCGAAGTCGGTGCAGTTCTTCTCGAACTGAGCGACCTGCGCGGCGGCGATGGGGTCGATGATGGGAAGGTCGCGCGGCGTGGTGGGGGTGGAATGGTCGCAGGTGCCCAGAGTCAGATCCGGCCGGCGGACCTTCAATCCACGAGTCCGCAGTCCGGCGAAGGCCTGGGGCGAGGTGACCTCATGTACCAGGTGCAGGTCGATCCAAAGGAACGCTGGCGCACCTTCGGGTTCGGCGACAATGTGGGCGTCCCACAGCTTTTCGATGATCGTTTTCGGTCGGCTCATTCGTCTTGTCCTATCTTCCTTGTACCACCCGTTCCATCGAGGATCAGCCCGGAGACTCGTTCTCCGCGTTTGCGGACGGCGCCGGGCGGATGCCGGCCGGGGGGCCGGCTGCGGACCAGGGGCCCGCCCTACTGAAGAACCCGCTCAGTCGAAAATCCCCCGCGTCACAGGGCCGGCGGCATGATTCCCTAGCCAATGGCTTCGCAGACGGCTTGGCCCACTTGCCCGGTGGTGGCCGGCGTGCCTTTTGGTCTCAAGTCGGCCGTGACGTGGCCCGAATTGAGCACCTCTTCCATGGCCCGGTTTACCGCCGCGGCCTCTTCCATCAGGCCAAAGCTGTATTCGAGCATCGCCGCCACGCTGCCAATGGCGCCTAGCGGATTGGCCTTGTTCTGGCCGGCGATGTCCGGGGCAGAGCCATGGACCGGCTCATACAAACCAACCCATTTGCCCGAAGGACGTCTTGCGCCTATCGACGCCGATGGCAGCATGCCGATGGATCCGGCCAGGACCGACCCTTCGTCCGACAGGATGTCGCCGAACATGTTCTCGGTCACCACCACGTCAAAGCGCCGCGGATTCAAGACCAACTGCATGGCGCAGTTGTCCACCAGGATGTGTTCGAGTTCGACGCCGGGGTAATCGGCGGCGACTTCGGTTACCACCTTGCGCCAGAGTTGGGACGTCTCAAGGACATTCGACTTGTCGACGCTCGATACTTTCTTGCGCCGCTTCGACGCAAGTTCGAAGGCCATGCGGGCGATGCGGTCGATCTCGTGGCGCGAGTAGGCCATCGTGTTGACGGCGTGTTCGTTGGGCGCTTCGCCTGTGATGCCACGCGGAGTGCCGTAATAGATGCCGCCGGTGAGTTCGCGGACGATGATCATGTCCGTGCCTTCGACCAGGTGGTTCTTGAGCGGCGAGGAATCGATCAGCGCGGCATAGGTCCGCACCGGGCGCAGGTTGGCATAGACGCCCAAAATCGTGCGGATGCCCAGCAGACCGCGTTCAGGGCGCTGTGCGGGCGGGGCATTGTCGAACTCGGGCAGACCGACGGCGCCCATGAGCGTGGCGTCGGCATCCTGGGCCAATCGCGCCGTCTCGTCGGGCATCGGCTGGCCGGTTTTGTGGATCGCCACGCCGCCCAGCAGCCCTTCGGAGAGCTTCAGTGTGTGACCGTATCGGGTAGCGACGCGTTCGAGCACACGTACAGCTTCCCGGGTGACTTCAGTGCCGATGCCGTCACCGGGCAGAACGAGGATATTCAATTGCATGATTTCAATCCGCTGACGCCGCCTCGGAGCGGTGGATGGAGGTCTCTCCACCCTTCATCGCCCTGACCAGGCCGAGAATCTCAGTGTCCGTGACACCTTTCTTGCGGTCGGCAATGGAGATGAATCCCGCGTACACGGCGTCGAGCTCGTCTTTCGAGACGTTATAACCCAAAATCTCACATTTCGAGCGGAGCGCGTGGCGGCCACTGTGCTTGCCGAGTACCAGACGGCCTTCAGGAATGCCCACCATCTTCGGGTCGATGATCTCGTAGGTCAGCTTTTCCTTCAGGTAGCCGTCCTGGTGGATCCCGGCCTCGTGTGCGAAAGCGTTGGCCCCCACCAGAGCCTTATTAGGCTGAGGCCCGAAGGTGATGATGCTGGACAGCAACTCGCTGGCCGGGAACAAGTGTTCGGTGTTGATGGCGGTCTCGTACGGATACTGGTCGTTCCGCACCTTCATGAGCATGACCACCTCTTCCAAAGCGCAGTTGCCGGCGCGCTCGCCGATGCCGTTGACCGTGCATTCGATCTGCCGGGCGCCGGCGGACACGGCGGCCAGCGAATTGGCCGTGGCCATGCCGAGGTCGTTGTGGCAATGCACACTCAGGATTGCCTTGCCCTCCAGGGCTTGATTGATCCTGGTGATCATGGCCGCATGCTCGGCTGGCGTCGAATAACCGACCGTGTCGGGCAGGTTGACTGTTCCGGCACCCGCCGCCACTACCGCTTTTGAGACCTGCTCGAGAAAGTCCAACTCGGTCCGCATGGCATCCTCGGCCGAGAACTCGACATCGTCGGTGAACTGCCGGGCTAGTTCGACGGCCCGGCAGGCCTCCTCGAGGACCTGTTCGCGGGTCTTCCGCAACTTGTATTTAAGATGAATATCGCTGGTTGCGATAAACGTATGAATTCGCGGGCGCGAGCAGGGCTCCAGCGCTGACGCGGCGCGTTCCACATCCTGACGGGTCGCGCGGCTCAGTGCGGCTACGCGAACCTCGGGCATCTCGCGGCTGATTTCGCGGACTGCCTCGTAATCGCCCTCAGAGGCGATAGGGAAGCCAGCTTCGAGGATATCGACGCCAAGCTCCACCAGCTTATGAGCCATCCTCAGTTTTTCCGGGACGGTCATACTGCATCCGGGCGATTGTTCGCCGTCACGCAGAGTCGTGTCAAAGATGTAAACGCGCTGTCGGTCGTTGGTTGATACCATGCTCGCGCCCAGGTACTCACTTTCCCGGTTCCAGCCCCGTTACCAGCCTGTTACTCCGGCTCCAGGGTGAACCGCTCAATTCTCATTTTCAGGTCGATCGATCGATTTGGCAAATTTATAATGCTGTGTGCTTGCATAACATACGTCTATGCGATAAGCTTCGTAAATAGCTACCCGCAGTCTCATTGGTCATATGGAACTCTATCCGCTCAAAGTCTTCCTCACTGTCGCCACCGAGCGCAGTTTCTCCCGTGCCGGGGAAAAGCTACTGCGTACCCAGCCTGCCATCTCGCTTGCCGTTCAACGGCTTGAGAACGAACTCGGCGAGAAGTTGCTGGACCGCACGGGCCGCGAACTCACCCTGACCGACGCCGGCAAGATCGTCCTGGACTACTGCCGCCGCTTCGAGAACCTCGAGGAGGAGCTGTCCAGCGCCATTGCCGAGCTGCGCGACCTGGCCTCTGGGCGCCTGATTATTGGCGCCAACGAGTCGACATGCCTGTATCTGATCCACCACATCATCAACTACAGGCGGCTCTATCCCAAAGTAAAGGTTCAGGTTCGCCGCACCCTGTCGAGCAAGATCCCATCACAGATTATCGACGGCGACCTGGAACTCGGCGCGGTCTCCTACGATCCCAACGATGAACGCCTGAACGCACATATCGTTTTCGACGACCACCTTTGTTTCGTTGTCTCCCCGCAACACCGTTTCGCCGGCCGCGGCCAGGTCGGGATTCAGGAACTCGGCATGGAGACCTTCATCGCGCATAACGTCGTTTCGCCCTACCGCGAGTTCGTTATCAACACCTTCCAACGTGCGCGTGTCCGCTTGAATATGGACGTTGAGATGCCCACCGTCGAGACCATCCGCATGATGGTCCAGCGTAACGAGGGCGTCGCCTTCCTGCCCAAGATGTGCGTCGAGAACAAGATCAAGCAGGGGCTGCTTTGTGAAATCAAGGTCGAGGAACTCCAGGTGGAACGAAAGATCCGCCTCCTCTATCCCAGCCGCCGCAACCTGAGCCACGCCGCGCAGGCATTCCTGGAACTGGTCGACGGCAGCAAACACGAACCGGTCGACTAGGCGGCCTCTCGTTGCGCCTGCCGCATTGGCGGGACCATTCGCCCAGATTCACGTGCCCGCCCAACAAGCCCCACCGCTCCGGGACATGGCGGGTTAGAATGAGCACTGCCGGGGGAGACTGGTCGCGAGGAGTCTTGCTTGTGAGCGATACAACAAATGAACAGATCAATGTTGGGCCACTGCCCGTGAGGCAGGACAGCGAGGCTCCCGCGGCGATTGCGGTTCACGGGTGGCGGTACCACCACATGGGGATTCCGACCCAGACGCCGCGTCCTGGGGAACGATACCTGGCTGAACTCAAAATGCATGTGTGTGGGTTTGAAACCAGCCCCTATGGGATCGAGTGGATGCGCTTCGATGAGGATGCGCCGTGCCCGGAACTCATCAAGACCGTGCCCCACATCGCCTTTGAGGTTGATGACCTTGCCGCGGCGCTGGAGGGCAAAAAGATCCTGACGCCGCCGAGCAACCCGAGCGGCGGAGTGACGGTGGCGATGATTCTCGACAACGGCGCGCCGGTTGAACTACTGTCGTTCGCGCCGGTTGCGAAACAGACGACGGCCTGAAACCGCCGGGCACTCACAGGCCGTGGGGCGGGTGAGTGACCGGTTGTTTGACAGGGCAATAGCCTCCGTCCACGTCACGAACCGTGGCTGCCGCGATGGCTATTGCAGCGGACCCTCTCCGCGGTAAAGGTCCGGGGTCTCGGTCTCGCCTGATCCAGAGTCCGGGTCGTCCAGGCTCTCCTGGAGCGCCCACATTCGTTCGGTGCACGCCGGGCAGCCATAGAGATGGCCCTCGATCCACTTCAGTTCCGCGTCGTCGTGGACCATCCCTGTGACGTAGCGTTCCAGATGACTGTCGGAAAGGTGCGATTCGCTCATGCCGGTTTCCAGAGTACGCGGTTTTCGCAGGAAATCAAGCTCTACCGCTCAACCCGGCCCCAAAGAGCCGCTGAAGCAAGCCGTGCGCCGCCTCTGGTGCGGATGCCCGTAGCCGGCCAACACGCCTCGAAACAAGGCTCGTTGGCATACACTACTTCTGAGCCGGCGGCACAATCCCGCTCGCCGGCAATATAGAACAGGAACAGGTGGAACCATGAACCACACTCGCCGCATCTTTCTCGTGGGCGCTTCGGGCACGGCGCTTTTCGCGGCTCCCTCGGGATCGATCACACTTGGCGTCATCGGCCCCGGCGGCCGCGGCACGTTTGTCATGGGCGTCTTTCAGAGAGATCCCGGTCTCCGCGTGGGCGCGATCTGCGACGTCTATGAACCCAACCTGGAAAACGCCCTCTCCGCGGCGACGAAGGCCCAGGGAGGGGTAGCTCCGAAGGCGTGCCGCGACTACAGGAACTTGCTTGAAGACAAGTCGATCGACGCCGTGCTGATTGCTTCTCCGGAACACTGGCACCACCGCATGGTGCTGGACGCGCTGGCCGCCGGCAAGGATGTCTACGTTGAAAAGCCGCTGTGCCATACGCCCGAGCAGGGCGTGGAACTGGTGGAGGCTGAGAAGCATTCGAAGAACATCATTCAGGTGGGGATGCAGCGCCGCAGTTACGATCTGTATCAGGAGGGCCGCAAGATCGTGGTCTCCGGCGCGCTGGGCGATGTCCACATGGTCCGGTCCTGGTGGCTCAATACGCAGCTCGGCGGCAGCAAGGCGACCAACCTCGACGGCGCGCTTGACTGGAAGCAATGGCTCGGCCACCTGCCGCAGCGCCCCCTGGACCCCGACATATTCCGCCGCTGGCGGCTTTACTCGGAGTTCGCAGGCGGTATCGTCGCCGACCAGGGCGCGCACGTCTATGATGGGATCCACATGCTGATGGGCGCGGGTTACCCGGTCGCGGTGACAGCCGCTGCGGGCCGGCCGCATGCCGCAAGTGGGGATACGCCCGAGTCCGTTGTGGTCACTGCTGAATACCCCGAGGACTTCATCGGGGTATTCTCGGTCAACTATGCCGCCATGCGTTACAAGAGCCGCAACGACCAAATGAACCACCTCGACGGCCTCAAGGCGCGCATGGACATCGGAAGGGAAGACCTGCGTGTCTTCAACCAGGGGGCCGAGGACTCTCCTGCCATGGAGAAGCGGTCCGAAAAGGGCTTTGGTTGGGCCACCGATCTCCACGTCCAGAACTTCCTCGACTGCGTCCGCAGCCGCAAGACGCCCACCGCCCCGATGTGGCTCGGCTTCCAGGCCGCTCTGGTCGTGCAGCTTGCCAACCTGTCGCTGAAGAACGGCCGCAGGATGAAATGGAACCAATCCACGAGGGAAGTCGAGTTTTGAGTATGGACCGCCGCAACTTTCTCTCCGCGCTGCTGGCCGCCCCCGTTGTCCACTTGCGCCGTCGAAGCGACTCTGGCGCTCGGGAGGCGGCCGTGGAATTTCAGCCGTCGAAGTCGGCTTTCATTCTCTGCGACATGTGGGACAAACACTGGTGTCGCGGCGCGAACGAACGCCTCGCTCCGATCGTCGAGAAAGCCGGGCCGTTGCTCGACGCCGCCCGCCGCAAAGGCGCTGTCATCATCCATGCGCCTTCGGACACGATGGATTACTACCAGGATGCGCCACAACGGCGCGCGGCTCTCGCCACGCCCAAGGTTCAACCGCCGGCGCTGCTCGACATCAACGCGCCGCCGCTGCCGATCGACGATGCCGGCGGCGGCTGTGACACCGGTGACAAGTCCTTCAAGGCCTGGACCCGTCAGCACCCCGGCATCTCTGTCGCCGTGCAGGATTACGTCACTGACAAGGGTGACGAGGTCTATTCCATCCTCAAGGCGCGCGGCATCCAGACGCTCTATATCCTGGGCGTGCACACGAACATGTGCATTCTCAACCGCACATTCGCCATCAAGCAGATGACGCGCTGGGGCGTACGCTGTGTTCTGATCCGCGACCTGACCGACGCCATGTACAATCCCGCCGATCGCCCTTTCGTCACGCACGCGCAGGGGACCAACCTCGTCATCGAGCACATCGAACGCTACTGGTGTCCCAGCGTGACCTCCGCCGAGTTGCTGGCCGCACTTGGCTGACGCGGGAGCGCGTCCGCAACAGGCGGTTGGCCTGGATTCGATACGATATTTGCTAGTGTCCCGCTTTGGCCGGCTGATACAACTTGCCGTGTTTCTGTTTGCAGGCTCTTTGGCCGCACAGCAGGTGGAAGTGCGCCGGGTTAGCGCGCTCAAGGTTGCGGAGGAGGTCCGCATCGACGGCGTTCTGAACGATCCTGTGTGGCGGACGGCGACGCCGATCGGCGACCTGGTGCAGCGGGAGCCCAAACCCGGCGAGCGGTCGAGTGAACCCACTGAAGTGCGGATTGCCTTTGACAGCAACGCAATCTACATCGCAGTGCGCTGCCAGGACTCTCAGCCGAAGCGGCTCCGGTCCACGCAAATGAGGCGCGACTCCACTCTCACCGACGACGATCACGTGCAGATCCTGCTCGACACTTTCCATGACCGCCGTAACGCCTACTACTTTGCCACCAACCCGGCCGGCGTGATGGTGGACGGCACCATCTCCGATAACAACACCGCCAACCTGAACTGGGACGGCATCTGGATGGTCAGGACGAAGATCGACACCAAAGGTTGGACCGCCGAATTCAAGATTCCGTTCAAGACCGTTGCGTTCAACCCGCGGGAGCGCAGTTGGGGCTTCAACATCTCCCGCCGGATCGCCCGGCTGCGCGAGGAAGACAGGTGGATGTCGGCCAACCTGGACAGTGAATTCACGCTGGTGGCGCGGGCCGGCGACATCGACGGATTGGAAGGACTGAAGCAGGGAATCGGGCTCGACATCAAGCCTTACCTGCTTGGCGGTTACAGCCGGGACGTCTCGCGCGCGGAGCGCCACGAATTCGCCCGCGACGGCGGCGCCGACATCTTCTACCGCATCACTTCGAACCTGGTCTCCAGCACGTCGATCAACACCGATTTCGCGGAAACCGAAGTTGATACGCGCCAGATCAACCTCACCCGCTTTCCGGTGCTGTACCCCGAGCACCGGACCTTCTTTCTGGAGGACTCGGGCATCTTCGAGTTCGCCGCCGGTCCGGGGACCAAGGACTTTACGCCGTTCTTTTCACGGCGCATCGGCCTTGTGGACGGCCAGGAGGTTCCCATCGAGTTCGGTCAGAAGATCACCGGCCGGATCGGCCGCTTCGACGTTGGCGTGATGGATGTGCAGACGCGCGATTCACAGGTCGCGCCGGCGCGTAACTTCTTTGTCGGGCGCGCCAAGGCGAATTTCTGGAAGCAGTCGTTTCTTGGCGCACTGGTGACACGCGGCGAGCCGACGGGCAAGACGACGAACACTCAGGCTGGATTCGACCTCAAGATCGCCACGGCGGATTTGTTTGGTACGGGAAAGAACTTCAGGTCGTTGTTCTATGGGTCAAAGACGAATACGCCCGGCAAGAATGGTCGCGATACTTTTTGGGGCGGGGAAATCGTCTACCCGAACGATCTGCTCTACATCTGGTATCGCTGGCGATGGGTTGGCGAGAACTACAACCCGGCGCTGGGCTTCATGCGCCGCATCGGTGTACGAGAGAATGCCACGGGCAGCAACTACAGGCCGCGGCCCAAGTTCTGGAACATGCGGCAGGTGAGCTTCAAGCTTTACACCCTCGACTACTACAACCTGCGCGAACGCCAGACAGAGAGCAGGAAGTTCACGACGACGCCGTTCGAGGTCGAGTTCAATACAGGCGATCATTTCACTTATAACTGGACGCCCGACTTCGAGCGCCTCTTCGTCCCCTTCAAGATCCACGACGGGGCCACCATCGCCCCTGGCGGTTACTGGTTCCACCGTCATACGTTCACGTTTGAGACGGCGCCCAACCGCCCGTTTTCGTTCAAGGTGAAGGGCGAGGCCGGGTCTTTCTATTCCGGCGACAGCCAGGAGTTTTCACCGCAGTTCACGTGGAAGAAGGACAGCCACCTCACGACCTCGGTTGAGTTGCAGCAGTACTGGGTGAACGTGCGGGAGGGAGCGTTCCGCACCCGGCTGGCGCTATACAAGTTGGATTACGCCTTCAGCCCCAGCCTGAGCCTGGCGAACTTCATTCAGTACGATACAGACACCCGCAATCTAGGACTGCAGAGCCGCCTGCGCTGGATGGTGAAGCCGGGAAGCGAGATCTTTTTCGTGATCAACCATGCCTGGCAATACACCACCTTCGACCGTTTCGAACGGCTGGAGGCGATTCTGACCAACGCCCGAGTGAAGCTGAACTACACCTTCCGCTTCTAACCCGGCATGGTGATGCCGTCGCCTGGTTGAACCGCCGGCTGGGATGGCTAACCTGCACTTCTCATACGTCTGTATACCGTGTGGCGCGGGTACTCGTACCTGCTGTGTCCCGGCTTCTCGGGACGCTGGGCCTTCGTTTCGGCACTCCGTCCTGTTCCCGGGCGTCGAGTCGAGTCTCGACGCGGCACGCAACGTGTGTGCGCCACGTCCAGAGCCGGCTGCTATTGGGGACTCCCCCGCTGAGTGTGAGAAATGCCGACTACCGTTCGATAGTGATCCGCGTTCCAGGCGCGCCCTCAATTTCGGCTTCGAGGATGGAGCCGGGACCCAGATCGTCCCACCAGATCCACATGAGGCCGTCCGAGCCGGTGACGAAATCCTGGTTGTAGCCATCGACGAAGCGGGTTGTGCCCGAAGCTGTCACCTTGATCCGGATTCCGGGGTAGCGCAGGTCGTTGGAATCGGCAATACGCAGCACAACGGGGCCGGCGGTGTAGTGCTTAATCAGGGACAGCGCATCGGCGGAAGGCTGGACGGCGATGCGGGTGAAGACGGGTTCGAAGGTGCCGTTCCAGGCCTCGGCGACCAGGTCGGATACGCCGGCGGAGAGGGCTTGCACCTGCGTTGTGATGCGAGTCTGGCCGGCCGGTATGGTGACGGGCGTCTGGGCCAGGATGTGGCCGTGGGTGGTGTGGAGCCCGACCAGCAGATCGTAAGCCAGCGGACGGGCCAGTTCGACAGACACTTCGACCGGCAGGCCCGCGACGGAGCCCAGGGCAGGCCAGGCCGAGAGCTTCAGCATGGGGCGCAGGGTTGTGTCCGCCCATGCCCGGCCATCGGCGGCGTGGTTGAAGTAGGGCTCGAATTCGTTGCGGTAGGCTTCAATCTGCTCGATGACGGTCGCGGGCGGCTGCTCGCCTTCGGGCGTGATCACGATGAAGGCGAAACGGAAGCGGGACTGGGCGACCGTGTGATCGGGGATGCGTGGGCCCTCGGCGGCGATCAGGCCGGCGATCGAGATATCGAGGCGGGTCCCGTTGAACTGGACATTGCTCTGCGGCAGACGGGTAGGAGAGATGCCGCTGGGATAAACGGCGAACATGGGCCCGACCTCATCGGGTGGGCGCAGGCCCATCAGATACTGGTCCAGCGGCGAGTAGCCCTCGACCGTGCCGGTGGTGAGGAAGCGGTATTCGGCGCCCGTGCCGCGGTCTTCGATGCGGTTGCCTTCCAGCAGCGAGGCTTCGGAGTTGAAATTGAAGCTCCAATGGGCATTCTGAGTGCCGAGCATGGGACGCGCGTCGCCGTCACGGACGCTGGCCAGGGCCAAAAAGAGGTGGCCGGTTTCGTGGCTAAGCAGCGTCATGGTGTTGTCGCCGGTGATGCGGCCGCGGTAGCCTACCGGCGAATAAGGATCCAGCGGATAGGTGCTGGATGGGCCCATGTTGAGGACGGCCTGGAGACGATACCGGGAACCGAATGCGGCGCCGGCGTCGACGAGGTCGTCGCCGATACCCTGGACACGCGTGCGGACAGGGGTCATATTGGCCAGCGCGCCCGGGGCGACGGCAACGCCCATGGTGTTGAAGATCACCAAGTAGTCGTAGGCGTCATCGTGGCTTTCATAGAACCTTTGGGCAACACGGATGATGTCGATGGATGATTCCGTTCCGAAACGTTCGGCTACGCCGCTGGCGAACAACTGGCCGATGGAGCCGGCCAGCGGCACCACCTCCAGGGAACTGGTGAGGCGGCCCGGAGAGTAGCCGACGACGGCGGCGTTGAGCGAAATGCTGTCGAAGAAGATCTCGAAGTTGCCGGAGGAATAGAGGCGAAGTTGGACGCGCTGCGCTGCGCCGAAGCCGGAGGCGGAATAGAGCGGCGTGTTGAGCCAGGTGACGGTGAGGTAGCCATCGCCATGGAAGACGCGGACCGAGCCGCCCGCTGAGGGGTCGAGATCGGCGAATAGGGGCGCGATGCGGGGCGGGCCTCCGGCCAGCCGGCCCAGGCTGCGGGCTGCCGTGGCCGAGTCGGGTTCCCAGAAGGTGATGTTGCCGTCGCTGTGGACCCAGATGGCGTCGTAAGCGCCAAAGTAGGGCATGGAAAATCCGAGTTGGACCAGGGCGGCGTCGTCGTCGCCGAGCGCCAGCGCGGTGCCTGCGTCGGCTTCGGCTTTGTTGTAGGTGTTCGGCGAATCCAGCAGGCGCAGACCGGCGGCTTCGCGGCGGAATAGGAGGTTCAGGTTGTCGAGATTGAAGGAATTGGGGCTGGCGAGGACGCCGCCGGAGCTGTCCATCGCGGCGATATTGCCCAAGTCGGCCGCATACGCAGGACGGTCGGGCAGAGCAGCGTAGGCGCGGAGTTTGCGAGCGCGTTCCAGGGCTCGGGTGGATTGGCGGTGGAGGTGGAGTTGTTCGGTGAGGTTCGTGCGGTGAGTGGAACAGAGGGCGAGGGCGTCGGCGGCGAAAACCGGCGTCAGCATCAGCGGGAGGGAACAAAGCCAAACGAAAAGACGTTTCATGAGAAGTGGGTGATCCACATCTTCAACTGTAAGATACTGATGGATCGGAGGAGGTAACGGGTTTCATGCCATTTTGCACCAATTGCGGCAACCAGGTCGGCGATCAGTCAAAGTTCTGTCCGGCGTGCGGAACGCCGATGGGCGCCGCGGCGGCACCGGTCCAGTCCTACACGGCCGCGCCCACGCCGCTGGACTACACCATTCACGGCGACAACCTGCAGGTGGCGCGCATCCGCATGACGCCTGGCCAGGAGATCTACGCCGAGGCCGGCAAGATGGTCTACAAGCACGCCACGGTGAGCTGGGAGACCCGGATGACCGGTGAGACGCTGGGCGAAAAGATCTGGGGGGCGTTCAAACGCAAGCTGTCCGGAGAATCGCTCTTCCTGACCTACTTCCGGACCCAGACTGGCGGCGAGGTCGGGTTCGCCGGCGACTATCCGGGGCGCATTCAGAACTTCGACCTGAAGGCCGGGGAGAGCATCATGGTCCAGCGCGACAGCTTCCTGTGCGCGCAGTCGACCGTGACATTGAACATCGCATTCGTGAAGAAGATCGGGGGCGGGTTGTTCGGTGGCGAGGGATTCATCCTCGAAAAACTGACCGGGCCGGGGACGGTGTTCATCCACGGGGGAGGCGACTTTGTGGAGTTCACCCTTGGGCCAGGCGAAGTGTTGCAGGTCGACACGGGATGCGTTGTCGGCTTTGAGGAATCGGTGGACTACGATGTGCAGTTCGCCGGAGGCATAAAAACCGCACTCTTCGGCGGCGAGGGGCTCTTTCTGACGACGCTTCGCGGGCCTGGGCGGGTGCTGGTCCAGTCGATGACGCTCGAAAAGCTCCGCCGGGAGTTGTCTCCCGGTCGCAGCGGGGGGGACGAGCGCGGCCCGCTGGAGAGCCTGGGCGGGTTTCTCAGAAGCGAGGACTGAGCCGGATCGCGACAAATTCAGCCAAACACCTTAGAGACAGTCTGGGCTGGGCCTGACATATCAGGAACTTGCACTAAAGGGTCTGAAGGGCTCGGCCGATTAACTAGGCAGGAATAAGAATGCCGGGTTCAGACCGACAGGTTGCGGGGGAAGTCTGGTCGCATGAGCGACTGGCGACTGAAGGTGAGAGCAAAACCGGCCCGTCGGTTGCGGCGCTGAACCTGCAACTGCTGGCAAGCCTGAACCACGAGATCCGCACGCCGTTGAGCGGCATCCTGGGCATGACGGACCTGCTGCTCGAATCTGGGCTGAACGGCGAGCAGGAAGAGTATGTGTCAGCAGCCAGAGAGTGCGCCGAAGCGCTGTTCGATCTTCTGAACGCGACGCTGGAGTATTCATCGCTACAGGCCGGCTGCATTCGTCTGGACACCTCCGAGTTCCGGCTGGGCGATTTGCTGGACGGGGTGCTGGGAGAGTCTGGGGCCAGGGCCCGCGTGCGCGGTATGGAGTTGCGGACGCACTTGGGACCGGGGCTGGACAAGGCAGTGGTCGGTGATGCTCACCGCATCCGCCAGGTGATGGCGCAGATCCTCAACTCAGTGATCCGATTCGGGTCGGGCAACTGGCTGGATGCTCATGTCACGGTGGATCCGGAAAGCGACCGCGCAGCCGTATTGACCTTCGAAGTGGCCTGCGACGAGATGGCGCCTGACAGTGCAGGCGTGGCCAGCGGCGCTGGACTGGCGTTCGCCGTTGTGGAGGGTTTGGTTCGGTTGCTGGGCGGCCAGATTGATCCGCGGCGCGAAAGCGAAACCGGTGGCTACCGGCTTGCCGTACATCTCCCGCTGAATGCGGCGCCGGCGCACGGCGGACACCAGGCGGCGAGGGAAGCTGGCCGGCCGCTGCGTCCACCGAGGATCCTGGTGGTGGACGACAACCGCATTTCACAGCAGGTGATTGGCGCCTTGCTGAGCAAGGGCGGATGGCAATTCGATACCGCGCCGGATGGCTTTGCGGCCCTGGATGCGGCGGCGAGCAACAGTTACCAGCTCATCCTGATGGATCTGCAAATGCCAGGCATGGACGGGTTGGAGGCGACGGCGCGGCTCAGGCAGATGCCAGACTACTCCGATACACCAGTGCTGGCGCTGACGGCTGACGTAACTGACCTAGTGCGCGCCAAGTGCCGCGATGCAGGCATGAACGCGTTCCTTGAGAAGCCGATCCACACAGTGCAGCTGAACGCGATGCTGGGGCAGTTTCTCACCTCGCCCGACGGCGATTGATCGTCTCCTCCTCACAACGAGCGTGGGTACTTCCCGGCGATCCTTGCGCGAGTGAAGGGCTTGCCGAATCGGGCGGCGGATTCAACTCGCTCTGGGGATGACATACCGATAGACGGCCACGAAGTGGCACAGGCTGCCCGCAAGCACAAACAGGTGCCAGACGGCGTGCGCGTAGCCTCGCCTGAGCGCGTAGAAGGCCACGCCCGATGTGTAGAAGATGCCACCAGCGAGCAGCCAGACAAACCCCGTCCACCCCAGCGCCGCCACAAGTGGGCGCAGCGCCACCACGGCGGTCCAACCCATCAGCACGTAAACTGCCGTCGAGAGCCAGGGCCACTTTCCGGGGCCGAAGCATTTGAAAACCGTGCCAGTCACTGCCAAGCCCCAGACGACGCCAAACAGCGACCAACCCCAGCCGCCGCGCAGCGTCACCAGCGCGAACGGAGTGTACGTGCCGGCGATCAGAATGTAGATCGAGGCGTGGTCGAGTATTTGGAAGACCCGTTTGGCCCGCGGCGCAGTGAGGGCATGGTAGATCGTGGAAGAGAGGTACAGCAGCACGAGGCTAGCGCCGAAGATGGCGCAGGAGACGATATGCGAGGCTGTGCCACGCATGGAAGCCGCCACGACCAGGACGACCAGCGCCCCGACACTCAGCAACGCTCCGATGCCGTGCGACACGCTGTTGGCGATCTCCTCGCCAACTGTCTGCTGGCGGTGGAGCATTTTGGGAGCCGGCCGGTTTCGCATGTCGATGGAAGTCCGCGGTATGGGCCGCGACCCGCTGTCATTCGCATGGTAGCGCACGGTCAGGGAGGTGAGGCCGGGGGCGGAACACAAAACCAGCAGAGCGCGTGCAACGCCACACTGGTGGCTTAGATGGAGGGGAGGCAGCAATGATGTAAACGGCGAACTTGGAGTGGGAGGTTTACGCCGGATTGTCGGGGCGCCGCCACCTTCCTCGCGCCCAGAACGGCAGCCAAAGTAGCGCGAACAGTCCCATCGCGACAATCTCTCCCGACACGATATACCATGGCCAAGGACCCAGATAGACCAACGGCGACGCCCCAGCTGGCTTCTTGCACAGGTACATGTAGTTAGTTTTGAACGCCAAATTGAACAACGCCACGATGCCGGCATAGACATTCAGCACAGCCATTGACCTCCACACACACCCGGGCATGGGCCGCATCTGGCCCGACCACGCCAGGCCGGCGAGCGAGGCGACGACCAACCCGTGGGAGAAGAAGAAATAGACGCTCGGATACGAGCACAGCGGCGCCCAGAGATCGGGAAACAGCAGGGCCATGCCCGCCCCAGCCGACCCCGCGAAAAAGGTGAACTCAAAGACCGCCTGCCGCCTGGCAATCACAGTGAACGCCGTCAGCCAAACGGTGAGGTCGCACAATTGCAGTGGCACGCCTTCGGGAAACTGAAAACCCTCGACTTTGAAGCGGTAGGCGTACCAGATGAGCTCGCCTACCGCCAATGTGACCGCCACGGTCCGGCCGGCCGCTTTCGGCCGGCGTAGCAGCGCGCCGCGTAGAGCCCACGTCGAAACTGCGATTGCGGCCAGAATCCCCAGGTGCCAGGGACCGAACAACCGCCACCCAGGGTCCCATCCGCCGGTCATCGGAGGGCCGGCAACTGAGGCTTCGGGTAGTTCGGCGAATAGAGCTGGCGCTGCGGACGCGTCACCAGTTCGCCACCCCTGATCCACTGCTCCCCGCGTGCTGCCAGATGGGCCACCATGCGGGCGCGCCATCTGGTGGTTTCGGGAGATGAGCCGGCGAGATCGTTCAACTCCATCGGGTCTTTCTCGAGGTCGAAGAACTGCTCCCGGCCTGTTTGGGCGTGGAAGATGTACTTCGAGCGGCCGTCTGTGAGTGCGTTCCAATGGTTCGACGCGTCGTAGCAGATGTCGTGCTCGAGGTCGATCCAATCGCGCTTCAATCGAAGCAGGTTCTGGCCCTCTACGACTTTGGGTACCGCTCCGCCGGCTGCTTCGACGAATGTGGGCAGCACGTCGCGGATCTCAGCCGGCGCTATCTCCACTTTGCCGCGCGGCGCGCCCGGCCCGCGCACGATCATCGGGATGCGCGCCGACGGCTCGTAGGCATAGGACTTTCGCCACAGGTTGTGATCGCCCGTCATGTCGCCGTGGTCGGAGATGTAGACGATGAGGGTCTCGTCCAGGATCTTGCGCTTCTCCAGGCTCTCGACGATCCGTCCGACCTGTTCGTCGACGAATGACACGGACCCGTAGTAGCCGGTGCGCGCCAGTCTCGTCTCCTCATCAGAAAGCCGGCCGTGCCAGATATCGGCCCGGGAGGAGTTGCGTGTGGCGTATTTTTCCGCCCAGGGCGCCACCCTGGGTTTGGGCAACTCGCGATTGGCGAAGAAGTCCCACCAGCGCTGCGGCGGGTCATAGGGCGAGTGCGGGCGGGCAAACGAGACCTTCAGGAAGAAAGGGTCAGCCCCGGCGTAGCCGTCGATGAAGCGAGTGGCGACGTCGGCGGTCCAGCGGGTCGGATGCAGGCGCTCAGGCAGTTTGAAAGGGACGCCGGTGTAGTCATTGAAGCCTACACCGGTGGCGTCCGGATTCAGGTTGGGCGCTTCGGTGGCAAACCAGGCGCGGTAGTCGCTGATGAAGCCAGGCGACTCAACCCGTCCCGATTCGTCCAGGATCGTGCGGTGAAACCCGTGGAGGTTTCGTTGGTGCGACCAGTGCATCTTGCCGATGCCGAGCGTCTGGTAGCCCAGCTTGCGGATCTCAGCCGGTAACTCAACCGGGTAGCTGTCGGCGACGCGACCATAGCCGAGCATCCCGTGGCCCCACGGCGAACAGCCAGTGAGCAGCGCCGAACGGGCTGGCGTGCAGGTGGGCGTCGACGAGTAGGCGTGGCGGAAGCGGATGCCGTCCGCGGCCAGGCGGTCGAGCACGGGCGTGTGGGCGGCCGCGTTACCGTCGGCGCCGAAGCAGTCGCCGCGGTGCTGGTCGGCCATCAGCAGCAGCAGGTTTGGCTTTGATCTGGACAGACCTTTCAAGATCGCCGGAGCGGCGCAGAACACCCGGCGGGTAACGCTGATCATGGTTGGCCTCCTACCAATGGACCGGGATGCCGGGCTCGAGGGGCCAGACGCGGCAGTCCGATCCTTTCAGACGCTCGGCGAGCGCTTCCGGCGTACCGCTCAGCAGCGGGAATGTGGCGAAGTGCATGGGGATGACAGTGTGCACTTCCAGCATCCGGCAGGCCAGGGCTGCCTCGGTTGGGCTCATCGTGAAATGATCGCCGATCGGCAGAAACGCAATTACTGGCCGGTAGAGTTCGGCGTAGAGCCCCATTTCGGCGTGGATCGCGGTGTCACCGGCGAAATAAATGGTTCGGCCGTCTGGCAGGTGGATCATATAACCGCCAGCCTCGCCGCCATAGAGGATTTTGCCTTCGTCCGAGATGCCGGAACTGTGCAATGCGTGGGTCATGGTGACCCGCACGGGGCCGGCCTGCTGGCTGCCGCCCTTGTTCATGCCGCAAGCGTTTTCGATCCCCTTGGTTTCGAGCCAGGCGCAGATTTCAAAATTGGCGATCACCTGGGGCTTGAACTTTCGGGCCAGCGCCACGGCGTCGCCGACATGATCGAAGTGGCCATGGGTGATCAGCATGGTGTCGATGCGGGTCACTTCGAAGCCAGCGGGCGACTTCGGGTTTCCATTGATCCATGGATCGATCAGGATGCGCTCTCCCGTTTCCAGCGCCAGTTGAAAGGTGCCGTGGCCGAGCCAGGTGATCTCGATCATTGCTTGAACTCTACCTCCAGGTAACATATTAGCCCCACACGGGTTGCCTGGATTGCCGTTCGACCCCGGAAACATGCCGTTTGACCGCTTCCGGCATCAACTGGACACGCCTCATGCTCTAATACGGAGAGCACAATTTCTGATGTCGGACCACGGATTTCGGGCCCGCCGGGACTGGGCAGCGCTCAAGCGAAGACTGCGCGAATTGAAGATGATCGCCTACGGGACGGTCCACACAGGCCACCCCGTCATGGCCCACATCATCCCTATTCGCCGCTGTAACCTCGCGTGCACTTACTGCAACGAATTCGACGACTACTCCAAACCGGTCGATACCGAAGTGATGTTCGAGCGTATCGACCATCTTGGCCGTCTCGGCACGGGTATTATCACCATTTCCGGCGGTGAACCGCTGCTTCACCCCGATCTTGACCAGATCATCCGCCGGATCCGCTCCACCGGCGCCATTACCGGACTCATCACCAACGGTTACCTGCTGACTGCCAGCCGCATCGAACGGCTGAACAACGCCGGCCTGGATCACATGCAGATTTCGATCGACAACGTCATGCCCGACGAAGTGTCGAAGAAGAGCCTCAAGGTCCTGGACCGCAAGCTGCAACTGCTTTCAAAGCATGCCCTGTTCCACGTCAATATCAATTCAGTGGTTGGCGGTGGGGTTAAGAACGCTGACGACGCCCTGGTGATCGGCAACCGCGCAGTCGCACTCGGCTTCAGTTCAACCATCGGCATCATTCACGACCACACGGGGCAGTTGAAGCCGCTCTCAGCGCACGAGCGGGAGATCTACATGGCGGTCAAGGCACTGGAAAAGCGGAACTTCTCGCAGTTGAGCTTTTTCCAGGAGGCGATTGCCAACGGCCAACCGGCCGAGTGGAGTTGCCGCGCCGGAGCCCGCTACCTCTACATCTGCGAAGACGGGCTTGTCCACTACTGCTCACAGCAGCGCGGCTACCCTGGCAAGTCTCTGAGGGAGTACTCAGCCGCCGATCTTCGGCGCGAGTACTTGACGGAAAAGGCCTGCACGCCTTACTGCACGGTTAGTTGCGTCCATTACGTCAGCTATTTCGACTCCTGGCGCGCTCCCCAGACGCTGCCTGACACCAGGCCGTTTGAAGCCGTCCCCGAGCCGCTGGTCCACATCAATGGCACCGTCCAAGGCCGGTAGCCGGGCGAGCGTTCAGGGTGGTTCAGGCGCAGCGGGCGACCGGCTCAAACGATTCTGTCTTTTCAAGCACTTGACTGGCCTCGTCAAGAGAGACCGCGAAGCTGACCTGATCTTCTTCCAAGTCCAGTCCGACCTTCTCACGGATCTCCGGGCTCAACCAGACCTGACCACGCGTGAGGATGACTGTTTCGAGCATCGGCTGCCTCCGATTCCCTTATCGGCGCGCCGTGCCGGATTTGAGCGGAAATTGGTTTTAGAGTCCGATTGCTGAAGCCAAGCTCAGCCGCGCAGCTCGGTCACGATCTCCTGGGCGACGCGGCGGGCCTCATCTACCTGTGTGCGCTCGAAACTGATGGCGCCGACGCGCGGATGGCCTCCGCCGCCATAGCGTTCGCAGATGGTCGCCAGGTTGTGTGACGGCTCCTCCGCTGCCCATGGGTTGGACCCCACGCTGACCTTGGCGCGGAAGCTGGCCAGCGAGACCGACACGGTGTATGTGGCTTCGGGAAACAGCCAGTAGGGGACGAACTTGTTGTAGCCCTCCATGTCGCAGCCGGCCACGTCGAAGAACAAGACGCCCTTGGCCGCTTGGCCGGTTTTGCGGATGATGTCGATCGAACTGAGGTGGCGCTCCCACAGTGGCTGGAACTGTGATTGCACCCATGCGTCAGCAACGATCTCGTCCAGCCGCATCTGGCGCATCATCCGAATGATGCGATGGACGCCCTCGGATCCTTTGATCGCTTCGATGACGAGGGTGAGCTTCATCGCCGGCTCGCGCATCATGACGGCCTCTTCGGCCGAGGCATAGTTCGCCCGGTCGACGATGTCGGCCCAATGGACGAGTTCATCGAGGTCGGCCGGCGCATAGCCGTAGCGGGCTCGGGTCACATCGGCGATGAACTTGGTGCAGGAGCCGTATGCGGGGTTGAAGTGGAAGTTGTGCGAGTTCTTGTGGGCCTCGTAATGGCGTGCGTCATCGGGAGTGAGAAAGGCGCTTTGGTGATGATCAAACCACCACGTGAGGTGCGGACTGGTGGAGTACTTGAAGTCGACGATGGCGTTCTGGTCGCCGTCGAACATCTCGTCGTCAAACAATTGCGACGCCTTATGGGCGAGTCCGGTGAAGCTGAACTCGGCATCGGGGTGGAGCTTGTCCTGGATGAAGCGGCTAAAGAAGGCGGCCGAGGCCGAGCCGTCGAAGCAGTGGTCGTGATAAAGGACGCGGAATTTCATTCTGGTTGCCGAAAGGTGGCTCGCGAAACCTTCCAGAGTGCAATAATCGGGGGGCCTAGCGCAAGCTCGGATTTCGACACTCCAATGAAACTGTGGCTCCATTACATCGGTCGCGCGAAGGAACCGCACTCGAACGCGCTCGCCGCCGAGTACATCAAGCGCGCCTCGCGCTACATGGACTGCGAGATGCGCGAGATCGATCCGCGGCGCTTCGATCTCCCGGCAAGACACGCGGCGGCGCGCAAGGTGTTTCTCGATCCGGCGGGCAAGCTGATCGACACGGCCGGGTTTGTCGAGCTGGTCCGGTCGGCTGAATATGATGCGCGCGACCTGGTGTTTCTGATCGGCGGCCATGATGGCCTGCCTCCGGACTGGAAGCCGAAGGCCGACCTGCTGCTTGGACTGACGCCGATGACGCTGCCGCACGAGCTGGCCCGCGCTCTGCTCGCCGAGCAGATTTACCGGGCGCTGGCCACATTGCGGGGCCATCCCTACCCGCGCTAGGGTGGTAGACAGCCCTACGGGGCGCACGATGTCGATGGACTGGTTCAAATCGTCAAAAAAAGTCGGCAAGGTCGGCGACGAAGAGCGGCACGTCCGCACCGAAGGCCTGTGGGTGAAGTGCGACGGCTGCCGCCAGATCATCTGGCGCAAGGACTTGACCGACACCCTGAACTGCTGCCCGAAGTGCGACCACCACTTCAAGATCGACGCCCGCACCCGTCTGAAGTACCTGCTCGACAACGAGAACTGGGCCGAGCACGACGCCGGGATGCAGTCGACCGACCCGCTTGGCTTCGTCGATTCCAAGTCCTACAAGTCCCGGCTGGCGGCCACTCAGAAGGCCCTCGGGATGAAAGACGCGGTCATCTCGGTCACCGGCAAGCTGCTGGGCCGGACGGTGAACGTGTGTTCGCTGGAGCTGAAGTTCATAGGCGGGTCGATGGGTTCGGTGATGGGCGAAAAAATCACGCGGGCCATCGAGCGGTCAATCAAGGACCGGGTCCCGCTGATCATCGTGTCCGCCTCGGGCGGCGCGCGCATGCAGGAAGGCGCGGTGAGCCTGATGCAACTCACCAAGATTTCGGCTTCGTTGATGCTGATGGACCGCGCTAAGGTCCCCTTCATCAGCGTGCTGACCGATCCGACCACCGGTGGCACCACGGCCAGTTTCGCCATGCTCGGCGATCTCAACATCGGCGAGCCAGGCGCGTTGATCGGCTTCGCCGGCCCGCGCGTCATCGAACAAACCATCCGCCAGAAATTACCGGAAGGCTTTCAGCGTTCCGAATTCGTGCAGGATCACGGATTCCTGGATGCCGTGGTCAAGCGCAGCGAAATGCGCGAATTCATCGACAGGTCGCTGACGTTCTTCATTGGACCGATCAAGTAGCTGGGTGCAACTGCGCTCATTTCACGCAATCAAGTAAGATGTGCAACACTCGGCACGGAGGCCACCCGTGTTCAATTGTCTTGCTCGTTTGGCCACACTTTCCCTGGTTTTGCTCCCTGTAGCGGTTTCCGGGCAGCCACTTAAGCCGGGCGAGCCGGCTCCCGAACTTTCGATTGAACGGACAATCCCCGGCGGCGCTCCGCTCACGGTGGAGTCGCTTCGTGGCAAGCTGGTTATCGTCGAGTTCTGGGCGACGTGGTGCGGCTATTGCATCGAGGAAATCCCCCGCCTGAATGCGCTGTCAGAGCAGTTTCCGGACGTTCAGTTCATTTCGGTCACCGACGAGAGAGCCTCGGCCGTTGAACCGTTCCTGGCCAGGCACCCGATCCGCGGAACCGTTGCGCTGGACCGTGCCGGCGCGACGTTCAAGGCCTATGGCGTCGAAACCAGGCCGCGTACCGTTTTGATCGGGAAAGACGGCATTCATCTGGCCACCATGCATCCCGCCCAGTTGACGGCCGAAGTGATGGCAGATTTCGCCGCCGGACGGCCCGTCACCCCTCTGCCGCTTCGCCGCACTCTGCCGATTCTCGACGACAACAGCGTCGAGCCGCTCTACGCGGTGGTTGTGCGGCCAGCCCGGAAGCGCGGGTCCTTCACGCTGAATCCAAGCTACGTTCAGGGTACGGGGCTCACGCTGAAGACTCTGCTGGCCTACGCCCATTCGCTCTATGAGACGCGCATTGAAGCGGTCTCCGAATTGATGGGTACGCGATACGACTTCTGCGTGGCCCTGCCGCCGGGCGAGTCCGGGGAGCCGCAAGTGTTGCGCGATGCCCTCGATCGCGCCTTCAGAATGAAGACGCACTATGAGAAACGCACCGTGGACGCGCTCGTGTTAACTTCAGTGAGCCCGAAGCTGAAGCAATTGAAGACGCTGGGGCCGACTGTCACCGGGCTTGCCGGGAGTCTGGAACGGCGATTGAAGCAATATGTGGTTGACGAGACGGGGCTGAGGGGATACTTCTACATCGAGCAACCGAGTGAAGACGGCGAGTTGGAGCGATACATCGAGAGCATCGGGTTGAAGCTGACTCCTGCCAGACGGACCATCGAGGTCCTGGTGGTGGATTCCGTCGAACTCCCGGCATTCCGCTGAGTGGAGTGCCTCCGGCTGGTAAGGAACGCTAGCCAGTTCTGCTTCAAAACTGGCTTAGTTGCCGCATAGCTGAGGCGAGGAGTTCCTCGTAGTCCGCAAGATGCACTTCCACCGCGCCCAGGCTCTCCAAATGCGGCGTCAGGTATTGCACCTCGAACAAGCCGAAGCCACTCTCGCGTAGGCGCCCCGTGAGCGCCCACAGCGCCACTTTCGACATATCCGTCACCCGGTGGAACATCGATTCGGCGAAAAACGCCCCGCCGATCTGAACTCCATAGACCCCGCCTACCAGCGCGCCATCGATCCACACCTCGCACGAATGGGCCTGGCCCGACTTGTGGAGTTCGGTGTAGACGCGCAGTACGCGCTGGTCGATCCATGTCTCATCGCGGTCGGCGCAGCCGAGCATCACCTGGCGAAACGCCGTGTCGTAGGTGATCTTGAATCCCTTGCGCCTGATTGTCCGCGCCAGTGAATGCGAGACGTGGAAACGGTCCAGCGGCAGGATGGCGCGTGTCCGAGGGCAGTGCCAGGTGATCACGCGGCGGCCGCCCATGGGAAAGCAGCCACGAGCGTAGGCTTCGAGCACAGTGCGGACGTCCAGGTCCCGGCTGACGCCAATCAGATCGGATTCCATCCCGATCTTCAGCTTAGCTGCCCGTGACTTCCTTGAGCAGGTTGAAGAACGACCGTTTGCGGTCTGTGTTTATACCCCAATTGACTGGCGGGCACTGGTAACCGTCGATGTAGTTGCTTTCACCGGGGTCGAAATACCCCCAAGACGCGTACTTCGAGATGGCGGCGATCATGTTGTTGTCGGGCTTGTCGAAGTCGAAATGGTCGTCTTCGTTGAACAGAATCGGCATGGTGCGGTAGTCCTGGACGGCGCGCGTCTGGTCCACCATTTCGCGGATCCGCGCCGGCTCCTTAACGCCGTTGCCATGGATGAGCAGGAAGTCCGACGACCGTACGACGTTGGGGCGGGGAATCGCGCCGCCACCATAGCTGACACCGGTCAGGAAGCGTTGCCCGCCCCGGCGGATCGCCTTCACCCAATCGACCAGTTCATGCACCCGCTCGGGCTGGAGGATCTGGTGGTCGTAGCTCCGCATGGTTTCATTCGTGATCTCGATGAGAACATTGCGGTAGCCCTGGTCCATCAGCCACCCGACAGCGTTTTCGGCACCTTTGACCACCGCGTCCTCGTCCTTGAGCCGCTGGTCCTGGCCGAAGTAGAAGAGACCGACAATGGCGACCATGCCGAGTGAATCGGCCGTATCGAGGATGGCCTTCATCCTCTTCAGGTAAGCGGGGCGCAGTTTCCCGTTCGGCTCGTAGGCGTTGTTCTCCCACGGCTGCTCCTTCGAGTAACCTTGAGGGCTGCCTCCCTGGAAGTTGATCGTGAATCCGAGCAGACCGTGCTTGCGCCATCCCGGCATCGCTGCGACGAACTCGCGCGTATTGCGTTCCGGGTCCCATTTGCCGTTGTCCGGGTAGTTCCATTTGCTGCGAGTGGCCTGATTGAGATCGTCGAAGGTGCCCTGGACCATGCGCGAATTCATGAGCAGACCCTCGATCTTCATGCCTCGCCACTCGCGTCCGGCGTATGTGCGTTTGCCATTGATGAGGAAGGCATCGCCGTCGATAGCGACCTCGGTCCGCGGCGCGGCCAGGGCATCCAGTTTTGGCGCCAGAGCCAAGGGCATGGAAAGCAACCACCTTCTGTTCACGGACATGGGATCCATCGATTCACCACCTTTCGATCACCGCAAAGTGACTCTCGATGAGCGTGGCGTCCCCGTTACGAGCCAGCCCAAAACGTTCGATTCAGAATAAAGAAAGCGGGCTGATGGGTCAATCCCAAATCCAGAGCTCAATGCCAGCGCATTGGGCGAGATTCAGAAATGGCGTGTGACGGACGCACGGCAAGTGAACTGTTCCGCGATGCATTGGCACTGCGTTGCGAGTAACCGCGATGATGGACTTGTAGCTTCGCTATATTGGTTACGATGAGCCCGAGGCGTCGTGGTGTAGTTGCGCTCCGTGACTCGTTGGTGATTAACCCCAACTTCGAGCCGGGACCGGGTGTGTCTTCACTCCGCCAGCAACTCGCCGACCTCTTGCGGCAAGCCATCCTGACCGGCGTCTATGAACCCGGCCAAAGACTCATCGAGCGTGAACTGGTGGAGCGGTTCGGCGTCAGTTCAATACCGGTGCGCGAGGCGCTGCAGGACCTGGAATCGCAGGGGTTGGTGGTGAAGCGGCCCAATGTCGGATGTTCGGTGCTCAACCTGACGCGTGAGGACATAATCCAGATCGTGCGGTTTCTGCGGGTGCTGCAACCACACGTGGTCATGTGGGCAGCCGAAGCGTTTACCCCGGCGGATGCTGTGATTCTCCGCGCCCGTGTCGGCGAGATGCGGACCGCGGCAGAGGCTAGCGACGTGAGGGGTTGCTTTCAAGCTGCGCTGCTTTTGCAAAAGACCATCTGGACGATCGCCGGAAACCCATGGGCGTCGCGCACTCTGGAGAGTGCCCTCGGTTCCCTGCTTGCAGCCAGCATGCGGCTGGCGCTCGAAAGAGGCTTTCTGGATCTTCGAGCAGACGCGAAGAAGTTTGATCAGCTGGTCCAGTTCCTCGCCGAGGGAAACGGGGAAGCCGCGGCTGCGAAGATGGACGAGATCGCTACCGCCTTTGAGGCTCCGCTGCTGCAAGCGCTCGCCAGCGAAGTCGATTGAGGTCACTGGCCGGGTTAAGGAGAACAGCAGTGAGTCTTGCTTCTGTCATTGCAAAGTGCGTGCTTGCCGCGCTGGCCGTTCTGGGCGTGGCGCAGGCTGAAGACAAATACCTGTTCGCCTACTTCATGAACAACGGCGAAACCGGCGTCTACTTCGCCATCAGCGATGACGGCTATCACTACCGCCCGCTTAATGGCGGCAAGCCTTGGCTGCTGCCAGCGCATCAGGGCCAGTTGATGCGCGACCCCTATGTGGCGCGCGATCTCAAGGGCGGATTCCATATGGTTTGGACCTGGGCGTGGCGCGGAAACGTGTTCGGACACGCCCATTCGAAGGATCTGGTTTCATGGGGTGAGCAGACAATGACGGAGGCTTTCCCCGGGGTGCCGGGCGTACGGAACACTTGGGCGCCGGAACTGGTCTATGACCCTAAGACCGCGGAGTGGATCGTTTTCTGGTCGGCGACGATCGAAGGCCGCTTTCCGGAAACAGCGGATTCGCTCGACAACGGTAATAACCATCGCGTCTACGCGCGGGCGACCCGCGATTTTAAGCAGTTCTCCGAACCCTGGCTCTTTTTCGACCCCGGCTATCCGGTCATCGACGCCACGATCGTGCCTTCGGGCTCCGGGTACGACATGTATTTCAAGGATGAGCGGGTGAAACCGCTGCGCAAGCAGATTCTCCGGGCGGCGGGCAAGTCGGCGCGCGGGCCGTGGACGGTCCAGGGTGACGCCTTCACCGAGGAGTGGTCAGAAGGGCCGTCGGCGCTGGTTGTGAAGGACCATACAGTGGTCTTCTACGACCACTACCGCGACCCGGCGAGCTATCGGGCGATGCGCAGCCGCGACCGGACCTACTGGCAGAACGCCACGCCGATGATCTCGTTTCCGCCAAAATCCAAACACGGCAGTTTCCTCACGATCACCGCCGCGGAGGCGGCCCGGCTCGAAGCCAGGCGGGATTAGCCCATCGGAATCTTGCCGGCATTCCGCGCCAGCCAGTCGCTCAGGTTCTGAAGTTCGGGGTTGAGCCTGCGCGATAGGGCGACATCGCGAACCGACTGAAATTGTTCCGCGAAGTCATGCTTGAACTGGAACATGTTGCCCAGATCCTGCGCGCCCGGGAATCCAAACGACCTGTAAACCTCCGGTTCCACGGCGTTGTATCCAATCTCCATGCCCAGCGCCGCGCTCATCGCCGCCGCCATCTCCGCGCCGCTGGCATGTTCGCCAGCGATGCCGACGGTTTTGCCGATGAACTCGCCGTCGGCCTTGAAGATCCCGTACGCGCATTTCCCAATGTCCTCGGCGGCGATGCCTGGCAGCTTTTCAGTGCCCATCGGCATGGTGATGGACAGTCGCCCGTCCGGACCCTTTTGCGGGCCTGAGCCGAAGTAGATGAAGTTGTCCCAGTAGAACGAAGTCAACAGGAACGTGATGGGCAGGCCCAGCGAGCGGAACACCTCATCGGCTTCGCCCTTGGCGTCGAAGTGGGGGACTTTGTATTTGCCCATCAGCGTCGGCATCCGATCGTCGTCCAGCGGGACATACTTGCGGGTGTCTTCGAGAGTCGACCAGAGGACGTGTTTCAGTCCGGCCGCCTTCGCAGCGCGAGCCATGGCCGTGGCTTCCGCCAGTTCGCGTTGCGGTGAGAAGTGCGCCCAGAAGAAGGTGACACAGTAAGCGCCGTAGGCTCCCTGGTAGGCACGCGCTAGGGCCGCTTCGTCTCCGATGTCGCAGGCGACGACCTCTGCGCCGAGCGTGGCGAGTTTATGGGCTTTGACCGAATTCACGTCGCGGGTCAGGGCGCGGACGGCAAATCCGCCGCTGGGGTCGTTCAGAATCGCGCGGACCAGTCCGCCGCCTTGCGCGCCGGTGGCGCCGGCGACAACGATGACTTTCTTCGCTGACATTGTTTGCTCCTCTATAGAGTGTACAGATTCGTATGGTTAGGAGCGAGGTGCGGAAATGTTCGGATCAGTGAGGTGCTCCAGAGCGATCAGGCGGGTCATCGCCTCTTCGTTTGTTTGGCCACACATCTCGAAGGAGGGCCGCAATGAGACGCAGACGGTGGGACGTTCGGGGAGTCCGAAAATCAGGCAGCGGCCGTCGCTTGTGAGTTGAACGCAACGGACGCCGGCGGGCTTGCCGTTCGGCATGCCGGGGATGGGCGAAGAGATCGACGGGGCAATGCAACAGGCGGCGCAATGTGCTCGGCAATCCATCGGTTCAATTCCATCGTCGCAAAACCCACCCTGGACTGGGCCGTGCTATCGTCGGCGTAGCACAGTTCGCGAGGACACCATGTATTGCCCGGAATGCGGTGTTGAATATCGTCCTGGATTCTCGAAGTGTTCGGATTGCCTCCTCCCCTTGGTTGCCGAACGGCCGCGACGCACGCGGAGTTACGCTACGGTTTTGGAGGAAAGCGATCCCGCTTTAATCGCCCTGGCCGCTGAACTGCTGGAGGAAGCTGGTATTCCTTTCAACATGATGCCGGGGGAAGACGGCGGGGACGGCGCCGCGGGGCCCTGCCGGGTAGAGGTGAAACCCGCGTTGGAGGTCCAGGCGAGGGCCGTCCTTCAAGCCATGGAGAGTACCGAACTCCAAGACGAATCCTCGGAAGAGCCTGCGCCCGCGCCGGAACCCGATCTTGAACTCGTGGTGGTTTTCGAGGGTGACGACAGGCTCGTCCTCACTTCGGCGAAACAAGAGTTGAAGAGGGCCGGGATTCCGTTCTATGTGGAGGGAGAAGAACTTACCGCCGGTTTCCTCCCCTACATGCCGTTCCTTCATCCGTGGTACCGCATCCATGTGGGGGCCGATCGTCAGGGAGAGGCGTTGGAGCTATTGCGGCCGCTCAGGTCCAGCGAAGCGAGTCAGGCCGAGAGAGCCCCAGGAACGCGAGCCGATTCCTCGGAGCTGCTCTGAAGCCCGTGGTCAGCCCCCAAATCACGCCTGGATTATGGGCAACAGCCGCTGAACATCTGAACTCGGATCGGGTTCCGGTCCCATCCAGGGCTTGCCGGCCACACTAGAATGGTAGATCGTGCATTTGTCCGCCCCAGCTGTTGATTTCCTCAAGCGGGTCGAGGTGCGCCTGCAGGAGTTGCAGCCGAAGAAGCGCATCGTCTTCCCAGAGGGCGACGATCCGCGTGTCATCCAAGCCGCGGCGAGGCTGGCGGCGAATGATCTGCTCGAGCCCGTTCTGATCTCACGGCTCAACGATTTTCCAGCTGACGGTGTGCGCCGTCACAACCCCGAAACCGATGCCGGGACTTCGAAGTATGCCGATTACTACTTGAAACGCCGCGGCCACCGTGGCGCCACGGCCCGTGACGCACTGGCCGCCGCCCGGCGGCCTCTCGACTTTGCGGCGCTGATGGTGGCCACCGGCGATGCCGACGGATTCCTTGGCGGCGCGGCCAACTCAACCGCGATCACCGTCCGGGCGGCGCTACACGCGATTGGCGCCCAGAAGGGCGTCAAGACGGTATCGAGCTTTTTCGTCCTTTGCACGCCGAATGAGCAGGCAGGTTGCCGCGGGCTCTTTATCGCCGCCGACTGCGCCGTCGTCATCGATCCGACGCCAAACGAACTTGCCGACATCGCCCTGATGGCCGCCGGCAGCGCGCACATGGCGTTTGAGTGCGAACCCATCGTCGGAATGTTGCCCGCATCCGATCCGGAGCGGACAGAGCAGGCGGCCCGCATCCTCCGCGCCCGCGCGCCCAATCTCGAGGTCCGGACCGGCGACGATTCAATCTACCGCGCCAACGCCATCGTCTTCCCGGATCTGAACTCGGCCAACATCGTCTACAAGCTGGTGGAATGGCTCGGCGGGGCGTCCGCCTTCGGCCCGATGCTGCAAGGCATGAATAAGCCGGCCAACGACCTGTCGCGCGCCGCCACTCCGGACGACATCTATGTCACCGGCATGATCACAGCCCTGCAAGCCCATGCCGAGGTCGGTTCGTGATCATCCTGGCAGTCAATGCGGGCAGCAGCACGGTCAAGCTCCAGGTCATCGACACGGCTCAGGACAGGCTGCTTGGCAAAACTCTGGTCGAGTGCAAGGGCATCACCCACGACGAAGCGATTGCCCGCGGACTCGAGGAGTTGCATTCGCCGCATATCGAGGGCGTCGGCCACCGGATCGTCCATGGCGGGGACCGTTTTTCTGAGGCCGTGCTAATCGACGAGAGTGTCATCCGCGACATTCTGGAACTGGCCGAAGTCGCGCCGCTCCACAACCCGGTCCACGTCGCGGGCATCCGCGCCTGCCTCCACCTGTTGCCCGGCATCCCGCAGGTCGCCGTCTTCGACACCGCATTTCATTCCACCATCCCTCCGGCGGCTCATACCTACGCGCTGCCCCGCTATCTTGTGAACCGGTACAAGATCCGCCGCTACGGTTTCCACGGCACTTCTCACCGCTATCTGACCCAGCGCTTCGCCGCCATCCACGGTCGGCCGCCGTCGGACTTCAACCTGATCACCGTTCACCTCGGCAATGGCTGTTCGGCCTGCGCCGTCGAACGTGGACGCGCCGTCGACACCACGATGGGCGTCACCCCGCTCGAAGGCCTCGTCATGGGAACGCGCTCCGGCGACATCGACCCGGCTCTTGTCTACCGCCTGATGGAATGGGAGAACTTCGACGTCGCCACGATCGACCATCTGTTGAACAACAGCTCCGGCCTGCTCGGCATCTCGGGCCTGTCCAACGACATGCGCGAACTGCTCGAGCACGAGCGCCAGGGATCACCTCACGCACGGCTCGCCATCGATGTCTTCTGCTACCGGATTCGCCGATACGTTGGGGCATTCTACGGGATTCTAAATGGCGCTGATGCAATTGTCTTCTCAGGAGGAATCGGTGAAAACCAGCCTGCGATCCGGGCGCGCGTCTGCCGCGACTTGGATGCGCTCGGAATCCAGCTTGACGAGGTGGCCAATGCCGGGTGCAAGGGCGGGGAAGCCGATCTGTCGGCAAGAGGGGCGCGCACGCGGGTGTGGACGATTCCGACCAACGAGGAATTGCTGATCGCCCGCGATACGGCGGCGCTCATCGCTTCCCGAGGAAGCGCTTGCTGAGCATGCGGCGCTCAAGCGATCCGAGCGCGACCTGATTGGCGTCGCGCACGGAGACGGGTTTCACCTTCTTGAACTCCTTCCAATGGGAGTTCGACAACGTCCCGAAGACCGGCGTTCCATCGCTGCGTACGAAATAAACGTGGACACCGCCGACTGTGCCGTTGCGCATCATGAGGTATTCGGCCACGCAGGCGTATTCGGCGGCGGGGGGAGTTGCTTTGATCCACTTGCCGAAAGAAAGGATGCTGGATCGGAACATCTTCGCCTGGTTCATGCCGGCTTCGGCTGCAATGGGAGGCTTTTCACGGGCGACAACGGCTTTGCCGAAACCGTTCTGGTTGAGCCATGCGGCGATCTCATCGGCGGAGCGTTCGTCCCACGTCGTGTTCACGGTGGGACCGAGATCGCGGACAACCGCGGGGTAGACGGCGATGGTGGTCGAGCCAAGCTGGTTCTTGAAACGAGCTTCGTCCTCGTCCTTCACAACACCCCAGCAGCCCGTGAGGAAAAGGCAGATGACGGCAACGTATCTCATTCGGCGATCCTTTCGGACCCATTGTGCGGGGCGGGCGGGCGAAAGGCGATGCCGGAAGGCTTCGGAAACGCTTCGCAAGTGCTTCGCGTGACTCGAAACGGGCCTATACTCATGTCGTATGCGCACATCCATCATCGTCTTCGCTCTCTGTTCGGCCTCGTTCGCTCAGCACCCTGTCGCATCGTTCAAAACCGCCAAGGGTGAATTGAAGCTCACCGCCATCCACCATGCCAGTTTCGTGCTCGAAGGCGGCGGCCAGGTGCTGCATTGCGACCCCTGGAGCCAGGGCGACTACACCGGCGTTCCGCAAGCGGATCTCATCCTCATCACCGATACCCATGGCGACCACCTGGACCTGAAGGCGCTGGCGCTGGTCAGGAAGGCGTCGTCCATTATCATCGCCTCGCCTGAGGCCGCCGCCAAGATCGAAGGCGCAAGGGCGATGAAGAACGGCGAATCGATGCAAGTGGGTCCCTGGAAGATCGAAGCCGTGCCGATGTACAACATCAAGCGAGGTCCGGCCGAGGGCCAGGTCTTTCATCCGAAGGGGCGAGGAAACGGCTACATCATCACTTATGCCGGATTCCGGTTTTACAACGCCGGCGACACCGAGGGTACGCCGGAGATGCGAGCGCTGAAGGGCATCGACGTGGTTCTGATCCCGATGAATCTGCCGTACACGATGACGCCGGAAGAGGCCGCCGACGCGGTGAAGGCATTCAAGCCGAAGGTGGCGATCCCCTTCCACTACCGGGGCGCGGATCTGAAAGTGTTCGAGAAGGCGCTCGCCGGGACGGGCGTCGAGGCGCGGATTCTGGATTGGTACAAGTGACTGTTTTGCGATCTGTTAGTTTCCGGCGCGCTGCTGTTGCTTCTTGGTGCGGACGTCGCGGACGGCGTAGATGCGACGGCCCTGGCTCTCGAAATACGTCCGCATCATCATCTCGCCGAGCAGTCCGGTGGTGAACATCATCAGCCCGGCCAGCAGCAGCAATCCGCCGGCAGCCAGCAGCGGGCCGTGTTCCAGGATGATCTCGTAGCCGAGGATCTTCTTGACCACCAGAAAGGCCAGGATCGCGCCGCCGATGCCGGTCGAAATCAGGCCAATTCGCCCAAAGAAGTGCATCGGCCGCGTCATATACTTCAGCAGGAACCGGATGGTGATGATGTCGAGCAGAACATTGAATGTCCGGCCGATGCCGTAGTGCGACGCGCCGCCGACCCGCGCCGGATTGGTGATGGGCACCTCGGCGATCCGCGCGCCATAGAAACTGGCCAGGGCGGGGATGAAGCGGTGCAGCTCGCCGTAGAGGTTGATGTCCTTGAGGATCTCGGCGCGGTAGGCCTTGAATGTCGTCCCGAAGTCGTGCAGTTTGACGCCGGAGACCTTCGACATGATCCAGTTGGCGATGCGCGAAGGAATCTTGCGCATCACGAAGTTGTCGTTGCGCTGCTTGCGCCAGCCGGATGCGATGTCGTAGCCCTCGTCGATCTTGGCGAGCAGGGTCGGGAGATCCTCGGGGGCGTGCTGGAGGTCGCCGTCCATCGAGACGATCACCTTGCCCTGGGCTTCGTCGAAGCCCGCTGATAGGGCGGCGGTCTGGCCAAAATTACGGCGCAGGCGGACCACCTTCAATCTCGCGTCGGTCTCGACCAGGTTGGCAAGCAGTTCATAGCTGCGGTCGGTGGAGGCGTCGTCGACGAAGATGATTTCGTAGGCGCGGTCGATGTCATCCAATACAGCCGACAGACGGTCGTAGAGGCGGAGGATGGCCCGCTCTTCGTTGTGGATGGGAATGACGATCGACAGCATCGCTCAAGTCCGATCTCAGGATAGCAGCGTTGCGAGCCGCTGGACGCAGGATCCCAGGCGGCGGTCGAGTCCCGAGATAGGCGCGTCGTTCCAATAGACGGCCCTCAGGCAGACCGTGGGTTGCGGTCCGGGTGCCTCGAAGACGCTCATCTCAATCGCGCCTTCAATGGCCGGCCACAACCAAACGAAATGACGAGGTGCGCGCCAGCCGGGCGTGAGTTCCTGGGCCGGAACGTCCAGCCAGCGTTCCCGCTTCAGCCCCGGCTCGAACCACTGCATCGCCGAGTCGCACGCCGCCGCGATGCCCGCCAGTGCCGCGTGCGTGTGCCTCGGCCGGCCCTGGTAGCGTTCCAGGTAGAGCCGCAGGTAGTTCAGCGTATTGGCCCAGCCCGACGAGATCCCGAGGGCAAGTTCGTCGAATTCGCCGCTTTCCGGCACACCGGATTGCGTCACCTCGACGTTGGTCCCCTCGCCATCCGATTCGAAACGGACCTCGATCACGCCGCCTGACATGCCAGCTTCCAAGGAATAAATCAGATCCCGCCCTGGATGCGACCGCTCAACGACGGCGCGTATCGGGCGGTCAAATCCGTTGAACCGCCATTCGATTTCGTCGCCCGGAAGAGAGCCTCCCTCGGCCCGGTCCGGAAACCATTCGACGATGCGATCGGGTTCGGCCCAGGCCTGCCAGGCGCGGTGCGGCGTGGCCGGCACCCTGAGCGATTGCTTGATTACCCGGTGAGTGTGTTCCAGACGCTTAAGCCTCCGCGTATCAACGGTTTGTGCTATTCTATGAGTTTACCAGACATGTCCAATCCACAGGATCCCAATACGCCTCATGTGCCCCCGGTGCCGCCGGGCGGAGGGGTGCAATTGCCTCTGGGCGACCGCCGCAATATTACTCCTATCAACCTCGAGGTTGAGATGCGCCAGTCGTATCTCGATTACTCGATGAGCGTCATTGTCGGACGTGCTCTGCCCGATATCCGTGACGGCCTGAAGCCCGTCCACCGCCGCATTCTTTACGGGATGTCGGAGATGGGCTTGAACTATAACCGGCCCACGCGCAAGTGCGCCAAGATCGTCGGCGAGGTCATGGGCAAGTACCATCCTCACGGCGACAGTTCGGTCTACGATGCGTTGGTTCGAATGGCCCAGCCGTTCTCACTGCGTTACCCGCTTGTGGAAGGGCAGGGCAACTTCGGTTCGATCGACGCCGATCCGGCCGCGGCGATGCGTTATACCGAAGCCCGGCTGAGCCGTATTTCGACGGCGCTGCTTGAAGACATCGACAAGGACACGGTCGAGTTCCGTGCGAACTACGACGACAGCGAGCAGGAGCCCATGGTCCTGCCCACGCGCGTGCCGAACCTGCTGGTGAACGGCAGCGAGGGCATCGCGGTCGGCATGGCCACCCGTATCCCGCCGCACAACCTGACCGAGGTCGTCAACGCGGTCATCGCGCTGATCAAAGACCCGCACACGCCCCTGACCAAGATCATGGAGATGGTCCCCGGGCCGGACTTCCCCACCGGCGGCATCCTGCTGGGCCGGCAGGGCATCATCGACTACTTCTCCAAGGGCCGCGGCTCGCTCAAGATTCGCTCAAAAGCGGCCACCGAGCGCATCAGCAAGGACCGCGAAGCCATCGTCATCACCGAGATCCCTTACCAGGTGAACAAGGCGAAGCTGGTTGAGCAGATCGCTCAACTGGTGAACGAGAAGCGTCTCGAAGGCATCTCCGACATCCGCGACGAAAGCGACCGCGATGGACTGCGCGTGGTGATCGAGCTGAAGCGGAACGAGCAGCCCGAGATCATTCTCAACAACCTCTACAAGTTCACCCAGATGCAGGTGAACTTCGGCGTCATCATGCTGTCGATCGTCAACGGCCAACCGCGCGAACTGGGCCTGATCGACGTCATCAAGCGCTTCATCGAGCATCGCGTCGAAGTGGTCCGAAGGCGCACGGAATTCCTGCTGCGCAAGGCTCGCGAGCGAGAGCACCTGTTGCTTGGTTTCCAGAAGGCGCTGCAGAATCTCGATGCCGTGATCGAGACCATCCGCGCCGCCCGCAACCCGAAGGAAGCCAAGGAAGCGCTCACCGGCGGCATCGAGTTCCCTGAGAATCCACAACTGGTTGCCGTGCTCGAAAAATGGTCGCCGAAACTGAGCTTCAACGGCCAGTTGTTGTCGCGCTTCGACTTCTCCGAACGCCAGGCACAGGCCATCATTGAACTTCAACTCCAGCGCCTCACCGGCATGGAGCAGCAGAAGATCCTCGACGAGTTGGCCGAGATCCAACGCATGATCGCCGGATATATGGAGATTCTTGGTTCGGATCAGAAGCTGCGGGCAGTGATCGTTCAGGAACTGAAGGACGTTCAGAAGGACTTCGGCGACGCCCGCCGTACCGAGATTGTCGACGACGAAGGCGAACTCACGCTGGCCGACCTCATCCCGGACGAGGACGTCGTCGTCACCGTCACTCGTGGCGGTTACCTGAAGCGCACCTCGCTCGACACCTACCGCCGCCAGACGCGCGGCGGCAAGGGCCGCATCGGCATGGTGACGCGCTCGGAAGACGTTGTCGAGCACATGATGGTGATCAACACGCATGCCTACATGCTTGTGTTCACCTCGCGCGGCCGCCTCTACTGGCTCAAGGTGTGGTCAATCCCCGATGCCGCCGCTGCGGCCAAGGGCAAGAACATCAATGGGCTGGTCAACCTCGAGACGGACGAGACCGTGCGCGCCTTCCAGGGCGTGAACGATTTCTCGCCCGACAAGTTCGTCGTCATGGCGACGCGCAATGGAGTGATCAAGAAGTGCGACCTGTCGGTGTTTTCTAACCCGTCGTCGCGCGGCATCATCGCCATCGGCCTCAAGGACGACGACGAGTTGATCGAAGCTCAGTTGAGTAACGGCGATAACATGATCGTGCTCGCCACCCGCGAGGGCATGGCCATCAAGTTCAAGGAGACCGACGTGCGGCCGATGGGCCGTCCGGCCTCGGGTGTGACGTCGATGAAATTCAAGGTCAAGAATGATTTCATCATCGGCATGGAAGTGGTGAGCGAGGACGACTACGTCCTGTCGGTGGCCGAGAACGGTTACGGCAAACGCACCAAGGTGGCTGAGTACCGGCTCCAGACCCGCGCCGGCATGGGTGTCATCAACATGAAGTTGAAGAACAAGACCGACAAGGTCCTGGGCATCCTCGCCGTGCAGGAAGAGACCGATGTCATCCTGATCACAGCCGATGGCAAGATCATCCGCACCGACTCCGGCGACATACGCAAGACCGGCCGTTCGGCGTCAGGCGTCAAGCTGGTGAGCCTCGATGGCGAGGATAAGGTTGCGGCCATCTGCAAGGTGGACGAAGCCGAGGTAATCGATGAGGAGAACCCTCAGGGCGATCTGCCGCTGGTCTGATCGCACTGGCAATCAAACTCGAAAGCGGCGCTCACGGCGCCGCTTTTCTCTTTCCATCCTATCTTTGACGCCTGTCTGCGTGGCGCATTACGGCTGAGGCTGTCCTGCCGGAGCCGACCACCGGCCTTGCCCCCGCCGCTGACACCTCAATACGGCGGTTACTGACCCTTGCGCCGCTGTTCGTACGCTCGAAAATTCTCGGCGTAAGTGCTGTATCCCGGCCTGTCCATCAAACCGAAAGTGAAGACCTTGCCCAACTCGACGCCGGGTTGGTCGAATGCGTCGATGCCCAGCAGTTCGCCCATGAACGCAGTCTGGAATTCGAGCAACTGCATGAACGCGCCAACGTGGGCGGCGTCGACACGGTCCAACGCAAACGTGCAATTGGGCCGGCCAGCGGCGGTCAGCGCGGCGGCGGTGGCATTGCGTTCGGCGTCAATCAGTTTGGCCAGCGACTGGCCGGCGAGGTAATCGAAGCTGTCCAGGCCGGTCCTGGCCTTGGGAATCGCACCCTGCGTCGACCAGCGGTTGACGGCCCAAAACGAGAAGACCTTGTCGTTCGGTCCCTCCATGTACAACTGGGCCTGCGAATGCTGGTCGGTCGCGCCCAGGGCGGCGATGGGTGTTTGGCCGATGTTAACGGTCTTGCCCTTGCGGTCCTTGGCCTTGCCCAGCGACTCGGCCCAGAGCTGACGGAACCAGAAGGCCAGGCCCCACAGGCGATTCGAGTATGGGAAAGCGACCTGGATCGTCTTCTTGCGCAGCGTCCAGATGAGGTAGTGATACAGAGCCGAACGCAGGGCCACGTTGCCGGCCAGGTCAGCCGTCCAACTCTGCCTTGTCATCGACGCCGCGCCTCGGCAGACGGCCTTGATGTCGAGCCCGGCGAGCGCCGCCGGCACCAGGCCCACCGGCGAAAGGACCGAAAATCGCCCGCCCACGCTCTCCGGAATGTGGAACGTGGCCAGGTTGTTGGCCGTGGCGAAGGCCTTCAAGTCGCCGCGCCCCTGGCTGGTGACGGCGATGGTTCGGGCGGCGGCCTTGCGCGCGCCCAGCGCCTGCTTCATCCACTCGTCGACGATGAGGAATGTCGCCATGGTCTCGGCCGTCGCGCCGGACTTGGCGATGGGCACTACCAGTGTCCGGGCCGGGTTCATCGACGCCAGCGCCAGTTCGATAAACTCAGGATCGACGTTGTCGAGAATCACCAGCCTGGGATTCCGAATCGAGTGCGCGGCCTGGACAGGATGCGGCCCGCGCAGTGCGCAATCCAGCGCCCAGGCGCCAAGGGCCGATCCGCCGATGCCTGCCACGCACACCGTGTCGTAGCTCCCGGCTAACGACGCCGCGGCGGCGCTGATCTGCTTCAGCAGGCGGCCCTGGGCCGGCAGGGCGGGGAAGCCGTAGCGGCCTTCGTCGAAGCTCTTGTGAAACCCTTCGAGCGCGGCGAGCGCTTTGGGTTGAGCGGCCTGGACCTCGGCCGGGTCGAGGCCGTGCTTTGCGCCCGTCATCGAGGCGTGAAGATTAATTGGATCGAATTGGATGGACATGATGTGCGTCAGAGCCGACAGACTCTGACATCAAGCATATCGTGTCCGGCTATTCCCGGTCTTTGCGGTGATATGAGTGGTAAGACTGCGACGCGTCGTCGTGCCAGCAGAGGCCCTTGCGGTCGACGAACGAATAGAGAATTCCCAGTCCTACCGTGGCCATGCCGAGCCAGCCGACCAGGACGCGAATCATTCGCTGGGTGAAACTCGGGCTCCGCCCGTCAAAGCCCACCAGTTCTACCCCCACGCCCTGCAATCCCGGCGTCACCTGGCCGAACATCGCCCACAGCGCCTTGTAAACGATGGCCACGACGAAAAGGCCAGCACCGGCAGCCGGCAGCGAGATCGAAGGCAATGCCGCGCCAGTCATTGAGATCAGTGCTTGCCGCGCCACCAGAACGGCGATCGCCGAAAAAACGCCCACAATCATGGCGTCGGTCAGGGTGCCTGCCACCAGCAGTGGCCACGGGGCGCGCGCGCCTTCAAAATCGGTGGCGCGCTTCAGCGCCATGTTGGGCCCCGGACCGTCGTAGTCGAATGATGCCTGAAGTTCGGAAACGCGCTTGCCCTGCTTCTTGGGTTTGAGTTCGGCGAACCCTGCCAGCGCACGCGTACGGGACCGGATTGGCGTGTAGGCTTCCAGGCGGCTGACAGGCGCTGGCGCTTCCGGGAACAGGCCCGGTTGGCGCATCGGGCGCGTGCCTGGCGTCAGCGTCGCGCCGCCGCCATCATGAGTCCGTAGTCTGGGCGCCGGAGCCGGGGTCTGCTCAGGCGCCAGTTTGGGCGCCGTCGCCGCGGTCAATACCGGTCCGCGGCCGCCTCGCGGCGATGGCGGTTCAAGGCGCGTCCGGCAGCGGGCGCATCTGTAGGCGTCGTCGTGATTGTCCTGTCCGCAGTAGTCGCAATACATCGGCGCCTTCCCATCCTTTCCGCGATCGGCCTGTCAATTGTCGAAAGCCAGGTTGATCGCTGTTCCAGGACCGTGCTAGGTTGAGGCTTTGAGAGGCCTCCCCTGACCAAAGTCCTAGACCATCCATTCTTAAGTAACATAACCACTCGGAAATGTCACGACATTTCTTTTGGGTTCTGTTACTTCGGGGTCCTCGCTCGCCTATCGCTTTTGGCGATCTGCGCAGGCGCGCTATTTGGACAGCAGACCGGGCACCCGTCCGAATACGTCGTCAAGGCTATTCATAAGGAGGTGGACGGTGCCAAATACCACCTCCGGGGAACGGCCTCGATCGAAACCACGGAGATCCTCCTCGAAGCCGATGAAATTGATTACGATTCCGATACTGGCTTGGCCGAAGCCCGCGGACACATCCACTTTCTGAACAAGATCCGGCAGGAACGGATGTGGGCTGCGCGCGCCGATTATGACATGAAACGGCACCAAGGAACCTTCTATGAAGTCAGTGGATCAGCGCCCGGCAAAATCGATCCTCGGCCCGGCATTCTCACGACGGGTAACCCGTTTCTATTCAAGGGAAAATGGGCAGAACGTGAACAAGATCGTTATATCCTTCACGACGGAGAATTGACCAACTGCACTTACCCGAATCCGTCCTGGGTGCTGGCCGCGCCCAAGTTCGACATTATTCCCGGCGACCGGGCTGTAGCCTATAAGGCCATTTTGCGTGTCCAGCGGCTCCCGCTCCTCTATGCGCCGGTCCTCTACAAGGACCTTTCCTCAAAGGCGCGCAAGAGCGGCTTCCTCACGCCCACCCTGGGCAACAGCAACCGCCGCGGCCAGATGGTCGGGCTCGGCTACTATTGGGCAATCAATCGCAGCTTCGACCTGCAATACCGTGCCCAGTACTTCACTCTGCGCGGCCTCGCCCACACGGCCGACTTCCGCGGCAAGCCCACCCGCAACTCCGATTTTGACTTCTACATCTATGGCGTCAACGACAAGGGTCTCCTCCAGGACGACGGCACGCGCAAGAAGGAAGGCGGCTATATCATCAACGCCACTGGCTCGGTGGATTGGGGCAAGGGGTTTCAATCCCGGGCCTTCATCAATTACTTGAGCAATTTTGCTTTCCGCCAATCATTCACTGAAAGTTTCAATGAAGCAGTCTTCTCTGAAGTCAACAGCATGTTCTATACCTCCAAGAGCTGGTCGTCGTTCCACTTCCACGGCATCTTCGCCCAGCAGGAGAACTTCGAGCAAGGCGGGTTGAACAATAAGATTTCCATCCGCAAGCTGCCTCAGGTCGAATTCAGCTCGCGTGAGCGGCCCATCCGCAAATCGCTGCCGGTGTGGATCAGTTGGGATTCGAGTTTCGGTCTGCTCCGCCGGACACAGCCGCTATTCCAGACACGCCAGTTTGTCGAACGGATCGACTTCGAGCCCCGTGTCTCCACCGCGCTCCGCTGGAAAGAGATTCATCTTGCCCCGTGGGCCTCGGTGAGGAATACAAATTATGGATCAAGTTTCAAGGATGGAATTATTTCCGGACAAAACTTCAACCGTTTGACGAAAGAATGGGGTGCCGATCTAACATTGCCCAGCCTGGTTCGCATCTTTGACGCTCCGCACTGGATGGGCAAACAGTTGAAACACTCCTTCGAACCGCGGGCCTCGTTCCGCTCGCTGACCGGTGTGACCGACTTCGACCGGCTCATCCGATTCGACGAAACCGAGATTCTTGTCGATACCACAGAGCTTGATGTCTCGGTCGCGAACCGTTTTTGGGTGAAGCGCCGCGACGGCCAGGTTGTCGATGTCCTCACCTGGGAGGTCACCCAGCGCCGGTTCTTCGACCGCGATTTCGGCGGCGCACTGAAGTCGAACTACCGCAACGTCTTTCAGTCCACAGCCCAGTTGACTGCCTATACGTTCCTGGACCGGGAGCGCGGTTACAGCCCGGTCATCTCCGTTCTGCGCGGCCAGCCCCGCCCCGGATTCGGATTTGAGTGGCGCAGTGACTACGATCCGATGCGGGGGAAGATCGTCAACACCAGCTTCAGCGCCGACGCCCGGCTGGACTCCTACTTCGTCTCGGTCGGCCACAACCGAGTGGCGTGCATTCCGCTGGCGACACCGCTCGCCAGCGGCGTCGACCCATGCGCGGGGACTCCTCAGGCGGGCTCGGTCCTGTCGCCGCCCAGCAACCAACTGCGCGGCATGGTCGGGCTGGGACAGGAAAACAAGCGCGGTTGGAACATGGGCTTCATGGCCATTTACGACTACCGCACCGCTGTTATGCTGTTCGCCAATACCCAAATCACCTACAACACGAACTGCTGCGCCTACAGTATTCAATACAGGCGATTTGCCGTTGGTTCGAGAAACGAAAACCAGTTTCGCGCGGCGCTAGTGATCGCCAACATCGGCAGCTTCGGGACGCTGCGCCGGCAGGAGCGTCTGTTCTAGCGCGGCTTGTTGTCCAGCCGCAGGACCGGATAGATATCCTTGTCTGGTTCCTGGTAGGGCGACCGCCGGAACAGCCAGGTCAGCCTCGCGCGGGGACTCGACTTGAGCGTGGCGTCAGTCGCCAGCGCCTGCTCAAACTCCGCTTTGAGACCTGGGTCCGCAGCCAGCATCGCCTCGGCGTAAGGGGCGAAAACGTAGTCCGAGAAGTACTCCTTCTGCTCGAAGATCGGATGGAAGAAGCCCCAGCGTAGAGCCGAGTCCGAGGCCGCCGGTTCAAGGATGTGCATCACGAGTTTTCCGGCCGGCTGCGCGACCGGAACCCAGATGCTGCCCGCCGGAATGACTCCTTCCCGATGGAGTTCAAGGGTTTCGAAACCCGTCACCAGGAAGCGGCCCTCGAAGGGCTGGCGGGCGAACTCGACCCCCTGAAATCGCGACCAAACGAACTCCCCCGACTGGGCTTTCGAGATGACTTCGTACCGAATCCCATGTAGTTTCAATAGGTTGACGATACTATCCCATGCCCGAGGGATTGCATAGCCCATCGGCGCGGAAGCGGTATATCTGGACTTCATAGTACGAATAAGGTTCGTTTGGTCGTTCCTCGGCTCGGCCAGGTACCGGGTTACCGGCCCGCCCGAAGCGCCGCTCGGATGGGTTTCCGACTTCAGCGCCCGGTAGGTGTACGGCTCGCCGGGACCGTCCGGCTGACCTTGGAGAAAGATAGGCGTGCCGGGTTTGAGCGCCACCATCGCCCGGTCGGCTTCGACGGACGCCCGGCGCAATTCCGGCCCGGATGCGGCCAGCGCCTCGATCGAGACGGTCATTATGTCGAAGTGGGACCAGACGCGGGTCTTGAACGACTTGAGGCTGTGGGTCTCGACGAGCAGGGCGGCGCGGTTGCGGGCGGCGGCATAGCCGGTGGAGTAGCGCGGGGAGGCGGCCATGGTGGTCAGCGCGCCGGAGGGTTGGCGGCCCTCGATATACCAGCCGGTGATGTGGCCGAGTTTCTCCAGCGATCCGAACAGATGGGGGAGGTAGGCTTTCTCGACCCAGGCGCCGACTCGGGCGTCGATGTCCGGCCCCGAGTGGGTGGCGATAGTGGCGTCGTACTGGACGTCGCTGCCGTCGGTGACGTGGTTGTCGATCATCAGGTCGGGTAGCCACGTGGAATAAAGCGCGAGCCAGGCGCGCATCTCGGGCGTATCGGCCTTGACGTAGTCGCGGTTCAGGTTCAGGCGCTGGGCGGTGACGCGGAAGCCCATCCGGTCCGGCCCGTTTTCGTTGATCCTGTTGTAGGGCGAGGTGCGCTCATGGCCGTCGGGGTTGAAGACGGCGATGGACAGGATGATCACGTCATCGAGCAAGGCGGCGCGGGATTTGGTGATGAGGATGTCGCGCAGCAGCATCATTGAGGCATCCTTGCCGCCGTTTTCGCCCGGATGGATTCCGTTTTGCAGCAGGACGACGGGCTTTCCCGTCCGGCGGGCGGCTTCCGGGGTGAACGCCTTTTCCTTGGATACGACTAAACAAACCAGCGGCCGGCCTTCGGCGCTATTGCCGAACTCGACGAGGCGGGCAAACGGCGAACTCGCGGCCAGACGCCGGTAGAAGTCGAGCGTTTCCGAGTAGGGCCCGGTCTCGCGGAACGACGACTTCTCGGCGACGGTCAGCCAGCCGGCAGGCGCGGCGGCAGTGGAAGCGGCAAGCGATTGGGCCTCCTTCATCGCTGGCGTCTCCCACTGCGAGCGTGGCACGATGGGCGGGATCTGGGCAAGCAACGTGATCGGGACGAGCAGGGCGAGACAACGGACCATGAAACCAGTGTAAGGCGGCCGTCGCGGGCGAATAATTTCGCTTGGCCGCTGTGGGCTTTGCCGGTTTGACTGATTACCGGGCTGAGGACTCCGACTCGCGAATAGCTTCGCACGATTACTGGATCTGCCTGCAATAGGGCGCAATTTCCATAAACGGAGTCTTTCCTGCTTAGAATCAACGGGTTGCCCGAGTGGCTCTGTCGTGGTGATTGCAGATGTGGCAGTCTTGTGTCTGATGAACGTCGAATCATCCCCAGCAAATCAAGCTAACGATAAGGGGCCTATCTCAGCTCGGCGGACGACCCTTACTTTCGCTACAACAATTCGATTGACAAGGTGATCCGCATGGCGCAGCGAGTCCATAGACAAGCCGATGCACCAAGGATCATGGTCCTGATGGGAGGGACTGTCGTGAACTCTGGTAAGGGATTCAATCCGGTATCATGGCTGGTCGACACGTGGAAGTTGACTCGAGGCTCTGACGAGGTGGAACTGCGGCGGCAGATACTCCTGGCATTCCTAAACGGCCAGTCAGTACGTAAGACGGCCAAAACGTTTTCGGTCCGAGAACGATATGTCGTGGAAATTCTGATAGATGCACTCAAGGCGCCGAAAACGGTGCAGGACTCAGTGAAGGCGCGAGCACCCTATGAGCGGATGGGCGTGCGTCAAACACCGACCCAGCGCGGCTTGGTCTTTGATGGGAGGGAATGTCCCGTGAAGATTACAGGTCTCCGGATTGAGTTGAACTACGAGGAGGCGAGCGAACTGATTGGCTGGCTGAATGATGAGATAGACGAAGAACAACCCACGAAGCGCCGGAAAGCGTTGGAAAATCTGTTAGACAAGGTGAGGCGTGAAGAGCGCCGAAAGGACTTGGAATACAGAATCCGCAACCCGCGATAATCCCGTTTAGCCATGACACCCAAACGACGACACATCGTTCAAGCGGTTCTCGCGCTCCCGGCGTTGAGTTTGCTCGCGTCCTGGGCGAACGCCCAGAAGCCGGTGGAGGGCAAGTTCCTGCATCACGTCTACTTTTGGCTGACCGATCCGGACTCGCCCGCGGCGCGCAAAGGGTTTCTCGCCGAACTGAACAAGATGCGGGCGATTCCGGGCATCCGCTATAGCTTTATCGGCACGCCGGCCGCGCCGAGCGCGTTGAAGGTTCACGCGATTGGCGGCGACTTAGCGAGCTTCGAGAGGCTCCACTTGTGCCGGACCAGTCGAACGGATAGTGCGAGTATCCCGCATCGGCGTTTGGCCAAAAAGTCGCTTATACTCCCGCGTGAACTGGCTGGCGCTTTCGTAGCCGACCTCCAAGGCGGCGCTCCCGGCGTCCAAACCGTGGATTGACATACGAGTCCGCGCTTCCTGAAGGCGGATCTGCTTCTGATATTGAAGTGGGCTCATCGCCGTAAGCGCCCGGAAGTGGTGGTGCAGCGTGGAGACACCCATGCCGGCGATCTCCGCGAGTTCCTCGACACGAAGAGGTTTTGCATAGTTGTCTTTGATCCAGGCGATTGCTTTCGCCGTCCGCTGACTCTGATCACCTAACGATGCAATGGCACGAAGGCGAGCGCCCTCTGGCGCTTGCAGGATCCGGAAGATAATTTCGCGTTCAATCAAGCCGTGGAGGAAGGCAATACCCTGCGGTTGCTCCAACAGACGCATGAGCCGGCAGAACGAGTCAAGCAATTCCACTGTGAGTTCGCCGATGGCGATGGCGGGGCCTTTTTCCGCTTGTGCAGCAATCGCAATCTCCTCCCGGCTGAGCAGTTCCCTGACGACGGGCATTTGCAGCTTCAACGACAGCGCAAGACAGGGCGTCTGCTCGCTTGCTTCCACGACCCTGGCCACGACCGGTAGGGCGACGGACGCCAGCAGGTAGTGGGACGAACCATGGGTGAAAGTTCTGCCGCCAAGTTCTACCCGTTTGCTCCCCTGTGCCGTCAAGATCAGGCTCGGCTCATAGGTCATCGAACAGGGCGGAGTTGGAGCCGTTCGCCGGTGTACTGTGAGACCCGGCACTTCGGTGATCCGCTTCTGTTCCGAGCCAACGTATGCCGCAATCCTACGAGCCAGTTCTTCCCTTAGCGCCTGCAGCCGGTCTGGCACAGGGTTGAAGTCTCGGGCGGAACTGGGCATCATCACGACGGCTCCTCTGAACCAAGGGTACATCTCCGGCGAGCATTTTCGCCAGCCATCGACAGGAATAGGCTAAAAGTCGGCAGGTTCAGGCTAACGGCGGCAGCCCATGCGGTCCTAAGCTTGAACCAGAGACCAAGCCCCAGCGGACAAGGAAAGCAGATTCCGACAGAGTGGAAGTGCAGGGTCCGTACACCAACGAAAAACTCGTCGGAGAGGTTGACCCGCACAGGATGATCTTCCCCAAACAGGAGTACTCAGTATGAATTCTAATGATTCCCGAAGGAGATTCCTCGCGGCCGGTCTGACGCTGCCGGCTGCAGCGCTCGCCGCGCCTCAGCTGCCGAAGGTGCCAGCGGCCCCGTCGCCGTCATCCGGAGGACTCGCATTCCGGACGATTGGCAAGACGGGGCTGAAAGTGACGTCGGTCGGATTCGGGTGCATGGTGACCTCCGATCAGAGTGTCGTCTCACGGGCGGTCGATATGGGGATCACTTATTTCGACACGGCACGCGTGTATGGGCGGGGCAATAACGAGCGCATGGTCGGCAGCGCGCTGAAAGGCAATCGCGACAAGGTGATTCTTTCCAGCAAATCGACAGCCAGGACCGCCGCCGAGGCGCGCGAGCACCTCGATACCAGCCTCAAGGAACTGGGTACGGACCACCTGGATATCTGGTACATGCATTTTCGCGACGACCCGGCCGCTATCTCCGACGAGATCATCCCGGTATGGGAGGACGCCAAGAAGCAGGGCAAGATCCGGCACATCGGAGTCAGCACGCACAACCCGAACGCCATTGTCGACCGCGTGTTGCAGGTCGGCAAGATCGAAGTCGTTCTCAGCACATACAACTTCGCGATTGGAACCGTGAACGATCCCGCCTACGAACGTCTAGAAGCGGCTGGCATCGGGCTAGTGGCGATGAAGGTGATGGCGCCGGCCAGCCGGGCTTTCGGATTCAAGACCGGCGGCGAGCACTCCAATCGTCCAGGCGGTCCGCTGGCCGCGCTGAAGTGGGTGCTGCGGAACAAGCGGTTCGGTACCACCGTTCCCAGCATGACCGACGCCGAACAGTTGCAGGAGAACTTCCGGGCGATGTCGGAGCCGTTCGGGGCGCAGGAAGAGAAACTGCTCGCAGGCATCAATGAGAGCATTCGGCCGCTGTACTGCCGCATGTGCTACCGGTGCACGGGGCAGTGCCCGAAAGGCGCGGCCATCCCTGATACGATCCGCTTCCTCTCCTACGCCGATTTCTATGGCCAGTTCACGCTGGGCCGTGAGCATTTTGCGGCGCTGCCGGACGAGACGCGTGCAGTCCGCTGTGGCGAATGCGAATCCTGCTCCGTCCAATGCCCGAACGGCGTGAACATCCTGGAGCGAATGACGCGCGCACAGGAACTGTTCGCGTAACTCTCAATCGCGATGCGCGGAGGCGCCGGCACGACGGCGCGGGCGCCTCCCGCTGGTCACCGTTGTTGGAGCAGAAGAGGAACAGGAGCTAACTGTATGAAGATGTCACTTCTCGCAATGTGTCTATTGGTAGTGAGTACGCAAGCGTCCTCCGCGCAGGAAAGACCGGCAGCAGCCCCCGCCGCGGTCCCCACCAAAGCCGAACAGGAACTCATCAACCTCTCGAAGGACAAATGGCTCTGGATGGCGGAGCGCAAGATGGAGCCGCTCGAAGCCTTGTTCCATGAACAAGCCGTCTTCGTCCACATGGGCGGAAACATGTCGAGAAGCGTGGAGCTCGACGTCATCAAGAGCGGAAAAATCCACTACAAGCAGGCCGATATCCAGAACGTGTCGGCGCGGATCGTTGGCACGACCGCGATCGTCTTGAGCAGGATTCGTTTACTGGCGGTGGTTGGCGGAAACGAGGTCACCAATCCCTTCATGGTCACTGAGGTGTACCTGCAGCAAGGCGGCGCCTGGAAGCTGGTCCAACTGTCGTTCAGCAGGCTGATGGGCCAATAGCCGGGCCTGCAAGCGATGAACGCAGGAAGGACGGCGTTGCTTCTCTCGATGCTCGTGAAGATCCCCTGCGCAGGCTCGGAGGCGGACGGCGGGGCCGGCCACCTGACGGTTCAGAGCACTATCAAAGATATCCTGGGTCATCCTTCGTTCGTCGGATTCGGCCGTCTGATACTTCCTTGGGATGACCGCGCCTACGACGAGAACCTGCCGCTGACTCGCATCGCCTCGCTCCTCGCGTATCGCACTCACCTCGATCCGGAAGCTGTAGTGAACGCGTTGAACCGCATGATTGATGATGCGGCCAGCGGCCGGAAGGTAAACCGGGACATTCATGTTAGGTAGTTGTCAAGAGGAAACAGATCTCTTCCGCGCGCCCGGACGGAGGCGGGCGTGCGGCGAATTCGCAGCCAGACGGCGGTAGAAGTCGAGCGTTTCCGAGTAGGGCCTAGCCTCGCGGAACGAGAATTTCTCGGCGACGGTCAGCCAGCCGGCAGGTGAGCCAGCCGTGGAATCGGCCACCGACCGCGCTTCCTTCATCGCCGGGGTCTCCCACTGCGAACGGGGCACGATGGGCGGGATCTGGGCGGATAGAGTCAGCGGGACAAGCAAGGCGAGACAACGGACCATGAAACCAGTGTAAGGCGGCGGCCGGGGCCGCCCGTCCGGCCTCGCCGGCATCCTGCGCTTCTGCCCCTGTCAACGGCTCGCCGTTCACCACGTCGGCGGAGGTGGTTGATTGTCCCTTGTTCCTAACCAGTCGATACCGATATCCGCCCGGCGACGGAGAAACGCGATCAACTGGCCGGTGTGGTGCTGCGTGTGCCGCAGGTTGTTCAGCAGGAACTCGCCGACGTTGAGTTTGTACCACCAGAATCCGCAGCGCTCCAGCGCCCGTTCGTCAGTCAGCTTCTTGAAGGTCTCGTCGCACTTCCGCAGGCAGTGGTCGGCGTACTCCAGCAGTTGGTCCTTGGTGTAGGCTTTTCCCGGAGTGGTGACAATCCCTCCGAGTTCCTTGTAGTCGCCCGGCAGTGAGTTCGAGTTGTCGTAGTGCCAGTCTCTCGCCTGGAACGAGTCCAGATTGTCGGACAGGTAGAGGTCCGTGTAGAACAGCGCGTGGTAGGCCAGGTGCCAAAAAGGCGTTCCATCGGCGCGGTCGTCCCACAGGTCATCTGGGCAAGCATCGAGGGCCGCTCGTAACATCTGGATCGCCGCAGCGAACTGCCGGCCGATCACGGTTTGCCAGTAATCATGCATGGACCATCACCCTTGAAAACCACATGTGACACGGTAAGGGACGGCGGTTTCGATCTCCTCTGGCCCACAATCATACTCCGGTTGGGCAAGCCCGGCCAACCGGCCGCCGATTTGACGGCCCCTGTCGCACTTGTAGTGTGAGGACCGCAGCGGATGCGCGAAAATGGGAGTTCATGGAACTCGTCAGTCCTGGTTCAAGAGGTTCGCGAAGGGAAACGCTGGCGGCGGCACAACTGGCCGGACAGGAGTTGCGCGCGCGGCATGAGCGAGGTTCGGAGCAGATCGCCAAGGCGATGCAGGCGCTGCAATCGGAAGCGGGTTACTGGTGCGGCGAGTTGACCGCCGATTCCACGCTCGAATGCGACTACATCCTGCTGCAGATGTGGCTCCATCCGCCAAAGCCGGGCGAGCCGTGGAACCCGCCGTCGCGCGGCCGGATCGACAAGGCGGTGAAGTCGATCCTTGAACGGCAGCAACCGGACGGTGGCTGGCGGATCTATCCGGGCGGCGGCGCGGAGATCAATGCCACGGCGCGCGCTTACACGATGCTGAAGCTGTGCGGGCAGGACACCGAGTCCGGGCCGATGCGCAAGGCGCGGGCCAAGGTGCTCGAACTGGGCGGGCTGCAATCCTGCAACAGCTACACGAAGATCAACTTCAGCCTGTTTGACCTTTACCCGCGGAAGTACGTCCCGAGCGTGCCGCCGGAGATCGTGCTGGTGCCGGGCGACCTGATCTACGAGATGTCGTCCTGGACGCGCGCCATCATCGTCCCCCTATCGATCGTGCAGTCACACGGGCATCGCAAACCGACGCCGATGGGGATGAAGGTGGAAGAGCTACTTGCACCGCACAAGAAGCTCTCGCTGCCCAAACGCGACGCCGTGAGCCTGATCTTCAACCAGGTGGACCGGGCGGTGAAGATCTGGGAGCGCCGGAACCTGCGTAACATCAGGGCGCGGGCGATCCGCGAGGCCGAGCGTTGGATGCTCGAACGGACGCGCTACTCCGACGGGCTGGGGGCGATTTACCCGTCGATGATGTATCTGATCATGGCGCTCGATTCGCTGGGCTACGCGCCGGATCAGCCAGACCTGGTGGAGGGCATCCGTCAGTTTGAGAATCTGCTGATCGAGACCGAGGACCGGTTCCAGTTCCAGCCCTGCGTGTCGCCGGTGTGGGACACGGCGATTTGCACCTATGCGCTGGGGGAACTCGATGCCCGCCGGCCGGGCGCGGCGGATCGGGAGAAGATGACGAAGTCGGCCGACTGGCTGCTGACCAAGGAAGTGCGGCGCAAGGGCGACTGGTCGGTGAAGCGGCCTGACTTGGAGCCATCGGGCTGGGCCTTTGAATTCGCCAACGAATTCTACCCCGACATCGATGACACGGCCATGGTGCTGCTGGCCCTTCGCCACGCCAAGGCGTCAGATCCTGAATTGCAGGCACGCGCCGAACGCCGGGCCGTAAACTGGCTGTTGGGGATGCAGGGCAGCGATGGCGGGTGGGCCGCTTTCGACGTGGACAACAACTGGAGCCTGCTGACAAAGATCCCGTTCGCCGACCACAATGCGATGCTCGATCCGGCGTGCCCGGACATCACCGGACGCGTACTTGAAGCGCTATCGAAGATGGGCCTGCCGCCGGATCACCCGGCGATCGTGCGCGGGGCCGAATTCCTGTTGCGCAACCAAGAGCGCGATGGAAGCTGGTATGGGCGCTGGGGGGTGAACTACATCTACGGAACGTTTCTGGCCTTGCGGGGACTGCGGGCGGCGGGCGCGGCGAATGCAGGACCCGCGGTGGAAAAGGCAGGCGAATGGCTGCGCTCGATCCAGAATCCGGACGGCGGCTGGGGGGAAAGCATCCTCAGTTACAAGACCCATGGATACGTCCAGGCGCCGAGCACGCCGTCGCAAACCGCCTGGGCTCTGCTGGGCCTTGAGGCGGCCGGTTTAGGCGGGCTGCCGGCCGTGAAGCGCGGGCTGCGCTGGCTGCTCGAACATCAGAAACCCGATGGCCGGTGGGATGAGGAACTCATGACAGGCACCGGTTTCCCGAACGTCTTCTACCTGGCTTACCACCTTTACCGCGACTACTTCCCCATGCTCGCGCTGGCTACACTCAGTCCGGCGGCTGTCAACGTCGAGAGATGACTCGAAGCGGCTCAGGGTTTCTCCGCGGCTGATGCGGGAGACCGGAAACTGTATTCGCCGTAAACGATTCGTGTGGTGCTGAGGCCGAAGACACGAATGCTGGACTCTGACCGATTAAGGGCGGGGACCCAGTGCCCGTTGACCTGCGCATTCTGATGGACGAAATGAGTCTTCGTGACCCAGAAGGATGGGTTCTTGGCGGGTTGGCCTTCCATCCTGACAACCGCGAGATGGCCGGCGTCGATCCAGATGCGGCCTTTGAACAGCACGGGATTGGCCGACTTCGGCTCGGCCTCGAGGACGTAGTGGTTTCGTCCGTCGAGTAGCGCCGTTTCGATGAACTTGAAGCTGTAGTTGTCGCGGCAGATGCGGCTGGCGGCCTGCCCGTCGGGCGTTGAGGCCTTCGTTTCGGTGTCCAACATGCGTCGGAAAACCAGTTTCCGGATCGCGCCGGGGCCGCTGACCTGGATGGTCCGAAAGCGCTTGGCGCCGGTTTCATCGACGGCTACCTCCACCTTCATGCTGGCTTTGACGTGGAACCGCTTATTTTCCACCGTGTATTCGCGGATGGAGGTATAGCCGGGCATGGTCTTTCTGCGGGCGAGGTCCGCGGCCTCGAACTTCGCCATGATTTCGCCGGCCGGCGGGGGCGCCGCTTCCGGACTATTCGCACCCAGGGTCGAAGCGGCCATCAGGAGCATTGTGGAGGCGGTCAGTGTCTTCATTCATTCCTCGGCTGGCTCGCCTGGGAGCGATTACCCATCGAATGCCCCGGTAGGCCCAATAGTAGGCGTTGCTGCGGACAAAGTATTGCCTTGACTCCAGTATGATTCTTCTCAGTGCCTGGATTGGGAATGACCGTTTCAGACGATGCCGAACAGGCGTCAGGGCCGGCCTGGATTTGCAGTCCCGCAACTGCAAGACGAACATGGCGCCGTCGGTCACGACCTGGCGGCGGCTGCGCTCTTCGCGCCTCATTTCATCCCTGGGGACAGGCATCCAAGCGGCCACACAGCCGGCGTCGGACAGGTAGTTCATGATGATGCTGCGTTCGGCATCGATGTTGGGATCGATGCGGTGGGTGAGGCTCATCCGGGTCACGTCGAGGGCGATGGAGACATCCTGGGTCGCGGCGCCAAGCCACACCTCCTGTCCGGAGATCTCCTCCCGCCAGATTCGGATGTGATGGCGCATGGCCAGTGTATTGAGCGACTTCTGGAAGACAAGGTCGGGCAGGCTGCCCTGATAGTGGAGGGCGGAGACGGGCGCATTCAGGTAGGTATTCATGGCGGCGAAAGCGCCGTAGGTGCGGGCCATGGTCTTGGCGTTCAGCGGCTCGGCAGTGGTCCAGCCGGAGGAGGCGAACGCGCCTTCGACGTCAGAGCGGGAACCGAGGAAAGCGAAGTTGATGATGTCGGCGGCGGGTGTCCGGTTGGTTAGCGTGACGGTGGCGGGTTGGGCGCGAAGCGTGTCAAGGACCGGATGGTTCGGCAGGTCGCCTTGATCAGCTAATGGAGTGAGTTCAGGATTGGAGAGTTCGGCGTCGATGCGGAGAATGAAGCTGACGCCTGGCCGGAGTTCGATTTCCGGTTCGGGGAGACGATACAGCGCGAGCCTGGATCCGACAATCACCATGGCGGAAAGCAGATTCGGCGCGAGTTTGGATTGAACCATTCCAGCCGCTCCGTTCAATCCGGCGGGTACCTTGGTGAAGCGCGTCGCGACGGGCCGGTACCAGACCCCGCCCAGCCAACTGTGCGGGTGGCTGGCAGCCAGGATGCCCTGGATTTGGTTCGGCCTGTTCACGCGCTCCCGCGCGTTGTCCACTGAGACGAGATGGACCTTACACGGCAGACCAGCGCCGCCAGGAAGCTCGCAGCGGGAGAACTCCAGTTCAATCGACGCCCTTTCACGGACGAGCCCGAGGCCGACTGATTTGGCCCTGAGGACACGCCCATATACGACCGTCCCCTTGGGAAGAGGTGAGCTATTGGACCCAACGGACCCGATGACGATGGCGCTGAACGGGGTTCCGGCGGGCGAGTGGCTTGTCAGGTTGGTCTGGAGCCGCGCCTGGTGAAGGCTGTGCTGGGAATCGGCGGCCTGCATGACAGCGAAGCCCGTGAATAGGATGGCTGTTCTAAGCTTCATGGGGGTGCAGGTGCTCCGTGATGCGCCAGGCCAGGGCGGCGATCAGGATACTGGCGAGTCCATCGACCGCATAGTGGTAACGCCCGTAGATTGTGGCGAGGTAGACCATGGAGGCGATGATGAACGCAGTCATCCAAACTTTGCGGCGCCTGGGCATGGCGCTCAGCAAGCCGAACGCGCACGAGAACGCGACAGCGACGTGACCGCTGGGGAAGACTCCAGTGGAGATGTCCATGTGATCGAGCAGCCACTCGTTGATTGTTCGCGGCAGGCTTTGGAACGAGGGCAAGTCGAGATTGGGGAAGGCCATGCGGGGCGAGGCGACCGGGAAGCAGGGGATGAGGATGTAGGCGGTGAACGTACCCAGGAACAGGACGAGCAGGAACTTGCGTGCAAGGAACCGCTCGCCGATGAAGTAGACTGCGGCCAGCGAGAGGTGAGGCAGCACATAGAGCATCAGATAGGCGGATTCGAGGGCGTCGGGAATGAGGCGGCCGAACGCTTCGACGGCGGCGCGGAATCCGATGGCGTCGAGCAGCCGCCTGTCCCAGCCAACCCACACATGTTCCCAACTGGAAAGGCGGGCATCCGCGAACAGTTGGAGCGACAAGTATGCGACCAAAATCACACCCAGGGAGGACCATTCGCGGGCGACTCGAGACCAGGCTCGCGAAACCCGGCTCTCCCACACGCAAAGCAGATAGAGTCCGATCGGCACGGCGACGAGCAGCGCCCGGCGCGATGCCGCGAATGGGCGGATGAAGCCCCACGCGGCAAGCAGGCAGAAATAGAAGAGGGCGACGCGTTCGTGAACGGCAAGACCGGACCAGCCGGTCCTATGCTGAGGCGGGCTGAGCCTTGGCTTGCCCGCCGGAAAGTCGATCTGTGAGTTCAACTGCAGAATCACACTTCAACCGTCTGTGGTCAGGAGTTTGTCATTGAGAGCTTACGAGCACCTGCTGGAGCAGGCTCCGCTGTGAGGAATATCTGTAAGTTGGGCTAGCCAGATGAGGGTGCAGGGATGACGTAAAGTGGCTATCCTCCGATAAACGGGTCTCATATGTTCTAGGCAGCATACCATTGAATTTGGTCTACGATGCAATCGTGATTGGGGCCGGAGCGGCCGGGCTGTTCGCGGCCCTGACGGCCGGGCGGCGGGGCCGACGCATCCTCGTGATCGAACACTCGCGTCAACCGGGGGCCAAGATCCTGATCTCGGGCGGCGGACGTGCCAATTTCACCAACCGCCGGGTGTCGGCGGCCAACTTCCTCAGCGCCAACGCGCACTTCGCCAAGAGCGCGCTGGCGCGGTTCACGCCCGACGATTTCCTGTCCTTGGCAAAACAACATCACATCCGCTACCACGAGAAGACGGTGGGGCAGCTCTTTTGTGATACATCGGCTCGGCAGATTCTCGAAATGCTGCTGGCCGAATGCTCATCCGGTCAGGTGGAGATCAGGACCGGGTGCAAAGTGGAGTCCGTTGGGCGGGAGACTGGATTCGCCGTCGAGACCTCGCTGGGGCGGCTCGAAGCGAGGTCGCTTGTGGTGGCCACGGGCGGGTTGTCGATTCCCAAACTTGGGGCAACTGATCTCGGCTACCGGCTGGCGCGGCAGTTCGGATTAAAGGTCGTCGACCCGTATCCGGCGCTGGTTCCTTTCGTCTTTGGCGACGCGGACCGCAAGCGCTGGAGCGATCTCGCGGGGATTTCAACCTCGGTCCGGGCGAACTGCGGCGATGCGGCGTTCGACGAAAAGATGCTGTTCACCCACAAGGGTGTGAGCGGACCCGCGATGTTGCAGGTGTCGTCCTATTGGCGCAAGGGCCAGGCGGTCAACGTCGATCTGATGCCCGGACGCAGCTTCGAACCGCCGCCGCAGGAGGCGCGCAGGGCGCTTACGTTCGCGCTGCCGCAGCGATTGGCCGAACGCTGGCTGGCGGTGGAAGGATTCGACCAGCCGCTGTTGCCCGTGCGCAGGGTCGATGCCCGCTTGCACGAATGGAGCTTCGTGCCGGCTGGCACGGAGGGCTTCGAGAAGGCGGAGGTGACCGGCGGCGGAGTCTCGACGGCGGATTTGTCGTCAAAGACGATGGAGGCGCGAAACGTGCCGGGGTTGCACTTCGTCGGTGAAGTGGTGGATGTGACCGGGTGGCTCGGGGGCTACAATCTTCATTGGGCCTGGGCTTCGGCACACGCCGCCGGGGAGGCAATATGAAGACGCAAGCGATCACCGCGGTCCTGGTCCTGGCCCCGATCCTGGGGGCACAGACGATGCTGCCGGCCGGCACGGCGGAAGACGGGCGCGCCCGCATTGAGGCGAAGTTGCTGCTGACGCGAGACGCGATGAAGGCGGCGCTGGGGGCGGACCCGGGCGAAAACGTCGTCATCGTCGAGGTGAAGTACACGCCGGTGAAGACAGGCAAGTATTATCTGGATCACGACGAGTTCCTGCTTCGCACGGACAACGACGGGCAGCGCGCCAAGCCGATGTTTCCGACGCAACTCGCCGGATCTGCGGTGATGGTGATAGGTTCGCGCGGCGGCACTCAGGGGCAGGTGGGGACGCAGCAGCGCCGCGTGCCGTACGGCATCCCGGGGGGCAGCGGGTATCCTTCGACCCTGCCGGGCACCCAGCCGCCTATCGTCGGTTCATCAACCGCCGACAACTCCGAAGCGACCGCATCGATCGAGGAAGGCAAGACCAGCCCAGAGCAGAAAGCCCTGCTCAAGGCGCTGACGGACAAGCGCCTGCCTGAAGGCGAGGTCGAGGGTCCGGTTTCAGGACTGCTCTACTTTGTCTATGAAGGCAAGCACAAGCTGAAGCACTACGAGTTCATCTACCGTAAGGCGCCGCCGCGCCTGTCGGTCCGATTCATCGACCCAAGTAGCAAGAAATGAAAACCTCCGACCTCGATACCCCCGCGCTGCTGATTGACATCGACACCATGGAGCGCAACCTGGAGCGCGTGGCCGGCTATGCCCGTCAGCACAGTCTGCGGCTGCGTCCGCACACCAAGACACACAAGATCCCGGCGCTGGCCCGCCGTCAGATCGATCTCGGCGCCACCGGCATCACCGTGGCCAAGACGACCGAGGCCGAGGTGATGATGGCCGCCGCGCCAGCCGACCTGCTGATCGCCTATCCGGTCGTCGGCAGGGCCAAACTGGAACGGCTGCGCGCCATCGCCGCCAAAACCGAGGTCACTGTGGCGGTGGATTCGCTCGAGGCCGCGCGCATGATCTCGGACGCGGGTATCGAGGCAGGAATCCTGATTGAGGTGGATGTCGGGCTGGGGCGCATGGGCGTGGCCGTGGAGGATGCGACGCTGTTGGTCGATGAGATCATCAAGCTACCGCATGTCGAGTGGAAGGGTCTGGCCTTTTATCCAGGCCACATCAAAGACCCCAACGACGCCGCCGGTATCGCCGCGCTCCAGACGGCGGTTCTCGACCTGGTGGACCGGTTCGTCGCCGAACGCATTCCGCCGCAAATCGTCAGCGGCGGATCGACGCCTTTGCTCTATCAGTCGCACCTATTCGACGGCATGAACGAAATCCGCCCCGGCACCTACATCTTCAACGACCGTAACACCTGCGCCTCTGGCGCATGCCGGCGCGAGGATTGCGCGGCGACGATGCTCACCACCATCGTCAGTGTGCAGGGCAACCGCATGATGATCGACGGCGGGTCGAAGACGTTTTCGTCGGACAAGCTGTCGACGGGCGGGTCCGGATTCGGCGAAATCGTAGAGGCGCCGGGAGCCCTGTTCCACAAGATGAACGAGGAACACGGCTACGTCGATATCAGCCAGGCGGGGCGGCGATTCGCGGTGGGGGACCGGGTGCGCGTGCTGATGAACCACGTCTGCACGGCAGTGAACATGCAGGAGCGAATCTACGGCGTGCGAGGCGAGGACGTGCTCGAGATCTGGCCGGTTGCAGGCCGCGGAAAGCTCCAGTGACCGCGCGCCGATTCGAAGGGAGCCGGCGCGATCGACTCAACGCGCTGGGGATGCCGGCAGTTGCGGGCTGAATCGGAGCGTGACGTCGTCTCCGCTGTAGTCGATTCGCAACTTCCAGCCGGCCGCCCGCGCTCGATCTTGCCACACCGTCTCAAAGATGCCGCGGAAATCTTCAGATGAGATGATCTTCCGCAAATGACCCGTCTGTTTGTATAGCTTGAACCAGCGAGGCTGAAACCGGACGACGGCCGAATCATCATCCAGCCAATCGAGTGTGGTGGGATTGCCGAACAGGTTCGATTGCTCCCAACAGAGAAAGAGCACAAAGGCTTTCAGCGGTGTTACAAATGGCACCCAGGTCCGCGCCTCCAGCGCATATCCGGGACCATCGCGGAAGTGAGCCAAGGCAGAATCCCGGCCCTTCTCAGCCAAGAACAATCGAAACAGCTTGACCTGCTCCGTGGTATGGCGTTCGTCTCGCATCCACGCTTTCTGTCCCTCTGTTACATCCGGAAACCGTGACGCCGGCAGTGGCCCTACCTTGTCAAGGCGTATGAAAATGCTCTCTACGTGCTGGAAGTACCAGTTTGAACCTTCGATTACCAAGCTGAAGCAATAAGGAACCCGGTTCCCGTCCTCTCCAGTGAGCTTGATGATTCCGTGCAGTTGATTCCCCACGCGATACAACTCCGGCGTAGCATTCCAATCGTCCGGACGCGCATGTTTCCGGAATCCTTCCAGGAATGTCATCATGACATCCCCGAGTTGCGGATAGTAGGGCCGCACCTGATCTATGGTTATCTTCCCGTTTGCGAGCGAGGTTGAGAAATCTCTCCAGACGGCTTCGTCCGCACGATCCTCCCCGAGTGCAGCCGAAGCCAACAGAATTGTTGCGACGAGCAGGATGTATTTTGACATCTGGTGGTCCTGCAGGGGATGATACTCCACCCTGGTGATCGTCGCTGAGCCAGCCGGAGATCGTACGATTCACCGGCCGAGACAGCCGGGGGAAGTGATTTCCACCGGCCGGTGGATTGCTCGCGGGATTCGCCGTTCCTCCGACGGATGCGGAGAACGGAGTTACTTGTCAGTCCAGTTCAACTCGGCGTCGGAGCGGCGGACGTAGTTGGCGTCCAGCTCAATGGGGTCGCGCCAGCAGCGTGGAGCGAGCTTCGCAATCGCCGATGCGAGCGTCCGAGGCGTCTTCACCGCCTCGACCTTGAAGTGATCCGGCGAGGAGCAGATCAGCTCAGCGCGTGGGGGAAGGGAAGCGAGCCAGGCGTCGAGGGGGCCAACCGTCTCATCGGCGATCGGATCGCAATTGGCGTCGAACACGCCTCCATAGATCTGTTCCCGCCGCGCGTCGCAGAATGGCGCCCGCGTGGCTGCCGTGCCAAACACAGCCATCGCTTGCAGGTTCGACACTGCCGCCGCCTTTACCCCACACGCTTCGGCCAACCCCTTCGCAGCCGACAACCCGACGCGCACCCCGGTGAACGATCCCGGCCCCGCCGCCGCCGCGTATCCGGCCACCGAATCGTACGTCCACCCATGCCGCTTCATGAGCGCCTCAAGATGGCCGAACAGGACGTGGCCGAAGCCGTCGGGCGAGCGAATCTCGATCTCCTCGACCAGCGCGCCTCGCTCGGTCAACGCAATGGAGCCGTATTCCGACGTCGTGTCGATGGCGACAATGCGGACCTGTGAACGCTCTGCTCCCACGCCCCCCATTATCGCGCGGTGTCCGCGGGCGGGTTTTTGCGGAAATTCTCGATGCGGTGGAAGGTGAGGAAATTGGCGTCATGGGCGCGATAGGCCCCGCCCTCCTCGTCATCGAAGGCCGTCCGTGAGGACACGATGATGTCGTTGCCATCGAACTGCCAGTCGACGTATTGGAACGCGTGGTAGATTACCTCGGGGTGCTTCAGGATGATCCGCTCGACTCTCCAACTCAGCAGGTCGGCCGACGACAGCATCGCCAGCGTATTGCGGACCGACGCCGGACTCTTGGCCGACTGCGGAAACTCCGGCAAGGCCGGATTCGAGAGTGCCCAATAGCGTTTCGACTTCTTGTCGTAACGGATGGTGAACTTCTTCGCGCCGCCGGGGAAATCGATCAACCGGTCGAATGTCAGCCCCTCCGGCGTCACTTTCAGAATCGCCGCCTTCTCGACATTGTCGACGCGCAGCATATTCCACAGCTCTTTCTTAGGCGCCAGGACAATGTTGCCTTCCAACCAGTGCTTGCCCGGCTCTGCGCCGGTAGCGGGGAAGGTGAGCCGCGGTGTGAAGGTCCAGCTCTTGGGGTCCATCAGGTCGGCCTTCTCGGGCGCGTGGACGGCCAGCGCCTGGAAGGATCCCCACTTGCCCTCGGGGTGCCATTCATAGGTCCGCCAGATGCGGCCCTTGTGGATGACGACGGGCATGGGCGCGGTGTGATAGCCGGTCTCGTCGCGCAGGTACGACGGCTGCGACCATGTCCGCCCGTTGTCCAGCGACCGCCGGATTACAGGCCGGCCGTATTCGTTCGTGCAACCCATCAGGTAGAGCATGCCGCGGTGCAGGAACAGGTTCGACCAGAACTGATCGGAGAACTCGGCCGTCTTTGACCACGTCCTGCCCTTGTCGGTGGACACAAAGACGCGCGACACGGCCGAAACGCCCTGCGTCGATTTCGGACCAAAGAAGTCGTGCGAGGCGACGTAGTCGCCGTTCTTGAGAATCGTGATCGACGGTGAGCCGATGTATTGTCCCGTGGACTTCGGGACGTGGTCGATGATCACGCCGGGTGGCGCGGCTGCGCACACGCCGATCGCCATTGCCAACAATACGAGCTGTTTCATCGGGTTTACTGCTCCTGAAAACTATGCCAGATCAAAATCGCCCCAATTCGCACGCCGGTTCTCGCGGTAGGCCGCGTTCACCAGGTGGGCCGCCGAGGCCGCGTTGTGGCCCTCCTCGGCAGATTCGGGGCTCTTCTTGCCGTTCAGCAGCGCGTCGATGAACAGTGCGTTGTGCGTCGGGCCGGCCTGGATCTTGATCACTTGTTCGGGCCGGGTCTGCGTTTCAGGTTTGCCCTCGAAGGTCTTTAGATAGGCGTCGCGCGTCGCTTTCGGCATGAACTCGCTGCCATAGATCTGTTTTTCGGAGAAGATCGGCTCGGGATAGACGGTGAGCCCGCCGTCGCCCAGTTGCAGCGTCCCTTCGCTGCCCATCACCCAGATACCCCGGCCGCGGTTGCTGCCGTTGGCCAGGTTGACATAGAGGTCAACCACGAAGCCTTCCGGGTATTGCAGAATGGACTGCAGCACGTCGGGCACGGTGCGCCCGTCGTTCCATTTCACGATGCCGCCGAACGACGCCGCCGACTCCGGGTGCCGCACGTTCAGCATCTCGTGCAGAGTCGTGAACTGATGGACGAAGAGATCAGTCGCCACGCCGCCGGAGTATTCCCACCAGCAGCGCCACCGGAAGAAGATCCTGGGATCGAACCTCTTCATCTGGGTCTTGCCGATGAACTTCGGCCAGTCGATCGTCTTCTCGTTGGCATCGGGCGGAATCGGGTAGACCCAGGCGCCTTCGGCGGAGTTGCGGTGTTCCGAGAGCCGCACCATGTTGATCTTGCCCAACTGGCCCGAGGCGATGATCTCGCGCGCCTTGGCGACGATGGTGGTGGTCTTGCCCTGGCTGCCCACTTGCAGAAGCTTGCCCGACTTGTTCACGGCGTCGATGATCTTCTTGCCCTCGGAATGGGTCCAGGTCATCGGCTTCTCGCAGTAGACATGCTTGCCGGCAGACAGCGCGTCGAGCACCATCTGCATGTGCAGGTGGTCGGGCGTGGCGATGACCACCGCCTGGACGTCCTTGTTGTCCAGTACGCGGCGGTACTCCTTGGTGGTCAGGATCTGGTCGCCCAACTGTTCCTTGGCGCGCTGCTGTGCGCCGTCATAGATGTCGGCCACCATGATGCCGCGTACGCCGGGCACTTCCTTGAATTCGTCGATCAGCCCTTTTCCGCGGATGCCGCTACCGATGAAGCCGAGGGCCACATCGCCTTTCGTTTGGGCTTGGGCCGGCGCGCCCACGGCGCGGTATACGACTGCGCCCGCGGCGGCGCGGGCAAACAGGGAACGTCGGGAGATACGAGTCGCCATATGGGATTCAGGATACCGCCATTGCCACCCCGGTTTGACCTGCACACCGCCGCGAGGCGATGATCGGGCGAGGAGAAATGACGGATGTCACTACTTGAAAACCTGGCTGGCGGACTCATGGGCGGCGGGGACAGCCCGGTGAGCGCCGTGCTTGAACTGGTTCAGAAGTATCCGGGCGGGCTGGCCGGACTGGTGAACACCTTCCAGGAAAAGGGCCTTGGCGGAGTCGCGGCATCATGGGTGAGCACCGGCTCGAACCTGCCGATTTCGGCCAGCCAGATCACCTCGGTGCTGGGCTCCGGACAGTTGTCTGATATCGCGTCGAAACTCGGCGTCAGTCCGGGCGATGCCAGTGGCCAGTTGGCCAACATGCTGCCGCAAGTGATCGACAAACTCACCCCCGGCGGCGAGATCGACGAAGGCGCCATGGGCCAGGGCATGGACCTGCTCAAGGGGTTGCTGGGCTAGCCTGGCGCTTGCCCTCGGCGGGGCAAGCCGGATTCGTGCCGGCTCTGAGAAGCGATACGATGGGTCCGGGTCAGCCGCATATGAAGATCCCTTTTACTCCTGCCATCTATGAACATGCCGCCCGCTTCGCCGGCCGTCCGCCCTACGAGACCTCCCGCGACCCCGAATTGATCTTCCGCGGCCATCGCGACGCATGGCTTGAATACCGCCATTCGCCCATCGCCGTCGGTATCGACATCTACAATCTCGAAGCCGAGGCCTACGGTGCGCACATAGAGAACCCAGGCGAGGACGCCATCCCGGCCGTCAGCAAGAACCCCTGCAAGTCGATTGAAGAAGGCCTCGCGCTGAAACTGTTTGACCCCAAACGCGACGGCCGTATCCCGATGATGATCGACGTCGCCCGCCGGCTGAAGGACGCCCTGCCCGAGGCCGATGTCCGCGTGCCGGTGACCGGGCCGTTTTCGGTCGCCTTCAACCTGCGCGGCATCACCGGGCTGCTGGAGGATGTCGGCCTCATCCCGGACGACGTTGCCCGCTGGCTGATGCAACTGGCCCACAACCAGGCGGCTTTCTGCCAGGCCGTGGCGGATGCCGGGCTGGGGATTGCGTTCTTCGAATCGGCTGCCGCGCCGCCCCTGCTGTCGCCGAAACAGTTTCATAACGTCGAACTGCCGGCGCTGAACTGGATTCTGCGGGCCGCTTCGGCCATCGTTGGCGCGCCCGTGCCGTGCATCATGGGCGGCAACACCTATCCGATTCTGGGTGACATGCTGTCGACGGGCACCGGCTTCCTGGTGTGCAACGTCGAGACGAAGCAGAAGGAGTTCGTCGAGAAGGTCTGGGCGGAGAAGCCCGAGGTGAAGGTGCGCGTGAATATGGACCCGCGCATCGTCGCCTGCCACGACCCGGAAACGATCCGCGCCGAGGTCAATCGCATCGTTTCGATCGCCCGGCCGAATTGCCTGATGGGCACCGGTTGCCTGCCGCTGGAAACGCCGCCGTCGAACATCCGTCTGATCAAGGAGTTCCTGGCGGACTGATTCGTGTTCCGGCGAGCCGCCTGCGTCAGCGGGCGGGATGAGTTTCGACGTACCTCGCGCTTACGCACGAGGCTCGCAACGAGCGACCGTCGCGATCAAACGATCCACATCGTCCACTTCCAGGTCGATGGCGATGACGTGGATAGAATCGCGCAGCGGAGTGGGCACGTTTAAGAGGTCTTTCTCGGTCGTCACCAGGGCGGCGGTGCGCGCCTTCAGGGCGGCTATTTCAGCAGCGGTGTAGTGATGGTGGTCGGGGAACACCACAAAGAAGGCGGGTTTCAGGCCGAGTTCCTGGAGTGTTCGGCGGAACGCCTCCGGCTGGCCGAGTCCGCAGAACGCGCCAAACGAACTCAGATCGACGTCGGGACGCCGGGCGACGGTCCGGGCGCGGAAGATAGGGGCGGCGGCATTGTGGCGGCGGATCTCGGAGACCAGACCGGCGTATTCTCGTTCGGCGGTGGCGCGGGTGATGACGACGGCGGTGGCCCGTCTCAACGATGAAAACGGTTCGCGCAGGCGGCCGAGGGGCAGGACGCCGCCGCGGCAGGGGTCGAGCGAATCGATCAGGACGATGTCGGCGTCGCGGTCAAGACGCCAGTGCTGGAAGCCGTCGTCGAGCAGGACGACATCGGGGGCACTCTTCGATTTCATCTGCTGCCAGGTCTGCCAGCGATCGCTCCCGATGCCGACAATTGCCTTTGTATTTTGTAGGATAAGCGTTGGTTCTTCACCTGTCGCTTCAATCGCGATTTCGGCTCCAGCAGACAGGATTTGGACATCGGAGCCGCCCGTCCGGCGATAGCCGCGCGTCAGGACGCCCACCTTCAGGTCCCGCTTTTCGAACTGCTGGCAGAGCCAGATGACCATGGGCGTCTTGCCGGTTCCGCCCACGGCAAGATTACCGATGCTAATGGTCCGGACCTCGGGTTTGCGGCGGCGGAGGCGCTTCAGCGACCTATCAAACGCCATGCCGGCGCGCCAGATCCAGGCGAACGGAAGGAGAATAACGGGCGGGATGGGGCGGGGCAGGGCGTGGTCGTGGGCGGTCCGGAGAATCTCGACCAAACGAACTGTCGCGCCCCGTTTAGACTCAGCTAAGTCCAATGAAAGCATGCTGATAGAGGCTAATTTCGCTTTGTCTTCTAGGAGCGATGAAATAGCGAAGACGAAGTTCGTTTGGCCGAGTCTCGGAAGCGCCCCGGCCTGCTCGAACTCGGCGGCGATCTCGGCGAAGTTCTCCATGTGAGGACCGCAAATGACAGGCGCGCCGAAGGCCGCCGGTTCGAGGATGTTGTGGCCGCCGCGTTCGGCCACCGTCCCGCCCATGAAGACGAGTGTGGCGTAGCGGAACAGGCCGTTCAGTTCGCCGATGGTGTCGAGCAGCATGACCCGGCACGGTGGGCCGAGGGCCGTCCGGCGGACGAATTCGATGCCGGCGTTTTGCAGTTTCTTCGCCGCTGCTTCGAACCGCTCCGGACGCCGGGGAACAAGAATCAGCAGCAGATCCGGATGCTCTTCGCTAAGCCGTTTCCAGGCTTCGATGAGCAGGCCGTCTTCATCGACATCGCCTTCGCGGGCAGGCGGCATGGTGGATGCGGCTATGAGAACTTGACGCGCATCCACGGACCGAATCCAGGCATCGAGGTCCGGAGCGACACGGGCGGTATTGGGGTCGAAATCATACTTCAGATTGCCGCAGACCTTGACGTTCGGAGCGCCGATCTCGCGGTACCGCGCGGCGGCGGTCTCATCCTGAGCCAGCACGGCGTCGCAGTAGTCGAGTGCCCGGCGGAAGAACCAAGCGTAGCGGCGGTAGCGGGGGATGGCCTTGTCCGAGATGCGGGCATTGACGATGAGCACGCCCGCGCCGGCGCGTTTGGCTTCGCGCATCATGTTGGGCCAGATCTCGGTCTCCATGATGACGAGCAGGGCAGGTCGCAGCCGGCGCAGCACGCGGCGGACGGCGAACACGTAATCCAATGGCGCATAGAAGATGCCATCGGCGAGGCCGGCGAGTTTCTGATCCGCCATGGCGCGGCCGGCGAGCGTCGAAGTCGAGACATAGACGGGCGTATCGGGGAGCGCGGTTCGCAGGGCATGGATGAGCGGGATGGCGGCGATCACCTCGCCGACGCTGACGGCATGCAACCAGACCGCGCCGGGCAGCGTCGGGCAGATGGAGTCCGGCAACCGGCCGAAGCGTTCGCTCAGATTGCGCGCATAGGTGCGGTTCTTGACGGTCCGGCGGACAAGATAGAGTAAGAGGACAGGGAAGGCGAGTGCCTGGAGCAGACGGTACAGGAGGTAAGTGATCTTGCGAGTCAAAGCCTGGATTGCTGTTTTGAGTATAGCCGCGACAGCCATGGCCGCCGATAAGCCGGACACGTTTAAGCCCGGCAAAGCGACCGATTACCCGTCGGTTCAGGTGACCGGCAAGGTGCGGATCGCGGCCGTCAAGTATGAGAGCGACGCCGAAACCAAGCCCGTCTTTGGAAAGACCAATCCAAACGAATACGGAATCCTGCCGGTCCTGTTGCTGATGGAGAACCAGAGCGGTGAGACCGTGATGGCCGACCGCATGTACGTCTCCTACCAGACGCCTGACCGGATGCAGATCGAACCCATGCCGGCGCGCGATCTGTACTCCGTCCAATCGCCGAAGCGCCCGGGCACCGGCGTCTCCTATCCGTCGCCGATCCCATTGCCGAAAAAGAAGAATCCGCTTTCAAAAGTCGAGTTCGAGACGCGCGCCTGGGCGGCGAAGACGATCATGCCGGGCGAGACGGCCCATGGGTTCCTCTATTTCAATGTCCGCCACCGGCGCAACGCCATCCTCTACATCACTGGCCTGCGCGAGGGCAGCAAGGAACTGTTTTACGTCGAGGTGCCGATCGACTTGCCGGGCGGCCCGAGCGAGCGGCCGTAGCGTGCAGCCGTCCGTGTGAACTTGACAGGCCCCTCGAAAAACAGCGGGCGACCCGCTGTGTCGAAAAACAGCTCTGGAACCCGCTCTACCTTGCGTGCGGAATCAACCGGACACGCGCCGGCCAGGGGGCCGGCCGCGGACCAGGGGTCCGCCCTACTGGTCCGAAACGAGTCCCGCGCGCTTACGCAGGCGACTCGGTGACGGCGCCGTAAGTGCCGTGTTGTTCATGCACTTTGGCGGCCCCAACGGGGTCATCCGCACTCACCGAATAACGAGGCTTGACATATATCCGTGGTGGATATAGTATCGAAGCATGGCGAAGAAAGAAGCGGCGCCTGCTCCGCTGACTCCCGCGGTGCTGCACATCCTGCTGGCGCTTTCGACGGGGGAGAGGCACGGGTACGGGATCATGAAGCAGGTGGAGGCGGACTCGCAGGGCAAGGTCAAAATGGGCCCAGGGACGCTGTATGGCTCGATCGGGCGAATGATGGAGGCGGGGCTGGTCCGGGAAAGCGATAAGCGGGTGGATCCGGAGATGGACGACGGGCGGCGGATCTATTACGAGCTTACGGGCGTGGGACGGGCGGCGCTGGGAGCGGAATTGAAGCGGTATCGCGGCGTGGTGGCGGTGGCGGAAGGACGTTTGGCGTATGGCTACTGACGTCGCTGTCCAGCGCTATCGAGAGTGGTATCTGCTGCTGCTGCGGCAGTATCCTCAGCCTTTCCATGACCGGTTCGGCGAGGGGATGGCGCAGACATTCCACGACCTGTGCCGGGAGCGGCGCGATGCCGGGCGGGGACTGTTCGGACTCGCGCTGTGGGTCTTCTTCGAGACGTTGGCGGGAATTGTCAGGGAGAACACAATTCATATGACACAAATGCAAAAGACGGTGCTGCGCATGGCTCTGGTGGCGTTGGGTTTGTTGATGGTGCCCCTGATCGCTTCGCGCCTGGCGCCTGGGTGGAACTGGCCGGTTGGGACCTTTGTATTCACGTATGTCCTGTTCTTCGGAACAGGGATGGCGTATGCGCTGATCGCGAGGAAGATGGGCGCGTGGGCGTACAAGGCGGGCGTGGGACTGGCGCTGGTGGCGGGGTTCGTCCTGGGGTGGGCCACCATGGTCCATATGTCGGAAACGGAAAATCCGGTGAACCTGGTGTACTTTGGCGTACTCGCGGTGGGGGCCATCGGGGCCGCGCTGGCACGGCTTGAGGCCCGCCGAATGGCTTGGGCGATGTACGCGATGGCGGCGGCGCTGGCGGTGGCGTGGGTGATTACCCAGGTGCTGGTGTCGGACACGCCGGCGGGGCCGGTGTGGAACGTCGGAGTGATGCATGGCGGATTCGTGGCGTTGTTCGCGGCGGCGGGTCTGCTGTTCCGGCGGGCGAGTTTGGCGGGATTGAAATAAGGCCGGGAACGATTACAGAACGGCCGTGGGCGCGGGGAAGCCCGGCGCGGATTGTCAGTACTTGCGCTGTGGTTCTTTTTCGAGAGGTTGGCTGGCATTGTCAGGGAGAACACAAGTCATATGACTCCAATGTGGAAGACGATCCTGCGTGTGGCGCTGGTGGCGCTGGGCCTGTTGATGGTGCCGTTGGTGGCGTCGCGGCTGGTGCCGGGATGGAACTGGGACTCTTGGGGATTCGTTCGGGTGTATTTCCTGTTTTTCGCGACGGGGATGGTGTTTGCGCTGGTCGCGAGGAAGATGGGCGCGTGGACGTACAAGGCGGGCGTTGGAGTGGCGCTGGTGACCGCATTCGTCTTGGGGTGGGGGACCATGGTCCAGGTCGCGGACTCGGGACATCCGGAGCGCCTGTGGTACCACAGTGTGCTCGTGGTGGGGGTGATTGGCGCGAGCCTGGCCCGGCTGAAAGCTCCGGGATTGGCCTGGACGATGTTCGCGATGGCAGCGACGCTGGCGCTGATTTCCGTGTTTCTGCCTTCGGGCGCGCCGCCCGACATGGCGCGGAGAATGGCCATCGGGCATGGTGTCCAAGTGGTGTTGTTCACCGTGGCGGGATTGCTGTTCAGGCGGGCGAGTCTGGCGGGAGTGAGCTAAGACTGGGACCGATTACCGGTCAGCCTCGGCAGGATGCTCGCAGGCTTTGGCTGCGGTTACCTGGCGGATCTCTGGGCGAGAAACAGGGGCAGAAACACAAGGCACCGGTTCTTGCCGCGGCCAAACCACAACTCAATGCCGCGGCCGGCCGTCTGCTCATATACTCGGAGCCGATTGCCACTACATCTTGTGGTTTTCACGGACAGGGTAAAGGTGCGTTGTGTTCCTGTTTAGTCCCGGTTTACCGGTTAATTGTTATTGTTAACTTGACCTACCTGAAAGTAATTGGCCAAGTCAGAACCGCAAGTTCGGCAAGGCGGGCTTGCTGAGCCCCAATCTCGTCAAGCCCCCAGCTTTTGTGCGCTCCGGCTTCCCTGGCCAGCGAGTAGTCGGAAGCGAGAAGCGCAGGTTTTTTGACGTCGAACTCCTCATTTCCGAGCTTCGAGTTGATGGTTCCTGTCAAAAGCACCTGATTGCCGAGACGGTTGTAATTCGCTTTGCACTGATCCGGTGTAAGGTGCTTCCACCTGTTGTTACCTGGCTTCTGAGGAATAATATGCTCAAGCGTTATCTCGCAGCCTTCGTTCGGGATGTACTGCGGTTCCTTTTCCCCGTCAGCCTGACGCTGGAGGGCGCGCAGGTAATAGCGGGCGAGATTCGCATTCGCCACGTTTACGTTTTCAACTGCAGCAAGGAAGCGTTTGTCATCTGGAATAATCTTCGTCATCTCTACAGAAAGCGCCTTGACGTTGGTCGCGGTGCCATGCGTGACTGCATACGCAGCCCTCCCGTAGTAGCCTTCCAGCGTGCCGCTCGGCACACCACCCAGCAGGGACCGGACCGACCAGGAAATGCACGCGTCCAAGAGCTTTTCCATTTCTTTACGCGAGAACTTTGGGAATGCCGCCAACAACAACGGACGGATCTGGGTAACGCCCAACTGGCGCAGCGTGGAGATCTTTGCTCTGACGCCCGGACGGTATGAACTCCACTCGTCGTGCGACGAGGTCAACACTGCTGCGTAATGATGGATCGTCGCCTCAAGGTCCGTCGCGAGCCGGACAGCCTTCGTCTTGTTAGTTACGTCCCTCTTGATGAAGTCATATAAATCCTTGGTGCGAGTTGGACCATGGGCTGCGATCCAGAAAAAGCGGATGTATTCGACTATGCCGTCTTCCTCACCGTCTATTGACTCCAGAACTCCAGTGAGAGAGTGCCATTTCTGGACTGCTTCGGCCTTGCGTTCCTCCGCACGCGCAAACAGATAGTTCTTCAGTAGATCGGCGGCGGAAAGTTTGAGGCCACGATCATTCATTGTCTCAAAGATCGTGAAGGCGGTTCTCTCATCAGCCACTTCGACCAGGATGACTTTCACTGACTTCTCCAAGTAGGTGAGCCAGCTGTGCAACAGCTTGCTTCGGCCAGAGGCGGGTAGCGCCTGGACGATGTTTTGCACGTGCTTAGCAGCCGCATCGGCGGCAGCCGCAATGCGCTTGTGACTGTCCCTTCTAGGCGTCTCCTTGGTCGCCGCTTTGCGCTCTGGGTCGCTGGCACGAGCGAGAACACGGTGCGCGAAGAATTCATGGTCTTCCGCATTCAACCGAAAATGCGGCTGCTGCTCGTGAGATTCACGCTCTCTAGAATAGAGAGACTCCTCCTCGATGATTCGGGCCGTTTGTTCATCTGAATGTCGCAGGAAGTAGTCGCGGACTGCAGCGACGAGGATCATGGTGGTAGCCAGTCGCTGTTGTCCGTCAAACACCTCCGTTGCTTCGCCTACCTTTACGACGACGAGAGAGCCCAGGAAATACTCTTCGCGCCCCTCTGCTATCGCCGACGCCCAGTCAGAGTAGAGTTCGGTGACATGCTCAATCTTCCATGCGTATGACCGCTGGTTTAACGGCACGGCGAGCCTTAGATGTCTATCCTGAAGAATGTGGCCTATTGCTGCCTCGGAGATGCCAATTGCAGGCGAGTTGCTGGACATTATGGAGCGTCCTTTGGCGCCACGGGTAGTGTATCAGGGCACGATGCGAACTGCCGTATCCGGCTGGCAAACCTCATGCAGTCGGCAGCCGGTCGCGCTGGATGGAAGCGCCAGCCCGCCGAACTTCGCCCGCATGTTCGAACTCTTCCGCTTCCCGGTCTTTGATGTCATCATGGCGCCATGGCAAAGATTCCGACGGCGAGCAAGTTCTCACTCGCCATCGAGTACTGCCGCGAAGAAGATGGCCGCTCGCCTCGCGGATATCCCAACACTGCCAGGCGTCACCGCCTATGGGCGCACAAAACAGCACGCCACTGCGGCCGTTCAGGCTCTGGCGTTACGGCTGATCGCCGACCGCCTGGAGCACGGCGAAGCCGTGCCGGCCTGACCAGGATGTCCCCCGGCATCCCGATACCCTTACAACCTGAAGGATTGCACGAGGTCTGAGCCGCATGCAGGGCACAGTATGGTTGCTCGCCCCATGGCTTTTCCTTTGCGATAGCCGCACTTGTCGCAACTGCGAGTTCCACAGGACTTGCACTGGTATCCGCCCCGAGAGAATCCAAGGGACGCCATCTCACCGAACGGTTCGTGGCAGTGCTCGCAACCGTTGACATCAACGGACGACCGGCTCTGTTCTGGTTCGACCGGCTCCTTGGGTCCAACTCGCGGCGCTGCTGACGCCGAACGGGAGGCGCTTGCCTCCAGTCGATTCATGGAACGATTGAGGGCTACAACGCCGGCGATCGCGGCAATGGCAACGACTGGAACACCGAGAGAAGCAACAACCTTAACCCAGTCGTCCCAACGGTCCCAGGCCTGCGGCCACAGCCACATGCAGACGGCCCGGCCGCCCTCGCCAAGCGTGTAAACGATGGCGATGAGCAGAATGGCCACGAGCACATTCATCAGTCCTTGCCCGCTGGATTGTTCCGATTCCACGGTCTATCTCCATTCGCGCCAGATTCAGCCGGACCAGCCGACGCCCATTCTATATCCCTCGATGTGGGAGCACAATGCATCGCGACATGCATCGCGACGGGTCATCCGGTCGCCGATGATCGAGTCGCCAAAATGAACGAGCGCGACAGGCCGGGAGGCCCATAGGCGCTAACTTAAGAACATTTCCACCGCAGAATGTTTGTATAGGTAGTGGCCTAGCGAGGGAACTACCCAACATAGTGAGGGATGCGTTGCTTAACTTAGCGCTTATGGGCCGGGAGGCCTGTCCTACTGGTTCACGATGAAGAGGGCCGCGCCTTGCGGCGGCAGGGTCTGGGCGAATCCGCCATGGACCTTGCCGCGGTCCTTGCCTGTCCAGAGGTCACGCACGCGGGGCGAGCCGCTCAGGCCGATCTCTTTCCAAACCACGTCCACCTGCGCTTTGGAGTCGCCAAGGTTGAACAGCGCCATGGCCCACTGGCCATGACCGAGCGGCTTTATCCAGACTTCGGTCTTGAGGTGGGCGGCCTTGAGGACGGCTGGCTGGCGGAGTTTGTCGTCGTGGATGGCGGCGAGCTCCGGATTTGTGCCCGGCGGTGCGGGACCGTCCTGGGCGTGGATCGCCCATTTGACCAGGGCGGCGGGTAAGGGCTGGGCATCGAGGGGCGCGGAGATGAAGAGACCGCAGATGGCGGCGTACAACAGGGAGGAGAGGCACAGTCGAAAAACGCTGCGGCGAGGGCGGGGGGCTGGGTGTTCTACCTCGCGCTGACGCACGAGGCTCGTATAGCGCAGGTGATCCGGTGATGATGTTCGCGGACTCGGCCAAAGGCTTGCCGGCCAAGGGGCCGGCCGCGGACCAGGGGTCCGCCCTACTGGCGCATCACGATTCTTGAATACGGCGACCGAGGCCGGCGAGCCACCTGCGTCAGCGGGTGGTACCGTCTGATCTAGCTCGCGTTGACGCACGAGTCTCTCACCCGATGGCGAGTCCACCTCGCGCTGGCGCACGAGGCTCGCTGGCGGCACGCGAGCCAGAGGCCTATGTGCACTAGGTGGCATGGGGGCTGGTTCGAAGGACGGCAGCATCACTTCGAGGGTTACGATATCATCGGCTCGATTCGAGTCGAAAGGAGTTTCACGCCGTGTCTTTGAGTCGTATTGGACGGATTGGGCTGGTTGCGATGATGATTGCGCTGGCGTTGCCGGCGCAAGATAGCGCGCAGGTGAAGGCTGAAACGGAGAAGGCCCTGCGGCACTTCGACGATAACAAGTTCGGCCTGTTCATTCATTGGGGACTGTACGCGATTCCGGCGGGCGAATGGAAGGGCAAGTATGTCCGGGGAATTGGCGAATGGATCATGTTCCGGGAGAAGATCCCGGTGACGGAATACGAAGGGCTGGCACGGCAGTTTAATCCGGTGAAGTTCAACGGCGAGGAGTGGGCGCAATTGGCCAAGGACGCGGGAATGAAGTACATGGTCATCACGTCAAAGCACCACGACGGGTTCGCCATGTTCGGCAGCAAAGCGTCGGGGTACAACATCGTCGACCGCACACCCTTCAAGCGCGATCCGATGAAGGATCTCTCGGCCGCCTGTGCCAGACGGGGCCTTGATTTCGGCTTCTACTATTCACAGGACCAGGACTGGCACGAGGCCGGCGGCCGCGGCAACAACTGGGATTTTCCCGAGAAGCGTGACGCGCAGCCGTACCTGAACAACAAGGTCTTCCCGCAGGTGAAAGAGATCCTGGGCGGCTATGGCAAGCTGGGGCTGATCTGGTTTGACACGCCGGGGCTGCTGTCGATCCCGCAGGTGGACTCGCTGCGCGGGATGGTGAAGCAGTTGCAGCCGTCGTGCCTGATCAACAGCCGCATCGGCCATGGCCGCGGCGACTACACGCAGACCGGCGATAACGCGATTCCGATTCAGGTCTATGTCGCGGATGGCAAATGGGAAGTACCGGCCACGCTCAACGACACCTGGGGCTTCAAGAAGAACGACCAGAACTGGAAGGACCCGCGCGACCTGATCGGCAAGCTGGCCGATATCGTGAGCAAGGGCGGCAACTACCTGCTGAACGTCGGGCCGACGTCCGAGGGCGTGATCCCGAAGCCGAGCCAGGAGATTTTGCGGACGATGGGCAAGTGGCTGGCTGTGAACGGCGAATCAATCTACGGAACGTCGGCCAGCCCGTTCATGATCAATGGCATCACATGGCGGGCGACGGCGAAGCCGGGCAAGCTCTTTATCCACATCCTGAACTGGCCGGGCCGGAGCCTGAAGATCGAGGGTCTGGAGAGCAAGGTGACGCGGGCGAGCCTGCTGGCAGGCAAGGCGGCGGTGAAGTTCACGCAGAAGGCGGGGATGCTCGAATTGGCATTGCCGGCGAAGGCGCCGGACGTGAACGACACGGTGGTGGTGGTGGAGATTGCCGACAGCCAGGCGAAGGTGGCCGATGGGCACAGGGCAGGGCAGTTGCCGGCGCGGCTGGACCTGTTCGCCTGGGAGTCGAGGCTGCGGGGCGAAGAGGTTCGCTACGATTTCGTGACGCAGAGCGCGCACGGGTTCAGGCGGTTCCAGAGCGAGACGAACATGCTCTACTGGTATCCCTATAAGGCGCTGGAAGGGAGCTACCAGGTCGAACTGACCTACGCCTGCGACGATGCCGTGGCGGGCAGCAATTACAGGCTGTTTGTCGACGACAGGTCGAAGCCGGCGAATGGTTCGATCGAAGGCGTCATCAACGGGACCGGCGGGAAGTTCGTCACGGTGAAATTGCCAGGGCGGCTGGATGTGACGAAGCAGACCAACACGATCGCCTTCCAACTCCAGGGCGACGACAAGAGCGCGCCGATGAAGTTGCGCAAGATCACACTGGTCAGGCCATAGCCGACATGTGGCAGAAGTCGCGGGCTACCAAGGGAAACCCGACTGCAGCGCTGAACAACTGGCTTGTGCCTGCTCACCGCGGGCGAAGCGAGGCGAGTTGGTGATACCTCGAAACGGATAGGCCCTGACGGTTTCAGAGGTCTACTACGCCAGCAGTTCGCGGACTTTGTCGAGATCGGCAGGGTCGCCGAACCTGGCCGATTTCGCCGAGGCGTCGATCTGCTTGAGCAAACCACAAAGCACCGCGCCCTGACCGACTTCGATGAAGCGCTCGACGCCGGCTTGCCGCAAGGCGAGCATGGAATCACACCAGCGGACGGAGTTGGGGACCTGCTGGTAGAGCCCTTCGCGGGCATCCGCGCCGGTCGAGATCAGGCGGGCCTGCCAGTTGTTGATCAAGGGCGTCGAAAGGTCGGAAAACCCGGCTGCGTCGAGGTCGGCTTTGAGCATCTCCTGGGCGGGCTTCATGAGCGAGCAGTGGAAAGGTGCGCTGACCGGCAGCGGCACGGCGCGTTTGGCGCCCGCGGCCTTGACGAGTTCGTTGGCGCGCGCGACAGCGGCGGCGTGACCGGCGATGACGATCTGATCGGGCGAGTTGAAATTGGCCGCTTCGACGACCTCTCCCTGGGCGGCTTCCGACAGGATACGGTCCACTTCTCCGGCGGGCGGTTTGAGCCATGCCGCCATGGCGCCCACGCCGGCAGGCACTGCCTGCTGCATGTAGCGGCCGCGGTTGCGCACGATGCGCACGGCGTCGGTGAACTTCAGGGCTCCGGCGGCGACCAGGGCTGAATACTCGCCAAGGCTATGGCCGGCGACGTAGTTGGGCGAATAGCCCAGTTCCTTTAGGACAGCCAGAGCGGCGATGGAGACAGTCAGCAGGGCGGGCTGGGTGTTTTCCGTGAGCTTGAGCGCTTCATCCGGACCTTCGAAACACATCTGAGAGATGGAGAACCCGAGGGCGTCGTCAGCCTGATCGAAGATCAATTTGGCCGCCGGATAGGCGGTTGCGAGAGCTTTGCCCATGCCGGAGGCCTGGGAACCCTGTCCGGGGAAGAGGAATGCAATGTTGGACATAGAACCCTACTATTGTACGACTTGCTCCGGGCCAGTCATCGTTTGAGCGAGATGAGTTCGTGATCGGCGAGCCGGGGCGGCGTAGCGCGGGTGCGCCCGCGGGGACGCCGGAGATCCACCCAGGCGGCTTGACTGAGCCCGTCAGACGAAGGCGAACACCAGGCAGACAGGAGCGCGAAGCCAGCCGGCTGCGCCGACGATTCTTTCGTTGCCGGAGCTGTCCAGTAACTTTGGGATAATCTGGAGGCATCTTTAATTGGTAGGGCCCGGTCCGAAGGTGTGTCTTGACCGGGCAGGAAGGCATTCGTCTTGCGCTTATCTGAAATCTGCGTTCAACGCCCTGTTTTCGCATTCATGCTGATCATGTTCCTGGTCGTGATGGGCGTGTTCAGCTTCCTGGACCTCGGCGTGGACCTGTTTCCGCGCACCGATCCGGCGACGGTCTATGTGAGTTTCCTATTGCCCGGCGCCAGCCCGGAGGAGATCGTCTCGCAGATGACGATGCCTTTGGAGGAGGCAGTGTCGTCTGTTAGCGGCATTGATGAACTGCGGGCAATGGCGAGCGAGGGCAGCGGCTTCATTGTCGTCACCTTCAACCTGGAGAAAGACATCTCGGAGGCGGTGGAGGAGGTACGGGAAAAAGTATCCGGGGCGCAGAGGATGTTGCCCGAAAACGCGCGTCCGCCGACCGTGCGCAAGTCCGATCCCGATTCCGATCCCGTGATCACGCTGGCATTAAGCGGCGACCGGCCGGTGCGCGAGATCACCGAAGTGGCCGACAAGGTGATCCGGCGTGCACTGGAGACGGTCAACGGCGTGGCACAGGTGAGCCTTGCCGGAGGGCGGTTACGCCAGGTCAACCTGATGCTGGACATCAACAAACTGAACGCCTACAACCTGACAGCCCAGGAGATAGAGAGCGCCGTCCAGTCAGAGAACGTTGAGTCTCCGGGGGGCCGGATCGTCAATGGTCCGTCGGAGCTCGGCGTGCGGACGATGGGCCGCGTGGAAACGATCGATCAGTTCAACAACATCATCATCAAGAATGTGAGCGGATCGCCGATCCGGTTGCGTGATGTCGGCCACGCCGAGGACAGCATGGCCGAGCGGCGCAACTTCGCCTACTACGGGGGTAAGCCGGCGGTGATGATCTCGGTGCAACGCCAGATGGGCACCAATACGGTGGAGGTCGTCGACGCAGTCCAGGAAAAACTGGCCCAGCTCAATTCGACGCTGCCCGGCGGACTCAAGTTGAACGTCATCACGGAGACGGCGACCTACATCAAGAAGTCGGTGGAAAGCCTGGAGGAGCACCTTGTACTCGGTTCGCTGCTGGCTTCTCTCGTCATATGGTTCTTCATCCGCGACTGGCGCACGGTGCTGATCAGCTCGATCGCCATTCCGACATCGATCATCACGACGTTCAGCTTCATGAGAATGCTCGACTACTCATTGAACGCAATGACGCTGCTTGCGCTCACACTCGCAGTGGGCATTGTCATTGATGACGCGATCATTGTCCTCGAGAACATCTACCGCTGGTTAGAAGAGAAACCCGATCTCAATCCGCTGCAAGCGGCCGTTGACGCCACCAAAGAAATCTCTCTCGCCGTGGTCGCCACGACCATTTCGCTGGTCATCATCTTCGTGCCGATCGCTTTCACGTCGGGCTACGCCAAGCGCTACCTGAATCAGTTCGGATGGACGATGGCAGTGTCGATCATGGTCTCGATGCTGGTTGCATTCACGCTAACCCCAACGCTGAGCGCGCGCATTCTGAAGCGGAAGTCGAACGGCAAATCGTCTCAGCACGGCCACAAATCCGGCTCGCTCGAACGCGGCTACATGAAACTGCTCGGCTGGTCGCTTGACCACCGCTGGGTGATCATGCTGATCTGCGCGGTCACGTTTGCTTCAACTGTCCCGCTCTACAAGACGATTGGCCGCGATTGGATGCCGCAGGAAGACCAGTCTGAACTTGGGCTTTCTCTGGAGATGCCAGAGGGTTCGTCGCTCGATGCGACTGAGCGTGTGGCATTGGAGCTTTCAAGGAAGATTGAGAAAGTCCCGGGGGTCATCGCCGTTGTCCCATCGTCGGGCTCGATGATGAACCGCGTGGCGCAGGCTCAGATCACCATTCTGCTGGCGCCGCCAGGCGAGCGAGGGACGCTGAACGAAATCGCCGCGCAGATCCGGGGCATCATGCTGCCGGAGTACGCCTACACACGTCCGGGCTTGCGGTTTCCGAACGTGCTGGGCGGGCGCGACACGTTTTCGCCGATCCGCGCGACGCTGCTTGGACCGGACTTGCAGAGGCTGTACCCGATTGCCCGGGAGACGGTCAGCAGTCTGATGAAGCGTCCGGAGCTAGCCGACCTCCGCGCCAACCTGAACTTCGCCAATCCCGAATTGCAGGTGAAGATCGACCGCCAACTGGCGAGCGATCTTGGGGTGCGGGTCAGCGATGTGGCCAGCGCAGTCCGGCTGATGATGTCGGGCGATGATGAGGTTTCGACGTTCAAGGACGAGGGCGAACAGTATTCGGTCACCATGCGCTTGATGGAGGGCCAACGCGACAGCCAGGAAGTCCTCAGCCGGTTGCTGATTCCGTCGGCAAGGCTGGGCCTGATTCGCCTGGATTCGATCGCGAAAATCGAGCGCGGGGCGGGTCCATCGCGCATCGACCGCACGGCGCGGCAGTATGGCATCGGGTTCTATAGCAACGTTGCCACCGGCTATTCGCTCGATTCCGCGGCTACCGCGACACAGGAAGTAGTGGACAACTTGGACCTGCCGGCTGGCTATCGCCTGCTATTCTCCGGCCAGGTGAAGATCCTCGAAGAAACGACCATCAACATGCTGATGGCCATCGGACTCGCTTCCATCTTCATGTACATGGTGCTGGCGGCCCAGTTCGAGAGCCTCACCCACCCGTTCATCATCCTGCTCACATTGCCGCTATCGATCCCGTTCGCGCTGATATCTCTTCAGTTGACGGGCCGGACACTGAACCTGTTCAGCGCCCTGGGCGTGCTTCTATTGCTTGGCATTGTGAAGAAGAACGGGATTCTGCAGATCGACTGCATGAACCGGCTGTTGGCCGGGGGCATGGCCCTGCGGCCGGCGATCATGGAGGCCAACCGGATCCGGCTGCGCCCCATTTTGATGACGACCTTCTCGATCATCGCCGGGTTGATCCCGACGGCCCTCGCCATTGGCACGGGCGCGGCGACGCGCTCGGCGATCGCGGTGACCATTATCGGCGGGCAGACGCTTTGCCTGCTGCTGACACTGCTTGTAGTGCCGGTCGGTTATTCCTATCTCGAGGATGCCCGCGGCTGGTTCAGCCGCCGCCACCCGCAGCCCGAGACGGCCGCCGCGGGCGACTGAGGGCGGCTGAGCATGGACAAAACCATTGCGGCGCCGTGGTTCAGTGTGATGAACTAAATCTAGAAGCGATGCCACGTAAACCGCCCACTCCCCGCAAGACCGCTGCGCCGGCGCGCCGCAAGGCGGTCACGCGCAGGGTGGCTGCCGGGGATGCCCGGTGCGTGGTTTGCGGCGATCCAGTCGCCCCGTTTTCGACGGAAGAGCTGTGCTGGGTGTGCCGGCGGCTGAAGATCAGCGCCTGGCGCGAATCCGACACGCAGGCCGCCCTCCAGGAGTAGTCAGATCCTGACGCCTGCGCCGGTCTCTATCGCCCGCTCATAGACGCGTGCCGCCACGGCGATATCTTCGACGGCGAGTCCGAGCGATTCAAAGATGGTCACTCCATCCGGCCTGGGACAATCGCCTGCGATCAGATCCTGCAACTCCTTCAAGGGCAACGACGGCCAATCGGCTTCGGGCACGGCGAGCAATAGGTCACCAGCCTCGGCGCGAGCCTGTTCGATCGAGTCGATGGCTATGAGCGAGGCGCGCCGGACGAGGCCAGTGGGGATCTCGCGGCGGTTGGCCTGATTGGATCCGGCCGCGTTGACGTGGACATTTGAACCGATCCAATCGTCTTCGACAACCGGGTCCTTGGCGTAAGTGGCGGTGATGACGATGCCAGCGCCGCGGACGGCCTGTTCGGCAGTATCCGGTGCGCCTACGGTGATGCCCAGTTCGGCCGTGGCGCGTTCGGCGAAACTCTCCCGCTTCTGTTTCGAGCGGCTCCAGACACGGGCTTCGGCTACGGGTCTCACCGCCGCCACCGCTTCGAGTTGAGTCCAGGCCTGGAAACCCGTGCCGATCATGCCGACTGTGGCCGGTCCGGGAGGGGCCAGGACGCGGGTGGCGGCGCCAGTGGCGGCGCCAGTCCGAATCTGTCCCAGGGCATTGGCTTCGATCAAAGCGAGTGGTTCGGCTGTAGCGGCGTCGTACAGCATGACGTGAAACGAAAGTGAGCCCTTTTTCACATTGGCTGCATAGACCTTGAGCCCGTAGTAGCCGCGAAACCAGCCAGACATCTGGTGCAGGACGCTTCCAGTGGGGAGGAAGAGCCGGCGCCGGGGCTGGTTTGATGCCTGATCCAAGGCCAACGCCCTGAAAGACTCGGCGACCGCCTCGATGGCGTCTTTGATTGGCAGGAGCCGCCGGACTTCGTCTTCTCTTATGTGGAGCATGCGCTCCCATTATCCCAAGCGGCGGGGCTCAGCCGTGTTTGAGGATGACCATCGCTACGGCGGCAACAAGCGCCACGAGGATGGAAACCACGGCGTGGTAGAACAGAGGACCGCAGCGTCCTGTCTCCCCCGTGGTGATCTCCCGGTACTGGCCCATATACTTCGGCAACATCAACCGGATCAGGAGGAAACTCACTGGCAATCCACGGGTGCGGAGATTGTGGACAATCATCATGGATGCCACGACGTGCCAGGAGGCAGCCACAAGTATCAAGAGGATTAGCGGGGACATCTATTTATGCCTCCCGACTGGATTCTACGCCCGGACGAGCCGGTTTGTTCCCGGAATTGGATGCCGGCCGGCCGGCCCGCTAGCTCGACATCGGGTCGCGTTTCTCGCTATCCACGCCAAGCTCGATCATCGCCTGGGCGACGCGTTGCGGGTCGAACTGGTTCCAGCGCGCCAGTTGCGAGAGGGTCGAGACGACGATCGACTCGGCATCGACCTCGAAGAACCGGCGCAGATAGGTGCGGCTTTCACTGCGGCCGAAGCCGTCGGTACCCAGGGCGATCAAGCGCCCGCTCAACCATGGCGACAACTGGTCGGCCAGCACTTTCATGTAGTCGCTGGCGGCGATGATCGGGCCCGCCGCGTTCTCCATCGCCGATTGGACAAACGGCTTGCGGGCCGGCTCAGCCGGGTGCAGCCGATTCCAGCGCTCGGTTCGGAGCGCATCGCGCCGCAGTTCGTTGTAGCTGGTCACATTCCAGACGTCGGCAGCGACCTGATACTTGTCCCAAAGGAGACGCTGGGCGCGCAACGCTTCGGGCAGCATCGACGCCGAGCCCCACAACTGCGCCTGGGCCGGACCATGCTCGCTTGAGTTCACCTTGTAGATGCCGCGCAGGATGCCTTCGCGCACGCCCTCGCCTTCCGGTATTGGCGGCTGGGCGTAGTTTTCGTTGCACAGGGTGACGTAATAGAAGACGTCCTCGTTGTCCTGATACATCCGCCGCAAGCCATCCTGGACGATAACGGCGATCTCGTAAGCGTAGGCAGGATCGTAGCTGATGCAGTTTGGCACGGTGGCCGCCATCACGTGGCTGTGGCCGTCCTCATGCTGCAATCCTTCGCCGTTGAGAGTCGTGCGGCCAGCGGTGGCGCCTAAGAGAAAACCGCGGCCACGGGCGTCGCCGAAGGCCCAGATCGAATCGCCCACACGCTGGAAGCCGAACATCGAATAGAACATGTAGAAGGGGATCATCGGCACGCCGTAAGTGGCGTAGGCCAGGCCGGCGGCGGTGAAGCTACCCAGCGCTCCGGCCTCGGTGATGCCCTCCTCGAGAATCTGGCCGTCCTGGGCTTCCTTGTAGTAGAGAAACTGGTCGGAATCGACCGGTTTGTAGAGCTGGCCGTGCGGGGCGTAGATCGAAATCTGCCGGAACAGGCTCTCCATGCCGAACGTGCGCGCCTCGTCGGGGATGATGGGGACGACCAGCTTGCCCAGCTCCTTGTTTTTGAGAAGCGCCTTCAGGATGCCGACAAAGGCCATGGTCGTCGACACGGCGCGTCCGCCAGAGCCTTTGAGCGAATCGGCGAATTCGCCCAGGCCGGGCGCGGTGAGCGCCGGCGCCTTCGGCTTGCGGGCCGGCACTGGGCCGCCCATGGCCTCGCGGCGCGCCTTGACATACTTCATTTCGGGTGAATCGTCGGCCGGGCGGTAAAACGAGACAGTGTGGACGGTTTCGACCGGGATCGGGATGTGGAAACGTTCGCGCAGGTGTTCCAACTCCTGCTCGTTCATCTTCTTCTGCTGGTGGGTGTAGTTCCGGCCTTCGCCGGCTTCGCCCATACCGTAACCCTTGACGGTCTTGGCCAGGATCAGCGTCGGTGAACCTTTGTGTTCGACGGCGCGTTTGTAGGCGTTGTAAACCTTCACCGGGTCATGGCCGCCGCGCGGTAGGCTGGCCAGTTGCTCGTCGGTCATGTCGGAGACGAGTTCTCGCAACTCCGGGTATTTGCCGAAGAACTCCTGGCGCACATACGCGCCGCCCTTGGCCTTGTAGTTCTGATACTCGCCGTCGACGCATTCGTG
>CAZSBK010000008.1:0-84718 GCA_964604945.1 uncultured Candidatus Solibacter sp.
CGCCATTGAAGATTCTTCGCGGCCTTTCGATCATTCGCCTTGCTTCTAATCGGAACGCGAGTGATGAATGGGTTCGCCATGAGGAACACCAAAGCCAAACAAACCGCCGCAACCTGCTACGCCGAGCGCCTCGCCGAATGCCGCGACCTGCTGAAGCGCATCGACATCCGGCTCGACGAGCACGAAATGAGGCAGCGCCTCGACTCGACCAACTGGGGCTACGCGGGCGACCTCGGCCACGTCAGCCAGGAACTCGCCTACGTGCTTGCCGCCCTGGGCGACCGCAGCGCCGTCGACGCGAAGGGACTGGATTACTGACCATGACGCGCGAAGAACTCATCACCTGGGCCACACAGAACGGCTGGAAGCGCGACCGCTGGGGCCACCTCCAGAAGGAGTTCGACAACGGCACGCTTCGCCTGAAGCTGAGCCGCATCGCCGCGCGTTACGAACAGGCCACACCTTTCGGATGGGTGAGGCTGCACAGCGGCTACTACAAGGATTTGCACATCACCGCCGACGGGAAACTCGCCGGCATGAACCGATAGAAAGGACGATCCTAATGACTACATTCACCCTCGACAACGACAACGCCATCACGGCGTTTGCCGAATACGAAGATGCTCTCAACCACCGCGTTGGCGCGACCGACGTGGCCTTCACCAGCGAGCGAGAACTCGCCAAACTCTCCGCCGACTGGCCGATGTCGCGCTTCGCCGACGTCTGGAACGAATTCGCCGGCGTGGTTCCCTTCGACGACCTGAAGCCGGTCAAGAAGTTCACCGACCGCAAGACAGCCGTTGGCCGCATCTGGAAGGCCATCCAGGCACTGACGCCAGCGCCCGCGCAACACGCGGCCCCCGCCGCGCCGAAGAAGGCCAAGGCGACCAAGGAGGCCACCGCGAAGGACGCGAAGCCCACAGCCCGCGAGGGCAGCAAGAAGGCCATCGTCCTCGGACTGCTCCGGCGGCCCGAAGGCGCCACACTGCCGGACATTCAGGCTGCCACGGGCTGGCAGGCGCACAGCGTCCGCGGGTTCATCTCCGGGGCCATCACCAAGAAGATGGGCCTGACCGTCGAGAGCGCAAAGCGCGAAGACGGCCTCAGGACCTACCGCATCAACTAGGAGGCACGCCGACATGACTCGCCCTGTCCGCCACGCCCGCAACTACGCGTACACCCAACCCGGAGTCGCCTTCCGGATCCATCCATCCCGGATCGACCGCTTCCCCGGCGCTCTCGGCACCGTCGTGAACAAGGTCATCCGCACCAAGTCCGACATCTTCCAGGAACTGCGCCGCCGGCAGCTCGAAGATGAGGCCATCGATTCGGCCTACTTGTGGCTCTCGGATGCCTACCCTGGCTGCTACTTTGGCTTCATCGGCCCCGATGAGGCGGGCTGGTTGCAGTACGGCTGGATCCCGGATGGCCGTCCTCAACACGGTTGCGGGTAGTCACCCGCACACTCCATCACCGCCGGCCTCGTCAGCCGGCGGTTTCTTTCTTCCCCGGTTGGCCGACCAGCATGCGGATCCTGGTCTCCAGAACTTCTTCCCGCAATCGGCATTCTCCGGCCCTCACGTATGTCCCGTTGATCCTTACGAACAGCCGGTTCTCCATCTCTGCGATCTCTCTGCGCACCTCAGCCAGCAGCGCACGGCTCTGGATGCTGACGTAGGCGGCAATCAGCCCCGACACCAGCGCAATCACCGGGACAATTGACGAAATGACGCGTTCTTCCATTTCTGCTCGGTTCTTCTGCCAGGCAACTCTGCGTCGCTAGCTATGAAGCAGAACCGCCATAAGGCAACCGGCTGCGAGGCAAGCCAGAAGAGTTGCCAGGCTCAGCAATACCCTGCTGATCTTCACTCGGACTGGGGCCTCGGACCCCAGTTCTTGTCTCTTCACGGACTGCTCTCCCTCCATGTCAACGTCCACGGTCCTGCCGTCGATGCACCCGTCGTGGATCCACAATCCCGTTCTCGGGTCCTCGGCGGCGGCGTGCGTCGTCAGAACCGGCAGATGACAGTGACCGCAGTTCGAGCTGAATCTGTCGCCTCGACTCAGGACCGTTGTGCTTCCGCACTGAGGGCACGAACGCGCGGCGGCTGGTCCAGCCGGATCCTCACGCTTCCATCCGCGATCAGTGAAGCCATACCATCGCGCCTGTTCAGGATCGCCCGCAGTGAGAAGCCCCGGTCCGGAGGCAAGGCCGAAGGATCGGATGTTGATCGGGCCGCCACAATCTGCACAAGGCGCCTCCGCATCCGGAAAGAGAGCAAGGACACAGGACTTGTGGGCAAACTTGTCGGCTCGAGTCAGCTTTGCCGTAGGTCTGCTGTCAAGCCGGTCCCAGTCCGTGATCCTATAGGCATCCTCGATCTTGATGATTCCCTTACATAGGATGCAGGTCTCGCCACCCGGCGCCCGCTGGCACTGCGGACAAGTGTGGGCCGTGGGGCTGACCGGCGCCCCGCATTCGATGCATTCAACCAACGGCATGAGTGCTACCTCTTCCCTTTCACCCTGGTGTTCCCGGCATCAGATCTGCCTGGGACGCTTCGTGTTCGCGACGCAGTATCCGCAGTTCCTGGGACCAGTCCGAGAGCGCGAGCACGAGCCCCTCGACATCCGGGTGGCCTGCCCGCAGTTTTGCCTCGATGCTTCTGATCTCACGAAGGCAACGCCGCACTTCGCACCGCCATCGTTTCGCGCTCAACCGCGATATCGTCGAAACTCCGGCCATCGCTCTCGAACGTCGCTTCGTTCCCACTGAACTCCCGGAATCGCCGCACGATGACATCGCAGTACTTCGGATCGAGTTCAATGAGCCGCGCCTGCCGGCCCGTGCGCTCGCAGGCGATCAGCGTCGTGCCAGAGCCGCCGAAGGGATCGAGCACCGTATCCCGACTCTTGCTGGAGTTCCGGATGGCGCGTTCGACCAGTTCCACCGGCTTCATCGTCGGATGGAGATCGTTCACTGCGGGCTTCTTCACAAACCAGACGTCACCCTGGTCGCGGGCGCCGCACCAGTAGTGATCCGAGCCTTCCCGCCAGCCGTAGAGCATCGGCTCATACTGCCGCTGGTAGTCGGCGCGGCCCATTGTGAAGGTGTTCTTGGCCCAGATGACGAAGGTCGACCAGTGGCCTCCTGATTCACGAAACGCTTTCTGCAGTGTGTGCAGTTCCGAAGACGACATGCAGATGTAGATTGCGCCCTTTGTCACAGTGAGGATGTTGGCGCAGGCGTCGCGGAGGAACTGCTCAAAGCTGTCGCCCAGATTGTCGTTGGCGATCTTGCGGTGGGACTTGCCCCGCAGCTTGTCCTTCATCGTTGCGCCGTAGTTGACGTTGTACGGAGGATCGCAAAAGACCATGTCGGCCAGCCCTCCGGCCAGCAACTTTTCCACGTCGGTCAATATGGTGGCGTCTCCACACAGCAGCCGGTGTCCGCCCAACAGCCAGACGTCGCCAGGCACGGTCACCGCGGATTCGGGCGTCGCCGGAACCGCGTTCTCGTCGGTGTTGCCGGCGGCGACGGACTCCGGCCCTGACAGAAATCCTTCGATCTCGTCGTCCGTGAAGCCGAGCAGATCGAGATTGTAGTCGTCCTCCTGCAGCGCCTCGAGCTCGATGCTCAGCATCCCCTCATCCCATCCGGCCGAGAGGGCAAGCCTGTTGTCGGCGATTACCAGAGCCCGCCTCTGGGACTCGCTCAGGTGGTCCAGCACGATCACGGGCGCCTCTGTCATCCCGAGCTTTCGCGCGGCCAGCAACCGCGCATGGCCCGCGACAATGACGCCGTCACGCCCGACCAGGACGGGGTTCGTCCAACCGAATTCTGCGATCGAGGCGGCGATCTGCGCCACCTGCTCGTCGGTGTGCGTGCGGGCATTCCGGGCGTAAGGGATAAGCCGCTCAACCGGCCAATGCTCGATGTGAAGGTCGATGTTCAAGTTCTGGTTCCTACCAATTGTCAGGAGGACTTCCGGCAACCGTCATGCGGCGTGAGACCGCTATGCTGAATCCGCCGACTAACCTGCGCCTTCGGCTTTTCTGGCTGTGCAGCGAGAATCCCCCGCGAGGCGGCCACGGCGGAAAGCGCCTCGCCCGTGGCGGCGAGTTGTGGCTCCAAGCCCGTCAGGTCCGCCATCCGCCGCAGGATCACATCGCAATAAGCCGGACTGATTTCGATGCCGTAGCCAATGCGCCCATGTACGTGCGCCGCTGCAAGCGTCGTCCCGCTGCCGGTGAATGGTTCGAACACCACGTCCCCAGCATCCGAGTACGCCTTCACGAAGAACTCGACCAGCGCCCTCGGGAACGGCGCAGAGTGCGAGCCCTGGGTCGATTCCGTCTTCGCCTCAATCACATTGCTCGGCCTCGCGATCCCCTTGAACCGCCCATCATCCTCATCAGCGCCCAATCGCCCAGCTGCCGCTCCCCGCGCGCCCGTGCCGAGCAGGCCGCTGCCGGACGTGGACTTCGGATTCTCGGGCGAGTACTCGAAGCAGTCCTCAGAGAGATGCCCCACCTCGAAAGGCCGGAACTTGATCTCCGGCTGCCGGCAGAAGTGAAACACCGGCTCCCACGCATTCTTGAAGCGGTTCGACCAGCCGCCCGGAACTCCGTTGTCGGTCTTGCGCCAGCAGAACTCATCAACGAACCGCCAGCCCCATCGCTCCACGTGCGCGATGGTCAGCTTCTTCACATACAGATGCCTCTGCCCGTCGGAGGCGTGCTCCTTGATGTTCAGGAGGTAGGAGCCGTCCGCGGCGAGCACCCCAGCCACATTGTCGGCGACCGTCTGGTACCAGCCGATGTAGTCATCCGGCGGCACCGGCTGGAAGCCGCTTGACGGGTCGTATTCCCGCTGCGTCGCGTAGGGTGGCGAGGTCACAACCAGGTTCGCCCTTCGGCCATCCATCAGCAGGAGCACGTCACCCACCTTCCGGCAGTCACCACAAAGCAGCCGGTGCGGCCCGATCATCCACAGGTCGCCTGCCTGCGTCACCGCCACGGCCGGCGTCTCAGTGATTTCTTCCTCCGCCGCCGGTCCGGAAGCGGGTTCGGCTCCATCGTCGGTCAGCAGAGCCGCCAGTTCGCGGTCACTGAACCCGATCACGCCGAGATCAAGGCCCTCAGCCTCGAGCGCGGCCAGTTCCTCTGCCAGCAGCGCCTCGTCCCAACCCCCAAGCTCGGTCAGTTTGTTGTCGGCCAGAATGTAGGCGCGTCGCTGGGTCTCCGAGAGGTGATCAAGAACGATCACTGGCACTTCCGCCAAGCCCAGCTTCCGCGCCGCCATCAACCTGCCGTGGCCGGCAATGATGCCTGCCTCTGAGTCCACCAGGATCGGTGACGTGAAACCAAACTCGGCAATCGACGCCGCAATCTGCGAAACCTGCTCCGCCGAGTGGGTCCGAGCGTTGCGTGGGTACGGGACTAGCCGGTCCAACGGCCAGACTTCGATGCGCCGCGCCATCGCCGGCGTGATACCGCATTGCGTCAATCAGAACTCCGAAGTGACCACCGACAACCTGAGTGACAACCTTTTTTCGCGCGTGACAGTGGCGAAGTTGTGCAATGGGCCAACCCTCGGTCGAAAAGGCCCAGGGAGGACCCAAAACTCAACCAGGTTGAGCGAGATTGGCTCAACTCTGCGGTTTCTTCTTCCACCGCAACTTCTTCGGCGACTTCAATAGCCGGTCCCGCCTGTTCTTCAGCAACCCCCGCTCAATGGCCACATGGCGGCCGCCCGTCCTGGTTTGCGAGGCTTTCATCGCGACACCACCAGGCAGTCCGCCAGCACCCTCGTGAAGATGGGCTTCAGTTGTTCCCCTTTGCCCAGCCTGCGCAATGCCCAAACCTGATGTCCGGTGTCCAGATGCTCGCGGTAGCTGTAGCTCGTTCCATTGGGGACGTTGTTCACCACAGGTGTACCGCCATCCTCGTGCGGTATCCAGATGGCTCGGAGGTGGCCTTTGCGCCCGTAGGCGGCCTTGGCATATCCGGAAGCGATCAGGCGTTTGGCGGCTTCCGGCGTACGGACGCCAAGTTGCCGGCCGTCGGCGGCATAGAAGGGAATTGGATTGTCAGGCTGCATCAGGACGCACTTTGGGCGGGAACCGAAGGAGGGAAGGAGTTTTACGAGAGTCCCATCTCTCGCTTTGGTTTGCCTTCGGAGGGTGCGCCTGACGCTCGCCTGCTGAACGGCTTCGACACTATATACGCCGGCCCATGACGGGGTGTCCGGCCTCGGACGTGTTTTTTCGATACCCCAGCCCGGCACCGCGCGCTCCGGACCTGGACTGGCCCAGTGGCTAGGACGACGTCATGATCAACGGGAGGTCCTGCATCTCCAGCGTGGCCGCAGCCCAGTGCAGACGGTCCAGTGGGGCTTCAGGTGGAAACAGGAGGGCGAACCCGCCCGATGGCATCCGTTTGATCCGGACGCCTGCACTGTTCATGAAGTCCTGGGCCAGGCGCAGATCGAGGAGGAGTTGCTTGTGCTCGCGGACTAGGTGCTTGATCTCGTCGGCCGCGCCCTTCGAGATGCGAAGGTTCCCGCCCTCGTCGAGCCAAACAGTGCTTTGCTCCTCGTCCAGGCGGTCAAGGATTTCGTGGATGTTCATTCGGGTACCTCGCCATGAAGGATATGAAGGGTATGAAGGGTCATGGAGGGTTTTCCGTATTAGCCGCCAATGCGCATATGTGTGCGTGCGTGCGCGTAGAACGGATAATAGAGATAACCCTTCATAACCCTTCATGCCGGTGATCGTTTGTTGCAAACAAAGGACTTGTGCGCCGCCCCTATGAAGGGTTGTCCTCATACCAACTCCCCGTCTTCTGGCGGAAACAAGTGGACGCCTGGAGTTGGAGGCCGTTGGATGGGCCGATCGTAGTGGGGCTCGGTCTGGAGTCCGATGCCATGGTACTGATTGCCCCGCATCGTCTTGGTCTTCTTGAAGCCTCGTTCGCTCAGGATTGAACCGAAGACCTTCTGGCTGACCGGTGTCTCGCCGACTTCACCCGCCCAAGCTTGGTAGGCGCGGAAGATCGGAGTGGCAAGGGTCGTGGCGTTGGGTGTACGAATGCACTTCTGGTCCAGGAACATGGCGAAGGTGTCCTGCTCCTCCTCGTACTCCCGCGTGGCCAGGATCACCTCTTCCGGGACATCCAACCCGCCCCGCTGCCACTCCAGGCATCCTTCCAGTCCCCAGTTGAGGATGCCGGGGAACTCGGCTTTGTACATCTCCATCGCCTCGTGGCGGGGAATCTGCTTCTCCTTCGGGATCGAGACCTCGAACGGGATGAGTTTCAGCCGGTTCCATAGCGCCCGGTCGCCGCGGACGTTCGGTTTGTGGTTGGTCGCCAACCAGGGCTTGAACTCCGGGTAGAACTCGAAGAATTCGCCGCGCATGAAGCGGGCCGAGAGCTTGTCGCCGCCGGTCATTTCCTTGATGAGCGCCTCGGAGAGCCTCGATCCCCGTTCATTCTCTGAAGCCCAGACAAAACGGGCGCCCTTGAGCTTGGCCACGTCATTGGGGATGGCGCCGTCCTTCTTTTTTAGAAAGGTCTCGGTCGGCGTGCGGGTGGCGAAGTCCCCAAGGACCTGCTGGAAAACGTCCACGACTGTTGACTTGCCGTTATCACCCCCGGGCCCGTGCAGGATGAACATCGCCTTCTCGGAACTGATCCCCGTCAGGCAGTATCCAAACGCCCGTTTGAGGAACTCGATCAGACGCCGGTTCTGATTGAAAATCAGATCGAGGAAAGCCAGCCAGTTTGGGCACGTAGCAGCGGGGTCAAAGAACACGGGAGCAAGCTTGGTGATCCGGTGACTCTGCTGGTGAGGACCGAGTTTGCCGGTCCGGAGGTCGATGGTGCCGTTCTCGACAGTGAGGAGCCATGGATGGGCATCTAGGTCATCCGGCCGTACGGCAAGTCGCGGGTCGGCCTTCGCGAGGCTCAGCATCGCCGTGTGGGCCCGGTGCGCTTCGGATTTATTGAGGTGCGATAGGAATTCCTTGCGATCCTGCTCGTCGGCGATGTGCTTGGCGTCGTCGTAGAGGCTCCTGATTAGATCGCCGGCAAGCCGGAAGACCTCATTGACGTCATCTTCCCGCCACCGGCGTCCATCCCAGGTGTACCAGCGGTTCCATCTCTCACAATGAAGCACCATGTCGCGATACCGAGCCGCGAACCGCTTGGCATTGCCGAGGTCGGTGCACCGCTCTCTCAGTGCTGCCAGAGAGACCACGTCCAACGGTCCCGCCGCAGGCACCACGGAGCCTGACTCAGTTGGCACAACCTCCACGTCTGGCTTCGATGGGAGGGAGTCGTGCGTTAGTCGTCCGATGGTGATGGGCGAGTTCACATTGCCGCGGAAGAGGCACTCCCCACAGAACCGATCGCCACCGAGGCCCGACTGGACATAAGAGCACGTGACTGGCGCGACGTCTTCAGACGAGGCGCGTTTGAGCTTACGGTCTGTTTCCGCCCGAGAGTATTTGGGGTAACCCTGGCTCAGTTCGTGCGCCCACCGTTCGGCATCCTCACAGCGGGCCACCACGGTCAGCATCCTGTACCATTCCGGCTCTGGCAGGGTGGCGGCGGCGTCCCGGCAGTGCGCCATCCAGACGCAGCCATCGAGAATCCGATCGATGTTTGCCGGCGGGAAGTTGTGTTTTGAGGGGTCTGGCGCCTCAAGTGTGTGGAGTTCGACTCCTTCGGTCAACTCCTGGAAGTCATCGAGCGTGTAGCAATGATTCCTGTACTCGGCACTCACGGGCCGGACATCATCACCCAGCTTCCGGTTGAAGGTGCCTGGAACCCGCAGGAGCCGGCAGAGATCGGCGGTGATGTCGATTGTCCATCCCCTCCGCTCGGCCGCTCGCCGGATCTGGTTCTGGAACCGGACCGATAGATCTTTCAGCTTCTTCCGGTCGGCTTCGTTATCGATGATGTAAAGTTCCTTGAGCCTCCAGTGGACCTGCAGGCCGTGGCCGCTGTGGACGATCACGGATGGGGGGAGACCAAGCGCCTCAACCAGGCTGAGCGCCTCCGCCTCGGTTTCCGGGAGATTCTCGGCCGCATGTGCTCCACCGCGGATGTCGATGTCGGCCCACAGGCCGGGGAGCGCGATGACGCCCTGCTCGTCACCGCGTTTGCCCCTCGCCGGCGCCGTCTTCTGGAGCCCCATAGCGAAGTAGACGTCGGTGTGTGCGGCGCTTGAAGCTGCGTACTCGGCGGCCTTCTGGATGGACCCTGACTTAGCAAGGTCGAAGGCGCGCGTCGCATTCTCCTCGCGAGTCCAGCAGATCAGGTTGCCAACCGGTTCTGGCCCGTAGGTGTGTTCGAGGTATTTCCGGATTGCGTTGATGTCCGCGCTCATGGACGCACCCCCGTGGACATCATCCCGCATGGAAGCGCGTTTCCCGTTGCTGGGGTCGGGCACTTGCGTCGCCGCAGCCAGAATCCCACGGAAAGGAGTTGAGTGGAGGCTTGTCTGGAATCGGTTTGAGCCAACTGTCTGGAGCTATGCCTCATTATTCGGCCCTCCCGATGCCGCTGTAGCCGGCGGGCACCAGGCCGGCCGCCAGGAACTTCGGACGAAGGCGCCGGATCCGGTCGTGGATCGTGGAGCGCGCGACGCCGAGAACACGCGCTGCTTCGGCTGGCGTGAAGTGAAGGAGTAACTTCACGAGATGGGCGTCCTCATGAGAGAGGGTTTTGAGCAGCGTCTGCAAACTGGCGCTGAATTCGATTGCTCGACCTTCATCGGGAGTCTGCGGATGCACCGAGGCGTCGAGGTCAACGGTTCTGGGCTTGCGCCTCTCCGACCGCAGCACAGTCGCAAAGCGAAGCGCGACCACACGATCGAGGAATGTGCGCAAACCGGCACGGGCAGGGTCGAATTGCCGGCTGGCTTTCCAACATGCAATTACTCCCTCCTGGACCAGGTCGTCAAGGTCTGCGTGAATGGCGCGTCTGCCAGCGACGGCGAGCGCCGCCCGAATCGTCGCCGTTTTATGCGCCAGGGAGAGTGCGCAGGAGAAGTCAGCCCCTTGCATCGCCACCTCCCGTGAAGCCGGCCGCGTCACATTCGATCTCGACAAATAGTGGGAGCCCATGCGCGACTTCGATCCTGGCTACCTGCCCATCGCCGATGCCAGCAATCGTCGCAATCATGTCGAGGACAGCCTGCTTGAGGAAGAAGTCCTCGCAAGCTGATTCCCTGCGCGGAGCATTGTCCCAGCCAAGTCGGAGTTTGCGGACAATCCTAGGCGAGGGATCGAGAACCGGATCTCCGGCACGGACTCGCAAATTATTGATTTGACCGAAGTTGATGGTCTGTAATAGCTCCACAAGCCGGCGTTGGGGGCTCGTAAGTGAGGATTTTGTTCTGGGGTGTGTCAATTGGGCACTCCACGATTGGAATCGAAGGAGTTGCCCTAGTGCCGGGACTCGCCGATGCAGTTCCTCGCGCCCGTCCTTAGCGCCGAAGCAACGCCCTCATGAAAGAGGCAATACGCCCGGCGTAACGTCCCGATACGCCGCGCGTATCGCCTTCGGTCATGAGGTGACCCAAGGATGGGTTTCAGAAGGTGAGTACTCAACCGAGTTGCCAGTCTGAATACTCCTCTTCAGATGCTTAGCCAAGTTGGGGAGCACGGCTTCGATGGCCCGCAACGCCCGGGTAATGGCATTGCGAGCGGTCGCCCTCGCGCGCTGGTTAGTCCCATGGAGCAATCTCGCCTTGCCGCTGTTATCCTGGACCTTATTGACGTGTTCTCGGAGCACCGGGATCTGCTTCTCCAACTCCTGCCTGCGTGCATACTCCCTTGGCGATAGCTCGGCGAGTTCTTCCTCCATCCCGGCGAGCAATCGATGATACTCCGTCAGAGAAGTTTGGTCCGTGGCCTCACAGCCGCGAACCTGGACCGCGCGCACCTGATATGCGTCGCCGCTTACCAACTGCGCTGCCTCAATCGGCTTGTGCGGACTAGATAGCAACTTTGCGAGATGTTCGAGACCGACGAGATGCTGGATGTTAGCCGTCTCGCCCTGATAAGTAAGCTGCCACGTCGAGTCCCTGCGTCTGAAAACGTAGTCCTCGGCGAGCCCAACGGCCTGATCGTGCGTATTCAGGATCCCATTGACCAGATTGGCAACACTCTTCGGCGCATCTGTAAACCAGTAGTGATCTGCCATGCGTACCAGCTTGCGGTGACCCTGGGCCCACTCTGGATTCGCGGGGAGCCGGTTCGGAATCAGGATCAGCGGCGCTCGGGATGTTGCCAGTCGCCTGCAACTGGTGAGAAGATCCGTGCCGTCATCCCATGCAGCACCCCGCACCAAGAAGGCGTCTCTCGTGTTGCTCCCCAAATGGCCGCTCCCCAGGTACCACACCCTCTCTGGTTGCTCCACCACAACCTTCCCGCCGAGGCCCAATATCTGAGAAACGACGTCCGCTAACCGCAGAAAGTTGATCTCCCAGATCTCGATGTCTTCGACGGAGAGCTCGACGCGCCCAGATGCAGGGCAGCGGATGAAAGCCCGGAGTGGAGTGCCAGAGCCCCCGCGCCACACCACATCCTCGACATGGTCTCCGCAATCGTCACAGGTGAACTCTGCAGCATACCCAGAGCGGACAATGATACCTCGGGCCTGGAGCTCCTCGAAGATCCCAATCTGCCGGATCTCACGACCGAGAAGCTCAGGATCCCTACTGTCAGCTTTCGTCCAGATCGAGCTCATCGCTGTCTCCGGTGTACAGTCCCCATGCCTGGAAATGGTCTCTGATCACCTGGTACTCCGCTCCCTCCGGCAGGTTGCACGAGTCCGGCAGGGTGACATTGAAACGTACCGGTTCTTCAACATCGTCTCGCAGCAGGAGAACCTCCAAACCGACCTGCGTCACGGCAAAGGCACCCGCTGCTGTCTGCTCCTTATCGAGATAGCCCTCAAGCAGATCGTAGATATTTCCTTTCCTGCGCCGCTCGTCAGCCTCAATCGTGATACGTCCAACGCCCCTGGAAGCAACGCTCAACCTGATCGACCGGACGCGAACGCCTCGTATCAGGTGAGGAGCAGAGTTGCGAAAGACGAAGCCACGTCTCGCGAAGTGCTTCAGCCTGTAGGGCTCCTTCCTCGGAAGTTCGGGCAGTGGAATACCGAGGATAACTCGACTGAAGATCTCCTCAACTGCACACCGGACCTGCTTCCCCCCCTGCACATAAACATCTAGTGCGCCAGTTCCCTGGTTATATTGAAAAATCACATGGAAAGCGCCCTTCTGGTACTGGCTTTCAAGCCTCCCCTGGTCGTCGTATACGAGCATTGTGTCCGCGTAGTCTGCCGGGTAGCAGAAGAAGCTGTGGATCATGCCTGGCCTCTTGTAGAGGTCAACCGTGCAATCCTTGCCCCGCTCCTGCGTTTCCCAGTAGTACTTCGACAGTTCGGAACTCAAGCGTTGGCGAGCCTCGCGAGAGAGGTCTGGCTCCTTCGCCGGCAAATCGCTGCGTAGTTTCCAATATCGGGCGTTCAGGTGATCCGCCCGGAAGAACTTGCTGGCCGTCGTGAAAATCTTGCGGTGATGGAGGTACACCCAGAATGCTTTTGCGAGCAGTCCCTGATACTTGCTCAGAGGCTCCCTCAGGTCCACATCATGATAGTCAGCTTCCTCGTGGATGACCCGCAGTCCCTCTTTGACCGCAAGGCCCCACACGGCGCGGAACCAACTTTCCGACTCTGTTCGGCTCTTCTCCGAAAGTTGGGCCCATGCCTCGTAGATCCTCTCAGGATTGCAGATCGTCAGGTCATCCCACTCCAGCGCAACAAGCTCGTTGCGGCTCTCGAAGTACACCTTCAGGAGGGAGATATCGACCTTTTGGAAGAAGTGCTTGACGCTGTATTGTGCGCTCATGAAACTCCTTAGAGCAGACGTTAGCGTGGAGGGTCAGCGTGTGATCTCTTTCGATCGCATTCTCACCGCCGCTACAGTCGCGATGATAGCAATCTCCCCCGCCTAATCCCAAACTACATACCACTAAAGTGCAATAAATGAGATCCGGAGCCATGTCTATGGACATCGTCGAACTGAGACTATACGCGCCGAGGGTTCACGCGCGGCCGAGAGATGTGATCTCTTACAGCAGTGTTTGCCCATTGACTTATGCTGCTTCATATGGCAGGAGCGGAGCATTGCATGTGAGGCATTGGCCGGACAATCACTCCTCTCCGGCGTATATAGTCCACGAGACCCCACCAGACAGCGTCTCGACCGTAAAGCGGAGTCCGCTGTGGGTGTTGACACGGTTCGCCCATGCAACACGATCCACAGCGCACTCCATTAACGGCTTCTCCCGCCGAAACTGCGGGAGCTTCCCAATTCCACTCCGCGGGTCTGATCCGCGTCTTCCACCCGGATTCGCTCGACCTGGATGACCTGGCCCACGCCATTCGTTGCCTGCTGTCTGAGAATCCTGCACGCCCACGTCCGGCGTCGAACGTCTCCGAGACCGACTTGCCTTCCCGAGCCCGTCGAGGGACCTATGTGATGGAGTCACGGACCCCCCGATAATGGCCGTTGCGATCTACACCCGCGTCAGCACCGAGGAACAGCAGCAGCGCCAGTCCATCCGCACGCAGATTGAGTTCGGTGAGCGATACTGCCAACTGCACGGATTGACCATTCACCAGATCTACGCCGATGAGAGCATTTCAGGAACGGTCCCTCTCGATCGGCGGCCGGAGGGGAGTCAGATCCTCCAGGACGCCCGCCTGAAGAAGTTCGACCAACTACTCGTCTTTCGGCTCGATCGTCTTGGTCGGGACACTCGCCTGACTCTGAACGCCGTCGCGGACCTCGAGGCGCTGGGCGTCCGGATCCGGTCGATGACTGAGGAGTTCGACACCGCCACACCCACTGGCAGGCTAATGCTCACCCTGCTTTCGGGTTTTGCCACGCACGAGCGCGAAGTGATCCGCGAACGGTGTGTCGCCGGTACGCTTCGAGTTGCCGAGGCTGGCGTATGGCTCGGTGGGATCGTCCCGTTCGGCTACCGGAAGGTCGGAGAGAAGCGGGATGCCCGTCTCGCGATCTCCGAAGAGCCCATCCCCGGTCTAGCGATGTCCGAGGCGGACGTCATCCGGGAGGTGTTCCGGATGGCAACAGCGGATAAGCACTCCTGCAGGGTTATTGCCGAACGGCTGAACAGCCACGGCATCCCATGCGCCTACGTTCGGGACAGCCGCCTCGCGCTGAGAGGCAAGCGGAGGGAAAAGACCTCTGGCCTGTGGCGCCCAGGCCGCATTCGCGGCTTGATCACCAACAAAACCTACATGGGAATCCACGAGTTCGGGAAGCGCACGCGGAGTGGGCGGGAGGTGATCACACGGCCGGTTCCCGCCATTGTGACTGAGGACACCTGGCGGAAGGCCCAGGGGAACCTCAGATCGCACATCCTGTTCTCGCCGCGCAACGCGAAGAACGAGTACCTCCTCCGAGGACTGATCAAATGCGCGCTGTGCGGTCACACCTACGTGGGTATTGCCGCCAACCGTCCGAACGGGAAGCGGGAGTTCTATTACCGCTGCAATGCCGCCCACTCCCCATCGATCTACGCCGGCGTGGGCCGTTGCCAATCCAAACCCGTACGCGGCGACGAACTGGAGCGGCAGGTGTGGTCCGACATCGAGTCCTTCCTCCGCAACCCTGAACAACTATTGGAGCAACTGCACGCCAGGCTGGAATCGGACTCACAGGGTGTAGCGGTGATCCGGGAACAGGCAGTTCACCTCGGCGAATTGATCGAAGCAAAGAGCGGCGAGCGGAACCGGGTTCTGGCACTGTATCGTCGCGGACGGCTAAGCGACGTTGATCTCGACACGCAACTGGGGGAGATTGACCGGGAAGAGACCACTCTTGGCGCGCAGTTGGCGGAACTACAGAGCCGGCTGACAGGCGCAGACTCGGTCGCTTCGACCGTCAGCTCAGCCCAGGATTTCCTGGAGAGGCTGAGGGACCGACTCGATCAGCCGGCCACCTGGCAACAGAAGCGGCGCCTGGTGGAGGTGCTCGTCGCGGGCATTACCGTCGATACCGTCGAGGAATGCGGAGTGCGTCAGACTCGGACGACGATCTCCTACCGCTTCGGCCAGCCCGACCATCCTATGCTGATCGTGCTTCCACAGGTGCATGTCAACGGGACGGTGGTGCGGATTCCAACGGACCCCAAGACGGTCGGGGATCACCTCCGCCGGCGGCGGCTGGAACTCAAACTCCTCCAGCGTGACGTGGCTGCCCAAATTGGAGCCGACGAGTCGAGCATCTTCAACTGGGAGGCAAACCGTGGCCAGCCGCAGCTGCGCTACATGCCTGCCGTCATCGGCTTCCTGGGCTACAACCCGCTGCCGAAGGCCACGGATCTCGCCGGGCGACTGGTCCGGCACCGAACCTCGCTGGGGCTGACCCAGAAACAGGCCGCACAGCAGATCGGAGTAGACCCGTCAACTCTCGCCCGATGGGAGCGCGGGGAGAGGGAGCCAGTAAGCGGCTTCGCGGCGAGTGTGGCACGTTTCCTCGACGGAAGGTCTTTGGAGACAGAGCAATTCCGGCGGGCGGGGTGAACCACCGGGTTTCGGCCAAGCAATGGAGGAAATCTGATTGGCGAAGTTATCCTATGCCAGCAACACGGAGCGGCTTGGCCGTCCTTTGCCACGCTCCGTTTACCACGGCAACTGCGCGCAATTCGCCCGAGCGGACCACCGTGTGCAGTTTGGCAGCTGTCGCAGATGGATGAGCATCAGGCTTGCTTCCGTTTCCTGCGCCAACCATGTCTTCCGTAGACGTTGCCGAGGGTAGAGCGATCGGGTACTGGCAGGATGAGGATTGTATCTTGGTCCAGCATCGTGAGCCGTTGCTCGTAGACCTCGGCCGAATCAAGATATCGACCGACTCTCGTAGCCGCGCGCGGATCGTTCGGATCAATGTTGCCCTTCTGCTGACGTGTCGGTTGCCCGCGCGCATCACATTCGCAGCACTCGAACGTGAGCGTTGAGGAGAACGTCCACCAACTCGGAAGAATAAAGTGTGTGAACCCGGCACCCTGCTTGGGCTCCGTCAGATCTCTACCGACGAGATTGTATGCCTCCCAATGACCAGCCCAACTCCGTGCATTCCGCCTTCTACGAATGGAGTCCACCAAACTCCAGAGTGCGCCGAAGGCTCGACCAATCAGGCCGGTCTCGATTGCCATGCGAACAGAATAGCTTTCCTACCAGTCAGCTGCGTCTGTCTAATGCTCATCGCCAAATAGCGTACGGTTTGATCTGGAAATAACTCGGTGTTGCTGTCAGGACACCGAACACCCCCAGCGGTATGCCTCGACCACTGAAGCCCCGGAAAAAACGTGCATCATGACCACTTGCCCCCATGCCGCGGGTCGATGCTGGCATCTTCAACAGACTTGCAGACAAGGTCACCACGCGAGTTGGCCGCTTGAAGTAGTCGTCACCGTAGTGATGATACGAACCACCACCCAGTTCGAGGAGCAAGTACCCGTCGCTGTTGACGGAACTTACATCACCCCCTGATTGGAATTGCGGGGCATCGAACCGTTCGCGTATCTTCACGAAAACGCTGTCCTTGCCCAAGTCGGCAGTCCGGGTCGCTTCACCAAGGTCTGTGAACAAGGTCGGCTTGCCAATTGCCTCGAGGGTTGCGACGATCTCAGCAAGTTTCTGCTCGGAAGCTTGTACCTCTCTCCGGCTCAGGGTCTTTTTCCACGACCCACCGATTTCTGCAGAGAGGTCTAATTCTGGTCCACCGACTGCCGTGAGAATGAAGTTCCTCAGCCTTCCGGTTACGCCAACTCTCCCGCTGCCCGACCTCTCGACCGTGGTCCCGCACTCCAACTCCTGTCGATCGACAACCTGAGCAAGTAAAGCCTCAATGCCCGCGCCATCGAGGTACAGGTACGAAACGGGCTTTGGTCTGGATGCGCTCATAGAGGCAATTCTACCGGGAGGCAGATCGTGACGTACTCTCGGCGAGCGGCCGGGGTGCAAACTCGTCAGCTACGTCGGTCGCGCCGAGTACTCGGTCGGCTTGAGCCAGAGCTTATCAGTTAGTGGCCCTTGCAGGCGATACAGCTTTGGCCCCCGCGAGAACCGGAAGATTCTATACAGCCAGAAATACTGGCCAAGCCGCTCGGACTGAAACAGCTCGTTCTCTGTGATCACGAAGGGTGTCCTGTCGCCACCGTTCGTCGTTTTAACCTCGATGTATTTCTCTGATCCATCAATCTCAAAAGACCGCACATCGTACCCGGCGCCATCCCCATCCACCGCGGCGACATTACGAACGCGTTCGGCGAGATCAACGCGCCCGAGATCGCGGAGGAATCGACGCTCGAGGCCAGCAACAAATTCCTCCCCTTGTATCCCGAGCGCCTTCCTGGCCTGCGCCGATTCCTCAGCCAACCCTGGCCGCGCGAACTTCGTCGGACTGCGAGGGTGGCTGGGCTCAGACTCGACGAAGACGGGAGCAGCCTCCTCGATGTCCTTCAGCGTGTACTGCGATCCATCTGGGGGATTCGACACCGGCAGATAAAGTTTCCGATCGAGTTCGGCGAAGAGCTGGGGGTGCTCGTTAAGGAAGGTCTCGACGGCGGTGCGCAGCGAACCCTGGACGTTCGTTCGCGGCTTGTACCCCTCGATATAGGGAAGGCTAAGGCCACTGAGAACTGCACTGATGTTGCAGTGCTTGAATTCGATTGATTGCTCGCTCCGCAGATCCAGGCTTGCAAGAAGCCGCCTGCGGTGTTCTGCTTTGCTGTACTCCTGCCCGCTCGCCTCCAGCTTAAGCATCTCGAAATAGTCAGCCACGATGAGTCTCACATCCTCTTCTGGCCAGTCCCTTTGGGCAGGTGGTGGCGCCGAGTCCCCGGACGCTCTGGAGCCAACCGATCCTCTGCTGGCCTTCGAATCTCCCGCACCGCCATCATGCCCGATGGATCTTGAGTACTGTTCTGCCAGTTGGAAGCCCAGTGCGGCGTACCGTTGCGCCATCCTCTGTCCCCGGTGCCCCTGATAGATCCTTTCCTTAATCGGGCCAAGGTCGGGATGCTGGTATGATTGCGCAGCCGCAAGCAAGGGCTCTGGATCGTATGGTTTCCCATTATGCCGGAGGACCAATTCGTACTTGGCGTCCACTGCGTATTTCTCGCGGAATGCCTTCCGCCCGATCCTGTCGCATTCGTTGATCGCCTCAAGCACTGCTTGCCGATCGGTAATGTGTCGAATGACTGCCATACTTAATCCTCCGGCTGGCGTGGCACCTTCGTGCCCCGCATGCACTTTCGAACGTCATCCTTCTCAGCGTCAACCAGGGAATGCAGACGCTCTTCTATCTCCCGCCAAGGACGCGAGAGATCGACCGTCGCCACTCGGATCCGATGCCCCTGAACAAACATGGCTTCGTCGAGTTCACGACTTGTAGTCGGATACAGTAGCATCCCTTCCGCAGCCGCATGCGCTGCGCTTCGGTGTTCCTGTGTCCTCAGATATGCGTAGACCTGGTACAGATTCTCAGACTTAAACTTCTCTCCCCCGTGCGGCGACGCCGCGAGTGTTCGAATGCTGTACTTGGTCTCAACGACCAACCGCCGGTACGGTGCCCGCTTCTCAGTGATCGTTACGTCGGTGCGCATCCCCGGCACGAGCGCGCAGCCGAGTTCATCGTGCCAACTCAGAGACTCGCCCTTCACGTCGTACGCCGTCAAATGATGTCGGTAGAAGTTCAGGACGAAGTGCTCGAACAGCCGGTGAAAAGTGATTTCGTCACCGAGGAGCGCCATCATTGCATGATCCCCGGCCTGCTCAGTCGGCATCTGGAGGCGCTGAACGAGTGCGCAGATCGCCAGCGGAACTGCGTAGTCGAGGTCACTGCTTCCAAGCTGAATCCGGCTGAACTCTGCCATGGTGATCGGAGACAATTCAACACCATCCATCTCGTTCACCACGGCACGAAGCTCATGTCGCAGGTCGTCTTCACTCGATCCGCCTGCCGTCACCAGACGAGAATCCAACGCGAGGCGGTGAAGCGTTGCAAGGATGATCCGATTCTTTAGCGTGTCGATGCTCAACTCCGGGAATCGGCAGCAAGCCTTACCTCGCTCGAAGGACATGCGCTTCAACGACGTGGCGAAATCGACACGGCCCCGAATACCTCGGATCTCGTCCCTGACGTCGAGATGCGCGCGGCGGAGTTGCCGCCGCAATAGCTGGCGGGTCGTACCGGCTAGGACTCTGGCCAGCAAGCCCAGCAAGCTGCCTGACGCATCTACCGCGCCCCGGGTGGTGTCGCGCCACCGTGCCAGATCCCAGGCGTACAGAAGCAGATACCAGACATTCTGGATGGGAATTCTTCGAACCGTTGGGCCCACTCCGAGCATGCCGCCGTTGCTCCTACTCACTACAGCAACTTCATGGCTTCTTGTGCCTTGGCAGGGTCGTCATACCAATACTCTTCGAGCAGTGGCTTGATCTCCGTCTCGACAATTTCGCGATACCAACCCTCGTCGAGCGACGAGAAATCCTTGCCGGATGGGCAGAAGAAGCTGTGCCCGACGCGGTAGGCGTCACCGAGCCTCCTGTCCTCGGAGATGAGTTTGTTCAGTTCCGCCATCCGCTCCACGATCATGCTGCAGAGGTCCGGCCTCATCCCATGTCCGGTGAGCCACTGCATGAAGAGCGGGTGACTGTATCGCGGCTCCAGCATGAAGTAGGCAAACCGCCGTCTGAGCGCATAGTCGACCAGCGCGAGCGAACGATCCGCGATGTTCATCGTGCCGATCAGATACAGGTTCGGCGGGATGGACAGCTTCTCGTCATCCGACCGGCGATAGAGGGGCCGCACCTCGTAGTGCTTCGCCCGCTTGTCCGCCTCCAGAAGCATCATGAGTTCTCCCAACACCTGGCTCACATTGCTACGGTTGATTTCATCGATCACCAGCACATACTCGTGGTCCGGGTCAGCCTCAGCGGCTTTGCAGATATGCCAGAACGGCCCGTCGACAAGTTCGAACTGCCCGGCCCGGGAGGTTGGACGGTAGCCGCGGACAAAATCTTCATAGCTGTAGGAAGGATGGAATTGCACCATCGTCAGTCGCGATTCGTCCCTCGCCTCCATCAGCGCAAATGCGAGGCGTTTGGCGATAAACGTCTTACCCACGCCGGGCGCGCCGCGCAGTATGAGGTTCTTCTTTGCCCGCAGGCGCCGGAGTAGGACGGCGACCTCGTCCTCGTCGAGGAACACCCCTTCCGATTGGAGGTCCGCCGTTGAGTAGGGTTCCGCCACGATGTCGATCGGAGGTGGAGGTTCGCCCTTGCCCGGATCCCCCCACCATCGGGTCGTGAAGTACTCGTGGTCCTGTTCACTACCCTCAAACACGAACCGGATCAATTGCTGGGCGTAGTGGTCGTCCTTGCGGATGCGCCAAACGGTGGACCGCAGCGTGTAGAAGTACCAGGAGCGCGGCGGCGGCTGCGGGTCATCCCATTCCACCTCGACGCGCCTGCCGTCCCCAGGATTTGAAACGATCGTCCCCGTAGCCTTGATGAGCATCAGCGACACGGTATGGCCGCGAGCGTCGAACGGGAGTGCATTTTTCTGTGTCGTCGTCGACTTGATCGCGATCTTGTCCCCGACCTTCATCGACTTGACGAGATCCAGATACCGGTCTTCGTAGCCGTTTTCCCAGATGTTGTCATCGAGAAATCGCTGCGTCTGATCTGGTGCGTCTTCCCCATGCCAATACGCCCCGACGAGCCAGTAGTCCAGGTCTGGAGGCGGAGGAACGATGGATGGCGCAGGTTGCGGACCGCCGCCGGTGACATTCTCCCAAGCCTCATGGGAAGCCCGGGCCAGGTCGTCCCCAAGCTGAGATCGAACACTCCCTACCAAGTCCCGGTAGAACCCAAAAGTCAGACCCTTCGATGGAAGGCTGACCTTCAACCGTGCCCTCATGTGCCGGTCAACACTCAGAAACCTGCGGGGTCGAATCCAGAAGAGGCCCATCGTCAGGTTCACGTTCGTGTTACGCACTTCAAGAGCATCGTCGAAAGCCGCACCGAACTCTGGATTCTCCAGCGGATTCGGTCCCAATGCGAGAAGGAACACTTTCCACAGGCGCTCAATATCGCCGGGCCCCCGGTCATCGTGGTATGCGAAGAACCACGATTTCTGGTTGTTCACAATGGGAATGCCGGCGAAGTCCGTGGGTAGCGCCGCCACGATTCCGAACTTGCGCTTTGCAGCGTCGAGGATCGCGATCCGCGTCTCGCGCCGCACACCGCGGTTGAAGCTTCCAAAGAAGGTGAACGGATCGATCTCTGTCAGGCGGAATCGTTGCCCGCTCAAATCACGGTCAAGCATCGGTGTGACGGTCAGACCTGCTTTGTGGAGATCTTCGAGGAAGGTGATCAACTCGTCCTGACGGGAATGATACTCAGTGAGCTTGTCGGCCAGTTCCTCATAGAAGGGGATCCAGTCGAAAGGGTTGGTGATTGGCGCGGAGTCAGGCATGTGGTTCCCGAAACGCCATCATATCCCCTCGAAGAGAAGTCTGCTTTCAGGAACGTCCAGCATGCCAACGATTGAGTCCGAGTTCATCCGGGTCCGCAGACCTTGGGCTCAACCGTCTCCCGTTTAGTCGAAGGCCTCACACAGGAGTAGGATTTCTTTTGCGTTATCGTCCTCCGGTTCGAGAACTACTTCCCACTGGCCAGCTCGGACGTATCGCGCCCACAGGACTCTGAGGCCGTTGAGCATGCACTGGGCCGCGATGTCTGACCGTCTATACCTGCGGTCCCTCACCAAGAGTTGAGCGGGCAGGTCACTACCCTCTGCAAACTGCTCCTTTCGGTACACGATCTCTGTCGCTTCATCAATCATGTAGTAGTCAGGATTGAACACGTTGCCAGTTTTCTCCATGATCGTACTGGGGGGAAGCTGGAGCAGTCGATTTGGCTCTTTCTTCAAGTTGAAAAAGTGACGCGCCTTGCGGTACGTCAAATCGAAGTTCATCACCGAGATCAAGGCCTTGCCTCCAGGCCGAAGATGCCGGCGGATGCTCCTGATGATACGGATGTTATCCTCCGAGTCAACGTATGATCCGATCACGTCATACAAGCAGAGCACCGCATCGAACTTCATCTCAAGATGCAGGTCGCGGGCATCGCCGAGAACAAACTGGGCCCGCGAATCGTCGCGAACTTCAGCATTTCGAGTCTCGATCGCCTCGGGCAAATAGTCCACACCAGTGCCCAAGATGTCATGCTTGGCCAGCGCCTTGATGTGTCGGCCGGTGCCGCACCCAACATCCAATACGCTTGAACCCGGCGCCAGTTCGCACTCGCGGATGATCAACTCGACCTCTGCTGGCGTATGCTGTGCCCAGGCGTGAGATGCGTTTAACCGCATGCGTGAATACGCCTGTTTTGCCACTACGTCACTCGTACGCACCATCGTCTCTATCTCTGCCTCGGTAAGCTCAATTTCTGGTTGGTCTTTGAATGTAAACGCAAGCCACTCCCAGCCTTCGGGGATATTGCTCAAAGTCCAGGGAGTCTCGATCTTCGTCACGTCCTCAAGCATGTACGGCAACTCAGTGTGGTCAACGAAAAACTGGGTGTTGACTCGTGAAGATGTGCTGTCGACGACCCGCTCAGTGCTCTCGCTGACATAGGGGACTTGGGTTGAAGCCATTGCCACCAGAGGCTTACAATCTTGCGCGATGCGTTTCGGATCGCACCGGCGTCGGGTTGCCTTCTCTAAAGCTCGCACAGCATAGGGGTTCGCCGTAACGAGTCCCCAGGCATAGTGGTCCGAGAAGTCCCAAATCGAAAATAGTAGGCGTTTGCCAACATCGCGCCGTCGGTGGTCGGCGTGGACGACCAGTTGACTCACCCAGGAAACGACACCTAGGCGTCCAACCCGCGGCTGAACGGCGATCGCGTATCCGACCACTCTGCCATCCAACTCGGCGTATGCTAGCCGCGACTCGTTGGGAAGCAGCCAGCGCGCTATGTTCCGAGCCGATAGCTTGATAGGACGAAAAGGATGCCGTCCATTCAGTCCCCAAACACCGTAGTGCGACGAGTACAACTCGGCCAGTTCCTCGATCAATGGCTCGTCAACGAGGCTGCCCGGAAGCCACTTGTACGCGTAATCTGGAGAATCAGTCACTGGAAACGGCAACAATATCGCACGCAAGCCAGCGATCGCAACCGTCCGTTGCCCTACAGTAGGGCTCTCCGTTAATGGTCCGGAGCCTCGCAGCATCTGGGTTGGTCAGTCAGGTAGAGCACCATTCTGGTGCGTCCCCGCGGGTTGCATTCCGCGATGCCCATGAGGCTCTTCTGAAGTTGTCCTGTTCGCCGCGCCCCTCAAGACACTTGCAGCAGTCGAGCGCGAGTTCAGACAGCCCCGCGTTGAACGGTAATGCTAGAAAGACCTTCGAGTTTGCCTCCCGCAGCGTCAATGGCATCACGTAGCAGGACCCGAATCTCCCTCAGGAACTCGTTGGCAGGTGGGTCGGCGGTCTCTCCCGGAACCGGCGCAGCCTCCCCATAGATGGCCTCGACTTCACGACGGCGCACGTACGTCGATCCGATTCCCCTGTGCGCGTACGCTTCCTTCCATTTGACCACCCGATCTCGCATTACTCGGTCTGCAGCCAACTCATGCAATCGGATTGATACTTCCTGTGCTATCCGGTCTATTGCGTGGTTCATCATCTCGTCAGTGGCACCGCTAGCCGGTTCCCACCGGAGTGGGGACTCCAGAAACGGTCGGACGTGACCTAGTAGGCAAGCGATGAAGTCCGCAACCGGACGTAGATTGTCATACTCATCCTGCCCTAGATCACCAAGCCTGCGAGTCAGCGCTTTGACGCGCGTCCAATGCTCTGGCCGAAAGTCTGAGGGGCTCGGAAGTCCAAGTCGAGCACGCCAGGGCTCACGAAACTCCAGGATGGCTTTCCGGATGGATAGGATGAGATTCGCATCATCATAGACCGCCGTGACGGCTTCCGGGACCTTTGGGGCACCGAGTGCCTCGATCGTTGCCAACAGTCGACCCAGTGATTCGACCGTGTGTCGCTGGGACTGCTTTTCAGGAGGAGTCGGAATCTGGTCTTGGAGGTTCGAAAGAAAGAAGCTCCGCTCTGGCGTGATCTTCTTCAGCGCGTTTTCGACACCGCGGCCCATCTCTTTGCCTAGAACCCCAATCGACTGGTCCAGGGACGCCAATACGTGCTGCTCCTTGGCCAAACGATTTGGCAGGTTCGGCCCGCGCATCTGGTCGAAATGCGTAAATGCCAGGATCAACTTGGACTGCTGTCCGCTAGCCACAATGCTCCTCAGCGCGGAGTTTGGGGTGGCCAGCATCGGCTGCTGTGCGTTATCGACGAGGAGGATAACATCGGCGACCTGGTATCGCTTTGTCACCCGAGTCGAAAGACTGAGGGTGGCGCTGGCAGCATGACCCAGCCCTTCGCCATCCATCAATACCAACTTGGGAGTCGTGCCGCCGTTCCAACTCGGCGCGAATGGCCCCTGCACCCTAATACCTTCAACCAGCGGTGTCAGAAGTGTCCCAAACTGCACCGCCTGATTACTGGTGAAGCGGTTGATCCGGCGAATGAAGTCAGTTCGCTCCGATATCGGACAGCTATATGACCACAACTCCGGCCAGTCACCGTGGCCCAAGGTCAGGTCACCTCCGGCAAGCAGGGCGAACCTGGACTCGATGTCGTCCATGATTGCGTCGAGCAGTTCGTGAAACTCCTCCTCATCCCGAAGTGAATCCTCTAGGAGTTCCTCAAAGGTGTCACGATCATCCTGATTCGCGGTCTCAAGCGAGAAGCTAAGCGAACCCTCGAGCTTCTTACTGGCGGCGATCGCAACGGACTGTACGCGGTCCAGATAGCCGCGAAGGGCCTCTGCTAGGAGGGCACGCTCCTCAGCCGATAGGGCGGACTCCCGGTCGACCTCTTCTTCAGCGTCCTCCTCTTCCTCCTCGTCAAGTTGAGCGGTAGCAAGGGTGCCTAGGACATAGCTCAGGCGAAACCTCTGCTCGGTGTGCTCCAAGAGCCGGCGACAGGTCAGCTCATAGCGCTCCTTCTCAAGAAAGCTGATCGCTGTCGCGATCACGCACTCCTCGACGTACTGCCGTATGTGGTCTTTGGGCAGGAATGAAACTACGACACGGTATTCGTCGGAATCGGAGGTGATGATCTCGATATCGCACGTGGTCGTCTTCGCGGTCGAAGTCGATGGAAACTTCTCCGTCCTGATTCCCGTTCCGATTAGTTGCCTGACCAGGGTTGTTTTGCCGGCACCAGTGGTGCCAAGTAAGAGGACCCTGGAATAGCCGTCGTCCGGAGTCGACACGGGGATGATGCTCTCCCTAAGTTGCCAACCGTCTCTCGGAATAGGCGCCAGTTCATCATAGAAAGCCGCCACAATCTCCTTTGCGAAGAGACGATCGGCTTGCTCGCGCATCGCCGGACTCCACCACTTGCTGTCAGACAGCAGGAGGTTGGCTTGGTCAACCAGCTTCTGGGCCTGCTCTTTGTCCGTGGTTCCAAGGCTACGACGGACTCGCTTCCCGGGCTTGCCCCGGTCGTGGCGGAAGGGATGCCGGAAGATGACGGACCAGACCGTTCGGTTCTGGCCGCCGAGACTAAGGGTCGCACGGTATTTTTGTTCAGCCATGATGCCTCGTTTCTGCCAGCATGTTCAGCTCTCCGGAACACGCTGGAACACGAATAGAATACTGCGCGGCAGACTCCCTGTCAATTCTTTCCTGGAACACTCCGGAACACGCTGGCACCAAAGCCGGGGCGCGCCGCAGCATGCTCTCCTCCTCACTTCAGGTGGCTACGTTTTTCTGAGCTGAAGCGCCACAACACGTCGCAGCCACCGCACGCGGTTCTTGTCGCCCGGGACAACCAAAGCGAACGCGCCATCTTCCTCCGGCAGCGGTTTCCCATCACGTCTGGTTACAAGGTACACGCGGGCGGCGGTGAATGACGGATCGATCTCCGCCCACGAAAAGGTGGCGCGCAATCCGTCCAGTGACCCAACGAGCATATAGAAGGAAGCGGCACGGGCCCGAATCCGACACATGACGGGCAGGTTCAACGAGTTGAGAATGTCGAACAGGAGGACACCTTGGTAAGTTGCAGGATCTCCCCTATCAGTAGCCGAGACAATCTGCTGGGGCAACCTCTCAATATCCGAGCAGGTCAAAGGCGCTTGTTTCACTTCGAAGCTCTTCAGGCGCAACACCTGCATCGGCTTGGTCGTCTCCCCTGGCTCGGCGGGACAAGGAAGCCCGGGCTTCTCAGACGCGTGCTCTACGTTTCGATCTGCCGTGATCAGCTCCTTACAGATCTCGCCGTGTGCCTGGCCCAATTTCTCCTCGGCCGCCGGTGGCGTCATCCCGGCACCTGTGCCCGAAGCAGCGGCTACGGCTGCCCCGTCTATGTTCGAGGCCGCTGATTGCGCATCGAGGGCGCTGCCTTCAGCTCCATTGGTCGGAATGGTGTCAAGTGTGGATGCCTCGGAGTGGCTCTTTGTCTTGTGGACATTCTTGACATGCTTGAGATACCGGCTCGGGCGAACCATCGCTGAGCAGAACTCGCACTTCTTGAGAATGTGCCGGGGTAGGTGCTCAACCACTGTCACGCCACCGGTCTCTACCCACTTGGCGGCGCGAGCCCTGCTCGCGGCGCGGCTCGCCTCGGTGTCGAAGCACGGGTGCTTCGGCCATGGCGGCCCCAGTTCGTCGACCCAGACGAATCCTCCGTTGTGCTCGATGTAGTAGGTCATCCCACCGCACTTCGGGCATTTCATGACACGCGTCTTCGCCGGGTCGTCCTGGTGTCCTTCACGGTCAGAACACCCGCCCTTCAGGTGCAGCGGGGTGCAAACCCCGGCGATGAAGCGAAACGTGATCTCCCGCCCGCATTTGTTACACAAGCTCATGGTTCTCGTGACTCCGCCCAACCCGATGTCCTGCAGCCCCGGAGGGCCACCATCCGTCCGATCCGCCCAGTCCTTCGCCCGAAGAGAACTCCAGTCGACCTCGTGAAGCCAAAACAACCACTCCCGCCCGCAGCCGGAGCGGCTCACCCAAGGAACTTCGCGTGGCTCCCCAGGCCCAGCAAACTTTCTATCTGCCCCGCCGCCCGCATCACCTGATAGACGTCCACCTGATCAACACTCGTGTTCTTCTGGACGTAGTCCACAAGGTAGGTTTCGGAGGCCGAGGTTACGCCGTTCCGCGCGCAGACAATGTAGGCCACAGATTCCGCCTCCAGTTCCCTCTGACGGTGGTCCGCCTTCCTGCGGTCCGGAACGCTCAACTTTTCATCCAGCCCAAGATGCCCCAGGAACAGGTGAGCCAACTCATGCGCTAGCGTCGTAAACTTCACGGCCGGCTCGTGGTTGGCGTTGATCATCATTCGGTACTGCGTTGCCACTTTCTTGTCAGAGGAACGCTGAACTACCCGGATTGAGCCAGCGCTTTTGTCGCCTGCATCCATCCAACAAACCTCAATCCCCTTCTTCCATAGCGGCTCCCAAAACCCTTCTATCCGCTGCTTGTCGATCACTCCCCGCGCATAAAAGGTTCTCACGTCGCGCGGAAGCTCTCGCCCCTCGGTGTCCATCACGTCGTAGACCAGCGCCACCGGGCCGAACGGCCAGAGAATCAGCAGCGGCCGGGTGCCCTCGTTCACTCTTCTCCCGAACAACCTGTACCAGTCGTATTGCGATGCGGCGAAGCTCAGTCCCGGTTTCTGAATCTGTAGCAGCATCGCATTGAATGGGGCGAAATTGGGCATCCGGGCAACGAAGTCCAACAAGGCCTTGTAGTCTGCGCTGCTCCTGTATAGTCGTGAGCTCTCAAGCAGCGAATCGAGCAGGGCGCGCACTCCCTCTTCGCCGGACAAATCCGATCGACCGGTCATCTTCCTTCCCTTTCTTCCCTTTGCACGGGCGGCGGACCGGCGCGCTTGCCACCCTCGTCTGGCCGTTCACCTGGCCCGCCGCCTGGGCGCCAGGGTGCGGCAAACTCCAGAAGCTCTCGATTGGCCGGATCGTCGATTGCTATCATCGGCTTCCCCGCCGCCCGCAACTCCCCGCACAGCGCAAGGGTCCGACTGCCAGGTGCCGCGTAGGCCACGAGCACGCGGTCGGCGAGGGCGCCGACGAATCGGTTTCGGGCCTCGGCAAGTGCAGCCGTCATTCTCTTCTGCTTCGGCTCGAACGGAGACAGGATCAGGAGGCGGCCGGTTGCGAATGCGGGTTGCAGTTCCGGCTTGACGTGCATGCCGACGATGCTGCGGGCTGGCGCCCAAATCACCGGCTGCCGGCCACGAAGTAGGATGCCCAGACACTCCCATTCCATCGGCGAGTGGAATCCCCCGATCAGTGTCCGGCCCTCGGCGCGCATTGCTGTGATGGCGTCGAACGTCTTCAGGATCACTCCGCCTGGGCATTGGGAAGAACAGAAGAAACCCGTCTTGTCGCCATCCAAGATGCTCGTTGGGCCAGCCGCCCACAGCGTTGCAGTAACGGAAGCTCCATGCAGTTGACGCAGCACACCTGCGAATCGCGTGCCCGTCAGGCTAATCGTCGTAATCTCGGCGTCGAGGACTACGGCGGCCATCATTCCTCATCGGCTTCCGCGCCAAGGCGGTACTTAATGTCATAGTTGACGATGAAATCAAGCTCTTCATCAGTGAACCCGTAGTGACGTGCGAGCGCTACGTCAATCTTGTCGATGATTGGTTTGGATGCACCTGCATTGAATTCCGCGTATGAGATCTTGTCGCCGTCCTTGGTCTCGATTGTCCTTCTGATGGCGTTGCTGGTCAGGTCCTCCATCAGCTCCTCGTTGAGCTTCGCAAGGCGTTTGTCCGTAAGGAGAGCGGATGGAACCGGGAAGTTGGAGACCAGGGTGTCGCTCAGATGGAAGCAGTCGCCGAACGCGATGAAGTAGAGATAGAACAGGCTGCTGTTGAGGACTGCGCTCGCCGAATTGGCGACGGCATCGTTGTCAAAATACAGATATCGCCCGTGTGCTGGTGCGCCCACGCTGCCGTTCTTTGCATAGTAGGGCAGACCGACGGTCGCCTTAACCCAATATCGAGTAGCCTCTTGGTAGAAGATATAGCTTCTTGTACTTCGTTTGGAAAACGCGGTTCCTAGAACCCTTTGATCAGAGCGATCCAGTGTTTTCAGAACCGCGGAGCACAGGGCTGAACCGCATTTTGCCAGTTGGTCCGGAAACAAGTTCGCTCTCGTACTCGACGCGTATTCCATCATCGGGAATACGAATGACCTGGCTTCTGTTGCCCATCGTTGATACCGGCTGCCAAAAACCACGCCAGCAGCCGGATTCTTGACGAGAGTAAAAATCACGCTCCGGCAATTCTGAAGCCCCTCGAACAGCTTCCCAGGACGATCATCAAAAGGGACTGCTGTCAGGAGGCTCGATTGGGACTGCAGGGCCGACCTTACGCTCGTCATGCGCGAGGAGCTGGTTAGCGGTAACTGAACGATGAAGCTGACTCGGCCCTGATTGCGAACAAGCCCTAGCGCGCGTTCGGACGTGATGCCGTGCAGGTTGCCGCACGACTCAGTAGCAAAGCCGCGGACCGTATACTCTCTTCTGACTGCAGCGTACTCTTTCCACGGAGGATTGCCGATGACGATATCGAATCCTCCAGAAGTCATGATTCGGTGGAAATCACTCAGCCAATGGAACGGCTTGTGGCTCGCCTTCCAATCCCTCACCTCGGCTTTCTTCACGCCGTACTCGGCCGCCAGAAGATCATTGAGTTCATCTTCAAGTTCGCGATACTTCTCTCGGAGAGCCAGCTTGTCCTCGCCGGTGACTGTTCCGTTCAACTTGGTCTGTTGTTGACGAAACATCTCGACCGCGCTGTCAAGAAGCTTCGCCTTGTCCTCAATCCGGCGCAACTGCTCTTCGAGGTACAGGTTGCCTTGGCCGGCCCGGATGTCCGCGATTCGGGTGTAGCCGACCAGCGTGTTGCCTGCCCGAATATTGAAGTCGATGTCAGGAAGGGGCTCGATGCGGTCTTGGGACTCGACTTGGGCGACGAGTTTCAGGAAGAGCCGGAGCTTACAGATCTCGACTGCCTCCTCCATGATGTCGACGCCGAAGAGATTGTTGACGATGATCGACTTGAGGATAAAGTAATCCTGCTTTGGGTGCTGTTTGGATTCCTCCAAGATCTGCCGAAAATCTTCGAACTTCTTCGGGTGGTGCGGAGGGCCGGCGTCGAGTTCGTCGACGAACATCTGCATTCGCTGGAGACATGCCTCGTAAAGCGGTTTCAGGATGTTGAGTGCGGCGAACAGGAACGCTCCGGAGCCGCACGTCGGATCGAGTATCGACACTTTCGAAATGGCCTTGTAGAGAGCGCGCAGCAACTCAGGCCCTTCGCAATACTGGATCACGTCTTGTGCAAACTGGCGGGTATCGAGGTTGAGGGTGACAAGATCGTTCACCTCCGCAACTTCGCCCGCCGCCAGTTTCCGCCGGAGATCCTCGGATCGCCGCCGACGGTCCACAACTTCGCGCCAGAGCTCAGTAGGTAGCGCGAAGTCAGATGGGGCCGTCTTGTTCCACTCCGTTCGCTTGTCCACAGCGGACAGCCCGGCGGCGATCTCCGGCGGCAGCTTCAGGTCGAACCCATGCCGCAAGGCCGCGTAAACGTACCGGTCGGGATCGTCTCGCAACAACCACCAGACACCCGCCGTTTTATCGAATGCGACGGCGCAGTCCTTTCGCGCCGTGTCAAGGAGGAATGGAATGATGGTGTTCTTGGAAATGTACTCGGTGATATCTTCCTTGGTGTAGTACGCCCCCATCTGCTTCTGATTGATGTACTTCTCGAAGATGTAGCCGAGCACGTCCGGGTTGATTTCGTTGCCTTCGCGGGCCTCCCGGTCATCCAGGTGCCAGTCATAGTCCTTGAAGAAACTGAAGAGATGCTCAAAAGCGGTGTCGGCAACCTGGATCTTTTGCCCGTGCAACTCTTCAATCTGGTGCCGCTGGAACAGTCCGCCATTCAAGTAGGGCACATTGCCGAGCAGCTTGTTCACCGCCGCCGAACGCTCCTCCTTCTTGCGCGCAAATCCTTCGAAGAAGAGCGGACAGAGGAAATCGTGATAGTAGCCGTCCTTCGTCCGATCGCGGCTTTCCTGCAACTTGTTCCGCAGATAATCTAGATCGCCGCTCAGGAAGCTCTTCGCCTGAATGAAGTAAAGGAACATCAGGCGGTTGATCATCACGGAGGCGTACCAGCTCTTCATGTGAGTGTCTGGTATGCCCTTAACGAACTCCAGGAAGCGCCCGTGCTCCGCCTTGAAGCGCTCATAGAACTTCTTGGTGACCTTCTCGACATCGAAGCCGGCGCGCATCCGGCCGAGGATGTCGACAAAGCCCGTAGCCTCCTCTTCGTCGAGGGTCACGACGAGATGCTCCAACTTCTGCAGCAGAACCTCACCGGATTGACCAACCGAATAACTCGCGACGCGAATGCTCTTCGGCTTGCCCGGCTCGCGCCGCATCCATTGCCAGACCTGGCGACCGCGGGGTTGGTCGGCGAAGATGATCAGGTGCTCGAAGTGAACCTTGGCGACCAACTTGTCGAGCTTGACGCGGGTGGAGTATTCCGGGATTGAGTCGCAGACCAGAACGACAACACCCCGCTTCTCGGATACCGCCTGGAACTGGAAAGTGCGCCCGTCGATGGTTCTGTCCAACGCACCAGAGGCCTTGTCCCACCCAAGCTGATCCAGGAACAGCCGCCTGAACTCGAACGACTTCAGATGCTGTCGTGCCCGTTCACGATCAATCGCCATCGGCTGCTCCTTCGACCAATCCCAATGAACAGATGATCTGAGTCTCGGCTTCTTCGTCGCCGTCCTCGTGGATCACGCTGAGGCGGCCTTCCTCCCGCAGTGCCATCGCGAGCCGGACTATGGTGTCATCGTCGGCACCAGTTTTCATCTGCCGGTTCAATGACTCTGCGGCCGATTCACGGAGGGGATACTTGTACACGTCCTCCATGGTGCGCTGGAACTGCTGCGTGTCGAACAAGGTGCCCTTCACTTGGTCGGCATATCGCTTGAGGCGCTCATATGTGCGGAAGCGCGCCCCGGACGGGCGGCCGAGTCCACCGCCAATCGTCTTCTCCTCTTCGGCCAGATCTTTAACGGCCCGCTCGACGAGGTCGTGGTGGTTTTGGAGCCGGGGGACAGCCGGCGCGTCAGGCCCGCACTCAGCGGTTTTCAAGATGCGGTACTGAGAGTCGGTGACGCGGGCGCCATTCTGGTCTACCCACGCCAGAGCGTCCGCACCGGCGGGTGTTTTGAGGTAGACAAGCACCCCTTGTTTGCCATCCTCCTCCGGCTGGCGTTGCCGGGAGGAGAAGACAACGTTCGGCATGTCCGGGATGGTTTTCTTCAGAGTTGGGTCGGCGTCGATCGCGTTCTTCCAGATCTGATAGGCATAGGATGCCAGATCGATCTCGGAATCCTCTTCGCCGTCGAGGAGTCCAGCCTTCTCGTGATAGAGATCCGTCACCGCTTTATTGTTCTTGTCGTCGTCGAAGAACGCCTCGTCGGTCCCAACCACCTCGGCATTCTGGCGGAGCCGGCTCAGCACCTTCGCCCGCAAGCGAATGATTCTTTCCACGCCATCCGCAGGAAGGAAACTGTAGCAGAGGATCTTGTCCGACTTCTGCCCAATACGGTCCACGCGGCCGGCGCGTTGGATGAGCCGGATGATGGCCCAAGGCAGGTCGTAGTTGACGATCACGAAACAATCCTGGAGGTTCTGGCCTTCGCTGAGGACGTCGGTGGCCACCAATACTCTCAGTTCGGGCGCCCTCTGAAGGAGTTCCTGCTTCTTGTTACTCACTGGACTGAAGCGCCACGCCAGATCGGTCACGTCCGGACTATCGCCGGTGGCTGCAGCCAGTCCCTGCACTCCTGCGGCCTTGAGTTGCTTAGCGAGGAACTCGACGGTATCGCCAAACTGGCTGAAGATCAGGACCTTGTCGGATTTGTGCGTCTCCCCGGAAAGCCGAATCAGGGCCTGGAGCTTCACATCCCTCTGCGGATCCCATGAATCGCACTTGTCGAACACTTTGAGCAACGCCCGTGCATCCCGCAATACGCTTTCACCGAGTTCCTTCTTGAAGAACGCCGGGCGGATCCAATCAAACCTGGAACGATAGGAGCTGGCGTAAAGAGCGTAGATCTCGCCGGCGCGCTCTCGAAAGTCCTTTTCGGACCGCAGGGAACGGCCACCGTTGCCGCCATTGCCTTCGAACAGGCCGTTCTCATCGGAATCGGTGGCGCGAGTATCGAGTAGACCGGCGTCCTGGGTGCCAATGGGCAATTCCAGGTTGTTCTCCACGGCGTGGAGATAAATGAAATTACGTAGGATATGGCGCTCCACCGAGAGCAGAAAGGCATGCCCGCTGCTCTCCAGGCGCTTGAAGAGGTTCGTACGGCAGAAACCCATCAACCGGTTCCCGGCGACGGAGAGATTGGCCAGGACGTCAACTTCGTCTGAGGTGGGAGTGGCTGTGGGCTTCTCCTGCACGAAGTTTCCCAAACCGTACCGCGGAAGATCGAGGTGGTTGATGAGGTCCACGATGTCCGGGGCGTACAGCCGCGCGTACTGATCATTCGGATCGGAGTCGTCGACCTTGAACGGCACCTTCTTTGGAAGCCGATCAGGGAAATAGGACCGCGTGCCGTCCGAGAAGAGGAGGTACTTCCGGCCGTCCGCAGGGTCGGTTTCGGCGTAGTTCTCCTTGATGAAGCCTCGTGTCCGGCGGACCATGTAGAGGCGCATCAATTCGCGCCAATCGTCCGGATACGTGCTCTTCTCGAATGCGGCGAGGGTCCGGACGCCGCACTGGTGCTGACGCTCGAATTCCACCTTGCCCATCTGTTGCACCAACTGCTGGGGCCCCACACCGAGATCTTTGTCGGCAGGGACGAACAGTCGAAGCTGGCTCGCAAGATCGAGATAGTCTTTGTTGTAGGGCGTGGCCGAAAGCAGGATGCATTTGCTTTCGTTCTTTTGTATGTAATCTGCAATGACCCTGTAGGCCTTGCCCTCCCGATTGCGCAGGTTGTGACTCTCATCGAGGATGATGAGCCGGTACCTTCGAAGTTCTGGGAGCTGGCTGATGACCTTCGAGTAGGAGAGTACCCGGCATGAGGGCACGCGGTACTCATGGCAGTAGTCCTCCCACATCGGGACGATATTCAGAGGGCAGAGAATAAGCGTTTCGAGGAGTAGGTCGTCAGCCAGGATCCGGGCAAGCGCCGTGGCCATCAGAGTTTTACCCAGCCCAACAACATCCCCCAGGAGAACCCCACCGCGCTTGTGTACATGATGAGCCGCGATCTTCACCGCAGCGATCTGGAAGTCGAAGAGCTTGTTGCCAAAGTCCTTAGGGATGCGGTGTTGGATGATTCCTTCGCGCGCCTCTTGGCAGAGATGGTAGGCCATCTTCACATAGATGTGGTGGGGTGGGATGGCGTCAGGTCGAGCCCAGCTCTGATCGATGATCTCAACGATTTCTTTGGAAATGTCGAGACACCATTGGTCCTTCCATCGATCTTCAAACCACTGTGCGAGCTTGGCGCAAGCATCGTGGTCTGTGACATCGACGTTTAACTCACCCTGCTTGGACAGCCCTGCGAAAGTCAGATTGCTGCTGCCCAGAAAGCCGATGGACGGGCTCACCGGATCATGGCGGAAGAGCATGTACAGCTTGGCGTGTAGCCGGTGGCGAAGGTACAGTTTCACCTGGACCTTCCCCGCCTTGATCTGTGCCGCCAACCTGCGCAATCCGGCCTCATCGGAATTCGTTGGGGCACCCAACATCAACTGGCGGCGGAAGTGCTCGGCAAGGGACTTCTTGAGGCGCACCGCTGTCTGGTTGTCGAGTTCACCGTCCTGCTTGATGATGCTGTAGGCTTCCGCGAGTTCATGCTGAGGGAGTGTCTGCATGCCGACCAAGAGCCGGCAACACTCGCCATCGCCTCCGGCCCACTTCTCGATGTGCTCGTCAATCTGACGCCAACCGCGAAGGTTGAAATATCCGACGCAGAAATCCGCCCGATGCGAGACGTCTAAAGTTGTCTTGAGTGCGGGCAAGAGCTGCTGGTCAATGTTGTCGAAGATGCGTGGCATAGTGAGCGCGATCCTCGCGCCATTCTCGGGAACTCAAAAGCAGTATGATTTTATCTGAAACACGCCCTGCGTGTGGTGTTTGCCGCCCACCATTTCATGCCATTGGATATAATCGCGGTCTGCGGTAAGCCACAGATGGAGGGCAGGATGTCGATGTCAGCCCGCGAGGCGGCCGTTCAGGTTCTCACTGAGGCCGGGGACTCTCTGCGCTCGGAAGAGATCACCAGGCGAATCCTAGAGAAGGGGCTTTGGGAAACCAGCGGCAAGACTCCGTGCGCAACGGTCGAGGCGCAGATCTGTACAGACATGCAGAAGAAGGGAGTGGCCTCACCCTTTGTCCGCACTGCGCCCAGAACATTCGCCCTTCGGTCAGCCGTCGCCTCCGTACAGGATGGACCTATTAGAAGTGATCGGATCGAGGAGCGGCAGGTGGCTGCTGGTTTTTCGTTCACGGACGCTGCCGAAAAGGTCCTGAACGAATTCGGGCACAAGTCGCCGATGCACTATCGCGAGATCACGGCGAAGGCTATTCAACAATTCTGGATCTCCACGAGTGGCAAGACTCCTCAGTCAAGCATGTACTCTCAGCTCATCACAGAAATCCGGCGCAACAAGAGCCATGGCCGTCTGCCTCGCTTCGTGCAGCACGGGAAGGGCTTTTTTGGGCTCAGTAGGTGGATGGGGCGCGGCCTTGCCTTTGAAATCGAGCAGCACAACCGACTCGTGTGCAAGAAGCTACACGCGCACCTGTTGAAGATGGATCCGGGAGAGTTCGAAGAACTAATCGGGCGACTGCTGGCTGAGCTCGGATTTGAAGGTGTGGACGTGACGCGCCGCAGCCAGGATGGCGGAATTGACGTGCGTGGGACCTTGGTTGTGGGAGATGTGATCCGGACCCAAATGGCCATCCAGGTCAAACGGTGGAAGACGAAGACCCATGTTCAGTCTCCGGTGGTTCAGCAAGTCCGCGGGAGCCTCGGCACGCACGAGCAGGGTCTGATCATCACCACAAGCGACTTCAGCGTGGGCGCGAAGCGAGAGGCAGAGCGCCCCAACGCGGTCCCAGTCGCTTTGATGAACGGGGACAAGCTTGTGGAATTACTGTCGGAGTACCAAGTTGGAATAAGGCGCCAGGCGCATGAATTGTTCGAACTCGGCGAGGAAGCTAATGTGATTCAGGACTGAGAGCGGCCTACGCTGACTCTTCACTCGGGCGCAGCTGATTCCGGCTATTCGCGCGCATGGCCACCATGGTGAAAGAGCCGGTCTTTTCCGCGCCCATCGTTCAACGACATTCCCTTGACCTATCTTAGCGTTGGGCTGGTTTCAAGCCGGAGGTATCCGACTTCCACGGCCGGAGCGCCGTAACAGACGCCTCAAGCTCTAGCTCCAGTAGTTCCTATCCAGTCCTCGGTACTGGACGGCCTCGGCGACGTGCTTGGCTTGGATCTCGTCCTGGCCTGATATGTCCGCGATGGTCCGGGCAACTTTCAGGATGCGGTCATGTGCGCGCGCTGATAGGCCCAGGCGGCGCACGGCGGTCTCCAGGGTGCGTTCCCCCGCCTCGTCCAGAGGACAAAGCGCGCGCAGCCGCGACGCCGGAATCAGAGAGTTCACGTACCCGCGATTCTGCTGGATCTGCCTCGCCGTCAGAACCCTGGCGCGCATCTCGGCCGAACTTGAGCCCGCCCGTTGCCCGCGCAACTCCTGGAACGGGACTGCCGGAACCTCAATGTGGAGGTCGATCCGATCCAACAGCGGACCACTGATTTTACCCAGGTAGCGCTGGATCTGGGCCCCGGTGCACCGGCATTCTCTCAGGCTGTCAGATTGATGTCCGCACGGGCACGGGTTCATCGCCGCCACCAGCGTAAAGTTGGACGGAAAAACCAGGCATGCCTGGGACCGCGCGATGGTCACCGAGCGGTCCTCGATCGGTTGGCGGAGCAGTTCCAGCACGTTCCTGGGGAATTCCGGCAACTCGTCCAGGAACAGCACCCCGTGATGCGCCAGCGACACCTCGCCCGGCCTCGGCACGCCCATGCCGCCGCCCAGCAGTCCAGCGGCCGAAATCGTGTGGTGTGGCGAGCGGAACGGCCTGGCCGCCAGCAATCCTGCGCCCTTCGCCAATGCTCCGGCGACGCTGTGGATTTGGGTGGTTTCAAGGGCCTCCTGGAAACTAAATGGCGGCAGGATGCCGGACAAGCGCCTTGCCAGCATCGTCTTGCCCGATCCCGGCGGCCCCAATAACAGGACATTGTGCCCGCCCGCCGCAGCCACTTCCAGCGCTCGTTTTGCCGTGGTCTGGCCCCGCACGTCCGCGAAATCGTGGTCCGGATCGGACTGGAAATCCATCTCTGCGGGCTTCGCCACGGCGGCGGCGAACTCCAGCGGGCGGTTCAGCGCGTTCACTGCCTCGCTGATGTGCGCCGCGCCGAACACCTCGATGCCCTCCACAACGGCCGCTTCATCGGCGTTCTCCTTCGGTACAATCAACCGCTGCAATCCGTGCCGCTTGGCGCAAATGGCTATCGACAGTGCGCCCCGGATCGGCCGGATGGTCCCGTCCAGCGACAGTTCCCCCGCGATGGCATGGTCCGGACACGGTTTCACCGTCCCCATCGCGCCCAGAATCGCCACGGCCATGGGGAGATCGAAACCCGCCCCTTCCTTCTTCAGGTTCGCAGGCGCCAGATTCACCGTCAGCGACCGGCTGGGATAGGTGAAGCCCGAGTTGATCATCGCCGACCGGATCCGCTCGCGGCTTTCGCGGACCGCCGCGTCGGGCAAACCCACCATGACCATTTCCCGGTTGACCGAGGAGCCGTACATATCCACCTCAACATCAACCGGGTGCGCGTCGATCCCAAACACCGACGCGCTGCGTGTACGGAACAATGCCACATGAAGTAGTGGCTCGACCCGGCACGGATTCTCACTTTCCGCCGCGCTACTTTTCCACTTTGAAGCGCAATGCCGCCTCGGCCTGGGCCGGACCGAGCGAGTCGCGGGCGGTGATCACGACGGAATAGACGCCCGGCGTGAGGTCGGCCGAGAGGTTCAGGCTGATTGTCCCGTCCATGTAGCGTTTCGGATAGTAGGGCGCGTCGGCCTCGGCCGCGGCCTTCGGCTCCTCGTACATCAACTTGCCCGACGGCCGCAATATCCTGAGTCCGTACTCCACCTCGAAGCGGTTCCTCTCGCCCACTTTGAACCCTGCCAACTGGAACCGGAGCATCAACTCATCGCCGGGTTTGTAGACCGCCTCACTCATCGGCGAGGGGTCCGTGCCCGAGCGGTAAAAGCCCGGATTCACGATCGAAAACGCCTCGACCTCCGGCAATGGCCGTCCGCCGACGTTGAACTCAACCGGATGCTCGACGCTGGTCTGCGTACTTTCGTCGCTGACTTTGATCAGTAGCTTGTATGTGCCCGGTTTCAGTTGCGGTGGCAGCGGCAAGGTCTGCGAGACCTTTGGCAGCCAGTTTTCGTCGTTATGGCTGACCTCTTCGCCGATCGCCCCGTTCACCGGTTCCCAGAGCAGCCGCCCATCGGGGTCGGACGCGAAAATGAGCCAACGCAGGTCGACCCGATCGTTCTTCACCGAATATCCTGCGATGCGGAAGCTGAAGTAGATCAGTTCGCCGCCGGTATACAGCCGGGCGGGCGGGATCGACGGCGCGGTCTCGCCCCGGTCGTGCAAAACGGCCTGGATCACCCTTAACTCGCGTGCAGGCGCCGGCTTGGGCGGTGCGGCGGTTAGCAATGTGACCGCGATGAGGCCCGTGGCGAGCATCGCCGCGCCCTACTTGGCGGCGGGCGGCACGGCATCGGCGCCCGGCATGCTCACTCCCTCCAGCCTCAACGGGATATCGACGAAGGCTTCCTGTTCCTTCTCCGGATCGCCGCCGCTGGTGATAATCAGCTTGTAGTTCGCCATTGGAACGTCAAAGACGATCTTGCCCGACAGGGTTTCGACCGGTCGCAGCACCCGCAACATGCCCAGCCAGCCGCCGAGGCCGACCATCTTCTGCTCCTCCATCGTGCGGTTGCCCTTGTCATCGACAAGCGAAAGCAGCGGAACTCCGGTCTCTTCGGGTGCGCCGCTGACAATCGAAAGATCGAGCACCAGAAACCTGTTCTTCGGCATTGTCACGCCGTCGCCTGTCTCCAGCGAATCCGCCCACTCGCTGTGCAGAACTGTGTACGAAAGCGGCCCCACCGCTGCCGGTGCGCCCATGACGTAGGTCTTCTCACTCCCCGTCTTCGTTCCGCCCGCCGGGTTCGAACAACCGGCCAGCATGGCCAGCGCGGCTACCGCGCATACCTGTAAGCAATGCATCGCCGAACCTCCGAAAAACAAAAGGACTCGTAGAACTAAAAGGTAACCGAATGTGTCTGGCTCCGCAATGCTCTGTTCGGGGACCCGGTTCCAGGACCCGCGCACGGGTTCGGCTTGCCCGGTTCCCGAACCCGGCTTATGCTGGGGTTGCGGGCGGATGGGATATCCCGCGCCGGGCGATCGAATTCCAGTCATCAATGGACAATCTCACCCACACTCTCACCGGAATCGTCCTCTCTCGTGCCGGATTCAACCGGGTTGTGCCCCGCGCCTCGCTGCTGCTTGCCCTGGCTTCGAATGCTCCCGATCTCGACATCATCGCCGGCCTCGATGGCAGCCTCGCCTACCTGCACCATCACCGCGGCTGGACCCATGCCTTCGCTTTCGCGCCCATCGTCGCCCTGGCGCCGCTGCCCATCTGGTTCTGGCTGAACCGGAAGAACCAGCCGGGGTCGCGCCAACTGCTCGTCGCCTGGCTGCTCTCAATTGCCGGCGTCGTCGCCCACCATCTGATGGACTGGCTGAACGTCTACGGTATCCGCCTTCTCCTGCCGTTCCGCTGGGACTGGCTCCGCCTGGATCTGCTCTATATCGTCGACGCCTGGGTCTGGCTGATCCTCCTGATGGCCATGATCGCGCCCGCCCTCACGCGCCTGGTTTACGGCGAGATGGGCGCAAAGGCCGGCTCTGGGCGGGGTGCTGCCTGGGCGGCCATCCTGCTGTTGGGTTTCTACTTCGGCCTGCGCTGGGAGACCCACGGCCGGGCAGTCGGCCAGCTCGAATCCCGCCTCTATGGGGGCATGCCGCCGCTCCAGGTGGCTGCCGTGCCCGGACCTATCAACCCGCTGCGCTGGACCGGCCTTGTCGAAACCGCGCGCGCCTGGCACGTCCTTGAGGTCGACCTGACCCGCCCATTCGATTCCGAGTCGGGCGAAACGTTCTACCGCCCCGGCCTCACCCGAGCCGTGGCCTCGGTCCGCCAAACGCACACCGCCCGGCAGTTTCTCGACTTCGCCCGGTTCCCGGTCTGGCGGGTTGTGCCCTCGGCTGAGGGCGCCGGCGTCGAAGAGGTCACTATCCACGACATCCGCTTCGGATCGCCGGATGAGATGCGTTTTACGGCCCGATTCGTCGTCCAGCCGGATGGCCGGGTCACGCGTGAGGAGTTTCTGTTCGGTTCCATGGGAGGAGGACGGAGATGAGCGAGTACGGATTGTGGATTGGCGGCCGCCAGGTCAGGACCGGTCGCGTGGGAACGGTGGCCATCCCGTATGATGGAGCCCCGTTTGCCAGCGTCCATCTGGCTGGCGCGAAAGAACTCGAAGCGGCCATCCAGGCGGCCGTCCGAGCCAAGCCCGTCATGCGGTCCATGACAGCCGCCGGGCGCTCGGACATCCTTTACCGTGCCTGCCGCCTCTTGACCGAGCGCAAGGAGGAGTTCGGCCGCACGGTTGCGTCGGAATCCGGCAAACCGCTGCGCGAAGGCCTGCTTGAAGCCGAACGCTCCGCTCAGACGCTGCTGTTCAGCGCCGAGCAGGCGCACGCGCTCACTGGCGAAGTGGTGCCCATGGATGCTTCTGAGGCGGGTGCCGGGCGCATGGCGATGACCGTGCGCGAGCCGGTTGGTGCCATAGCCGCCATCACGCCGTTCAACTTCCCGCTCAATCTGTCACTCCACAAGATCGCCCCTGCTATCGCCGGAGGCAACACAGTCGTTCACAAACCGGCCAGCGCGACGCCGGTCTGCGCGCTCCTGCTCGCCCGGTTGTTCGCCGAAGCGGGACTGCCCGATGGCGCCCTCAACGTCGTCCCCGGCCCCGGCGCTGAGATCGGCGACCCGCTGGTCGACGATCCGCGCATCGCCATGGTCACCTTCACCGGCAGCGCCGAGGTCGGTCTCCGCATCCGTCAGCGCGCCGGTTTGAAAAAGGTCACCCTTGAACTGGGCAACAACTCCGCGCTGATCGTCCACGACGATGCCGATCTCGCCGAATGCGCCGCCCGCGCGGTCCCTGGCGCCTTCGCCCACTCCGGCCAGGTCTGCATCTCGATCCAGCGTATCCTCGTTCACCGGACCGTGGCCGAGGACTTCATAGCCCGCTTTCTGAAGATCACTGATGCTCTGAAGATAGGCCATCCTCTGGACCCGTCCACACAGGTCAGTTCGCTCATCACAGCCACCGAGGCCTCCCGCGCCGAGCGCTGGATCCGCTTTGCCGAGGCGGGCGGAGCGCGCCTGCTCGCCGGAGGCGTCCGCCGCGGAGCCACCCTCACTCCAGCCGTGCTGGACGGCGTTGCCGCCGAAGCCGATATCTGGAGGAGCGAAGCCTTCGCCCCGGTGGCCTGTTTCCGCACCTACGAGACGCTGGACGAGGCGATCTCGCTCATGAATGCCTCGCCCTACGGACTTCAGGCGGGTATCTTCACCCGCGGCCTGCAGTCCGCCTTCGAGGTCGCCTGTCAGGCCAAAGTCGGCGGATTCCTGATCAACGACGTGCCGCAATATCGCCTGGACCACATGCCCTACGGCGGCGTGAAGCTCAGCGGTATGGGCCGGGAAGGCCCCAAGTACGCCATCGAGGAGATGACCGAACCGAAGCTGATCAGTTGGCGCTGGAAGTAGCCGGCAACTACTTTAGTTGAACCGCCACGGTCGCCGTCATGCCTGGCCGGATCAGCGGCGTCGGGCTGGCGAACTCCACATACGCCTTGCCGTTCTCGACCAGGCGGACCTGGCCCGGCAGGCTGCCGGCGATCTCGGTTGAGAATACCTGAGCCGGTGTCCCGGCCGGCAGGCGCGGCGCCAGATTGGGATCTACTCCCATGATGGCTTCCATCATCGTCAGATCTACGGCCACCTGGATCAATCCTGTCATGCCCGCCTTTACCTCTTCGCCTGCCTGTTTCTGAATCGAGATGATGACACCGTCGGAGGGCGATAGCATTTGCGCCGCAGCCAGTCCGGTTTTTGCCTCGTCATAGGCGGCCTCGCCCTCGGCGACCTGCCTCTTAGCCACTTCGATATCCTTGGTGATCTCACCCATCCGGTCGCGCAACGACTTCGCCAACGCCGCGAGCGACTCCGCCTCGGCCCGCGCCGTTTCGAATGCGGCCTGTGCCGCTTCGAAGGTCTTGCGCGGTGTGGCGCCCTCGCGGTTGAGCATCTGCTGGCGCTGGTACGTGCGCTCGGCGCGCTGGAGTTCAGTCGCGGCGCGCGAGGCATCGGCCGCTTGGCGCGACTCTTCAAGACGCACCGAGAGCAGTTGGCTTTCGAGCGTCGTCAACCTCGTCTTCTGCCGCTCCAGCGCGAGCGCCGCTTCCTTCTCGTTTTCCACCAATACGTCGTTCCGGATCGACCCCAGGATCTGGCCTTCGAAGACCTCGTCGCCCGGCTTCACAACGAACTCATCCAGCACGCCGTCCACCGGCACGTCCACCGGAACCATGTGGCGCGCCTGCAACGTCGCCTGGAACTTCAGCACTGTGCCTGCGGGCAGCGGCGCCGGTTGGGCCGGCGCGGGTTTCGGACTTGCCGCGGCGTGGCGGAGCTTCCAGAAGTAGAACCCGCCCGCGCCAGCGGCCAGAATGACAAACACGGCGGCGGCCAGGATTCGACGGCTCATAGTTCGATCATAGGGGAAATGGCGGCCTTCTTCGCCACCCTGGTTTTTGTTATGCTGCCAGAGCGCGGCCGAAACCTGGAGGAAACCTTTTCGAAATGAGACTTGGCGACGAAGTCGACGACTACTGCATTAAGTGCAAGCGTCTCACCAACCACTTCATCCTCGCCATGATGGGCCAGCGCGTGGCCCGCGTCCGCTGCCGCACCTGTTACAACGAACAAGAGTTTCGCGATGGCGTGCCGCTTCCGCCACGCCCCCGTTCCCCGCGTAAATCCGTCGAAAAGCCGCCCGCGCCGGCCCCGGACGTTCCGCCGGTGGAACCCGGCTGCGAAGCTGTCCCTCCGGCCTCGGAGCCGGAAGTGCAATAGCCGCGGACTAACTGCGGCGCGACTCCTGCCTGATGTCTTCCAGGATCTGCTCGCGCCTTTCCGTGTCCAGTTCCTGTTCCAGCCGGCGCAAGGCAACTCCAAGCACGTCACGATGGTGAAGTGTTGAGCCGATCTTTTCCTCTTCCGCCAGCCTCAGCCAGATGTCGTGCAGCCGGTCGACGTCCTCGGGCCACAACCGCGGCGGGTGCGGACCCAGATTGACATAGGTCGGCTCCCTGTCCGGACTGATGATCTCAAGTGAGAATGGGCTCTTTGGTTCGGGCAGCCGTTCCCACGCCAGACCGATCCGCCGGGCCAGTTCCTCGCTTGCCATCGTTCTCGAAATTCCGGTGACCAACCGTGACGCTTTCAGATTCTGCGCCGTATGCACCAACGCCACAAACGGGTCCGTCGCCGGGACAACCAGCAGTTCCACCGGTTTGCCCTCTTTTTCGGCCAACGTGACGACGCGGGTGAAAAGTTCCTTCTCGTAGTCGCTGAAGATCTGTTGATCCTTCAACTCGTATTCGGCATCACCGGCAACGATCGGCCGCACCGTCATCACCACAATGTCGTGCCGGTGGAGGTCCGTCTTCTCAAGCACCCGTTTCAGGTGGTCCATGTTATGGAAGTCGCGAATGGCCACCAGAATCGACCCCGGCCGCGCATGGAGGGTGGCAGCGCCCACCTTCTCCTGGTGATCGAGATTGAACTCCTCCAGCCCCTTCTTCCCGTGCTGCCGGCGCTTGTTGAGGTGCTCCGACACGGCGAACACGATGAATAGGAGGATCGTGAAACTGATGCCGTAGATCGTCGCCACTTTCTTGGTGAACAGATTGGCGATCGCCACCAGGAACAGCGCCACTACTGTCACTCCAAGCCCAACCGGAATCTCGGTCTTACCGATCCTGAAGTTGAACGGCGTCCTGTATTCCTGGTCTGTTCGCTGGAAACGCAACGCCAGTACGCCCAGGCCCTTCATGAAGAAGCTCCAGACGACACCGAAGGCGTAGGCTTCGCCCAGCAGGTAGACATCGCCGCGGCTGAAGAGGATGGTCCCCAGTTGCAGCAGCGTGATCAGGTTGATGATCCTGAATGTCGTGCCGAACTTCTTATGAGGCTTGCGGAACCAGTCGGTCAGTACGCCGTCCTCGGCCACGCGGTTCAAAACGCCATTGGCGCCGATGATCGACGTATTCACTGCGCCCGAGAGGATCAGCCCGCCCACAAGGACGACAAAGGCGTGGAAGACCAGTTTCAGCATCTGTGGACCAGCCAGGTTCAGGGCCAGGCCGCTGATCAGGTTGTCGTAGTACTGTGGCCTCACGGCATCTGGGATGATCATCACTGCGAACAGTGAGACCATGCCCGTGCTCAACAAGGCATAGACGCACACGATGTTCGCCGTGATCTTCAGATTGCGCATCTTCGGCGACGCGATCTCGCGGTAGATCTGGGCCAGCGTTTCAAATCCGCTCATCGCCAGCAGGGAGTGGCCGAATGCGATGATCATCATTGCCGGCCAAATCGTCGGCCAGAACGTTCCTTCCAGCCAGCCCAGTGAGTGGCTGTCGAGCTTCATGTTCTGGACCGTCGGCGCCGGCGGCAGTTGGACGTTGTCCTTCAAGAGCAGGGTGATCGGGCACCAGATCAGCAGCACCGCCACCATCACTGTCGTGATCTGCATGATTCGCAGCGCCTTGGTCGACGACTCGTGAATGCCCTTGGTGTTCTGCCACCAGAAATAGATCGTCACCAGAATGCCAAACGAAGCCGCGAACCAGTTCTCGTTGACGCGAAGCCCCGAGTGGGTCATCTCGCTCAGGTCGTTGAACAGATAGCCAAGGTAGTGGCCCGCGCTGACACTTGAGATCGGCCCTGTCAGAATGTAGTCCACCACCAGCGCCGACACTGACAGTTTCGCCGTCGTCGGTCCGATGCTGTCTCGCACCACGACATAAACGCCGCCGCGCACGAACATGCCGCAGCTCTCCATGTATATGGATCGCACTGCGAAACCAAAGAACATCACCGCCAGCACAAACCACGGAGCGGACTTGCCCATGGCCTGTTCGGTGATGCCACCGACATAAAACATGGTTGAGGCCAGGTCGCTGAGAACGATGGATGCGCCGCGCCAGAACGAGATGAAGGAAAGCGCGACCGTGGTGGCCACCACAACCTTGTTGGTGGCCACCTGTCGCTGTGCTGGGTCTGACATAAATTAGCCGGGGCTCAAGGCCCACAAGCTATATCCTACTATCAAATCAGGATGTACACCCCCGCACCAGCCCCGGCTCAAGCGGCCTGCGCCCGGCTTCGGCAGGCAGGCCACTCGGTCTACCTCGCTGGCGGCGCGGTCCGCGACCGGTTGCTAGGCCGCCCGGTGTTTGATCTTGACATCGCCACTTCAGCCACCCCGGACGAGGTCGTTTTGCTCTTCCCCGATGCCCGGCTTGTCGGCGCCAGTTTCGGTGTCGTCCTGGTCCAGCAGGGCGGGGAAGAGATCCAGATCGCTACCTTTCGATCCGATCATTCGTATATTGACCATCGCCACCCAGGGTCCATCTCATTCGAGAAGGATCCTCGCCAAGATGTCCTCCGCCGCGACTTCACCATCAATGGACTCCTCGAAGACCCACTCACCGGTGAGATCCTCGATTTCGTCGGCGGCCGGGCCGATCTCGATGCCCACATCATCCGCGCCATCGGAGATCCACAAGCCCGTTTCGCCGAGGACGCACTCCGGATGTTGCGCGCCGTCCGCCTCGCCGCACGCCTCGGATTCACCATCGAATCGGCCACGCTGAAGGCTATTCAGACGACCGCATACAGTATTGACAGTATCTCGGCTGAACGAATCAGAGATGAAATTAGCTTAATCATAACCAGCGAGGCCACCCGCCAAGGGTTCGTTTGGTTGCGAATTTCCGGGCTGCTCCCCCTTATTCTTCCAGAAGTTAGCGCGATGGAGGGTGTCGTACAGCCGCCCGGGTTCCACCCCGAAGGCGACGTCTGGACCCACACTTTGCTGGCCTTGGACCAGCTCGCCAACCCGTCCATCGAGCTCGCCTTGGCTGTCCTTTTGCATGACGTCGCCAAACCTCGAACCTTCACTCAGACAGATAGAATCCGTTTCGACGGCCATGCCGAACTCGGCGCGTCGATGGCCCGGGAGATCCTCACGCGGTTGCGTTACCCTAACTCGGTCATCGATTCCGCCGTCTCGCTGATTGCCAACCATATGCGTTTCATGGAGGTGGACCGCATGGGCCAGGCCGCCTTCAAACGGCTGCTCCGGCTACCGCGATTCGACGATCAACTGGAATTGTTGCGCATCGACACACTGGCTTCGAATCGCCCTCTGACGACCTACGAACTGGTCCGGCGCCGGATGGAGGAAACGCCGCCTGAGTCCGTCCACCCGCCCCGGCTGCTCGGCGGCGACAATCTGCTGGCCATGGGTTTCGCGCCCGGCCGGGCGATGGGCGAAATCCTGCATGCGGTCGAGGAAGCTCAACTGGAAGGGGAGCTTCAAACCAGGCAGGACGCCGAGCGTTTCGTGCGAACACGTTTCGGGGTCAAGCCGCCGTCGACGGCGTGAGCATCCATTTCAGGACGCCCCGAGGCGCTGCCCCAGCCGTTTCGAAGTCGATGCGCACTATCGCGCCCTTCTTGAAATCGAGGCGTAGACCGGGCGCATCGAGCAGGTAAGCCGCCGTCTGGCTGAGCAGTGGCTCATGCCCTGAAAGCAGCATCCGTCCGGCATGCTTGTGAGCGCGGATCTCGGTCCAGACCGCCTCGGGGGACGATCCCGGGGCCAGCGCGCGGGTCTGCTGCACGGCATCGGGACAGTTGAGCACCTGCGCCGCCAGTTCGGCGGTCTCGACGGCGCGCTTGTAAGGGCTGGTCAGAATCAGCTCCGGGTGGACGCCCGATTTGCGCGCGCGGCGAAGTATGATGCGCAGCCGGTGCTTGCCTTCTGTGGTGAGTGCGCGGGCCGAGTCCTTACCGCCGTGGCCGATCTCCTCGGCGATGCCGTGACGCTGCAGGTAGACCTCAATCATTGAATCGCCTCCCTTTGACGCCTTGGCTCGGCCCCATTGTGGCACACTGGGTACGCTGTTCCATAGCGTGAACCGACCTATGAACCTTCCCGAGGGACTCTGGCCCAAGATCCTCTATCTCGCCGTGCTTGGCTCGGCCGCCGCGGCTCTGTTCTCCATCGCCGTGTCGCAAATTCTGCTCGGCGTGGCCATCGTGGCTTTTCTGGTTGTGCGGCCGCGCCTGGAACTGCCGGGATGGATGATCCCGCTGGGGCTGTTCGTCGTGTGGACGCTGCTCGGCTGGCTGTCCGGAGGCGCGCAAGGCGGCGGGTTGCCGCAGATCCGTAAGCTCTACGTGTTGACGCTGTTGCCGCTGGTCTATCTGACGTTGCGCGGCGTGGCCGACTTCAAGGCGCTGGCCCTGGCTTGGCTGGCGGCCGGTACGGTGGCGGCGATCCGTTCCTGCTGGCAATTCGCAGCCAAATGGACCTATGCGGTCCGGGCGGGCGAAGACTTCTACCGCAGTTATGTCGCCGACCGGATCACCGGTTTCATGAGCCACTGGATGACATTCTCGAGCCAGATGATGTTTGTCTTCCTCGTCTCGCTTTGCCTTCTGCTCTGGGGCGGACTCGGACGCCGGCTGCGATGGCTCGCGATGTTCGCACTCGCGGTCACGGGCACTGCCTTGGTGCTGGGATTTACCCGTGGAATCTGGATCGCCACTGCCGCCGCCGTCCTGTTCCTGTTGGCGCGGTGGAAGCCATGGTCGGTTCTGGTCTTGCCGGTCGCGCTGATCGCCATCACCGCCGCCGGGCCGGAGAGTCTGCGCAACCGCGTCACCTCGATGGTCAGGGACCACGGCCAATTGGATTCGAACCAGCACCGGATTGCCTGTTGGTCCACGGGACTGGTGATGATCGAGACTCACCCGGTGCTTGGCGTCGGCCTTGAGCAGGTTGGCCGCCAGTTTAACTCCTATGCCCCGGCTCGGATTCCCCGGCCCTTGCCTGAGGGGTTTTACGGCCACCTGCACAACATCTACTTGCAGTACGCCGCCGAACGCGGCATCCCGGCGGCCGTCTTCATGGTGGTGTTTCTGGTCTGGCCGGCCTGGATCTGGCTGCGGGCTTCCCGCCGGTTGATCTCCTCCGCGAGGGCCCAAGCCAGTCAGTCGTCAGTGGAGAGCGGTGACCGTGAGAGTGCGCGTCCTGCCGGGCCCATATCGCCTCACCCGTCGCTCTGGGCGCTGAACCTCGGCATTGCGATAGTGATCGGCGTCCTGGTCACCGGAATCTTCGAGCACAATCTTGGCGACAGTGAAGTACTGATGCTGGCACTCTCGGTCCTGGGCGCCACCGGAGCGGCGCATCGGGAGTTGAACCGTTCACTTCCCGGTTGATGGACCAGTTGGATGGTCTGGTCCACGGCCAGCGCGCCGCAATGCCCGCACCTCGCCCGTTTCAAGTGGCCGGACATGACCGATTTGGAGCCCGCCAATCCGCAGCGGCCCGATCGATACCCGCACCAGCTTCAGCACTTTGCTGCCGGCTTGCTCGACCATCCGCCGCACCTGCCGGTTGCGCCCCTCGGTGATGGTGATTTCGAAAAACGTCCGCTGGCCGGAGTCGCGCAGGCGTTTCACCTCGGCCGGCCTCGTCACGCCGTCTTTGAGCTCGACGCCCTGGCGCATGGCATCGAGTTGCTCGTCCGTGAGCAGATGTGCCGCCTTTACCATGTAGGTCTTTGGGACGTGATAGTCGGGGTTGGTGAGATGCTCGGCGAGTTCGGAGTCGTTGGTGAGGATAAGTAACCCGCTGGTGTCCTGATCGAGGCGGCCCACGGGAAAGATCCACTGCTTCATGCCCGTGAGCAGATCGTAGATCGTCGGACGCCCGTCAGGATCGGTCCGTGTGGTCAGGTAGCCTTTGGGCTTGTAGAGCAGCAGGTAGACTTTCTCTTTGGCCTCCAGTGGCTTGCCGTCGAGCACGATGCTGTCCTTCTTGAGATCGACCCACTGTCCGGCGTCCTTCACGGCTTTGCCGTTGACCTTCACTCGTCCCTGCGCGATCCACCGCTGGGCTTCGGTCCGCGAGCCGGCGCCCGCCTTTGAAATTGCCCGGTCGAGAGTCTTCAACACTGTCTTCGGCGGGGCTTTCGTGCCTCCAGGCCCGCGCGCGGAACCCTGTGGCGCACCGGTTTCAATCGGTTTGCCAGATCGGGCGGGACCGCCGGCGCGGGTCTTTCCGCCTGATGATTGCTTGAGTCTTGACGGGGCCGATTTCCGCCATCTGGCTTTGGCCGGCCGGCCGGACTGCGATGCGCCGTCCTTTTCAGAATGGGACTTCAAGAAAGGGATTGTAGCGCGAAATAGCCCTGGGCTGACCGGCTATCAAGTTCGACGGCCGTGGCGAAGGCCCGCCGGGCGCCTTCGTCTTCGCCGGCTTCCAGGCGAGCCACCGCGAGTTTGTGATAGGCCGCCGCGGCCTCCGCACCGGGTGAGACGATGTCTTTCAGGGCTGCTTCGGCGCCAGTGGTGTCGCCCGAACCAAGATGCGCCTCAGCCAGGGCCAGGGCAGCGTCGTCGGAGCCATCCGTCCGCCAGGCGCGGGACAATGTGGCGATGGCGTCGCCGTTGTCGCCCAGGCCGATTTGAACGAGACCGAGATGATAGAGTGCATCCGCGCGGAGGGATTCATCCTCGGATGCGGAGCGGAATCCGTCGGCTGCCTCGGCGAGTTTCGCCGACCTGAGATTGAGCCATGCCAGGCGGTAGTGCGCCTGCAAGTCGGCTCCGTCCAGTGCTAAGAGGCGTTCGAGCCAGAAACGCGCCTCATCGTAGTTGCCCCTTTCGATGGATAGGCCAGCCAGGAGCCGCAGGGGCGGAGCCGCCAACGGGTCCACGGCCAGGGCCTCGCGAGCCAGGGCGGCAGCTTTGCCCGTCTCTTCCAATTGCAGCGCCGCCACGGCCATCTGGTAGCGGGCTTCCCAGTCCCACGGCGCCCGCCTTCGAGCCTCGTCGAACCAACGGTAGGCTTCGCGCCAGCGTCCCTCGGCGGCATGCGCCAGGCCCAACTCCGCCAACGTGGCCGGATGGCCCGGAGCAAGTGAGAGGACACGCCGGAGCAACTCCGCCGCCTCGCCGCCATGGCCCGATTCGTTCAGATGCCGCGCTTCGGCCAGCAGTTCGGCTGTTTGAGCCGGCTCCAACGCTAGCGGGGAAGCAATCGCCGAGCCATCCACGCGGATTTCGAAGCCCGACGTGACTACCGCTTCGGCCTTTCCGATCAGCGATTCGATCAGCAGCGCGAAACGGTGCCCGGGTTGGACCGCCAGAGCCTGCTGCACAAACACGGTGGCGTGATCCAGGCAGTGCTGCCGCAGATGACAGGCCGCCAAGTCGAACAGCAGATCGGCGTCGCCGGGACAAGCCGGAAGACACAACGACAGTTCACTGGCCGCTTCGGCCCACATTCCGGCCAACTGGTAGTAGTGCGCGAGGCGCAAACGCATCTTGTCGTTCCGAGGCGAATCGGCCAAGGCGCGCTTCAACTCCTCCACGGTCTGGGGCAGAGCCGCCGGGGATTCCTCGGGTTGCCGGGGCATGGCCAACGCGACTACTTTTGCCTGGCGCATCCGTCTACCCCGCAATCCTGGAAACGAAGTGAGGTGGTTCGAGAGGCGGCAGCGGCCTCAAATCCAACACAATGCGTTGCTTTGCAGTAGGACGAGGCAGAGCCAGCCTCGGCTTGCCAGCGGGCCTAAGCGGAATTGAGAGCTTCGCGGCGGCAGGCTGAGGCTCGGCGGGGGCGGTTAGCCGAAGCGGCTCGGGCGAGGCCGGGGGCGCGGGTTCGATGGGAAAGAGCAGTTGCAGGCCTGGCGTCATTCGAGCCGGGGCTACCGCGAGGGTCCGGCCACCCGCTGGCGAGATGGGTTCGGCGAAGGTATGTACAGTTCTACAAGGTGGCTTTACTGGCTGCGTGTTCGCTCGGAGTACCGGGGGATCTTCGATCTTGCATAGCGCCAGGAATAGAGGCGGCGACAACTCCACCCATTCCACATGGCTGTGATCACCGTGTGCGGATCCGATTCGCCCGACCGGCATCAGGCCCGAGGGGAACGCCCTTCCTGCCGTCCCTGCCGCCGCGCTGGAGCCTGACGGGACTGGTCGCAACGCCGAAGTGCCCGGATAGGCAGGCATCGCCGGCAAAAACATACCGCCCGGTCCACTGGCATGCGGTGCCGGGGCCGGCTGGGCGGGAGGACGTGGCTTCTGGCTTCCCTGGCCGGTCAATCCAGCCGGCGCGAGGCCTGATGGCGGCAGCGCGGCGGGCGCTTGTGTTCGCCCCAGAGATGAATGGCCGGGCATGGGCTGGTAGCGCGGCCGGCTTGCCGGCTGACCCGCCGGCCCTTCGCCGGCTCTTTCCTGCGCCTTTTGCGACCGTAGTTCGCCGCGTTGCCGCTCGCGCTGCTCAGCCTGGGCCTGGAAGTATTTCGCCTCTTCGAGGAGCGCATCCCAGTCCCACTCCTGCCAAGGCTGCTCGATAGCGTAATCGTCAATGTGCTCGCCGAATTCCATGGCGACGGGCGCGGTGGTTTCCGCGTCCCAGGCGGCTTCGCTTTGCCATGCCGGCTCAAACTCCGGCAGCGGCCCGCCCTTCTCGTCGTAGCGGAGCGGAAGCAGCGAGTCGACCAGGGCCAACTTGGGCCGTCTCTGCACGGCACCGGACGGCGGTACCAGAACGTTGCGGGACCCCTTCGCCATCAAGGTCCCGAACGGGAAGGGCTTGTCGTCAAAAGCCAGCCTGCGGCGCGAGTCCTTCTCGAGCGCAGGCGGCACGCGGTCAATCGAGGCCAGGATCTTGAGGCACCGCTGATCGCGTTCCCCGGCCGGTGGCGGCGGAGGAGGAGGTTCGGGCGGTTTGCACCGGACCGCGGTAGGCAGATCCTGCGCGACAGCCTCCATTCTGGGGGGGGCGGGCGGTTCCAGCGGGTCACCAGCGGCGGTCTGGGCAGGCTTGGCGAACAAGCTCGGATTATCCCCGCCCTGGGTACGGGCCATGGAGGGGGCGCCTATTTGGGACCCGAGAACCGAGGCGGCCAGGCGGCCGGCTTCCTCGCGGAACTCATCCTGGTGCTCCTTCGAGCAGAAGCGGCCGTACCGCCAGTTTTCCAGGATTCCGATCTTCTTGCCGCAATACTGGCAGTTCATGTGCGTATCATGCCGCTCTGGGCGCCGTCGAGCCACGAACCTCCGGATTCGCGCAGCAGCGGGACCCTATACTACCTTCGGCATGAGTCCAGCTTCCATTTAGCTCTAAGGAGTGAAAAACGTAAATCAGGGGTCTACACTAGCCCACATTGACCCGGCGTTCTGGGAGGGGCAAATCTGCATGCGGAAGTCCGGCTTGTTTGAGGCGAAGGGAGCACTTTATGGGACGATTAGACTCCTTTCATCGCAGCGTGGCAGGTTGTGCTGTACCGAGGCTGGTGAGCGGTACTAAGGCGATATTGAGAAGCGGTCTACGGTACGATCTTTTGCGCACGGTTCTAACGAAGGGTCAATAGGCGAGTGGGGAGGTGGCTGGTCACGTTGAACGAGATCAATCCGGTGAACTGGCCAGAGAGGCCGATGGTTGTGACACCGGTGTTGTAGGAGGTTCCAGCGAGGCTCAGAATCGCCATCGGTTCGAGCCCAAGCGCCTCGGCGATGCAGAAGGCCGTGGGCAGGGCGGAGGTGAAAACGGCGATGCGGGCGTGGTCGACGGCTTGGCGTAATGCGCCCAGTGCGCGCCGGATACGGAGATGGAAGGCGGGCCAGGACTCGACCCCTTCGATTTCCCCGAAGCGGGAGTTGAACCAGGCGCCCATCACCTCGGCGTCGGCCGGCGTCCACGTGCGATGGATCTCGGCGGAACCGCTGGCGACGTCGGCTTCGATGGCTGCCCAGCGGGCGGCGAAGCCGGGGTCGGCGGTCGATAGAAGGGGCACAATGGCGGCGAAGACGCCGTCGAGATCGAATTCGTTCCAGGCCGGGTCGATCGAGAGGCGTTCAGTGCCGCCAAACGCGGCTCGAGCGGTTTGGATCTGGCGCTGAAGCGAGCCGCTCAGGATGGTATCGAAGTCTTCGTTACGGGCGGCGAGCCAGCCGCCTAACAAGCGGGCCTGTTCGACGCCGGTGTCCGATAGGAAGTCGTAATTATCGCGGGTGCCCGCCTGGCCGTGGCGGATGAGAGTGACGGTCGGCATGAAAGAAAAAGGGTAGCAAAGTCGTCATTGCTACCCTTGGAGCCCAGATTGAAGGCCGTAACGGCGCGGGCGCCGTCAGTCGCCGAAATAGCCCTGGGCCAGTTCCGGCTTCATCTCCAGCGCCTGCTTCCAGCAGGTCCTGGCCTCCTCGGCGCGGCCCTGGGATTTGAGGGCGTGGCCGAGGTTGAGCAGAGCCTCGGGGAAGTTCGGCCTGAGGCCGAGAGCCTCGCGGTAAAGCGAGACGGCGTCATCGACCTGGCCCTGCTTTTGCAGCAGCAGGCCAGTGTTGTAGAACAGCTCGGGCGAACGCTCTCCAAGGTCGATCAGCTTGCCTTGCAGGGTCAGCGCCTTAACGAAGTCCTGGCGTTCGATGGCCAGGGCGGCGAGTCCGCGCAATGCCTCGACGCTTTCGGGCTGAAGCGACTGTCCGGCCTCGAAGTGCTCGATGGCCTTGGTTTGGTCGCCTGCCTGCTTGTAGGCGAGGGCGATGTTGATGTGCGCTTCGGCCCAGTCGACGCGTTTGGCCAGGCATTTGGTGAAGCACTGGATCGCGCCGCCGGCGTCAGCCCGGGTCAACTGCAGGTAACCCAAACGGAACCAGGCGTCCTCCCAGTCGGGATTGCTCTGCAACAGGCGCGAGTAGAGCTCCTCGGCCTGTTCGGTCTGGCCCTGTTCCTCGACCAGGCCAGCGAGGTTGAAAAGGACTTCCGGCTGTTCGGGGCCGAGTTTCAGGCTGGCCTCATACGCCTCGCGGGCGCCGCGCTCGTTGCTGAGCGCCTGGCGGACAACGCCAAGATTGGCCCAAGTCTGTGCATGGTCTGATTTCAGCTTCGACGCTTCCAGGTACGCCTTCTCAGCCTGTTCAGGCCGATTCATCTTCTGGTTAGCCACGCCGAGGTTGTACCAGCGTTCGAAGTTTTCGGGGGTCTGCTCGACCAGCTTGGCACAGTATTTCGATGCTGCATCGTAGTTCTCGCCGGTGAAAGCGCACCAGGCTAGACCTTCGAGCGCAGCCTGAGAAAACGGCCTCAGCGCCAGCAGCAGCTCGGACCATTTCTCCACGGAGGCCACGTCGCTGCGCCGCATGCCGATGTGAACCAGGTTCGACATCGGCTCCTCGGCCTGGGGATTTGTCTCGAGGATCTTCTCATAGAGCGCAGCGGCTTCGTCCTGACGTCCCAGCAACTCAAGCGCCACCGCCTTGCCGAAGATCGGCGTTTCCTGCTCGCCACCCTTCTCCAGGCAGATCTCGAAACACTCCAGCGCCTTTTCGGCGTGTTTCAGGTGGAGCAGGCAGATGCCCAGACCCAGCCGGGCGTCCAGTCGCGCCCCGTCAGCAGCCACCACGCGCTGGAAGTTGGCTGCAGCCTCGGCCCACCGCCCTAGCTTCTCCTGGCACACGGCGAGATTGAAGTAGGCTGAGTTGGACGACGGTTCGAGTTCAAGCAGCGATTCGTAGCTCTTGGCCGCCTCGTCGTACAACTCCAGTTCGAATTGGATATGGCCGCGGGCGGCGTGAATCTCCTTGGGCGACTCGCCCGATTCCACGGCCCGTTCAAGTTCACGCAGCGCTTCCCGGCCTTTGCCTTCCAGATGAAGCGACACCGCCCTGGCCAGCGCCGAGCCGGCCTTCACGTCTTCTCTTTCGTATCCCCTGTCCACGGCTCCCTCTCCTGCCTTACGGCGCATTTGACTCATTCCATCCTCCTCGCCTCTTGGCTCACGTGATATGGCGCCAGAAGCGCGCAAAGCCGGCCGATGTAGTCGTACTGATGCGTGATCGAAATCCAACGCAGTAGCGAACGGTCGCCCTTCGGGCTGTAGAAGCCGACGCCGCCAGCGGCCAGCCGGTCGTCAGAGAAGCTGTCGACGACCTGGCCCATGACACGCGTCGTGATGGTATCGCCGGCCACCGTGACTTCGACCTGCTGCATGGTCCCATCTCTGAAGGCCACAGGCAGGGGAAGAGTGGTCTGGCGGTCCATCTTGCCATCCAGTACCGTATAGCGGATGAGCGAGGCTGCCGGCATAGGGCCGCTCCGCGTCATCACAATCCGCATCGCCAAGTAGTTGTTCTCGTCGCGCGCCCGAACGACCCAGTTCAGACTGCGCCGGTCGATCTGACCGAGGAAAGCAAAGACATAATCCTTCATTCCGAGCGAGGGCTTGTACAGTGCCAGTTGTCCCGGGGACACGAAGCTGGCATCCGTGTAGGTCCAGCTCTGAGCCCAGCCGGAGGTTCCCTGCCAGGCTCCCAGGCCCGCTCTGAAATCGTCCGCCATCTTCACTGCCGCACGTTCCATGATCGCCGTCCGGATCGTCTCAAACCTCTGGGAGAGCGCTGTTGGCTGACCACTCCCAGATGACGCAGCCTCCACACTGTTCTTCGTCCGGGAGGGCAAAAAGCTGTAGAGCGCCAGCAGCAGAATCGCCGGCAGGGCCAGGGTGATCCACTTCAGGTCGGCCGGCGCCGCTCGCCAGGAGGCTACCGGCAAGGAGGGCAGATGGATGGAGAGCCAGGGCTTACTCGGCTCGGGCGGCGCGATTTCGGTCACTCGCGAACCCGAACCGTCGGCATGATCCGGGATCAGGCGCAGAGGGCGGATCGACGGCGGTCTGGACAATTGGCCAATCCACAGACTGGTCATCTCCGCCGGCTCGATCGATCGAGCATCTTGCGACTTCAAGCCGCGGCTGGCGAACAGCGGGAACTGCCGGTCGAGCATCGGCGGTCCGCCTGGCAAGGCTGAATTTGCGCCGCCTGCCGCGGCGGACTCGACCTCGGACGAAGCTGCCACCGCTTCGACCGCCTCGCCGCCGGCCACGGCCTCGGCGGGCTCGCTCCCGTCAACTGTCACGGCAGTCACCAGAGTGACGGCGATGACCGGATCGGCAATGGCTGGTTGGTCGAGCACGTTGACGGAGATGGCAATAGCGGCCGGAGCCATCAACTCGCCTTCAATTGCCAGGATCGGGCGGGGCCGCAGCGGTTCAGGCTCAGCCCAAGCAGCTTCAGCGGCAGGGGAAGCGATCGCGGCCCCCCAGGACGCAGTGCGAAGCGGCCCTAGGGCGCACAGGCCGGCGGATGGGATCGCCAAGGGCGCGGGCGCCGCTTCGAAATCGCGCCTCCAACCGGGTAACCGCGGTTCGGCCGTTCCGACTTGCAGCGTCCCGGCGACGGCTTGGCGTGTCTTCGCCGGGCCGGCGTTCACCGGCCGTCCGGTAGCGAGGACGGCCTGCGGCGCCAGTGAAAAGCCAAGCGCAGGATTGATCGCACGACGGACCCTGGGTCCGACCAGCCGGCGCCGTGCTCCAACTGCTCCGACGCGCGACAGCGGCTCTGGACGTGGTAGTGGGCGCGAGATCAAGGCGATCGGCAATAATCCGGCCAACTCAATGCCAGCCAGCACGTCGATGCCGCTCAGCGGGGCGTCCGAACTCGATTCGCCGCGCTCGGTATTGAGCGCTCTTCCGCCGGCCGCTGGCATCGCCAACCGCGTCTCGACAGATGGACTGTGGGCTTCCAGACCCGGTTCGACAAAGATGCCCGGCATCGCCGCGGCGATCCTCACCGGAGCTGGCACGGCCAATGCAACGGCCGTCGCCAGATCAGGCCAGCAGGGTGCAACCTCTGGACCCGGCGCGGTCAGGCAAGGCAGCGACAGCGTCCCCGGCTCGCTCGGAGTCCAGACCGCCAAACCAACGCGCCAACCCGTGAAACCGCGTGCCGGCGCGGCGAAACTGAGTTCCGCCAACTCGGCGAACGGAGGCAGTCCGGATCCGGTTTGCTCCACGGGTTGTTGAGCCGGTTGGGCCGGCGTAATCTGAATCAGCGTTGCAGGGCGGGCCGGATGAGCTTCCAGTGGCACTCCGCCGGCGAAATCCATTCTCCGCGCCTGGGTGGCGAGCGCAGCCTGGGGCAGTTCCTGAATGAGAGTCCAGCCCATCATCCGGACATGGCCGAAGACCCTTCGTTTGGCTTTGGGCTTGCGTTCGGGTTCGCGCAGGAGGCCGGCCAGCGGCGCGGGTATTTCATCCTTGGACTTGGCCTGTTTCTTGGAGCCCTTGCGAGCGGGGACTGGCTCGGGCGGAATGATTCGCGCGCCACTCTCGGTTAATCTGACCAGTGCGGCTTCCCTCTCCAACTGGAGGAAATCGGCACGGTGACGGTCGCTGCAGAATTCGGCGTCGTTGAGGCGCCTCAGCAGCGATATTTTCTTTCCGCAGTGCCGGCAAAGCATGAAGAGAATAGTCCTTCAGCCTCATGGTAGGACTAACACAGAAGGTTTCCTATTCAAGTGATGCCTTATGCTCTAGCCGGGCAAACCATAGTCCTGGGCCTATTTCTAAGGTGTTCAGCCGAGGTCAAGGAACGATAGCGGGGCTGGGGTGGGCCAGAAAAGAACATCCGTATCGGCTGGAGGTTCCATGCCGGCAAGTGCCGGGCAGACCAGGCCGGGAGCCGTGTGGGCCTTAAACGGCTGCCGCGCCTGCGTGGAATTGGCGCGGACCCCAAGGTCCGAAGCATCCCGGCAGGCGTCTGGGCACGGCCAGGTGCGGAGCGATTATAATGCCCATCACTGGAGATTTTTGACATACGGAGAAGGTGAGATGAGGAAGAGTTGGATCAGCATTGCGATATTGGGCCTGTTGACGGCGGCAGCTCCGGCGGCCGAAGTCGACTTCGCCAAGGCGGGGATGGACAAGGCACGGCTGGAGCGGATCAAGCCGCGGATGCAGCAGTTCGCCGACGACAAGTACGTCGCCGGGACAGTGACGCTGGTGATGCGGCGCGGCGAACTGGTTCACTTGGAAGCGGCCGGCTGGCAGGACATCGAAGCCAAGAAGCCGATGCGGACCGATTCGATCTTCCAGATCATGTCAATGACCAAGCCGGTGACCGGCGTGGCCGTGATGATGATGGTGGAAGAGGGCAGACTGCGGCTGGCCGATCCGGTGGAAAAGCACCTGCCGGAGTTTCGCGGGCAGTTGATGATCGAGTCGAAAGACGGCGACAGGGTGACTCTGAAGAAGCCGTCACGGCCCATCACGATACGGGACTTGATGACGCATACGTCGGGCATGGCCGGCGGTCCGGGGCCGGGTATCGCCGAGTTGCTCATGAGAATGGACCGCTCACTGGCCGAGGCTGTTGCGATTTACGCCCAGGCGCCTCTCAGTTTTGAGCCGGGGACGAAGTGGCAGTATTCAAACACAGGCATCGCGACGCTGGGGCGGCTGGTGGAAGTAGCGTCGGGGATGCCGTTTGAGAAGTTCCTGGACGAGCGTATCTTCAAGCCGTTGGGCATGGTGGACAGCCACATCTTCCTGCCGAAGGAGAAGCGGTCGCGGCTGGCGCCGGTCTACGACGTGAAGAATGGGAAGCTCTTCAAGGCGGGTGCTGAGTTGCTGGCCGGTGATCCGATGAACTACCGCGAAGGGGCGAAGTATTCGGGGCCCGAATACGCCCTGTACACGACGGCGCCGGACCTTGCCAAGTTCTATCAGATGATGCTGAACGGCGGGAAACTGGGCCAGTCGAGGATCCTGTCGCCGGTGTCGGTCGAAATCATGTCGAAGGTGCACACGGGCCAGATCCGGGCGGGATGGCTGAAGGGGACCGGATTCGGTCTGACCTGGGAGGTGGTCAGCGAACCGATGGGCACGTTGAGCGGGATGGCCGAAGGGTGTTTCAACCACGGTGGTGCGTTCGGCACGTTCGGCTGGGTGGACCCGAAGCGCGAAATGGTGGGCGTGTTCATGGTGCAGCATGACGTCAGTACCTTTGACGCCCGGGACGCCTTCATCGGCATGGCGAACACGGCCATCATTGATGTGGGGCGGTGATGGAACCGGATCAGGAGCTTTACGTCACGCTGCAGCGCGTGGCTGACCGGACGATGCAGGACACTCAGGCCGTGCTCAAAGGGCACGGCCTTTCGGCCCAACAGTTCAATGTGCTGAGGATTCTGCGCGGGGCGAAAGGCCGGCTGAGTTGCACCGACATCGCCAGCCGGATGATCAGCCGCGATCCGGACATGACGCGGCTGCTGGACCGGATCGAGGCCAAGGGCTGGATTGAACGGTCGCGCGACGGCGAGGACCGCCGGGTAGTGCTGGCGTCAATCACTACGGCGGGACTTTTGCTGCTGGCGGAATTGGACGAGCCCGTACGGGAGAGCCATAGGCGACAGTTAGCGCCCCTGGACGAAGCGACCAAACGAACTGTGCTCGACGCGTTGAAACTTCTATTAGGCTAAATACATCAATTAACGTGATGCGGTTGATTGATGCATCATGTAGTTGAAGGCGAATGGAGGTGACCAACATGATTAAGGTCAGAAGGGCTGAGGACCGGGGCAGGTCGAAGTGGAGTTGGCTGGACAGCCGGCACACGTTTTCGTTCAACAGGTATTACGATCCGGAGCAGATGGGATTTCGCACTCTGCGGGTGATCAACGACGATTTCATCGGCGGCGGCGGCAAGTTCGGCATGCACCCGCACGAGAATATGGAGATCCTCACCTGGGTGCTCAACGGGAGCGTCGTGCACGAGGATTCCACTGGCGCCAAGGGTGAAACGCGCGCGGGTGAGATTCAGCGCATGACGGCCGGCACCGGCGTATTCCACAGCGAGGCGAACGGTTCGGAGACCGACGACATGCGCCTGCTGCAAATCTGGATTGAGCCCGAACGGATGGGACTGCAACCAGGCTACGAGCAAATCCGGTTCGGCGAGGGCGAGTTGGAGAATCAACTGCGGCTGGTGGCGTCGAGGGACGGGCGCGACGGATCGGCGGTCATCAACCAGGATGCGACGGTTCTGGCTGGGCGGCTGGATGCCGGCGCACGGGTGAAGTACCAGGCAGAGCCCGGCCGCGGCGCATGGGTGCAGGTGGCGGGCGGGGTGGTCACGCTGAATGGGGAGCGTCTTGCCGACGGCGACGGGGCGGCGGTGGAAGGTGAGGCGGAATTGCGGATCGAGGGGGTCGAGCGCGGCGAAGTACTGGTGTTCGATCTGAAGTGACCGGACAAAAAGCCGGGGAGGCTTTGGGGCCTCCCCGTTTGTAGCGTCCGGCTACAGGCTCGTTCGAGCGAAATCGAATCTACAAATCTACTACACCGGCCAGGCGAATGGGCAAGGCTAAGCTGGAGGGGTGCAAACTGTGACAATTGCCTTCAACAAGCCCTACGGAGTGTTGACGCAGTTCACGGATCCGGACGGTACAGGCAGGAAGACGCTGGGCGATTACGTGACGCTGGAAGGCGTGTACGCGGCCGGACGGTTGGACGCGGACAGCGAAGGGCTACTGATCCTGACCAGCGACGGCGATCTGCAGCACCGGCTGACCGACCCGAAGTTCGACCATGAGAAGACCTACTGGGTGCAAGTAGAAGGCACGCCAGGGGAGGCGGATCTGGAACCGTTGAGGCAGGGAATCACGATCCAGGGTTACAAGACGCGTCCGGCGAGGGCGAGGGTGCTGTTGGACGAGCCGGCTGTTCCCCCGCGGGATCCGCCGGTGCGGTACCGTGCGTCGATTCCCACGGCCTGGATCGAAGTGACTCTGACGGAGGGCAAGAACAGACAAGTCAGGCGGATGACCGCGGCAGTTGGGTTTCCGACATTGAGACTGATCCGGGTGTCGATTGGCGGAGTGAGGCTGAGTGGGCTAGGTCCGGGGGAATGGCGGGTAGTAAAAGAGGCCGAGGTTCAGACCTTGACGCTGTCACTCATTCCTGGTGAAACGCGGCGCCGACGACATCCATCTCAACGGTTGTAGACGCATTCGAATTTGTCTCTACGACTTGCCGCCGGCGGGCTGGGTGACTCGGGCCGGCCAAAGGCGGCTCGGCGGGGATGGGCGTTGGTTGCCATCCCCGCCGCATCTTATCCGGGATGCGCGGCGGCTATTTGACGGTGACGGAGGATTCGACAGTGACAGTCTTCGGCGGCAGGCACTGTTTGTTGTCGCACGCCTGATAGCGGGCGGTGACGGTGAGTTTGTGAGGCCCCGGTTTGGCGTCGCGGTTCACTTCGAGGGGGAGTGTGAACTCGACTTCTCCGAGGTAGAACTCAACCGACATACCGAAAGACTCTTCGTGGGCCGTCAATGGGACGGGAGCGTCGACCTGGCCGACGAGTTTGAACTGCTGCGGCGCGGGTACGGCGATCTTGGTCGCGATAGGCCCGCCTTCGAGCGGTTTCAGCGAATAGAGGTGCCAGCCTTCCTCAATCGTGGCGGTGAGCCTCGGCTGGATCCGTTCTCCGGGCCGGGCGGCGGCTGGCGCCGAGAGTGCCCAGTTCACGGGGTTTAGCTTCGGCGCCTCTTCCTGGGCGAGGATCGGGGCGGCGCAGGCGAGCAGGGTCAACAGGGTTCTCATCATCTACCTAAAGATTGCCGATGACGGCCTGGGTGAATTCGGTGGTATGCGCTGTGCCGCCGACATCGCGCGTGAGCGAACGCGCTTGGCGGAAGGTTTCCGACAGTGCGTGCTGGAACCGGTTTGCGGCAGCGGTTTCACCCAGATGGCGAAGCATGAGGATGGCCGACGACATCAACGCCGTCGGATTAGCCAGCCCGCCGCCCGCGATGTCGGGCGCCGACCCATGGACGGCCTCAAACACCGCGCACTTTTCGCCCATGTTGGCGCCGGGAACGACGCCTAGCCCACCAACCAGGCCGGCGGCGAGGTCCGACACGATGTCTCCATACAGATTGGGCAGCAACAGCACGTCGAATGTTTCCGGACGCATGACCAACTGCATGGAGGCGTTGTCCACGATCAACTCGTTGTAGGCGATCTCAGGATAGTCTGCGGCGACCTCGCGGCAGCAGCGGATGAACAGGCCGTCGCTCAACTTCATAATGTTGGCTTTATGGACGGCGGTGATCTTCTTGCGATGGTTGGCGCGGGCGTATTCGAAGGCGTAGCGCGCGATGCGAATGGACGCGTAGCGGGTGATGATCTTCAGGCTCTCGACGACATCCTTGACGACTTCGTGCTCGAGGCCCGAATAGAGATCCTCGGTGTTTTCGCGGAAGATGACCATGTCAATGTGGACATCCTCGAAACGGGTCTTCAGGCCGGGCAGGGTGAAGACGGGCCGCACGTTGGCAAACAGATCAAGCTGTTTGCGGAGCGAGACGTTGACACTCTTGAAACCGCCGCCGATCGGCGTGGTAACAGGTCCTTTTAATCCGACTCCGGTGCGTTCAAGAGACTCGATGATGTAGCCCGGCAGGCTCGATCCGGTTTCCTCGATGATCGCGCTGGTCAGTTCCCTGCGGTCCCATTCGATGGGGACTTGAAGCGCCGCCAGAACCTCGACAGTGGCTTCGGCCACCTCCGGACCGATACCGTCGCCGGGGATCAGAGTGATTTTATGCGCCATTCTTCGATGGTAGCTCAGGGGCGGGATGTCAGATCAGGGGCGCGCATGTCAGAATGAAAGGTCATGCCAGCAGTCACACGAGCACTCCTCTCAGTCACCGACAAGGGCGGTCTATTGACGTTTGCGCAGGGTCTTGCGCATATGGGCGTGAAACTGGTGTCAACCGGCGGCACGGCGAAGATGCTGCGGGGCGCCGGTCTGGAAGTTCAGGACGTCAGTGAATTGACCGGGTTCCCGGAGATGCTGGACGGGCGGGTGAAGACGATCCATCCGAGAGTGGCCGCAGGCGTTTTGGCCCGGCGTGATGTGCCCGAGCACATGGAGGCGCTCGACCACCACAATATTCCGGTGATCGACATGGTGGTGGTGAACCTCTACGATTTTGCGGCCGCGGCAGCCAAGCCAGGCGCGACCATCGAGGAACTGGTCGAGAATATTGACATCGGCGGCCCGACGATGATCCGGGCGGCGGCGAAGAACTATCAGGACGTGGCCGTGGTGACCAATCCGGCCGACTACGACGCAATTTTGGCCGAGATGCGTTCGGGCGGCGGCGGGCTCGGGCTGAAGACGAAGTGGAACCTGGCGCGCAAGGCCTTTCAGTTGACGGCGCGCTATGATTCAGCGATCACGGCGCGGCTGGCGCGGATCGAGGTCGAGGACGGCAAGTTCAAAGACGGGGAGAGTTCGATGCCGGCGGCGTTGCACATCATCGCGCTGCGGAAGCAGTCTCTCCGCTACGGCGAAAATCCGCATCAGCAGGCGTCTTTGTATGGCCAGGGCGAGGCCGGCGTGGCCAACGGCAGGCAACTGCAGGGTAAGGAACTGAGCTACAACAACCTGGTGGACCTGGACGCCGCATGGCAACTGGCCTGCGAATTCGAGGGCCCGGCGGCGGCGATCATCAAGCACACCAATCCCTGCGGGTGCGCCCAGAAGGAGACGTTGACCGAGGCGTACCGCAAGGCGTACGAAGCCGATCCGATCTCGGCTTTTGGCAGCGTATTGGCGTTCAACCGCGAGTTGGACGAAGAGACGGCGCTGGAGGTGTCGAAGCTATTTGTCGAGGCGATTGCCGCGCCGGCCTTCTCGCAGAAGGCACTGTCGGTATTGGCGGCGAAAAAGAACCTGCGGCTGGTGGTGGTTCAGCCGGGCTCGCTGGACGAGCCGGTGGTGAAGTCAATCACGGGCGGGTACCTGGTGCAGTCGGCTGACCGCGGCATGGTGACCAGGACGGAGTGCAATGTGGCGACCCAACGGCAGCCGAGTCAAGAGGAATGGGCGGCGATGGAGTTCGGCTGGAAGGTCTCGAAGCACGTGAAGTCGAACGCGATCGTGTATGCCAGGGCGGGGCAGTTGATCGCGGCAGGCGCGGGACAGATGTCGAGAGTGGACTCGGTGAAGGTGGGTGCGATGAAGGCGGTGCTACCACTGGAAGGCTGTGTGGTAGCCTCCGATGCTTTCTTCCCGTTTCCGGACGGTCTGGAGATGGCGGCAAGCAACGGCGCGACGGCATTCATCCAGCCGGGCGGGTCGGTCAGGGATGCCGAGGTGATCGCGGCGGCCGACAGGTTGGGGGTGGCGATGGTTTTTACCGGGATGCGCCATTTCCGGCACTAACGTGGGCGATTGGTAGACTAAGGTTTCCAGCCATGACAGCGCAAATCTTCGTAACGATGAAAAAGACGGTTCTCGATCCGCAGGGTCAGACCATCCAACGGGCGCTCAACTCCATGGGCCACCCTGAGATCGCCTCCGTGCGGCAGGGCAAGTACTTCGAAATCGAATTGACCGGCTTGGACAAGCCCACGGCCGAAGCGACGATGGCGAAGTTGGCCGAGGAAGTACTTTCCAATCCGGTAATAGAACAATTCTGGGTCGAAATTCTTGACTAGGCTGGTAAGATAGGCTCCATCGGAGGAGCCAGTCGATGTGTGGAATCGTTGGATACGTGGGGCACCGGAAGCCGTTGCCCATCCTGCTGGATGGGTTGAGGCGGCTGGAATACCGTGGCTACGACTCGGCCGGGCTGGCGCTGGTGGACGAAAACGGGGCACTGCACGTCCGTCGCGCGTCAGGCAAATTGCATCAACTTGAAGAGGCAGTGCGGCTGAACCCTGTGGACGGTTGGTATGGTGTAGGCCACACGCGTTGGGCGACTCATGGGAGGCCCACCGAAGAAAACGCCCACCCGCACCAGGATTCAAAGGGCGAAATCGTTGTGGTGCACAACGGCATTGTGGAGAACTACCTGGCGCTGAAACAGGAACTGGAAGCCGCCGGCCACGTTTTCACGACTGAAACAGATACCGAGATCATTCCGCACCTGATCGAACAGCATTTCGAAGGCAACCTGGAAGAGGCCGTGCGGGCGACGGTGAAGCAGATGCGGGGTGTATTCGCTTTTGCCGCCATATCGAGCCGCGCGCCCGGCAAGATCGTGGTTTGCCGGGACGGGCCGCCAGTGGTGATCGGGCTGGGCGAAGGCGAGTACTTTGTCGCCAGCGACGTGCCCGCAATTCTGGCGTATACGCGCGACGTGGTGTTTCTTGAAGACGGCGACATGGCCGTTCTCACCCGGGAAGGGGTCCAGGTATCCGGGTTCGACGGGCAACCGGTGAAGCGGCAGATGTCCCACATTCTGTGGGATCCGATCATGGCCGAAAAGGGCGGCTATAAGCATTTCATGCTCAAGGAGATCTTTGAGCAGCCGCGGGCCGTCCGGGACACAATTCTTGGGCGTGTTGGGCAGGAGAGCGGGCGTATCTTCCTCGACGAGATGCAGATCACGGCCAGGGAGTTTGCCGAATTCGAGCGCGTACGGATCGTGGCGTGCGGGACGTCGTGGCACGCAGGGCTAGCCGGGAAGTTCATGATCGAGAAACTCGCCCGGATGAGCGCTGGGGTCGACTACGGCAGTGAGTTCCGTTACCGGGATCCAATCCTCGGGCCGGAAACGCTTACGGTGCTGATCTCACAATCCGGTGAGACCGCGGACACTCTGGCGGCGCAGCGCGAAGCCAAGAGCAAGGGGTCGCGCACGCTGGCCATCTGCAACGTGATGGGGGCGATGCTGTCGCGCGAAGCTGCGGGGACGCTGCCGACTCATGCGGGTCCGGAGATTGGCGTGGCTTCGACCAAGACCTTCACCGCCCAACTGACCGCGTTGTTGCTGTTGGCGATTCATCTGGGCCAGGCGCGCGGCAGGCTCAGCCGGGAGCGCTCGGTGCAGCTTTGCCAGGAACTGATGGCGGTCCCGAGCAAACTCGAAGAAGTGCTGTCAGAGGCGCAGTACGACGACATCGTGCGGGCGTTGCACAAGGCGAACGATTTCCTCTATCTCGGCCGCGGGATTCACTATCCGATCGCGCTTGAAGGCGCGTTGAAGATGAAGGAGATCTCTTACATCCACGCCGAAGGCTATCCGGCTGGCGAGATGAAGCACGGGCCGAATGCGCTGATCGACGAGTCGCTGCCCACGGTAGTGATCGCCACGGTGGACAGGAACGACGAAGGATCGGTCCTGCGGTACGAGAAGACGCTTTCCAATATCCAGGAAGTGAAGGCGCGCGGCGGCAAGGTGGTAGCCGTGGTGAGCGAACCAGGCGGCGAGCCGGAGCGGGTGGCCGACTACATGATCCGTGTCCCGCCGGCCAACGAACTCCTGCTGCCGATACTGGAAGTAGTGCCTTTGCAGTTGATGGCCTATCACATCGCCGTGCGACGGGGCTGCGACGTCGACCAGCCGCGCAACCTCGCCAAGAGCGTGACGGTGGAGTGACCCTGCCTCCATGCGGCAGGCCACTGGCGAAATCGAGATCCGGACGCGCGGCAAGCGCCTGTACGAATTCACTCGCGAGATCGAACGCTGGTTGGACGGCCAGGGAATGCGGACGGGACTGTTGACGGTCTTTTGCCGCCACACGTCGGCGTCGCTGGTGATTCAGGAAAACGCCGACCCGGACGTCCAGGCGGACTTGGCTGCGCATTTTGAAAGAGCCATTCCCGAAAACGGCCCCTACGCTCACACGATCGAGGGCGCCGACGACATGCCGGCGCATATTTGCAGCGCTCTGACCGGCGTGAACCTGTCCATTCCGCTCATTGGCGGAAGGCTGGCGCTGGGTGAGTGGCAAGGCATCTACCTGTTCGAACACCGCCGGTCGCCACACGTCCGGATTGTGGCGTTGCATTTGATGGGCGAATGATATGCCAGTTCTAAGCTAGTATGGGTCAAGGAGAACCCACATGAGTCTATCCCGGCGTAATTTCATCGAATCCGCAACGCTGGCCGCGCTGGCGCGGCAGGCCGTCGCCCAAGAGAAAGACCTGAAAACCGGGATGCCGATGCGTATGCTCGGCAAGACGGGCGCGAAGGTGTCGCTGCTCGGCTTCGGCGCGGGTTCAAGGTGGTTGGCGTACAAGGACCCGGAGAAGGCCCTGCCGGCGCTCGAACGGGCGCTCAAGGCGGGCGTCAACTACGTGGACTCGGCGGCTGGCTACGGTGACGGCCAGAGCGAGCAGTGGGTGGGCCAGTTCCTGAAGTCCCATAAAAGGGATTTCTTCCTCGTCACAAAGATCAACGGCAACCGGACCTACGACGACTCGATGCGCATCATCGAACGCAGCCTGAAGAATCTCGGCGTCGACCACGTGGACCTGATGCACATCCACGCCCTAGGCAACGAGGATGACCTCGCCAAGATCGAAGCTCCCAACGGCCAGATGAAGGCCATGCTCAAAGCCAAGGAACAGAAGATGACGCGCTTCCTCGGCGTTACCAGCCACCAGAATCCACAGGTACTCAAGACGCTCTTGGAACGTCACGACCTGGATTCGACGCAGATGGCGTTAAACATCGCCAAGATCGGAAATGCCGCGCCGTCGAACAAGGCGGGCGAGGGGATGACGGGGCCGTCCGGCTTTGAAGCCATAGCCATGCCGGTCGCTCTGAAGAAGGGCATGGGCCTGACGGCGATGAAAGTCTTCGCGCAGGAGAAACTCCTGGGCAAGGCCTCGCCCGAACTGTTGCTGCGGTACTCGATGACTCTACCCGTGGCCGTGGCCGTGGCCGGCATGCCGCAAATCGAGCACATCGACTTCAACACGAACGTGGCGCACAATTTCAAGCCGCTCTCGAAGAAGGAGATGAGTGAACTGCCCGACAGCGTGACCGCGCAAATGCGTGCTTCGATCGACAGCTTCTTCCAGGATCATGAGGACTGCTGAGGGGCGGCCGGCCTGGCCCTGTTGAGATCTGGCCGGCACTGCGGCGTGGGCGTGCGGGCGTAACGGCGGGGTCAGTCCGCGTCTACAATCTCCGCGCCAAGTTCAATCAGCTTCTCGTTGAGGTTTTCGTAGCCGCGTTCAATGAGACCGACATTGGTCAGCGTGGAGTCGCCTTGGGCGGCCAACGCCGCGATGACGTAGCTGAATCCGGCCCGAAGGTCGGGGATGTGAATTTCAGCGCCCTTCAGGGGGGTTGGGCCGGCGACGACGGCCGAGTGCCGCCAGTTGCGCTGGCCAAAGCGGCACTTCAGGCCGCCGAGACATTCGCGGTACAACTGAATGTGCGCGCCCATGCGGTTCAACGCTTCGACGTATCCGAAGCGCTGTTCGTAAACGGTTTCGTGGACAATGGAGATGCCGCGCGCCTGTGTGAGGGCGATGACAAAGGGCTGCTGGTAGTCGGTGGTGAAGCCAGGGTAGACGTCGGTTTCGAGAGCGATCGAACTGAGGTCGCCGTTGGCGCGCCAGAACTCGATGCCCTCGGCTGTGACCTGGAAGTCGCCGCCGATCTGGCGGTACTTGTTGAGGAACGTCATCATGTCGACCTGGCGCGCGCCGCGGACCAGAATGCGCCCCCCGGTGGAGATGGCCGCGCAGGCCCAGGATGCGGTTTCAAGGCGGTCGGGCAGGGTGGTGTGGTCAAACCCGCGCAGTTCGCGAACTCCGACGATGGTGATGACCCGATCGACGTCCACCGAGATGTAGGCGCCCATCTTTTGCAGGACCATGATCAGGTCCATGATCTCGGGCTCGATGGCGGCGTTTGACAGTTCAGTGACGCCTTCCGCGCGCACGGCGGAGAGGATCACCTGTTCGGTGGCGCCGACACTGGGAAACTCCAGGCGGATCTTGGCGCCCTGAAGCCGTTCGCAAGTGAGGTGCGATGCCCCCGCTTCCTCATGGAGTGTCGCGCCCATCAGTTGTAGCGCGTTCAAGTGGAAATCGACTGGCCGCTGGCCGATGCGGCAGCCGCCCAGCGACGGCACCGGCGTGCTCCCAAAACGCGCCAGAAGTGGGCCGCAGGTGAGTATCGGGATACGGCTGCGTCCGGAGAACTCGCGCAACGTGTTGCGCTCCATCGGTTCGACGTCGGAGGCGCAGATGGTGACGACGCCGGGTTCAGGCCGTTCGACGCGGCCGCCGAGAGCTTCAAGTAACTCCGACACGATGGCCACGTCGGCGATGTCGGCCACGTTGCGCAGCGTGCATTTCTCGCCCGTGAGCAGCGCCGCGACCATGATCTTCGGCAACGCGTTCTTGGCTCCGCGAACCGCGACAGTTCCGTGGAGCGCGCGCCCGCCGCGCAGTACCAGCCGGCCGTTCGGGGCGGCTGCTGGGCTCATTGGAACAGTTTCCTCTCGCGCCGAAGAAACGCTGGCGTGTCGATGTCCTCGAAATCGAAGACGTCGTCAGCGCCCGCCGGCTGCGGCTTGGGGGCTGTCTCGGCCACGGACGGTTGTTCCGGCACTGGAGCGGCTTGCTCGACGAAATCGATGTCGAGGACGGTCTCGGGGATGCGCACCTCCCCGATGGGCTCGTCTTCGGCCACTGGAGGCGCCATGCTGATAAACACGGGTTCAGGCGCGGCGGCCTGCGACTCGGGTTCGTCGAAAAGCGGCGTGGATGGCAATGCGCGCACCGCGACAGGCGCTTCGGCGACGGCGCGCGGCGCCGCCTTGCGGGCGGGCAGCGAGGGCGCATCAACCTGCGGCAGGTCATCGCGCTGGAAGCCGGTGGCAATGACAGTGATCTTGACGGTGTCGCCGAGCTGTTCGTCCGGCACCAGCCCGAAGTTGATTTGCACCTCGGGGTTGCCGGTCGCCTCGCGGATCAGGTTGCAGGCATCCTGCATCTCGTGCAGCCCGAGCGCCGATGACGCTGTCATGTTCAACAGCACTGCCCGCGCGCCCTTGAGCCCGCCCTCTTCGAGCAATGGGCAGGCGATTGCCAGCCTGGCCGCTTCCAGCGCCGCGTTTTCGCCCGAGGCGCTCGCCGTACCCATGACGGCGAAGCCCATGCCGAGCATGATGGCGCGGACGTCGGCGAAGTCGCGGTTGATCAACCCTGGAGTGGTGATGATGTCGCTGATGCCCTGGACGCCCTGCCGCAACACGTCATCGGCCATGCGGAACGCTTCGAAGAAGCTGGTGCCGCGCGGGACCAAGTCGACCAAACGGTCGTTCGGAATCGAGATGACGGTGTCGACGGTGGCGTGCAGTTCGGCCAGGCCGCGTTCGGCCTGACGCAACCTGCGCGGCCCTTCAAACTGGAAGGGGCGGGTGACGACGGCCACCGTGAGTGCGCCCAGTTCCTTGGCCAGCGCGGCGACCACGGGTGCGGCGCCAGTGCCAGTTCCGCCGCCCAACCCGGCGGCGACGAAGACCATGTCGGCGCCCTCGAGGATTTCGATGATGCGGTCAGTATCCTCAAGCGCCGCCTGGCGCCCGATCTCGGGATCTGAGCCCGCGCCGAGGCCGTGGGTGATGCGCGCGCCGAGGGCGATCTTGTTCGGTACCTTGGATGCCCGAAGGGCCTGCGCGTCGGTGTTCAGAACGAAGAATTCGACGCCGGCCACCCCGAGGTCCATCATCCGGTTGACGGCGTTCGATCCGCCGCCGCCCACACCGATGACTTTGATGCGGGTACCGCCGAGCGACTCATCGGTGATTTCGAACTTCAGGGAATCGAAAGCATCCATGTCTTCCATTGTGCAACCTCTCAACCGCGATTGGATAATAGATTCAAGATCCGCGGCCCGGTTGACCGGTGCCGGCGTTGGCGCAGCTTGGCCGAGTACATGGCCAGACCGGCGGCGGTGGTCCACTCCGTTGTGCGGAGGGTCTCGGGAATCTGGTCCACGCCACGGATAAAGCCGAGGCGGGCCTGGCAGCCGAGCATCCGTTCGGCGACTTCGACGATGCCCTCCATCTGCGTCGCCCCGCCACAGAGCACGATCCCTTCATGCAGGCTGATCTGGCGGGCAAAATCGATCCGGAACCGCTCCATGTACTGGAAGATCTGCGTCGCCCGAGCCTCAAGAATCTCGATCAGGTCGCGGCGGCTCAACTCGCGGCCGGGCCGTCCCGGCGCCGGCGGCAGTTCAATAATGATGTTATCGGCCGTGAGTCCAAGCAGAGCGCAGCCATGTTTGAGCTTGATCTCTTCGGCTTCTTCGATCGAAAGCGCCTTGACCTCGCTGATGTCGCGTGTGAAATGTTCGCCAGAAAATGGCATACCCATGGCAAAAAGGGCCGAATCACCGTCGTAGAACACGATGCCCGAGGAGTGAGCGCCGATGTCGAGCACGGCCACGCCTCCAGCGCGTTCGTCAGCCAGAACCGAGGCGTAGGCCGCGGCCATGGCTTCGAAAACGGTCTCTTCCACATCGATGCGGGCTTTTTGGACAGCGCTCAACAGCGTCTGGTGTTCCTGCGCGCCGGTGGTGACCAGCAGCGTGTGGGCTTCCAGGCGCAAGCACTCCACGTTGAGCGGATGCAGGCTGGGCGGCTGGCCGTCAACGGTGAAGTCCTGCGGCAGAACCTGCAGCAGCGCCCTTTCCTCTTCCAGCGGCGCCATGGCGGCCAGTTTTACCGCATACGCGAGATCCTCCCGGCCGATTCGGCGTGAGTGGCCGAAATCGTAGACTCCCCGCCCTTGCTGCGACCGGACCGAGGGCCCGCCGACGCCGACCACCGCTGCGCGGATCTCGTAACCCGACGCCGCGCCGGCGGCGTCTACCGCCGCCCGGATCGAGGCCGCTACCTCGTCCTGGTCCGAAATCTGGCCGCGATGCCAGCCCTTCGACGGCGCTTCGCCATGGCCGGCATAGCGCATTACGCCGCCCTCCATAGCCAGTACGAACGCGCGTGTCCAGGCGCTGCCAACGTCCAGTCCGACGGCGATTTCGCCCCTCTTCCTCACTCCTGTCCACTCCCTTCCGGCCTGGGCGGCTCGGGCGACGATTTCAGTATCACGCGCTCGTCCATGGTGAGATCCAGCACCATGCGGTCGCGCAAGATACCGCGGATTCTGTCCGAATTCCGGTTCAAGTAGTCGAGCCGCTTTCGCCAGGAGTCTTCGCCCAGAATCAACTCAATCGTGGCACCCATCGTCTCATAGGCGATTGTTACTGTGGGGGCTGCGGAGAGATCGACCTCCGGGATTCGCTGGGCGTAAGGGGCCAACTCTTCCATCACGCGCAAGAGCAACTTTGCCCGCGCGTGGCGCAGCGGCCCAGGGTCGCGCGGCCGGACGCCCTTCAGTAGAGGCAGCGACGAGGCTTGCTGCGGCTTGAAACCAAGTATCACGCCATCGCCGTCGATCAGCATCGGTTTGTAGGCGACCGGGTGTTCCATCGATCCCGTGACGGCCGAAGGAGCCTGGATGAACGCCACCGGCGTTCGTTCGGTGATCTCGACGGCCACCCGGTTCGGCCAGATGCGGCGGACGGTAGAGGATTTCACCCACGGAAGGTCGTCGATCTGGCGCTTGCGCTCCAGAGGATCTAGCTTCAGCAGGCTGCGTCCCCGGTCCTGTTCGAACAGTTCGAGGATCGCTTTCCTGCTCGCATTGCGCTCACCGCTCACATCGATCGAGGGTAGAGCGCCAGGCTCGTCCTCCGTGCCGATCAGAAAACGGCTGTCTTCAGTGAGGAACCGTTCGGCGCTCCAGAACAACCATCCCAGGACGAACACGGCCACTACCACGCCGAGAGTCAGGCCGGCGAACTTCAACATGCGAAAGGTGTCGATGCCGTTGAAGGGTCCCCGGACGCCGGCCGGAATGCCAGTGTCGGTGTCGGACGCCGTCTTCTTACGCCTGGCCATCGCCGCCCTCCCTGGGTGTTTCCCGCTTGCCTAGGAGTTCGAGCAATTGCGGCCCGACATTGGTGATGCTTCCGGCGCCGAGGGTGACCACCAGATCGCCCGGCCGCAGCGCCGGCAACACCGTCTTCGCCGCATCCTCCACCGGACCGGCATAGCTGACCGCGGCATGGCCGGCGGCTCGGATCTTCGACGCCAAAGCCTCGCCGCTGACGCCTTCGATTGGCGCTTCGCTGGCCGCGTAGATGCTCAAAATGAAGACCGAGTCGGCCTCGTCAAAGGCATGGGCGAAGTCATCCATCAGCGCGGCTGTCCGGCTGTAACGGTGCGGCTGGAAGATCACCACAAGGCGTCCCGGCTTGAGCAGCCGCAATGCGTCTATCGTGGTCCTGACTTCAGTCGGATGGTGGCCATAGTCGTCGATCACCCCGATGCCCCCCGCCGATCCCCGCCACTCCATCCGGCGGCCCGGTCCCCGGAATGCCGCCAGCGCCTTGGCTGCTTCCTCGCCTGGAATGCCCATTCGAATGGCAGCGGCGATGGCGGCTGCCGAATTGAGAACGTTGTGGCGGCCGGCAGCCGGGAGTTCAACATCGAGTGGCGGGCAGCCGTTCAACAGCAGCCTGAAACGGCTACCCGACGCGTCAGTCCTTTCATCGGCTATGCGGACGTGCGCGTCCGGCGAACGCCCGTACCAGACGATGCGCCTGCGCGATGCGGAAAGCGTCTCCACCGTCGCCGGATCGTCGGCGCAGGCGATGACGGTCCCGTAGTAGGGCACTCTGTTGCTGAACTGGAGAAACGCCCGGCAGACGCCCTCGAAGCTGCCGTAATGATCCAGGTGCTCGTGGTCGATATTGGTGACGACAGCGATTTCCGGTGACAGCTCGAGAAATGAGCCGTCGCTCTCATCGGACTCAGCCACGAACCACTCGCCCTCGCCCAGCTTGGCGTTTGAGCCGCCAAACGCGGGCACGGTCGACCCGATGGCAGCCGTGGGATCGAACCCGGCGTCAAGAGCAATCGAGGCGAGCATCGATGACGTGGTGGTCTTGCCGTGGCTTCCGGCAACCGCTGCCGCCCGTTTGTGGCGCATCAACTCGGCCAGCAATTCGCCGCGGCAGACGATTGGAATGCCGCGCCGCCGGGCCTCGGCGTATTCGGGATTATCTTCGCCGACTGCCGAGGTCACAACGAGCGCCGCGGCATCCGGAGGCAGATACGAGGCCGCATGCCCGATGACGACCCGGATGCCCAACGCGGTCAGGCGCTCGGTGGACGGGGACGGCTTCGCATCCGACCCTGTGACCGTGCACCCCATTCGGTGCATGATCTCGGCTAGCCCGCTCATGCCGATGCCGCCCGCTCCGGTGAAATGCAATGGCTGCTTGCCAGGAAACATTCGCTTATCCTATTGTTCCGGCGCGGACTCGGCTCTGTCAACGATTCCGGCGCATTCTTCGAGCACGTCCGCCGCGCGCCGGGCAGCTCCAGGATGCGCCATGGCGCGCGCTTTTGAACCCATTGACGCAATCGCGTCCCGCCCTGAGGCGAATCGCAGGATCTCGCGCGCCAGCCTGGCGCCGTCCAGTTCCCGGTCCTCAATCATGACGGCAGCGCCGGCCCGGACCATGGCCATCGCGTTGTGTTTCTGGTGATCGTCGGCGGCGAAGGGGAAGGGAACCAGGATCGACGGACGTCCCGCGGCGGCGATCTCGCTTACCGCCCCCGCGCCCGAACGGCTGACCACCAGCGATGCCCGGCGATAAGCTGCTGGCATGTCGTCTATGAAGGCCGTCACTTCGCCCGCCAGCCCGCTTGACTCAAATTCCGCCTGAAGTCCCGCGGCTTCATCACGGCCGCATTGCAGAGTGACGGAAACCGGCGCCGCGCTCTGGACAAGCGCCGGCCAGGCCTCCCGTGCGGCCTTGTTCAGCGAGCGCGCGCCCCGGCTGCCGCCGGTGATCAGGACGTGAAACGGCCCGCCTGAGGCGGCCTCGCCGATGGCGAAAAACTCCTCGCGGACCGGCAATCCCGAAATCTCGGCGCGGCCTTTGGGAAAACGGTGGCGGGTTTCGTCGAAACTAACCAGGGCATGGCGCACCCAGCGCGCGGTGAGCCGCGAAACCAGTCCGGGCATCGCATTGGGCTCCATCGTGACGATCGGGATACGCGAGAGGATCGCGGCAGCCACCACCGGACCGGCCACATATCCGCCCATGCTGAAGACAGCCGCGGCGGAGTGCCGTTTCAATATGCGGTGTGCCTGAACGATCGCCGCCGGCAACTGCAGCAGCGTCCCTGCCGCCTTGCGCCAGCCGACCCGGTTCAGCCCGCCGATCTCGATCCACTCGATCGGAAATCCACGCTCGGGCGCCAGCCGCGCTTCCATCCCGGCGCGCGTCCCGGCGAAAATGCATGTGTGGCCGCGCCGGCGCAACTCGGCCGCCACCGCCAGCGACGGAACGACGTGCCCGCCCGTGCCTCCGCCGGCCATGATGAAGACGCGAGAATCGGCTTGGCCCGCCAGTTCGGCCTCCTAGTCAGCCGCGCGCTCGCTGACGCTCATCATCAGCCCAAATGTGATCATGGTGCACACCAAAGCGCTGCCGCCGTAGCTCACCAACGGCAGAGGGATGCCCTTGGTCGGCAGGATACTGATCACCATGCTCATGTTGAACAGCGCCTGGGCGACGATCAGCGAGACGCAGCCCAGCGCGAGATAGCGCCCAAAGGCGTCATGGGCCGTCCAATAGAGGCGGAAACCCCGCCAGAAGACGACCAGATAGCCGGCCAGCAGCGCGATTGCGCCAACCAGACCAGTCTCCTCGGCGATGACGGCGTAGATGAAGTCGGTGTGCGCCTCGGGCAGGAATCCCAGTTTCTGGTAGCTGCGTCCCAATCCAACGCCGGTGATTCCGCCGCTGCCCGATGCGATGCGTGCCTGGCGGGGCTGGTGGTCTGCGTCGCGCGCCGCCTTGCTTGCCGCCAGGTGTGGCTCAATCCACTTCAACGCGGGCGTCTCGTGGATGGTCTGCTCGGTGATGCCGCAGAACGCCATGATTCGGAACAATCGGTAGGGCTTCTGCCACAGGAAGAAGAGTGTCAGACACAGGCCCAGCACCAGCGTCATATAGAAATACTTGCGTTCAATGCCGGCGACGAAGAACACGACCGCCGCTGGAACCAGAACGATTGCCGCCGTGCCCAGGTCCCCCCAGGCGATCAGTGTAGTCAGCCCGCCGACGACAAGCGCCGCCGGCGCCAGCGTATAACGGTCGATCACCTTGTTCTCCCGCCTGGAGACGAACCACGCCAGGAACAGGATGATGGCCGGCTTGGCAAGTTCTGAGGGCTGAAACTGGACCCCGGCAAAGCGAAACCAGCGGTGGGCATTCGGATCGGCCCAGATGACGGCGACCAGCAATACACCGACGACGCTAAACGGCAGCCAGATCCAAAGCGGGTGCTGGAGCCGGGTGTAGTCGAGCCGCTTCATTCCGAACATCATCATGAGGCCGATCACGGCGAACCCCAATTGGCGCGCGGCGTAGGTCCAGTTCTGTTTGCCCTGCATGACCTCGGCCACCACGCTGGACGCGCTATAGACCATCACCAGCCCAAAGGCCAGGATGAGCATGGTGGCGGTGAACAGCGGCCAGTCGGTCTTAAGTCGGGTCGACATGACGTTGTTACTCCTCCAAAGCGCGGACCAGTTGCTTGAAGACTTGTCCACGGTGTTCGTAGCTCTTGAACTGATCGAAGCTGGCGCAGGCAGGCGCCAGCAGAACCGTGTCCCCGGGCACGGCGCGCGCCTGCGCATAGTCGATGGCCGATGACAGGTCGCCGCACTGTTCGATGTGGACGGATCCTTCGATATGGCTGGTGATCTTCTGTGCGGCTGCGCCTATGAGCAGCGCCGCCCGGGCGCGTGACGTCAGCAGTTGGCGCAACGGCCGGTAATCGCTGTCCTTATCCTTGCCGCCAAGGATGACCCACAGGCCCGAATCAAACGACTCCAGGGCCTTGATTGTGGCGTCTACGTTGGTCGCCTTCGAGTCGTTGAAGTAGTCCACGCCGCGGCGGGTGCGGACGAACTCGATGCGGTGCTCGACGCCCGGAAAATTGGCCACGGCCCGGCGCATCCCATGCCGGTCAGCTCCGGCCAGCTCACATGCGCAGCCCGCTGCCAGGACATTCTCCAGGTTGTGGTGGCCGCGCAGACTGATTTCGCTCGCCGGCATCCACTCCTCATCGCCCGCCATCAGCATCGAGCCGTTCAGCCAGTAACCGCGCTCCACCCTGCCTCCGCCGTTGAACCAGTGCACTTGTCCGCGCACGGCCTCCACCCAACTCCGGGTGATCAGATCGCCGGCGTTCAGGACGGCGAAATCCTCCGGCCGCTGGCCCGCGAACATGTTCAACTTCGCTCCGGCGTACTCCTCGAGTGTGTGGTGGCGGTCGAGATGGTCCGGTGTCACGTTCAGTGCGACGCCTATGTGGACGCGGGCCTGGCGAAACATCTCTGTCTGAAAGCTGGACAACTCGAGCACGTTCCATTGTCCGTCGCGCGATGTTTCAACCATCGCCGACACGGCCTGGGTGCCGATATTCCCGCCCACCTGAACGGGGATGCCGCACTCTCTCAGCAAGTGCCCGGCGAGCGAGGTCACCGTGGTCTTTCCGTTGGCTCCGGTGATGCCCATGATCGGTCCGCGGAGAAACCGGCAGGCCAGTTCAACGTCGCCAATCAGTTCGGCGCCGCGTTCGCGTGCCTCCACGAACAGTGGTTGATCCGGTCTCACTCCAGGGCTCAGGATCACCAGATCTGCGCCGTCAAGGACGCCTTCTCCCTGGAGCCTGAATTCTACGCACAGCCTGTCAATGAGAGCCGCCGCCTCCGGTAGTTGGCCGAGCGGCTTGGCGTCGCATGCCACCGCCTCGGCCCCCTGCCGCACAAGCAGTTCAATCGCCGCCAGGCCCGATTGGGCGAGCCCGCAAACAACGGCCTTTCTTCCCTGCAACTGCATCGTTACCTCAACTTCAGCGTGGTGAGCGCGAACAGCGCCATCACAAATCCGGCGATCCAGAACCGCGTGATCACTTTCGATTCCGTCCAGCCCAGCTTCTCGAAATGGTGGTGCAGCGGCGCCATCAGGAACACGCGCTTGCCCGTCGCCTTGAAACTGGCCACCTGGATGATGACGCTCAGCGCTTCGACGACATAGACGCCGCCGATGAAGATCAACAGGATCTCCTGTTTGATCAGCACGGCCAGCACGCCCAGGCTTCCACCCAGAGCGAGTGAGCCGACGTCGCCCATGAATACCTCGGCCGGATGGGCGTTGTACCAAAGGAACCCCAGGCTGGCGCCTGTGAGCGATGCGGCGAAGATGGTGAGCTCGGCGGCGCCCGGCAGGCGGGCGATGTCCAGGTAATCGGCCAGCACCCGGTGGCCGCTGACGTAGCAAAGCACCGTCATCGCGCCCGCGGCAATAATCATCAGCCCCGATGCCAGGCCGTCCAGCCCGTCGGTCAGATTCACTGCATTCGACGCGCCGACCACGACCAGCCAGAGGAACGCGAAGAAGAAGACAAACGCCAGCGGGTAGGTCCACGGGCTGCCTAGCAGCGGCTCGATCAGCAAGCCTGGCCTCCAATGCTTGACGAAGGGAACGTTCATCGCCGTTGCGTACAGGCCTTTCGAATGAAGCACCAGGAGCCACACGCCCAGCAACAGGACCAGCAGCACTTGCAGTCCCATCTTCTGCCGGCCCGTCAAGCCGAGATTGCGGCCCTTCTTCACCTTCGAGTAATCGTCGAGGAAGCCGATTCCTCCGTACCCCAGCAAACCGAACAGCGCCACCCAAACGTAGGGATTGGCCAGATTGGTAAACAGCAGTGTCGGGATCACCACGGCGGTGATGATGAGCAACCCGCCCATCGTCGGTGTGCCCGCCTTGCACTGGTGCGACTCGGGCCCTTCCTCGCGGATGTGCTGGCCGATCTGCAGTTGTCTGAGCTTTCGAATCATCCACGGGCCCAACAGCAGCGCCACGAGCAGCGCCGTCAAGCTGGCGGCCAGCGTCCTGAACGTGACGTAGCCGAAGATGCGGAATGGCGTGAAGTGAGGGTACAACTTCTCGTAGAAGAGCCAGTACAGCATGTCAGTCGGACTCCATAAAGGCAGCCAGCGCCAGTTCCATCTTCGTGCCCCGCGATCCCTTCACCAGGACGGCGTCGCCCTGCTGGATAAACTCCCTTAGCCACGTGCCAGCCTGCTGGGGTGTGTCGAAGAAGACCGTCTCCGGCCTATTCGGCGAGCCTTTGCCCGCCGCATCGGCCAGCGAAGCCGCCTGGCCGTGGACCCCGGCCACGACGTCGATGCCGCGGGCGGCGGCATACGAGCCCACCTCGCGGTGCAGTTGTTCGGACCAGCGTCCCAATTCCAGCATCTCACCAAGCACGGCGATGCGCCGCTGTGCGGGCGTTCCGGCCAGCAGGTCGATCATCATCATCGCCGCCTCGGGATTTGAATTGTAGCTGTCGTTCCAGATCACCGCGCCGTGCGCGTGCATCCGCTCAAAACGCATCTTGGGCGGAGTCAGCGTCTCCAGACCCTGCCGGGCATCGGGAAACGGAACATCCATCACCCGAGCCACGGCCAATGCTGCTAGGCAGGCCATGACGCCACCCAGCGCCGGCAGCGGGCTGGCCACACTCTGCCCATCCACGAAGAAGCGGGAGCCCAATTCGGTGTATTCGATCAGCGTGGCGCGCACCGCCGCTCCCGGCCCGGTGCCGTAAGTCACCACCCGGCCGCCATGGACGCCGGCGAAAGCGGCCACTTTCGGGTCGTCGCCATTCAGCACGGCCACGCCTTCCGGCGACAGCGCCTCCACCAGTTCACGCTTGGCCGCCGCGACGCCTTCAATTGAATCGAAGTTCTGAACGTGCGCTGTACCGGCGTTTGTCACCACGGCAATGTCCGGCCGGGCGATGGCGGCTAGGTCCCGGATCTCGCCGGCGTGATTCATGCCGATTTCAATCACGGCCACCTCCGCCGTGTCCGGCATGTTCAGGATCGACAGCGGGACGCCAATGTGATTGTTGAAGTTGCCCTGTGTTTTGCCGGTGCGGAAGCGGGCTGACAAGGCGGCGGCTATGGCCTCTTTCGTGGTCGTCTTGCCGGCGCTGCCGGTGACGGCGACGACGGCGCGGCCCCAGGCGGCGCGTTTGCGCGCGGCCTCCTGCTGGAGCCACGCCAACGTATCGGGCACAATCTCCTGCGCGATCGCCGCCTGCATGGGCCTGGACAACACGGCTGCACGCGCACCACGCTCGATCGCCTGCGCGATGTATTCATGGCCATCGTGTTTCTCGCCGGTCAGGGCGACAAAAGCCTGTCCGGCCTGTAGCGTTCTTGTGTCGGTGCTTGCCCCCTCGCAGGTGATGCCGGCGACCTCAATCTGCATCGCCGGCTCCCGCCCTCTGGTAGCCGAGCGCCGCAAGGATCTCCCCGGCGGTTTCGCGGTCGTCGAAATGGATCGTCCCGGACGGAAGGATCTGATACGGCTCGTGTCCCTTGCCGGCCAGGATCACCACGTCGCCCGGACGCGCCGCGGCGATCGCCATTCGGATAGCCTCTCGCCGGTCCGCCTGGACTTCAAACGGCGTATCGCACTTCTGAATGCCAACCAAAATGTCGTTGATGATCAGCAGCGGATCTTCGCTCCGCGGATTGTCGCTGGTGACGATGACATAGTCGCTCAACTCCGCGGCTGCCCTGCCCATCACGGGCCGTTTGGTCCTGTCGCGGTCTCCGCCGCAGCCGAACATGGTGATCACCCGCGATCGCGTCAGCTTGCGCGCCGCCTGGATGACGTTGCGCAAGGCGTCGTCGGTATGCGCGTAGTCCACTACCACCAGGAAGGGCTGGCCTCTGTCTATCCGTTCGAAACGCCCTGGTGCGCCTGGGCAGCGGCTGATGGCTCCAGCGGCCTGTTCCGCATCGATTCCAAGTGCCAGCAGGCCGGCAAACGACGCCAGCAGGTTGTACACGTTCATGACGCCGGTCAGCTTCGACTCCACCGCCAGCCGCCGCGCGCCGTACTCGACGGCAAACCGCAACCCGGCGAGCCCCGTCTCGACCCCCACTGCTCGGATCGATGCACCTTCGTTCAATCCGTAGTCCAGCCGTTCGACGCCGGGCCCGGTGTGGATCTGCCGGCCCCATTCATCGTCGGCGTTGATGGCGGCGAAGCGCGGCGGCGCCCCGCCCGCGCCCTCAAATAACATCTGTTTGGCGGCGAAGTAGCGCTCCATCGTCCGGTGGAAGTCCAGGTGGTCGCGTGTCAGGTTGGTGAAGATCGCCGTGTGAAAATCGAAGCCATGCACGCGGCCCAGTTCAAGCGCGTGGGAACTGACCTCAATCGTGCAGTCCGTGCCGCTCCCGGCGGCCACATCGGCGAAGATGCGCGCCAGATCGAGCGATTCCGGTGTCGTGTTCACCGCTGCCCTGGTCTCATCCAGCACCCTGTATTCGATCGTGCCGATCATCCCGGTCCGGTGGCCCAGTCCGCGTAGGCACTGGTCGATGACGTAGGCGGTCGTCGTCTTGCCATTTGTGCCTGTGATGCCAGTGAGTCTGATCTTGCGGTCTGGGTAGTCATGGAACCGGCGGGCCATTTCGGCCAGCGCCCGTCTTCCATGCTCCACTTGGATCCACGCGGCGGGGAACGACGGCGGGGCCCCGGACTCGCTCACTATCGCCACGGCGCCTTTCCCCACGGCCTCCATCGCGAATTCGCGTCCGTCCTTGCGGCTGCCGGAAAACGCAAAGAAGACCGATCCCGGCTGGACCCGGCGCGAGTCGTATTCGATGCCCAGGACCGGCAACAGGCCAACGGCCTTGTCCATCGCTACGGTTTCCAGTAATTCGCCAAGCGTCTTCACTGCCTTGCGAACTCCACTCTCACCCTGCCTCCGGCCGGCAACACCTCGCCCGGCGCCGGATTCTGCCGCCGCGCTTTGCCCGATCCAACCACCTCAACTTCGATGCCCAACTCCGTCGATCGCCGCAGCACGCCCACCAGCGGCAGCCCGCGAAAATCGGGTACCGCCGGGCCGGCTAGTATTGGCGAGACACGCGCCGCCGCGGGAGCCGCTTCCACCTGGGCGGGTTGAACCGGTTCCGGCAAGGCTTCAATACTGGCCGGTGCGCTGGTGGCCGACTGAACCGGTGGTTCGGCTTCACTGGTTTCTGGCACATCCATCGGAACCTGTAGAATTCGCAGCGCGGCGGATGCCACCTTCGCGAAGATTGGCGCCGCCACCGTGCCACCTTGCTTGGGCGTGTTGTTCAACGTCACCACCACCACGATTTTTGGATTTGCAACTGGCGCGAAGCCGATAAACGAGGAGTTGTGGCGATTGACCCATCCCTGGCCCTTGACGAACATCTCTGCTGATCCGGTCTTGCCGCCCGTGCTCCATCCGCTCACTTTGGCCCGCTTGCCGGTGCCCTGAATCACCACCTGCTGCATGATCTGCCGCATCAGGATCGACGTCTCGCCGCTGATCACCCGCCGGGGCTCGCGGCGCGGAATCGCCAGATCCTCCATGGTGCCGTCCGGACGCGGACGGTGCTTGCCCGCAATCAGGTGCGGGTCCACCAGATAGCCGCCATTGGCCACCACGGCTGTGGCGCGCGCCAACTGGATCGCCGTTGCCGCGATTTCGTGGCCAAAGGCGATGTATTCGTGCGAACTCGGCCCCCAGCACCAGTTGTCCCTAGGCCCCTGGCACTTCTGGTGGCGTAGAATCCCCATGTCCTCGCCCGGCAACTCGATGCCCGTCTTCCGGCCCATGCCGAAGCGCTGAAGATAATCCCAAAATGTTTCAGGCCCAATCGTGCCCGCCACCTTGGCCACGCCGATGTTGGACGATTTCACCAGAATCATCGGTACCGGCAGTACGCCGTAGCCGTGGTGGATGTCAGTGATCGGTTTCCGGCCCGGCCGCGGATATCTGCCGTTTTCGCAGTAGATGGTCGACTCAGGCGTGTACCGTCCACTGTCGAACGCCATTGATATCGTGATCATTTTCATGACGGAGCCAGGTTCGCACGGAGCCTGGACGGCAATGTTGCGGCGCCGTGCCAGCGCCGCCTCGTGCGACTTGGCGTCCCCTGGCACCGCTTCGTTGGGGTCAAAGTCCGGGAAATTGGCCAGTGCCAGCACCGCCCCGTCCTCGGGTCGCATCACGACGATCGATGCCGATTCGGCCCCTGCGTCGGTCACGCCCTGGGCCAGCGCGCGCTCGGTTTCAAACTGGATGGAGCTATCGAGCGTCAGCGTGAGATTGACGCCCTCTTCGGCCGGTTTTTCGACCCGCGCGATGTACGGAGTCTGGAGCGAGTCGGTGAGCACCCGCATCGCGCCCCGCTTGCCCTTGAGCACGGTATTCAGCCGCTGCTCGATGCCTGCGTTTCCGTTGCCATCCCGGTCCACGCTGCCGATCACATGCGCCGCAAGCGATTTGTTGGGATACTCCCTGCGGCTGTCTGGAACAATTTCGACAAAGGGGAAGGGCTGGCGCTGCAGCCGCTCGGCCTCGTCGTCGCTTATGTGGCGCTTCAGGACGAGAAAGGATCGTCCCGCCGCCCCAATTGCGCGCCGCTTGCGCGCCTCGATCTCCGCCACGATCTCTCGTTTTGGCAGGTTCAGGATCGGTCCCACGACGCTTGCGAAGAACCCGGATTCGACCACCCGCTGCGGGTTGATCACCACCGAGCGTGTCTGGATGCTGATGGCCAGCGGGTGCCGGCCCGTGCGGTCCAGGATTTCGCCCCGCGTCGCCCTCACCGGAATCACATGCTCGTGCTGGTTGCGGGCGATCTCGACGTAGTTGTCGTGCTTGAATACCTGCAACTGCACCAGCCGCCCGACTATCAACAGAGCCCAAATAAACGTCAACCGGGCGATCCACAGTGCCCGGCGCTCCAACGCATTCTTTTCCGATCGGACTGCCATCTCAGACTCCGCCTCGCCTACCGCAATCGCTCTCCCGGCAATCCTCTTGGCCGCCCCGGCGGCCTTGCCTTGATTGCTCCGGCGGCCGGCTCGTTCAGCCCCAGCCGGCCTACTTCACACCCTCGCCGAGCTTGGCCACTGTTTCGCCACCCGGCGCCGCATACAGCACCGCGTTGGCCGGCGGTGCGATGAACTCATCTCCGGCCCATTGCTCCA
>CAZSBK010000009.1:0-82528 GCA_964604945.1 uncultured Candidatus Solibacter sp.
CGCCCACGTGATGAGTTCGGATGCCGACGCACGGCCTCCGCACGAGCTCACCCCTGCTTTCTATGGCTGTTACGACTGGCACTCCTCCGTTCACGGCCACTGGATGCTGGCCAGGGTTGCGCACCTCTATCCCGGCCAGCCAATCGCCGTCAGGGCGCGGGCGGCGCTTGCCAAGAGCATAACCGCCGAAAACATCGCCCAGGAGACGGCCTACTTCAGTTCCGGTGGACGTGCCACTTTTGAGTGGCCCTACGGCTTGGCATGGCTGTTGGCTCTTGCGCTTGAACTGCGCGAGATGAAGAGTCCTCTGGCCCCGGTGATCGCGCCGCTGGAGCAGGCGGTTGTGGCACGGCTGTTGGCCTGGCTTCCGAAGCTGTCGCATCCGGTTCGTTCGGGCGAACACAGCCAGACGGCGTTCGCGCTGGGCTTGGCCCTCGATTATGCCGATGCCGCCAACCCGTCGTTCGCCTCGCTCATCCGCGACCGCGCGCGGGCATTCTATCTGAACGACAGGGCCTGCCCCGCCAACTACGAACCCTCCGGTGAGGACTTCCTCTCGCCTTGCCTGGCCGAGGCCGACTTGATGCGGCGTGTTCTCCTTCCCGGCGAGTACTCAAAATGGCTCGACCGATTCCTCCCCTTGATGACCTGCGCGCCACTGGTGGTGACCGATCCCACTGACGGCAAACTGGCGCATCTGGACGGCCTGAACCTGAGCCGCGCCTGGATGCTCACCGGCATCGCTTCAGCCTTGCAGCCGGTTCACCGTCGGCGGGCGGCCATCCTCCGCTTGGCCGAAGCACATGGCAAGACCGGGTTGGCGGCGGTGACCGGCGAACACTACGAGGGCGGCCACTGGCTGGGCAGTTTCGCAATCTACTACGCCACCGGCCGCGGCTTGAAATGAGCCAGCCGGTTTCTCTCTTTCTGTAACTCACACCTGTGTAATGACGTATAAAGGAGTGAAAGGCCCGTAACCATGAAAACGCTGTTGCTCTCCATCGGAATCATTGCTGCATTCTCATTGCCGCTGGCCGCCGCCGGCGACGCCGCCAAAGGAAAGGACTTGTATCTGAAGAAGTGCAAGTTGTGCCATGCCGAAGATGGTGCTGGCACCCCTGCCATGCAGAAGAAGCATGGCGCCAAACTGCTGCCGTTGGCCGGCAAAGAAGTGCAGTCGAAGAAGGATGCTGAACTGACGAAGTTGTTCACCGAAGCGGCCAATCACAAGGCCTTGGTGAAGGCGCTGCAGCCTGGCGATCTGGATAACCTGATCGCCCACATCCGCACGATGAAGAAGTAGTTCAGGACTGGCGCTGTCTGTTGCATCTACACCCCGCACTTGTTACAGTTGAAGTGCGGGGTGGAGCAGTCTGGTAGCTCGTTGGGCTCATAACCCAAAGGTCGAAGGTTCAAATCCTTCCCCCGCAACCAAGACGCACTCATTTACGGGCTCCCGGAAGGGAGCCCGGTTCCTTTTCGGCTCTACGGCTCTACGCCAAAAACGGGGGACACCCCGGCTCCCAGAACATTTTACGCGCATTGGGCATCTACTTCTGGTTCCGGTCGGCACTCTTCCCTTGCGAGTCTTGTGACATTCGCAACCGCTTCCGAGCAAGGCGGTTTTCATGGTAGGCAGCCGGGTATGTTTCCGAACGAAGCGGGTGCCTGCCAGGTTGATCCTGCCTGACGATGGTAATGTGCGCTCCCCGTTCCCGCAAGAGCCGCCGGAATCGCTTGGCGTTTCGCCTTCCCCAAACGCCAAAATATCCCTTGCCCGTCACTTCATCTGTGGAGGCAATCCATCCCCCGAATGGCAGGATGAAGTCGTCCGGCTTCAGGAGATTCTCGACGTATGAAGTTTCACCGTCACAGAAGACGGTGGCACCGCTTCGGTACTCGTAAACGGGGAACTCCAGCGGGCCGTACGGGGCATAGGCCTCGACCGACGGATTCTTTGGCACCACAGCCTGATGCTATCACTTGAGGTTTAGAATCGCTCACGAACCGAGACGGATTTGGAACGGGATGACGAGTACGTTCGGAGCGTTGCAGTCCCCCGCAACCAAGACGCAATCATTTACGGGCTCCCGGCAGGGAGCCCGATCCTTTTCCAGTGGTTCTCCGTGACGGCCACTGGCTTGATAAGACAGCCCGCTCAGCGAGAACCTCCGGTCGACGGACTACCCGTCCGGCAAGCTCAACTGTAACGTGAAGGACTGCGGGAACGCCCCAGAATGAGGGTAGGTGAAGACCGTCGAGCGCTGATGCGCGGCCCGCTGTCCGCGGCGATTTCCGCCTGTTCCGCATGGAGCCAAGGTCGCATCGAAAAGGGGAGTGCGCAATGGAACGCTGGTCGCGTCGCGATGTACTGAAGAGCAGTGTAGCGGCCCCGGCCGCGGCCGTCGTGGAAACACCCACGACACCCGCCCAGGCCCAGTCCGGGCAGGCGCAAGCGGCTTCCCCCGCAGCGCCGCCGCTGCGTGAACGCTCACTGCTCGACTTCGGCTGGCGCTTCCACCTCGGGCACGCCAATGACGCCGCGAAGGACTTCGGCTTCGGCGTCGGCAGATCGGGAGGGTTCCAGAAGACCGGGGGCTTCCTGTCGCCCAGCAATCTGGCCTTCGATGACAGCGAATGGACCCCAGTGGACTTGCCACACGACTGGGCAGTGGGACTGCCGTTCAGGAATGATCCAGCTTTAGGCAGCAAGGGTTCATATCCGCTGGGGCGCGACTATCCAGAGACCAGCGTGGGCTGGTACCGCCGCGTCTTTGACGTCCCGGCTTCCGATGCGGGCCAGAGGATCTCGATCGAATTCGATGGGTCTTACCGGGACACGATGGTCGTGTTCAACGGGAACTATATTGGCCGGCACACCGGCGGCTACGATCCCTTCAGTTTCGACCTGACGGATTTCGTTCTTCCGGGCGTGCCGAATGTGCTGCTGGTCCGCGTTGACGCCACGCTGAGCGACGGTTGGTTTTACGAAGGCGCCGGCATCTACCGCCACGTCTGGCTTGTCAAGACAGCTCCGGTCCATGTAAAGAAGTGGGGTACGCTCGCTACCGCGAAGTTGCAGCCTGGCACAGCCACTGTCTCGATCAGGACCGAGGTGGAGAACCAGGGCAAGGGCACGCAAAACGTGCGCGTCATCTCGACCCTACTGGACCCCTCCGGAAAAGTAGTTGGCAAGGCGGCCAGCGCGCTTTCCGCCGTCGCCGAGTTCGGCGAGCGCACCTACGAACAGCAGGTCCCGCTGAAACAGCCGGCTCTGTGGTCGTTGGAAGAGCGGAACCTCTACAAATTAGTGACCGAGATCGAATCCGGCGGAGCCATCACGGATCGTTACGAAACGCGCTTCGGTATCCGCGACCTCAAGTTCGATCCGGACAAGGGCTTCCTGCTCAACGGCAAGCCGGTCAAGGTGAAGGGGACATGCAACCACCAGGACCACGCGGGCGTCGGCGTGGCTTTGCCGGACGCGCTGCAATATTTCCGCGTGCGGAAGCTCCAGGAGATGGGCTGCAACGGCATCCGCACATCGCACAACCCCCCGACGCCGGAACTTTTGGACGCCTGCGATGAACTCGGTATGCTCGTTCTCGACGAGACGCGCATGCTGAGCTCGAACCCGGACGGGCTGGCGCAGTTCGAAAACATGGTCCGCCGCGACCGGAACCACCCGAGCGTCTTCATCTGGTCGATGGGCAATGAGGAGAGCGTGTCGATCACCGAGACCGGCCTGAAGATCCTCACCTCAATGAAGCGCACTGCCCGGAAGCTGGACACCTCGCGGCCGATTTCGATCGCTCCGCCGCCCGCGGGAGACTACATGGGCAAGGGCGGTCTCGTCGTCTGCGATGTCATGGGCTACAACTATGCTGATCCGCAGGCCGAAGCGTGGCATAAGAACAACCCCAGGATCGCCATCCTCGGGACGGAAAACGTCAGCGCGGTCGGCACGCGTGGCCAGTATGTGACGGACCGCGCCAAGGGTTTCGTCTCCTCTTACGACCCTTACACCATCACCGGCCGCGCGTCGGCCGAGGGCTGGTGGCGCTTCGTCAGCGCGAGGCCCTATATCTCCGGCGGGTTCGTGTGGACGGGCTTCGACTATCGCGGCGAGCCGTCTCCCTACCAGTGGCCGAACATCAGTTCGCAGTATGGCGTCATCGACACCTGCGGATTCCCGAAAGACACATTCTTCTACTACCAGTCGTGGTGGACCAACAAGCCGGTACTGCACGTCTTCCCGCACTGGAACTGGCCGGGCCTTGACGGGCAGGAGATCGCGGTATGGGTGCACTCGAACCTGGACCGGGCGGAGCTGTTCCATAACGGCCAGAGCTTGGGCGCCAAGGACATGCTGAAGGACCAGCATCTCGCCTGGATCGTGAAGTACGCCCCCGGCGTCATCGAGGCGCGGGGCTATAAGGACGGCAAGCAAGTGATGACCGCCAGGCGCGAGACGACCGGACCGGCGGCCAAGCTGGTCTTGCGCCCTGACCGCCTGGCTATGGCGGCCGATGGGGAGGACGCCGTGGTCTGCGTGGTCGAAGTGCAGGACGCCCAGGGACGGGTTCTGCCAATCACCGAGAATTCAGTCAACTTCAAGGTCACCGGCCCGGGGGAAGTCATCGGCACAGGGAACGGCGACCCGACAAATCACGAACCGGATCCCGGCTCGACGCGGAAGGCGTTCGCTGGGCTCTGTATGGCGATCGTGCAATCGGCGAAGACGGCAGGCAGCATCACGGTGGAAGCGAGTTCGCCAGGATTGGCGTCCGCTTCGGCGATGATCGCCAGCACGGCGGTGAAGCTCCGGCCGCATGTGCCCGTTTGGGAGCGGGAGGTTCCCACTGGGTCAGGGGCAACAGGCCTGTGGCGGCCAGCCACCCCCATCGCCGCGGCGCAGGCCGGAAACCCTATGGCGCTCGCCGGCGCCGCTGCCGACATGGTTTTCACATTTCGGCAGGAAGGGAATGTGCTCACGGGCCAGGTGGAATCGTCGGGTGGTGGCGGTTTCGGCGGCGGAGGCTCCACCGGGGGGCCAATAGAAGACGGCAAGGTGAATGGCGATGACATCTCTTTCAGGACCGGCAGCACCACCTACTCTGGTAAGATCACTGGCGACCGGATTGAATTGCAGCGTAGTGCCCCCGCATTCCGCCGGCCCGGTGCGGTCAGCCCGCCGCAGTCTGCTGGCGCGGGGCCGCGTCCGGCCATCGGCCCGCCGCCCAGCGGCACAGATCCGTCCTTTGGCGCCGGCTTTGGAGGCCGCGGCGGTCAGACACCGTCGCCACTGACTCTCCGGCGAGCGAAACGTTAGCAGGGTGACTCAGGCAGCCCTTTTCAGCAGTGCTATGCGGAAGGTGATTACCAGCGGATTCGGAGCATTGCAGTCCCCGCAGCCAACTCCTTTCCACCTTTCGGCTGCCCCCTGGTTCGACCTTCCCCGGCAATCAATACGTCGGCTTCCCATCGCGTTCCGCCGGCGTGCATACCAAACACCTCAATGGATGCCCCCAGGCCCGATATGCCGCTGTCTGGTGAACTCCGCCTGAAACGCTTCCTTCTCCAAAATGGCGCTTCGCGTAGGATGTGCAGAGCCTGGAAGGCCTCTGGCTTGAACTCGCGCAGTCACTCACTCGCCGGCGACGTCTCTTGCAGACTGCCAAAGTGAGGACAAGACGGCTACTCCTCAGCTCTGGGCCCATCCAGGCCAAGCACCGAACTCCTCTACTCTGGCACCGCTTTTTGAGCGATCCTGCCCACGGCGAGCAAGATCCCATGCAACAATGCCTGCGGTCGCGGCGGGCAGCCAGGGATGTAGACGTCTACTGGAACCACCTCATCCACGCAGCCGACAGTCGCGTAATTCCGTTCAAAGATCCCTCCGCTGATCCCGCACGCGCCAACCACGGCTACCACCTTCGGCTCGGGTGTGGCGCGGTAGGTTTTCAACAACGCGAGTTCCATGTTCCTGGTGACTACTCCAGTCACCAGGAGCATGTCTGCATGCCGTGGCGACGCCACGAAATGGATGCCAAAGCGTTCGAGATCATAGACGGGGTTATTCAAGGCCGTGATCTCCACTTCGCAGCCGTTGCAGGATCCTGCATCCACCTCCCGGATTGCGAGCGCGCGGCCCAGCGTCTTGTGAATCGCCCTTTGCACTCGCCTGCCCAGCACATCAACATCCGTACCGTCCTGCCGGCTTCCGCGATGAAGCCGTACCAGTTCGTGTTGGGTTCCGCCAGCGTCCAACTCATATTCGGCCGTGACCACTAGGTCCCGCCTGTCCCGCACGGCAAGCTCGAACTCGCGGGACATCTCAACCGCGCCGGTCTTGTCGGCTCGGCTGCACTCGCCGCAGTAGATGCAGAGCCCGTAGTCCATCGTCACCTGGCGGGTGGATCCAGATTCCTGGACCGACAAGGATCCAGTGGGACAAGCTTCAGCGGCGGGGCGGGGGTCAGGCCAACTGTCGAAATTGAATCGCGGTGCGCCCCGGAAACGACTGGATATCCGGGCCGGGACATCGGGGTAGCCGATCGTAACCAGTCCAGTGTCGAAGGTCTTCTTGAGGATCTTGAACATGGTCTAGCGGTCCGTTCCGGAATAGGAGAGATTGAAGCTCTTGTTGATGGCGGGAAAGTCCGGCACGATGTTGCCTTGGACTGCCTCGACCAGTGCAGGCCAATTGTTCAGCGACGGATCCTTCACTTTACAGCGCGCGATCCGGTTATTGTCGCTCGTCCGCACCCAATAGAGGATCTCGCCCCGCCATCCCTCCACCACTCCAAGCGCGTACTGATCGGCAGGAAGGGGCGGGAGCGCCACGCGGTGTGGACCTGGGTCCAGCCGGGCCTCGGCCCTGCGGATGAGTTCAAGAGAATGCCGCACCTCGTCGATTCGGACCTGAACGCGGCTCATGACGTCGCCCTGATGGTAGACAGGCACATGGATTGGCATCAGGTCATAGGCGGCATAGGGATGATCCCGGCGGACGTCATGGTCCTGTCCGGAGGCGCGTCCAGCCACCCCGACAATGCCGAGATCCCGCGCCTTGTCGGGCTGCAAGATTCCGGTGCGCTCCAGCCGGTCCCTTGTCGACCCCGAGGATACAATCATGTCCACCAGGTCTTCGAACTCTTTCTCAAACTCTCCGAGCACCCTGACCTCTTCGGCGACCTGCGCGCGATCCCAGGGCCGCCGGAGTCCGCCGGGGCAGATCACTCCACGCAACAACCGGCTCCCGGTCAGCTCTTCGTTGATGCATAGCACCATCTCCCTCAATCGGGAAGCATGAGCGTTCGCGATCACGAATCCGACGTCCATTGCGATCGCGCCGATGTCCGCCACATGGTTGTAGATCCGCTCGAGCTCGAGCAGAATCGTCCGCATCACCTTTGCAGGTCCTGGGACGTCAACTCCGGCGATCCGCTCCACCGCCTGACAGAAAGCCGTACCGTGCGAGAAACTCGAATCGCCCGAGACGCTTTCAGCCAGGAAGACAGCGTGCTGAACCGGCAGTTGTTCAAATCTCTTCTCAATCCCCTTGTGGACATAGAACATGCGCAGCTGAAGGTACAGAATAGGTTCCCCTGCCACGGCAAAACTGAAGTGGCCCGGCTCGATGATCCCGGCGTGCACCGGGCCGACCGGGATCTGGAATACACCTTCCCCGAGCGTCGGGCGATAGAGGTGCTGTTCTCCCTCGAATGGCGGCAGAACCGTCTCGATAGGGAAGTCCCTTCGCAATGGATGAACATCGGGCCAGTTGTCGTGCAACGCGACGCGGCGGGGGTTCGGATGGCCCACTGCTTCGAGCCCGAACCAGTCCTGAATCTCGCGTTCCTGCCAGTTTAAGGCGGGGATCTCGGCCGCCATGGACGGAAACTCCGGGTGCTCCGGATTGATGTGTGCGCGCAGAATGACGTGCCGGCTGTCTTCCGGATGCTCCATGACGTAATACAGGGAGTATCCCGACTCCTCCGGAGTGCGGTCTTCCCCAATCACAGCGACGTGCCGGCAGCCCGCCGAGCGCAGATACGCTGCGGCTCCGCGCGCGTCCGGAGCCGGCAAATCAACATAGATCTCCGTTTCACGAACTTCCCGCGTCGGGGCGAACAGATCGTTCCCCGCAGCCAGGATCTCGCCGAGTCTCCGCGTCCGGTCGTCCGTCATGGGCGAACCACCAGAATGCGCGCCGCACCCTCCACGAGCGAATAAAGGGGTGCAGGCAGCCAGAACCCGAGAACCACTGTCACTGCGGACAGCCCGATCACCGGGTATGTCTTCCATCGGCAGGACTCCCCGCGTGGCGAATCGCCCGGCGGGCCGAAGACGAGCTGCGCGACGTGGTAGAAGAACCCGGCGAAGATTGCGACCAGGAGTGCGACGAACAGGATCGCCAATCCGCTGTGCTGTGCGGCAAAACCTGCTCGCAGAATGGTGAATTCGCTTTGGAACAGACTGAACGGAGGGCTGCCGGTCACCGCCAGGGTCGCCAGCAGGAACATCGGGGCGCTGATGGGTAGCGCGTGCACCAGACCGCCGGGCGTCTTCTTGAGTGAGTCGCTGCCGGTGAGCTGCTGCGCGTTTCCCGCACAGAAGAAAAGCAGCGGCTTGGCGACAGAGTGAAAGGTCATGTGGAGCAGCATCCCCAAGGGGCCAAGCAGCCCGCCAAATCCGAGCCCGAGGACCATGATGCCGCCGTGGTCGATGCTCGAATAGGCGAGTAGCCTCCGGTAACTGCGTTGCACGAGGATAAATGGCACGGCGACGCCGATCGAAAGCAGGCCGAAGAGAATCAGCAGATCCGAGGGGAAGTCCGGGCCAAGGCAGCGAACCGTCAAAACGTAGAACCGAGCAAGTCCATAGATGGCGCAGTTGAGAACTGCCGCGGCCATCAGCGCCGCAACCGGCGCCGGCGCCTCGCTGTAAGCGTCCGGCTTCCAGGTGTGCATCGGCGCAAGTCCGGCTTTCGTCCCGTAGCCGAGAAGGATCAGAATGAACGCAAGCCGCATGACCGTAGGGTCAAATTGATGTGCGCTCCCGGCCAGCACGGACCAATTCAGCGCACTCAGGTTGCCTGAGCCGAGCACCTGGTGGGCGGCATAGTAAGTCAGAGTAGTGCCAAACAGCGCCATCGACAGGCCGACGCCCCCGATCATGGCGTATTTCCACGCCGCTTCGAGCGAAGTGCGCCTGCCATAGAAAGTCACAAGGAAGATCGATGCCAGAGTCGTGCCTTCCAGGGCCACCCACATGACACCCAGATTGTTCGCAAGTGCCACCAGAAACATCGAGAAGGCGAATATCGGCGTCAACCCGTAATACTTGCGAAGTGTGGTCACCGGGTCGTCCCCGTTCGCCTCCGAGACAAGGACATTATTCTGCTCGTCGGTCCGCAAGTAGCCGATCGCATAAACCGAACAGGCGAGGGAAACAAAGGCCGTGAGCAATACTACGAGCGCACTCAGGTGGTCGGCATAGAGGAAGCCGTTCCAGCAGGAAGTCTCGCCATGCGACAGAACCTCGGCGGTCAACAGGATTGCGCACACGAACGCGGCGGCGGCGGAAACGACATGAATGATCTCCATCGCGCGCCGGCTCTTTGCGAACACGGTCGATGCGGCCGCCACCAGTGGGATGAGCAATAGAAGTTGAATTGTCATCGAATTGCTCACCCCTTCAGCCGGCTCAGGCGGCTGACGTCCATCGAGTCGAACGTCTCACGGATTCGGTACACGAGAATAGCGAGGATCAGGCCTGCCACCAGGACGTCGAAGAAGATGCCCACTTCAACGATCAGGGGCATGCCGTAAGTGAGGGAGATGGCGGCCAGGAATAGCCCGTTCTCCAGCGACAGCAACGCGAGAACCTGTGTGAGTGCCTTGCGGCGGTTGATCATTGTGAAAAATCCGATGAGGAACAGCGCGATGGCAACAGGAAGAGTGTTGTGTCCCAAAGCGGCTGCCTCCGCGCGAGTGGCTTGCGCCTGGACTGGTTCCGCCACGACGTAGGCGAGCAGTGTGAGTAAGCCGGAGATAATCACCGAAACCGGCACGTTGATGAACGGTTCAATTTCCTGGCGGATCTCAATCCGAGCCACAAGGCGTTGCAGAATCACTGGCAGGAGAATGACCTTAAACAACAGCGTAAGCACGGCTGCGATCCAGATGTGAGGCGCGTTGTTGAAGTAGGCGATCGTGCTGGCGATACCGGCAAGCAGCAGCGATTGGATGGCAAAGGCCCGGATGTTCGTCACAAGCCAGCGCTGCGCCACCATCGTGATCTGCAACACAAGCACTAGCGCCGCCATCAACGTGATCATCCGGGCGCCGAACTGAGGATCCTGCCAGAAGAGCATCCGTTAACCTCCGAAGCCCCCGAACAGGAACGTCGATATGAGGGCCAGTGCGCTGAGCACAAAGGCGACGGCCAGCAACTCCGGAACGCGGAACAACCGCAGCTTGGCGTTCCCTGTCTCGACCAGGACGAGCGCGAATGCGAGGATCAGGAGTTTAGCGATGAACAGACTCACGCTGATGACGAGACTGGCCAGTGAACCGTCAGCGCTCAGCCCGTACGGGAAGAAGACGTTCACCAGCAGAGTCATCAGAACCATCTGCTTCATCGACGCGCTCCATTCGATCAGCGCCAGATAGGGTCCCGAGTACTCGAGGATCATTGCCTCATGAATCATCGTCAGTTCCAGGTGTGTCGAAGGATTGTCCACAGGGATGCGCCCGGTTTCCGCGATCACAACGATGAACAGCGCCGCGAAGGCGAGCATCTGTGACGGCGCCAGGAAGCGCCAGCTTTGTCCCACGGCTGCCTGCGCAATCAAGCTGAGATTCGTCGACCCGGCACCCAGTGCAACGGTAAAGACCGCCAGCATCAACGCAGGTTCGGCAATCGCCGAGATGGTCATCTCGCGGCTGCTGCCCAGCCCGCCAAACGAACTTCCCGTGTCCAGGCCGCCTAGCGCGAGAAAGAAGCGGCCGAGAGCGAGGAGGTACACGACCGCGAGCACACCGCCAATCAGGCTCAGCGGGACCTGCACCGAAATTGTCGGCATCAGGAGTCCGGCGAGTAATGTGGTCGTAAAGAGCACATGCGGTGTGGCCGTGAAGATCCATGAGGCCGTATCGGGGATCACCATCCCCTTGCGAAACAGCTTGTATAGTTCTCGGTAAGGCTGCAGGAGTCCCGGGCCGCGGCGCGTCTGCAGGCGCGCTTTCAGTGTCCGGCTGAAGCCCGTGATCAGCGGTGAGAAAAGCAGGATTAGCACTGCCTGGCCAATAACGGCTGCCGCTTGCTCAATCATCTCCGCACCCCAAACAGCAGAAGCAAAATCAGCGTGAGGAAAATGTAGGCGAGATAGGCGTGAAGACTACCCGCTTGAATCAGCCGCATGCGTGTCGCAATGCGCAGGATCCCTTCAAGCAGAGGGTCGTAAAAATGCTTTTCGAACGCCGGTTGGATCTCTGACTCGAAGTGGATCGCTTTCGGGTAATATGGCGAAACCTCAAACTCCGCCTGGATCTCCCGCCGCGGTTGGAACAGGGCTCCAAAGATCATCCGTAGCGGCTTCGAGAACGCCGTTGCGGTGTATTCGTTGTCGGCGGTTAAGCCCGACAGGCCGCAGTCCCACGTCGGACCGGCGGTTCGCCGCGCACGCCGCCCCCAGCAGAACCAGAGTAGAAGGGGGATTCCCGTTAGCGCCAGCAGCATCAGCGCCAGCAATGATGTCGACACGGTCCCGCTCGTTGCCGATCCGGCCGTCAGAATAAAGCCGTTCTCTGACACCATGTTCTGGCTCACGGTGATCCCTAGAGTCTGTTGTGTAACCGAATCAAAAGCTGGGAGGAACCAAGCAGCGCCCAGGCCCAGAAGCACACACGCGAGCGCGAGGATGGACATGCCGGCGCGCATCGATAGGGCCACCTCATGCGCTTGTTCGGCTTCTTCGCTTCGCGGGAGCGCCAGGAAAGTGATCCCGAAAGCTTTGACAAAGCAGGCGGCAGCCAAGGCCGCCGTCAGCGCGAGCAACGCGCCGGCAATGGGGAAGGCGACACGGGTCAGCTCCTTGGTGGCGCCGAACCCCGCCAGCAGTGCTTGGTATGTGAGCCACTCACTCACAAAGCCGTTCAAGGGAGGCAGGCCGGAAATGGCGATGGCGCCGATCAGAAAGTACAACGCTGTTGATGGCATCTTGCGGATCAGACCGCCCATCTTCTCCATGTTCCGCGTGTGGGTGGCCTGGAGCACACTGCCCGCTCCCAGGAACAGCAGACACTTAAAGACTCCGTGGTTGAGCGTATGAAACAAGCCGGCCAGCAGCGCCAGAGACGCCAGTGCGGGATGTCCATAAGTCCGGAACAGCAGAGCCGCGCCAAGACCCATCAGGATGATGCCGATATTCTCAATGCTGTGGTAGGCCAACAATCGTTTCAGATCATGTTCCATCAAGGCATACAACACGCCGATCAGCGCCGATACTACGCCCACCAGCAGCACCAGCATGCCCGCCCACGCCGGCATCGCGCCATAGAAGTCGAAGAAGACACGGGCCATCCCGTATATGCCGGTCTTGATCATGATTCCGGACATCAGGGCGGAGACATTGCTGGGCGCCACCGGGTGAGCTGCGGGAAGCCAGATGTGCAGCGGGATAATCCCGGCCTTGACGCCAAAGCCCAGGAACAAGAACAGGAACGCCAACCCGCCGGCCGCCGCAGGCATCTTCTCTCCGCTGGCGTGCATTGCCCGGAAGTCCGTCGATCCCGCAAATGTCGCAATCAGCAGGAACCCGATAAAGAGCAACCCCGTGCCACCACGCGACATCAGGATCAACAGCAATCCGCCCTTCCTTGACTCCGTTTCCTCGTGCTTGGTCACCACCAGCAGATATGCGGCGATCACCATCACTTCCCACGCGATCAGGAAGAAGACCACGTCGCAGGCTGTGAAAATGAGAGTCAGGCTGGCCAGCAGCAGGTTGAGCAGGGCCCAGGACAGTGAAGGGTTCATCCCCGCGATGCCGTCCCTCCAGTAGCCGATGGAGTAAACCGCCACACTGCCGGCGAGGATTGAGAGGATCATGAGGAAGAACGAGCCGAGTGCATCGAGACGGACGGTGTAGTTGAGGTAGGGAACTCCGGAGGGCAGCACCCAAACAAAGTCAGAGCCACTCAACAGTCCGGTCACCGAGGCTGCTGCTTCCAGCAGGGCGCCGAGAAGGGCAACGCAGCCGAACAGCCAGGAAATCCATCGTGCGTTACGCGCCCAGCAGTGGCAAGCGATGCCGGCTACGACGCCAAAGCCAAAGACAGACAGACCTGCCGTGTAGAATTCACGTATTGGCCACATGAGACAGTGATGGACGTCGCCATCGAACCCACCGTCCTGGAGGTTCGTCTTTGGGCGGTTAAGGCCGGGGCAAAAAGGTCCATCAGTCTTAATTCTATTCGATGTGGCAAAACCGCGCAGGAATCGGGCTAGCCGCTCAGCGCGGCTTTCACATGTAACCCATACTCCGTCCAAGTTCAGGAGCCGGGCGCAACGGATTGGCAATTCCAATGACCCTCGGCGCAGGGCTCGCGGATACCTATCCCTGTCATCGGTTGATGTTTGCTCGTGGAGTGGGCCTTTCTCCCTGCAGTCCCTTGCAGAAGCGATCATCATGTGGCAGGTGAGCGATGCCACTGCGGCATGCCGCTGGGGGATGATCAGGGCGGTGCTCAGTTGACGCCGGGCTTCCTGCCAGGGGCTCCACAGGAGCGCGGCGCCACTTCCCCATCAAACGCTCATTCAACTGCGCTGGCGCCTTGGGGCAAGGCAGCGGCGGTGCTGGTTCCGCAATAGGGGCTTCTCCTCCTGACGGCTCGCCGAAGCTGGGAGGGTGGAACAAGGCGAGCTCCGGACTCACCGGCCTGTCGTTCGCGGCCAGGCGCCGTTTCCGATCCCCCTTGGTACAATACGGACTCATTGGGCCTTTCCCTCCATCCTCATGGGGCAGAAGCGAGCAATCATCATTGGCGCGGGTCCTGCCGGCCTCACGGCGGCCTACGAACTAGCCACCCGCACCGGCATCAAGCCGGTCGTCATTGAAAAAAGCGATTTGCTCGGCGGCATCTCGCGCACTGTCAACTACAAGGGCAACCGGATCGACATCGGCGGCCACCGGTTCTTTTCCAAGTCCCGGCGTGTCATGGATTGGTGGCTGAAGATCCTGCCGCTTGAGGCGGCGGCCGGCGCCGCCGCCGCCATCGGCTATCACGGCATGACGGGCAAGGTTCCTGCTCCGGCGGCCCGGCCGGATGCGGCGGACGGCGATCGGGAGATGCTGCTTCGGCCGCGTAAGTCGCGCATCTACTACCTTCGGCGGTTCTTCAGCTATCCCATCTCGCTCTCTCTTGATACGCTGCTGAATCTGGGCCCCTGGCGGACCATCCGGATCGGCGCCAGCTACATCTGGAGTGTGCTGTTCCCGGTGCGGCCGGAGGAGTCGCTCGAACAGTTCTTCATCAACCGTTTTGGCCGTGAACTATACAACACGTTCTTCAAGGCCTATACCGAGAAGGTCTGGGGCGTACCGTGTGGCGCCATCAGCGCCGAATGGGGCGCGCAGCGGATCAAGGGCCTATCGGTGCGGGCGGCGCTGGCCCATGCGGTAAAAACAGTGTTTGGGCTCGGCGGCGGGATTGGACAGAGTGGCACCGAGACTTCGCTGATTGAGCAGTTCCTCTATCCAAAACTCGGGCCTGGCCAAATGTGGGAGGAAGTCGCCCGGCTGGTGGTGGAATACGGGGGCGAGATTCAAACTGGCTGCAGGTTCGAGCGCATGATCGCCGCTGGGGAGCAGGTTACCGCCGTCGAGGCCACGGGGGTGCACGGCGAAAGAATCATGCTCGAAGGCGATTACTTTTTCTCCACTGCCCCGATGAAGGAACTCATGAGGGCGTTCGATCCAGTCCCTCCGGCCCAGACCCTGGAAGTCTCCGACGGCTTGGTGTACCGCGACTTCATCACGGTCGGGTTGCTGGCCGGCAGGCTGCGAATCAATGAGACGACGCCACAAGGCAGCAAACTCATCAGTGACAACTGGATCTACATCCAGGAACCGGATGTACTCCTGGGACGGTTGCAGGTTTTCAACAACTGGAGTCCCTATATGGTGGCCGACCCGGCGAAGGTGTGGCTGGGACTGGAGTATTTCTGCAACCAATCAGACGAACTCTGGAGCCTCTCCGATGAGCGGATGATCGCGCTGGCGACTGAGGAGTTGAGCCGGATCGGCATCATCGACGCGGCGGAGGTGCTCGACGCTACGGTGATCCGCATGGAGAAGACGTACCCCGCCTATTTTGGGACATACGGCCGGTTCGACGAGATCAGGCAGTATGTGGACCGTTTCGAAAACCTGTTCCTGATCGGACGCAACGGCATGCACCGCTACAACAACCAGGACCATTCGATGCTGACGGCGATGATGGCAGTGGACAACATTATTGCGGGGATCTCGGATAAAGGTGCGTTGTGGGAAGTGAACACCGAGACCGACTATCACGAGCAGCAACGGACGTGATGTCGGCAGCCCCGTCGCCGGACCAGCTGCGTCTTGACACGGATTTGGTTAAGTTGCTGTAATTGCACCTACATGTCTTCGCCGACGACCGCGGATGCTGGACCCGGCGGGCAGGGCGATCGGGCCAGACACGGGCGCGGCGGCCGCCCGGTTGGCGCCGCGGGTCTGCTGCAAAGTATCCCGTTCTGGTGGGGCGTCTGCCTGCTGACGGCAGCCATTCATGCCTGGGCTCACGGCCACGCAATGAACCCGGACGGCCTGGCCTACCTGGACATGGCCACCGAGGCGCTGCGGAACGGACCCGCCAGTCTGGTGAACGGCCTCTGGAGTCCCGCCTTTCCAGCACTGCTGGGTGCGGCGCTTTCGCTCATACGGCCGTCGCCGGCGGCTGAGTTTCCGTTCGCTCACGTTGTCAACTTCATGGCTTATTGCCTTGCGTTGCTCAGCTTCACGTTCTTTCTGAAATCGTGGCAGCAGGTGGGCAGGGAGGGGAACCAGCAGGTGGAGTCTGGTCATGAGACGCCCCTTGGCTTCAGTGCATTCCTCTGGTTCACCATCCAGTTCATCGGCCTTAAGGTAGTGAGCCCGGACTTGCTCATGGCTGCATTCGTCTTTCTCGCAGCGGGGCTCTGCTGCCGGATTCAGACTGACGGGTCCGGCTGGAAGCGGCTCGCCGCACTGGGCGCCGTGCTCGGCGCCGGTTACTACGTCAAAGCGCCCATGTTCCCGCTTGGCCTGCTTCTGCTCGCGCTGCTGTTCGTTTGGCCGCCTTCGCGGAATTTCAGCCGCCGCGGCCTGCTCATATCGGCCGGGGTCTTCGGCGTAGTGTCTGTGCCGCTTGTCGTCCTGCTGAGCGGCCAGGTTGGCCGGTTCAGCTTGGGCGAGTCCGGGCGTCTGAATTACGCATGGCACGTCAATGGGCTTGCGCAGATGGTCTGGCTGGGCCACGACGGTGGAGCACTAGGTACGCCGATCCACCCGCCGCGAACGATCCTGGACAAGCCGTTGGTTCTGGAGTTCGGAACTCCGGTGAAGGGCACTTACCCGCTCTGGTACGACCCGTGTTATTGGTACGCGGGCGCGAAAACCCGGATCTCGCTCTCCGAACAGCTTCTGGCCCTGAAGCGGAACGCATCGGACTTCTGGTGGGCTACCCAGTTGCAGACCATTCTCATCGGCGGGGCGCTGGCACTGCTGGCTCTTGGTGGGTTGAGGCGGTCGTCCGTCATGCCCAGCCGTCTGGGGGTGGCCCTGATTGTGTGGGCTTGCACGGCTTGCGGGCTCCTCGCCCTGGTCCACGTCGAATTCCGGTATGTCGCGGCCTTTCTGGTGCCGGCCTGGCTTGCTCTGTACCGATGGCTGGGCCGGAACGCCGAACCCGCCGTCCGGCGTGCGGCCTTCGTCACCGTGGCGCTGGTATTGACGGTTCAACTTGCCGCGGACTTGCCGGGGTTGGCGGGTGCGGCAGTTGCCAGGAACCGAGGCGGGGCACAACCGGTCTACATCCAAGTGGCCGAAGGGCTTCGCGCGGCTGGCGTCAAACGCGGTGACCGGCTGGCGACAGCCGGCCTGGCCCTGGATGCCTATTATGCGCGTTTCAACCGATCGCGCGTCGTCGCCCATCTCATGCGGCCCGGCGCCGGACCGAACCTGACTGCGGAGGATTGGGGCAAGGTGAAGGCGAGCCTCGCCCGAATCGGAGTTACGGCGCTGGTGGCCAGGCAAAGACCAGTGGACGCGCTGCCTGGGGATTGGCAGGACCTGAAGGTAACCGGGCAGGACCATTACAGCGTGATGATGATTCCAGGGACCGGCGACAGGACGAACTAATCGCGGAAGAGTCTGGGCTCGACGCCTTTAGGACTTCCCGTTACGGGGATCAAGGGCATCACGGACTATCAGCCAGGTTCGTTTGAGAACATCGCTGAGCGGCAATGCGCCCAGCAGGAACGTGACCCACATGATCGGGTAGCGATAGCGATCCTCGTATTGCACCAGGTAGTAGGCGGCCGGCCACAGGATGAGCCAACTGGCCAGGACAGCGGCGCTCACCCGGTCGCGCCGCGCAGCCAGCCAGCAACCAAACAAACTCAGCAGTGTCATGGCATAGACCGTCAGCCGTTCCGAACGCCGGCCCGGCTCGATCGCCCCAGCTGCAAAATCCTCGTTCTCATGCGGCATCCAGAAGGCTGCGGCACGCTGCACCACGAAACCAGCGAACCTGCCGGGATTGCGCCCGATCCAGGAACGTGCCTCACGCAAACGCGTGTCGTTATAGCTGACCTCGCCGCTCAGCAGAACCTTCACCGCTTCGAGTTCGCTGGCGTTCGGGTGCACCTTCTGGAAGCATCCGGTCTGGTGATTCGCCGCCAGTCCGAACGAGGCGCAGTCGTTGTTGCTCACCGACAGTTCGATCCCAAAGTTGTCGCGAATCAGGACGAACCGCTCGAATACCAGGTAGTTCCGGATGACCCACGGGGCCGTCATCAAGGCGGGCAAGAGGATGAGGAACAGGGCCGGAAACCGGAACAGAGCGCGTTTCCATTTGAAGGTGAGCCAGGCGATCCAGCACAAAAGGACGGGAAGTGACGTTGGGCTGAGCAGTAACAGCACGCCCATGGTGAGGGACAGCGAGACGAGAGTCCCCAGGCGTGGAGGCCCTGGGCCGAGCAAGCCTCGGAATAGGCAGGCGGCGACGGCGATGAGAAGGCCGGCGTAGGACGCCTCCCAATTCGGGAACAGGGGGAGTTCGCCCATTAGCCAGGCGGCTGCTCCCACGACGCCTGGCGCCAGACCCAATCCAAGCCGCTCGCTGATAAGCGGGAACAGCGCCAGCAGGATGGAAGCCGCGAGTGCGGCCGCCAGATGAAACGCAAATGCGCCGGCGGCATGGGTGCCGAACACCCAAGTGAGCAGGGCGAGGAATGCCGGGAACGCTGGAGCCAGATGCGCGGAAGGGCCAGTCCGGAGGGGCATGAACGGATTGGCAAACTCACCATGCTCGCGCAGGTTGTGAGCCAGGTTCCATGTCTCAGGACCGGCCGGCGTCACCTGCATATCGCCATACACCGGCCAGTACCGGAAAAGGCTGAGCAGGAAGATGACCAATCCAGCCACTACCCAGACGGGCGGAGGCCCAGCCCACTTTTGTCCAGGTCGAGGGGGAACCTGGTGGAGGAGGGGCAAGTCTGGGAGTCTCATTCGATGAACCGGTCCGTGTCCGTCCGGCAGCCAGTGCGAACTTGCACTATAGCGGCAAGGCACGAGAATCGTCAACGGATGGTGGCTGAAGTCCGGCGGGCGGGATTAGATTCTCTGCCTGGAGCGAAGCTTGCGTCCGGCTCCTGGCTGCTTCCACGCAGGTTCTTCGGCTCGATCGGGTGATGAAGCGGAAACGGGTCCTGGCACCGGCGTGATGGACGGCAGCGGGACGGGCGTGGCAGCACTCGCCGTCTGTTCCGCCGGTGCGGTGAAGACCCCCGAGGCGTTCATCTGGTAGACCGCGGCTACGGTGAGCATCAGCATGTAGGGAAAGTCATATATGACGCGGGACAAGAACACGGAACCTATGGAGTAGCCAAGCAGGGAGATCCAGACGGCGTCGCACCATCCGGACATTTCGGAATCAGTCGATTTCAGGCGCTTGGCGAGCTTGCGCATCCAGTAGATGCTGCCAAACAGCAGCCCGAGATAGAGCATCAACGTCGGATAACCTGAATCGGCGAGCATCTGAAGGTAGGTGTTGTGAACGACGAGATTGGAGTGGCTGAAACTCTCCCTGACGTAATTGCCGGCGACCAAACGGTAGTTGTCGCCGCCGAAACCGACGCCGAAGACGGGGTAGTCCAGACTGACGCGGAACGCAGCCCGCCAGAAGGCGAGCCGGCCTGCGGCGGACTCATCCTCCTGATAGTGCGACAAAGTCGACATCCGGTTGACCAGAGAGTCCCTCACCAGCCAGGCGCCGGGCAACGCCAGCAGAGCTATGACAACAACGGCGGCCACGCGGTGTTTCGAGCGCCAGGCCATCAGCAACATCACCACGCACAGTGACAGGATGCCGCCACGGGAATGGCACATGGCAATCGCGGCCAGCGAAGTGAACAGCGACATTCCGTAGAACAGTCTCAATGGCAGGAAGGTCGTGAAGTGGATGGCGTACCAGAGCAATGGGCAGGCGGTGACCAACGCCAACGCCACCAGGTTATTGTCGTTCAGCATTCCGCCGTAGCCTTGCACAAAAGCGACGCCGCCAGCCAGCATGCCGTAGATGCCCATCTTGGCGCCCAGTAGCCCGACTGAACCGCCCAGCACCAACAGAAGCGAACGCAGATCGTCCCTTGTCCGGATCAGAATGGGAATCAGCAGGACGATGACGCTGAAAGTGGCGAAATAGGTGTAGGTGGGAAAGCACAGCGAGGTCCTCTGCGCCGTGAGCACCGACAGCCCGCTCCAGGCTTGGTATCCAAGGAACACCCAGACAAAAGGATTGCCCATCAGTTCGATGGCCCTGGGCGCCGCGCGAAGCGAGCTTGCCAGCGTGACCACCGCCAGCAGCATCGAGTATGGGCGCCCCGTGGAAAAGGCGAGGATGTCAGGCCGGAACAGTGAGAACCAAAGGTAGCCGAACAGGCCAAGGCGGGGCGAGAACACAGCCGCAATGCAAAGGACTGCCACCAACGCCATTAGCAGTGCGTCACGCATGTGCGGCTGTCTCCATCCGATTCATCAGTCTGGCAAGGATGTTCACATTATCTCATCGGCCGCCACTGCCACGGCGCTTGTGCCGAGGTCAGCAACAGCTGTGGCGTGACGGCTCGAACCCTGTGTCAGGGAGTGAGCGTAACAGTGCCAGAAACCCTTGCGGTTCCGCAACTGATCCTGTAGTAGTAGACACCTGGGCTCAGCCCCGTGGCCTGAAAGCGCTGAGCCCGGCTTGGGGCGACGGCAAGGCTGTCGCTTGAGTCCCAACTGTCAGGCGGCACGGTTACGCTCAGGTAGACCCGGCAGGCGTCCGCCGACGGTGCGCTCCACCGCAGAGTGACTGCGCCTGCTCCACCTGTGGCCTGGACATTCTCGACCGTCTCTCGCGGCACGAAGGCCCAGAGGGGATTGCCCGGATACGTCTGATAGGGCAACGAGCTCTGGAAGACGTGGTAGGCACCCCGAGGTGAGTACTGGCCAGCCTGACTGGCATTGTGCAGCAGGGCGAGCGCCGCCCTTGCCAGGACCGGATAGCCGCCATTGTACTCATTCGAATATGTGATCCAGGGGCCGGGTATCCAGGTCACTGCAGCTCCCGTGGCATGGGCCGCCGCCGCCGAACCCCATTGGCCACGAGCCGCAATCGTGATCGTCGACTGGCCCGTTGTGGGAGTGTTGTTCGCGAATGCCCCGGCGAGCCTCACATACTCGTCATCGATCTTCATCCAGGACTGATTCAGCCAATTGTCTCCCGTGTTCCGGATATCGGTCGAATTGACCACCACTGTGGTCTGGATATCGGTCATACCCGCGCCCAGGGTGTAACTGGTCACATAGGAGGCGGAGCAATCGTCGAAGGTAGTGCAGATCGCCCCGCTTCCGCCGATGCCCCAGGCGATGTCGCGCAACAGGTACATGGACTTCGGGCTGGACAGGACGCGGCCTGCGAAGTGCGCCGCCTGTGCATCGCGGACATGCGTGAAGACAGCCTGGCCATCCGCGTCGAGAATCGCGCCAGTCGACGCAATCCAGCCCCACGCGGCGCCAAGGTACGACTGCCAGAAGCCAGTGGTTCGCCTCGCTCCAGTCACCCATCCGTCCGTGGTTGACGTCTCGACGGATCCGTAAGTCGTCAAGCGAAGCGGGTTCGACGCCGGAATCCCTGGCCCGTCGCTCCACCAATACCGCCCCGCGCACCACAGATCGTATCCGGCGAGCAGAACCGCCGCATCCGTCCGCGCATACGAAGGGCAGGACGCGTCGGCGGGAGCATGGGCTCCCGAGGTGAGCAGCATGACGCCCTCGGTGAACTTGACATTGTTGATCAACTTCTCCTTGAAGTACGTCTTCTCGATGTCGTTGTCCGGCGTCAGTATCGTCGCCCACGCGATGTTGCGCATGGCCCAGGCCGTCTCCCTCAGCGCCGAATCATAGAAGAATATGCCGTTCTGATTGTGGCGGCAGGATGATCCGTTGGTGCAGGCGTTCTCGGTCGCCAGCATGTAGGCGGCCTCCATTTGAGCGCCGGACAAGTAGTAGTGATACCCGGTCAGGAACGCTGGGATGGAGTAGAACGATGGCGCGTGGCTGTTGTAATTTGTGGACCCGTAGGCCGTCCAGCCTCCGGTCGAATCGGTTCCGTTCGCAGCGCGCCCGTCGCAGGGATCCGAGGAACAGGCAGGGGCGATGTTTGTTGATTCGCCGTAGCCTCCGAACGTGACGCCCTTTCGAGCGTCGATGCTGACTGGGCGGCCCATCGCCGAAGTTGTGCCATGGAAGGTCTTGGTCGCGTCCGTGTCGATGTAGTGGACCGGAGCGTGGCTGCCGGCATCCGCGTTGCCGAGCACCGTCTTGTCCCAGATCTCCTTCTTTTTCGCCACAGTGGTCCCACCATGGCCCATCAGATAGAGGTAGTTGAGATACCAGCGGGCGATCAACGCAATCTCGCCGCGGGCGCCCGTCGTGCCTACGGCTTTGCGCCAGTTCCCGCAGTACGACGTGCTGGTACACCACTGCGCCTCGTCGCTGCCAAGGTTCGAGTCGTAGCTGGCGATCGTTGCGTCTGCCAGGGTATTCGGTGCGTCAAGGGTGTAATCATAGGAGGGAATCAGTTTCGTATGGATGAGATACGGGAAGTTGTAGTCAACCACAATGGCCCCCGGCGTAGTGCCGCTCCAGGTCAACTTGTGACGTCGTGAGCGGGCGTGGAAGCTCTTACCGCTCACGCTGTAGGCCGTAACTGACTCGGAGTTGCCCGTCTTGAGCGCCAGACTGATGGGGTTGAATTTTTGTAGCCGCAGCAACGACACGTTCCACAACTGCGCGTCCACCTCGACACCGCTCCACGCCGCCAGGCTGCCTGCTCCATCAGGGTCCGGATAGAACCGAATCTCGAAGACAGGGTGCAACGACTTATACGTGTTGGAAGTTGGGGCGACCCATGCCGATGTGCCGGAGTCGTACGTCCAGCCGAAATCATGAAGAAGGGAAGTCGAGTTATCCTCGGCGATGATGCCCGATACCACTGGTCCGCGGAGACACCAGCGCCACGCCCCGGTCGATAGCATTGTCCGGGCCGCCGCCGAATACTCAATAGCGTTGACCGTCGCGTACCAGGTCGCCGCCCACGATCCGGTCCCGACGCCCGTGTCATAGTCGAGCATCTGGGCCTGCGTGAGCGCCGACGCTTGACAGGTGGCGAGGCTGCCCAGGTGGCAGGGCTTCGAGTCACTCACGAAGTCCACCGTCGCCGATCCGTTGGCCGTCAAATCGACGCGAAAACTGACGTACGCCATCTGAACGCTGCCATCCGGCCACGTCGTCTTCACATCCGCCTGCCATGCAGTGGCGACGACGCCTCCGATTCGCGGCTTAGGGTAGGTGCCGTTGGCGAACTCCCCCTGGGCGAAGGAACGGTACACCGTTATCGGCCGTGCGGGTTGGCTCACCCCGCCGGCTTCATGGATTCTGATGCCGTTATCCAGCGCCAGCGCTGGGAGGCAGAGCAGGGTCAGCAATGCGATTCTCATTCTCATTTCCCCTCCAGGGTCGAATTGGTCATCCGGCATCGCGGGATGGGTGCCCGCTTCTCGCCGTCCGCCTGGACGATTCGCCCCATTCCGTTCGGAAAATTGCTCCCGGTTACGTCCGCACCTTGCCGGGCCCGCGCCGCCGTCACTCTGCTGGCCACCCGATCTGGACTCATTTCGTCCCCCCGAGCAACATAGCCATGACCGCCCGGCGCCTCGCCGCAACCGGAGCCCCCTCTTCGCCCACAGTGTAGAACGTCGACGGAGAATTCTGGTTGTTGTATTCGGCCAGAATCCAGTCCGCGGATCGCGCCACGTTGGAGACCCGCGCTTCGTCCACCGCCGCCTCCGCGTTGTAGTAGGTTTCCTCGGTATTCTGCGAACCGAGCCAGAATTTCGCGGTCCCGTCGAAGATCCCCGCCATGAGCCCCGAGGTCTTGGTCGCCTCCACCTGGCCGTCCATGTACAGCACCATCGAGGCGCCCGGATTGAAGACCATAACTGCATGATGCCAGGCCCCATTCGCCCGGTCCGTGCTCCCTGTCAGTATGTTGGACACGGTGCCGTCGCCGTAGAGCCCCGTCGATGAGATCAGGCCTGAGAACCGCCCCGTGCTCTGATCAACGCCCAGACAGTAGCTGCGCTGATTCGTGAAGCCGCTGTAGTTCGCCCACTTGCAGAGGAGCCCTTCCCGCCCCGATGGGGGGTTGTTCGTCATCTTGAACCAGATCGACGCCGTCATTTCACCAGTGATCGACAGTGACGTCGTGTCGGCCGTCTCCAACCGGTCGTTGACTCCGTCCAAGTCGATCGCCGAACCGATCTTGCCGCCGATCAGGTCGCTCGTGGTCATCGATCCCACCGAGGTTAGATTGTTGGCCGCGGCCGTGGAGTCGGTCAACTGTGGCGCCGTCCCCGACGGGTCCTGCCCCAGGTGCCAGATACCCTTGAACTTGGAGTCCCATACGTTCACTGGATCAGCCTGGCTGGTGGAGATGCCACCGTTGCCATAGGCAACGTAGATCACCGTATCGTTGGTGTGCGATAGCCAGGGCACCTTCACCCAATAGATCACTTCGCCAGTGGCGGCATTGTAGCCTTCCACCTCGTGCTTGAGCTGAGTGGACAGTGTGTTGTCGGCAAAGAATGCCACGTCGTAGCCATTGCCGTTCTGGACCTTCCCGCCGTTGGCTGTCGTTGCCAGCCAGGGATAGGTCCCCGCGATCAGCACCGGGAAATCGGCATGCGTGGATGCGCCGGCCTTGGTGTGATCAATCGTGATTGGCCGGATGTTGCTGTAGCCGCCCCATGCAGGCGCGGTGAGCAAAACAAACAGGGCAACATGTCTCATGGCCTAGTCCACCGTGTACTCGATGAAGACGCGCAGCGTGTCCGGCGTCCCGCTGATCACGGAAAGCGTCAGCGCCAGCGGCGACCGCGCTGCGATGCTGGCGTTCGAAAACGTCATAGCCGACGCTTCGTTCTCGTCACAGACAAGCGCTGAACTCATCACCGGCGTACCCGCCGTGTCCGGAGTTGCGGCCGACCGTTCATCCAGGTTGATACTGACCGACGTTGCGCCGCGCACCGAACAGCCAATCCGGGTTAGGGTCACTGCCGCCGGAAACATGATCTGCACCCGGCCCGAGTCGCCCGCCACTGGATCCATTAGAGTGATCGACTTTGTATCGGCTCCACTGGCCTGCTTCCACGTATTTTCCGCGGTGCAAACATACAGGTTTCTACCCGCCGCGGCGTCCGTCTTGAAGTACATTGCCCCAGTGGTACAGGTTGCAGGCAACACAGTGCCTGCCGATACCGGCTTGGTTGTGGCCGCCCCCGATGCATCCCACGATCCCGTGATCGCACGGTTACCATTGATCACCGTCTGGCCCGGCGCCAAGCCCGCCAGGATCAGGATTGCAAATATGGTCTTCCTCATTTTAATTTCCCCCTAGAATGTCCTCAGGATGGTCGCTCTGAATGTGCGGCCATCGGGCCCGGCCACGCCCGCTGTGGTCACGTTGCAGAGTCTGACAACGATTGTCCCGGCGGCGCTGACGTACATCGTTCCTGTCAGCCCGCTGGTCATGTCCGGCGGCCAACCAGATGCGAGTGCGTCACCCGGAGCGGCGCCCGCCACCACAAAGCCCAGCTCCGAACAACTCTGCGCTGGAATCACACCGCCGCTGCCCCAACCGCTCAACGAAGCCGCTGCCGTCAGGAAGCTCGGTACCGTTGCCGGATCGACGCTGATGGTTGAGCCGCTGACAACGATGCCCGTACCCGCCACCGGACTCAGGTTCGCGCTGTCACAATCGCCCCATTCCACATCGGAACCTGTCAGCCCCACCTTCAGGCATTTGCCGGTCTGGCCCGAATACGCCGGCAGGAGATTCGAGCGGGCCGACAATGCAGTCGTCCCTCCAGTGCCCCCCTGTGTGATGCCTGCCGTGCCCGAGATCTGCCCAAAGTTGTAGTCGCCTGTTTGGGCCACCACTAACCCGGTCCGTCCGAACACGCCCGTCACTGCCCCCGTCGAGCAATTGGAGCCGGCGCTTTCCAGCCGCGTTCCATCCGCCGAAACCTGTACGCACCGGCCGGCCGTCCATCCAGATTGATTCGTCCCTCCCTGAGCCAGCCCCGCTGTCCCCGTGATCTGGGAGAAACTGTAGTCGCCAGCCTGTCCGGTAATCGTGCCGGTCCTGCCGAACACGCTCGACACCGCGCCGCCACCGGCCATTCCGCTTCCCGTGCCGCTCACCACGCACCGGCCGGACTGTGCCACGGCGAATGTCACCACGGCCGTGTTGACGTCCGGAATGAATACCCCGCCCGGCTCGATCTTCGCATCAAGCTCGTCGAAGCATTCCACAAGCACATTCCGCGTCCCCATGTTATGGGTCAGCGTTGCGTTCGTCGTCGCTGACAGCGCCTGTGAGTAGTTCTCCCGCCCGCCGCAGGGTCCGCCCGACGAAATCAGGTTTCCCGCCGCGTCGTATTGAGCGCATTCGCCGCTTCCGGCCGCGCCTCCACCGAACGTTTGCAGGACACTGGCGTTGCCGCTCTTTGCCGTCACTCCCTCGATCTGCCCGATTCCGTGTGTGTGGATCTCCGCCGCGGCGCCCAGCCTCGTTCGCGCTCCCGCCGCGGTTGCCGACCCTGTCCCGCCCTGCTCCACTCTCACTACTGTCTGCGCCAGCAGCGGAAGCAGGCTGATCCAGCACGCCAGCGCTCGGCCGGCCATCCTTCTGAGTGCCATTTCTTCTCCACTCCAGTTCGTTAGTCGGCGGCTCTCCAAGAACCGCCGCTCGACCAAAATGGAAGACCCTCAAGTGACGGTACTCCCCGCCGGATTCGCCTAAGTCACAGAAACCGAACGGAAGATGTTTTTCCTATTGCGGTGACTGGGTCTCTCTCATGCGTGCTCCATCCCACTCGCGATAGAGCCGTCGCAGCACTTCCAGCTTGGCTGGGTCTGACGCGATTGCCCTTGTGGTGAACATCATGATTCCATCGGCGCCCGCTGAAGCCGCCTCACGCATGACCGATTCAAACTCCTGGGACGGGATCGCCTCGGACTCACTGTGGGCCTGAACGATCGGCCAGACCTTCTTCGGACCCGCCAGCTCCGATAGCCATCGGACATACTGCCCCACCCATTCAACGGATCGACCCATGCGTCCGTGGTAGACCATCGGCGAAAGGACATCGAACACAGGATTCAGCCTCTCCAAGTCCAGTCCGAGAATCCGCTCCCGCGCTCCGGCGGATTCGCTGTCGGTCCACGGACAGTGATACAGCCCGAGCAGCGCGCCTGGCCGCCGCTTCTTCACGACGGCTCGCAGGTCGCGAGCCCAGTCCACGAGAACCTGCACTCTCCAGCGGCGCCACTCCTTCTCATGCTTCGACAGGATGAATGCGGCTGACTCCTTGGCATCGAGCGACGGCAACTTGATCTTCGAATGCGCCTGGAACGCCCTCAAGCACGATTCGTTGAAGCAGGTCTCGGGCAGTATCGGGTTTGGGTCCTCGAATTGTGCGTGCCAGTGGAAATAGTCCAGCCAGACTCCGGCCACGTTAAATCGGTTGAGCAGGCCCTCAAGCTGTTTCCTGCGGTACTGTCGGAAACCTGGATCGGTGGGGCAGACACCGATGAACCATGTTGCCGCTGGCGCCGGCTTGCCCTTCTCGTTGATCGGCCACGCCTCCGGATGTTTCTCCACATAGCCCTTCCCATTCAGGGTCGCGAACTCGGCGTAGACACTGGCGCCCTCCTTCGCCGCACGGCCCAGCAGGGCCTCGTCGATCGATCCCCCGTGGACGAACACAGCGTTGATTCCCAATTCGTTCAACTTGGCCCCGGTCGCCCAGAGCGGCTCGGGATCTGAGTAGACGCCTCGGTGGTGCACCTGCTGAGCTTGCGCATTTGACAGCAGCAGGAACGCGAGAACAGCTGGAATTCGGATCATAGTGCGCATCTCACTTCGCCAGCGGTAGCCTGTGCACACAAGAATCCCGCCGATGCCGGGCCGCGCAGCCCTGCACATGGCGGGATACGTAATCGGCTTACTTGCCGAGCAGTTGGAATGTCGTAGTTCCGTACTGACGGACTTTCTCGTAAGTCTTCACCCACGCGGCATGGGCATCAAGCTTGCCATACGCCTTGTAGGATTCCTCATCCTTGAAATGCATGCAAACGCCATATTGACGCCGGATCGACTTCACACTGGCCTGAACCGTCTCGCCCGCCCGGAATTTCTTCCCCGTTTCATCGTCCATCGGCGTCGCCGTCGTCATCAGGCCCAATGGCCGCGCCAGCTTGCCGTGCATCAGGTGCAACAGCCCCGGGATCTTGGACGGTAGTTCGTCCGTCGCCTTGGCGAAAGCCTCCCAGTCGGCAGGTGTCGCCGCTTCCACTTCGCTGAACGTGAAGCAGTGCATCACGCCCTTCTCGCCCGCATTCAGGTTGATGGCAGCCAGCAGGCAGACCATTCCGCAGAGTACAAAATGTCGCATGTGTGTTAACCCTCCAACAGGTTTCTGTGCAGTCCAGGATACCTCACTCTGGCACTGGGTCAACCCACTCTTCACGCCACTGCCGAGTCCGGTACGTAGCGCGGCAGCAACAGTTGCTGCACCGGACCGCGCGCATGGAATGAGCCCAACTCCCTGGGAAACCTGCCGATCAGTTCCGCTGGCGCTTTCAATCGGGACACGCCCATCATCTCGGCCACCAGCAACGCGTTCATCATCGCATTCGCTGCTCCGGTGTTGTCAAACACTACCAGTGTTCGTGTCGCGTTCGTTGCCAGCCGGCGCAGTCTTGGCAGCCAGCCCTCCAGTTCTTCGGTCGTGTATCGGTAAGGCCCAGGTGCGGCGTGGCGGTCGAACGTCCCGAATACGGTCGGCGACGACCGCCCGTGCATCATCACCACTGCGGTCCCCGCCGTCAGAATCGCCGTCGGAGGCAGTGCCCGGAAGTAGACCGGCTGGTCCATGTTGACCAGCGATACGTGGTAGTTGATCAGCGTCGAGACCGCTTCTTCCGCCAGCCAGCTCTCATGCCGGAACTCCGCTGACAAATTAAATTCGTGAAACGCTCTTCTCAGACGGATCAAATGCTCCCGGTTCTCTGCCGTGAACCTGAACGACCAGGGAAACTGCATCGTCAGTGTCGCCAGTCGGCCCGCTCTCTTGAGCGGCATGAAACCTTGCTTCCATGCCCTGAGTGCATCGGCGTCCAGATCCCGGTCATACGTGAACCGGCTACCCACCGCCGCCGTGAACGTGAAATCCGGATTGCTCGCCACTTGCCTGGCATAGAGTTGCGCGATCTCTGGCTTCATCGGCGCGTCCAGCGTCGATGTCAGGTGGAGCAAATCGACGTATTCGGACAGCCGCCCAACCACATGGCCCCTCTTCTGTCCAAGGCAGCCTGCGAGTGATTCAGCCAACGGCCCACTCACGGCCAGTCCAATCTGAAGATTCGATTGTTGAGCCATCGTGTTCGCCTTTTCTTTGCTCGATAGTAGAACAAAAGGCGAAAGTAGTCAAGGACTATCTTTCGGCTCGACTTAGCCCGGATGTCGGGACATGTAACTTCCGATTGGTTCGACGCGCTCTTAAGTCAATCCCCGTTACGAGCAGCGGGCGCTATTCACGTTACCCAACGCGCGCCCGCTCTTTTTTTGAGAACCCGGCCCACGAAGTTGGGTTCCGTCCGCCTATTCGTTGAACATGCCCTCGAACAAGGCTGAGGTCAGGTAACGCTCGCCCGCATCCGGCAGGAGCACAACAATTGTCTTGCCAGCCATCTCATCCTGGCGGGCCAGACGGACGGCTGCCGCGGCGGCAGCTCCGCACGAGATCCCGCACAGAATGCCCTCCTCCCGCGCCAGCCTGCGCGCCATCTCCATCGATTCGTCGTTCGTCACTTGTTCAACCCGGTCGACCAAGTCCAGATCCAGCGTCCCCGGGATGAACCCTGCCCCGATGCCTTGGATCTTGTGCGGCCCGGGCTGCAACGGTTCGCCGCTACGCGTCTGCGTGATAACCGGACTGTGCGTTGGCTCCACCGCAACCGAGATTGTGTTCTTGTTCTGCTGCTTCAGGTACTTGCTCACTCCGCTGATGGTGCCGCCCGTGCCGACGCCGGACACAAACACGTCCACCTGTCCCGCCGTGTCCTGCCAGATCTCCGGTCCCGTCGTCTCAAAGTGAATCCTCGGATTGGCCGGGTTCTCGAATTGCTGTAGCAGGACATATCGGCCCGGATCCGAATCGCGAATCTCCTCGGCCTTCGCCACAGCACCTTTCATCCCCCTCGGACCCTCGGTCAGTACGAGGTTTGCTCCGAAGACCTTCAGCACTTTCCGCCGTTCGATCGACATCGTTTCGGGCATCGTCAGGGTGATCGGATAGCCGCGCGCCGCGGCCACGAACGCCAGCGCAATGCCCGTATTGCCCGACGTCGGTTCAACAAGCTCCTTGCCCGCCTTCAAGATGCCCCGTTTCTCCGCGTCCCACACCATCGAAGCCCCAATCCGGCATTTCACCGAATACGCCGGGTTCCGGCCTTCGATCTTGGCCAGGACAGTCGCCTTGGCTCCTTCTGTCACTCTGTTCAGCCTGACCAGTGGCGTGCGGCCAATGCTCAGCGAATTGTCGGTATAGATGTTCATTGTTCCTAGATCTCCCAGTTCGGTACAAATCGGGACTGCCTCTCACGCCAGGTCCGCGCCAGTTCGGCAAAACTCCTCTTATCAATCACTTTCTCAATCGATCCGTCCACTTCGGCCCAGAAGAAGTCCAGCGGCCCGCCACCTTCCAGCGATGCGCGGCCTGTTCTCCCGCCTTCCAGGGCTCGGATCACCGAACCGACCGAGATCGAATCGGCCTCCCGGGCCAGCAAGTATCCGCCTTCCGCGCCACGGCGCGACTCCAGAAACCCTTGCTTTTTCAGGTCAGCCAGGATCGTCTCGAGAAACTTCTGTGGAATCTCCTGCCGCCGGGCAATGTCCGCAATCCGCACTGGCACGCCCGCTTCGGCCAAGGCCAAGTCAAGGATGGCGCGAAGCGCGTATTCGCACCGCACCGATACGTTTATGAGGGTCTGCATGGAAAGTCCCTATTCTTAATAGAGATTATGGTATTCGAGCCGCGGTGTCAACCCAGATGTGTGCAGTCTCTGGCTCAACCCGCCAGATAGCTGGCCAATTTCCGCCCAACCTTGACCGTCAACTCCCGCTCCTCTGCGTAGAACGGCAGGGCAAGAATCACCGCCGGCAGCGTGGCGAATGCCAACGCCGAAATGGCCATACCAGTGGTGCCGCCTGCTGGCTCAATGAGCGTCCGAAGCACCACAATCACCGCCGCGCACAGCGGCAGGATCGCAATCTTCAAGTAGGAGAACGGCAGATGGCGCTGTCGCTGGGCCATGTAGAAGGTCGCCGCAAACATGGTCGTGAAAGCCAGACAAGTCGACACCACGGCCCCCCACACGCCAAATCGTGGGATCGTAAGCACATACCCCGTCACACAGACCGCCACTCCGGCCAGTGTCGAGATCATGATCTTTCTGGTCTTGGCCGCCACCAGCAACGCGGATTGCATCTGGTACTCGAGAGCGCTGAATGCATACGCGCTGACCAGAAACGGCACATACGCTGCTGCCCCCCAGAATCCCTCGCTCGATAGCAATCGTACCACCGGCGTGGCGAATAGGGAGAGGGCAAAGGCAATAGTAACAAACAGTATTTCCAAGTACATGAACACCCGAACGAATACCCTATCTCCGTCCTGGTGCTCCACAATGCTGTACACCTGCGACCGCCAGAACATCTGAAACGGCGAGTTCAAGTAGTTCAATGCCATGCCCAGCTTATACGCCAGAGCGTACACCCCGATTTGTGCCAGTGTGCAATACCGGCTCAGGAAGAACCGGTCGCCGTAATGCACCAGTAACATCGCGATACTGGAGACCCCGATCGGCGCCGAATAGTGGACCACCTTTCTCAGGATCTGCATATCGACGCCGGCCCACCCCTTCATCGACCGGAGGGAGTAGATAGCCAGTCCCGCACATACCAGAGCGCTGACCACCAGGTTGCTGACCAGCATCGCGTACAGCCCCATGTGAAAGACAACCAGCAGCACCACGTTGAATGTGATCGAACCTGCCAGCCGCAGGAGTGAAAACGTCATGAATGCCGTCGTCTTCTCCACCGCCCGCAGGTAGCAGAGGAATGCGTCGCTCGGAGGACTAAACAGAAACGCCGCGGCGGCTATTCTGAGCGCCGGCACGTATGCTTCTGTGCGGAAAAACCAATATGACAACTGCGGCGCCAGAATCTGGATGAGCGCGCAGCCTGTGACGCTGATCCCAATCGCCGCCATGAGCACGCTTTGCACCGCCCGCCGCCGTGCCAGATTGTCTTCCAGACGCGCATGGAAATAGAACAGCGCATCGCCGGCGATGCTGACCCCAATCACGGCTGCCAGCATGAACATTGTGAAATCGATGATCTCCAGCACGCCGTAATCGGCTGGAGTGAGGTACCGCGTGTACAGTGGCAGCAGGAAGAAGGAGGCCGCCCGGCTCAGCAGCATCGCCACCGAGTACGCCGCGGTACCCGCCAGGATCCTCCGCCAAAGAGGACGATTGTCTAGCTGCATTGCCTACCAGCCCGCTCGGTGGACCATGCCCGGACACGTCCACATTCGCCCGCCGCCGCCACCTTCCTCATCGAACCGCCTGGGCTCACCCTGGGCAGAAAGGGCACGCTCAGAGCCGGTTGAGAGCGAGTGTCAAGGCAGGTCCGCACCTTTTGCCATTGTATACTGGCTGTTGGAATTCAGCGGGTGCTTGGGCTGCTAGACGGAGGGAAATGAGCAGTTTAGCGATTCGGCCTGTCTCGGCCGCGGCCGACGAGCAAGCCTGGGACCAGTTCGTTTGGTCGCAAAAATTGGGTACCCCGTTCCACCTCAACGCGTGGCGCCGCGTCTGCTCGGAAACGTTCCACTACAAATGTCATTCCCTCATGGTCTGGCGCGGCGGCCAGGTCGAGGCGGTCCTGCCCCTCTTCCTGGTCAGCAACCCCATAACCGGCCGAATCCTGCTATCCAGCCCCTTCGCCGTCTATGGTGGCATCCTCTCATCGAATGAGGAGGCGGCCACGGCATTGCGCGCGCGGGCCGCCGAACTTGGAAGGCAGCTCCACGTCCAATATGTCGAATTTCGGAACTTGGATCAGACCCAGTGCGCCGGCTGGCCGCGCGTCACCCGCTACGTGACCTTCCTTAAACAGTTGGAAACGACCGAGACCGAAATCCTCAAGGCCCTGCCGCGTGAAACCCGCCGCATGACCCGCCGCGCCATCGAGCAGAACTACGACATCCGCTTCACGCGGGACCTCTCCCAGTTCGAACCCCTTTACACCGCCAACCTCCGCAAGCTCGGCACACCGGCCTTTCCCTTGAACCACTTCCGCACAATCCTTGACGCCTACCCCTCCGCGGACGTGATGGAACTCCGGCTCGATGGCAAGGTGGTCGCCGCCGTACTCTCGCTCTACCACGGCCAGACCGTGTTGCCCTATTACGGCGCCTCGGATCCCGATTTCAACCGGGCTAACCCGAACAACATGATGTACTTTGCCCTCATGCGCGAAGCCCTCGCCCGGGGCCTGTCGACCTTTGACTTCGGCCGGAGCAAGACCGCCACCGGCGCCTACATGTTCAAGTCACACTGGGGCATGGAGGAGCACCAGTTGCCCTACGAGATCCTCCTCGTCAGACGCAAGCAACTGCCCAACTTCAGCCCCGCCAATCCGAAGTTCGACCTCGCCATCCGCGCCTGGCGCCGGCTCCCTCTCCCGGTCACCCGCATCATCGGGCCTTGGCTGATACGGCTCTTCCCCTAGCCTTCACCGCCGCTTTCACGCTCCCGCTCCAAGTCGACGGCGAGGAAATCGAGCCCTTGAATTCGTAAGAGCGGGGTACGATAGCCCACTTCGGATTCGAGTCCAACGCGTTCAGCCCTGGGTAGTTCTCATAGAGCCACTTGTGCGCCTCACGCCCGTTCATTGTCCCCTCTTCCACGTCGCCCAGGAACGATGCCACTGCCAGCGCGACATACCCGTATCCGAGTTCAGCGTCCCCAACTGGCGGCCCCAGAAATGTCGTTCTCTCCCTGGTCGGCTGCTCGAAGGCGTTCAACACCTCCTTCCAACTGCTGAAAAAGACCAAGTGAGCTGGGCCATTGCAGATCTGATCCTCGTCAATCAGGTACCGGTTGTAATCCGGGTTCGCCAGTTGGTTCAGCATCCCTCTCAACATCGTGCGCCGCAACACTGTGGCTGGGAAACCGAGCTCGTCGATGTACCCAAACATCGTGTAGTTGAAGTTCTGCATCGGTGCTGTCGTCCAGTTTGCGCACGCCGTCTGGTCGAGGTGCGAGTAGCTCGACGGCGGACCCTTCCCACTGGCCGGCCACCAGGAGTAGAACGGGTTGACCAGCCCGTATCCAAGCGACTCGAAGCCAAATCGCCACACGCCCTCGCGTTCCGGCGACTCGGCGACAAACCCGTCACGGATCGAGAACCGCCCTTCCGAGGCGGCGATCGTGTTCAACGCCTTCTCCAGGAAATAGCCCTTCTCCGGGCTTCCGTCGGGCGCGAACGTGGCGGCGTGAATTACCATGCGCATCCCCCACGCCACCCCGCGAATATTGTCATACGGATTCACCACACCGTAAATGCCCGGATTGTCGCTGTCGCCGCCGCGGCAGTAATCGCAGTTACCTGGTCTGGCCGCGGACACGTTCCTGCTTGCCCAGAAGTACATCTCCTCCAGGTAGTACCAGTCGCCTGTGACGAGGTATCCGACAAACGCAAAAGCCCCCTGGTGCGCCATATCCGTCGCCCATGGGCCCATTGTTGGCTGTGTCAGGAAACCCAACCGGTCCGAGCCGCAGGAGTTCTCCCCCAGCCAACTCGAAACAAAGCACGGCCGCGCATCCACCGAGGCGATGCGCGCATTGGCGTCGGCCGGCGTCTCCGCCGCGGTGTGAAACACCTTTCCCGCTGCTGACTCCCTCACGTGGATCGGCACATGGCCGCTCACGTTCGCATTGGCGATCATCACGTCATAGAGCCGCTGATCGAATGTGTACAGGTATCGCACATCCCACCGCGGTATGAACCCGAGTTCTCCGCGGCCGCCCGTACTGCCGAAGTCGGTGTAGAACATGCAACTGCCGCCTGGCTTGGCGCAATTTTCCGCACCCATCGACGTCGAACTGTTGCGCTGATCGAAATAGCGCAATTCGGCGTCGATGGATGCCTGGCCGACCGTTCGGGACAGATCGAAATTCGGCAGGATCCTCGAATACACCAGATACGCCAGGTTGTGGTTGATATTGATCTTGCCCAGCGCCGGCCCGCTCCAGGTATCCCGCCTCCAGCGTGTTCTAGGCAAATGCGTGTAGTCAGCCAGGTTGTAGACGATCTCCTCCCGGCCGGGTGCCCCCGTCCAAAGCTTCGCCGTGTACTTCACTGTCTGCAGCCGGTTGAACCATGCGATCTCGTTCACCGCTTCCACGCGCACCCCGCGGTGGCCCTGATAGAACGTCAAGATGAACATCGGGTGGATGCTTCGGTGGCCGCCCGCCAGGAAATCCTGCCCCGGCTCGACCCCCTGCTCCTCGACAATGACCTGCGTCACCAGCGGCCCCTTGAGCCAATAACGGAACATGCCCGCCTTTAACATCTCGCGGGCGTTCACCCATTGATAGCCGTCGGCTGTCTCGACCTCAAGGATGGCGCTGAAGTCAAAGTCGCCCCCCAACATCCCCTCGACATCCAGGCCCGCCCCTTCCATTGGCGTCTCGGCCGGGACAAACTCCACATCCACGGCCTTATCGCCGTAACTCGCCTTGAACGTCAGCATGGCGTGCTGCAGGCTTCCGTCGGGCCAATGCGTCTTGGCATCACACTGCGTGGCCACTGGACTTCCACCCACTACTGCCGCGGCGCACTTGCCCGCCACAATTTCGCCCGGCGCGAAGAACCGCGAGATTATGGTTGGCCGGTCCACCTGCATTTGCGATTCCAGGTTCTTGATCGTGATGCGGTTGGCCACCGGCGGTATGCCTTCGTTCGACGGCGTCCGCATGAACGATGCGTCCCGCGCCGCCGCGATCCGGCCCGCCCCAGCGGTCTGCTTTTTCCCCTCGCTCTGCCCAGGGCTCATCAGAGCCAACCCCGCCGAGGTGCAGAACACCACGGCCAGTACTGTGATTAACGCCTGTCGCCTGCGCATCTTGCCTCCCAACCAACCAGTGTTGGTCCCCTGTCCCATCCTCGTGTCCTCGCCAGGGAAACCTCCTGCCGCACTCCCATCGGATTCCCTGCCAATCTGTCAACGATCCTCCCCTTGATTCTGCCACCCTTCTCTTCAGTCAGGGAGTCCGCATTCACGCACTGTGCACTGCGCCTTAGCTCAGTAGTGATCTCCAACCTTGCCGGAGCCCGTTCCGTGTGACACGCAGAATCAGCGATTGCAGCGCCAGATACCGGGCGGCGATTCCGTTGCCGGCGTCGTTCAGTTTCTCGGCCGCCTCCGCAAGCATGTGCGCCTCGATCGCTGCCGACGAACGCAGCAGATGCCGGTTCCGGATGCTGGTTCGCGCCTTCGACAGGGCCATCGATATCATCAGATCGCGCAGCACCGGTGCGGGGGCGTCGAACATTCTCGGCCGCGGTGTCGCGTCGAAATCCACCACCGTTTCACGGCGGTAGAGCACGGTAGACGCGACATCCGCATACCGCAAGAAGAAGTTCAGGTCCTCGCAAAAGATCAGCGTCTCCGCAAACCCGCCGATTTCCTTCGTCAGCCCCACGTCGAGAACCGTTGCGTTCAGGTGCGGATAACGGCGGGTGAATACCTTGCCGAACTCCTCCAATGTCGCCTCATAGACGGGCTTGCCCGGTTCCAGTTGACGCTTTGTCATCGGCTCGTCGACGGGTCTCAACCGGGCGTCGAGTACGGTCTGGCCGTTCTTAACCATGCGCAAATCAGCGAAATAGAGACATTTCGGCCGGCGCCGGTGGTGCTCAACGGCCACCTCCAAGTGATCCGTTGTCGTCATTTCGTCATCGTCGTCGAAGAAGACCACATACGGTGCCCTGGCCCGGCGCAGCCCTAGATTTCGCGCTGGGCACACTCCTCTCGCCTGGGGTGTGGCTTCGTTGGCAAAGTGGTAGGAAACCCGTTCGTCGCCGTCTTCCATCGACCGTTCGTATTGCGCCCGCGTCTCCTGGCTTGATCCATCGTCAACCACGACGATCTCGATCTCCCGCAGCGTCTGCCGCAAGATCGACCGGATGGCGCGTTGGAGCAACTCCGGCCTTTCCCGTGTGGCGATGACAATGGATACCAATGGTTCTGCCATGCTGCGCTACCCCAGTTTGAATCAGAAGGATAGCATGGCTGTCTCGCGACGCTGTAGCGCCACGGAACTGCTACGCGCCAACCCCTCCCAAGTGACCGTGCAACAGCGTCCAGGCGTGCTGAAAGCCGGCTTGGACGTGGCGATCCCGGGTGGCTGGTATCATGGTAAATCTGTAACAGGAGGGCCATTGTTTTTCCGGCTCCGAAGGTACTTGAACTACGTGAAGTTCGACCGGCAGACCCGGCGTGTACTCGATACCCCGCCGATCCAGTACAAGGAGGCGCCGCTCGCCATCGTCAGCATGGTCTCCAACCTCGATCCGCAGATGTATATCATCGCGGTAAAGTCCCTGTACCGCAGGCTGGGCCGTGGCAAGATCGTCGCCATCGTTGACGCCGACATGCCCCAAGCCTCACGCGACCTCATACGCCGGCATCTGGTTCAGGTCGAATTCGTCCACCTCGAAGACATCAACCCAGGCAAGTGCCAGCGCGGCGGAACCTGGGAGCGCGTTTTCTATTGCGTCAACCGCTCAGAACGCGAGTACGTCATTCAAATCGATGCGGATGTATCGTGCTTCGGCGAACTTGGCGAAGTCACTTCCTGCGTCGATCAAAACCGTTCTTTCACATTGGCCGAAGGGCTGCCCAAGTTGCCTCTCGCCGAATGGCCGGCGATGTGGGCCGCCAATCCGGGCAAACACATCGTCAACACATTTGAACAGCGGGCCTCGGAATACGCCGATGCCAAGAGCCGGTTGTACGTCCGCGGCTCCTCGGGCTTCGCCGGCTTTGCCGTGGGCGCTTTCGATACTCGCCGCCTCGAAGAGTTTCACGCGGAAATGCTGGCCATCCACGGCGGCCGTTGGAAGGAGTGGGGCACCGAGCAGATTGCATCCAACTACGTCGTTGCCAATTCACCCGGCAGCCTGCCGTTGCCCCATCCCAAATACTCGACCTACACTGGCGGGCAGATCCCTGACGCCTGCTCAGCGCTCCACTTTATAGGCTCCTACCGGTTCAAGGATGGTGTCTTTTCCGGCCTCTGCAACCGCGAGTTCGACCGGATGAGTGAACCCCAATGACCAGGTCCACGGCTGGCTGGCGCTTATCGGCGGCGGGTACCCGGCCCGGCATGCAGTAATCAGATGCCCGATCCACGGCTCCATGTCCTCAGTTTTACCACCGTCTACCCCAGGCCTGGTGAACCCGGATTTGGCGTTTTTGTGCGCACCCGCCTGCAGGCGCTTGCCGCGCTCGCCGATGTTGCCGTTGTCGCCCCCGTTGCCGTTGTCGATTACGGAAACCCGAAACGCCGCCTGACCGATCTCTCGGAGGTCCCCGCATCCCGGCTCGACGGCGCCCTCCGCGTCTATCACCCCCGGTGGTTCTATCCGCCTTTCATCGGCTGGGCACACCCCTGGTGGCTCGCCCGTTTTTCGGAGAGTTCGTTTGGCCGAATTCAACGCGAGGCGCATTTCCATGTGATCGATGCCCACTTCGGCCACCCCGAGGCCGCCGCCGCTCACCGCCTCGCCCGCCGTTTCGGAGTCCCCTTTACCGTAACCCTGCGCGGTAATGAGACCTTCCATGCTCAGGACCCCGCCAAACGCAGCCGGATGGCCAAGGCACTGCGCGCCGCCGCCCGCGTCATTACTGTCTCTGAACCGCTGCGCGAGTTTGCCGTCAGTCTGGGGGTTGAGCCTTCGCGGGCCGTCACCATTCCCAACGGCATCGATTCCTCTATTTACCATCCCCGCGACCGAGTCGCCCAGCGCCTGCGCCTCGGCATGGACAGCGCCGAACTCCACATCCTCTCCGCCGGCTATCTCATTGAGCGCAAAGGCCACCACCGCATTGTCGAAACACTGCCCGGCCTGATCGCCGGTGGTCGGAATGTTCGCCTCTGGATCGTCGGCGATCCCGGCTCGGAAGGCGACTTCTCGGTCGAGATCCGCCGGCGAGTCTCTCAATGTGGCGTCGAGGCCAAGGTCAGTTTCGTTCCGGCGGTGGACGCTTCCGAATTGGCCTGCTACATGTCGGCCTGCGACCTGTTCTGTCTCGCCAGCAGCCGCGAGGGTTGGCCCAATGTCGTCAATGAGGCGCTCGCTTGTGGCGCGCCCGTCGTCGCGACCAACGTCGGCGGCGTCCCGGCCATGATTACCAGCGACCGCCTCGGCATCGTCATTCCACCCGGCGACAGCGGCGCTCTGGCTGGGGCGCTTGCCGGCGCCCTGTCGCGGACATGGGATAGGGGGGCCATCTCGAGCCACGGCCTCTCGCGCAGTTGGGCGCATGTCGCCCGCGAGGTCTATGAACAATTGTCTGCCGTGTCGATAGACAATAGACAGTAATGCGCATCCTAGTCACCGGCGGCGCCGGCTTTATCGGTTCGCATCTCTCGGAACGCCTGCTCCGGGAGGGCCACGAGATCGCCGTTCTTGACGACCTCAACGATTTCTATTCCCCCGCTCTCAAACGCCGGAACCTTGACGCAGTCATGTCCGCGGGGCCGTGCCGATTCGTCCACGGCGACATCTGCGATCCCAGCCTGGTCGATTCCATCTTTTCCGGGTTCAGGCCCGCCGCTGTTGTTCACATTGCCGCCCGCGCCGGTGTCCGGCCCTCGCTTGAGCAGCCGCTGCTCTATGAGCGGGTCAACGTAGGGGGTACGGCCGTCCTGCTCGACGCCGCCCGCCGCGCCGGTTGCAGCCGCTTCGTCCTGGCCTCGTCGAGTTCCGTTTATGGGGTCGCCAACCGTGTCCCCTTCTCCGAGGACGATACTTCCAACCTGCCCATTTCCCCTTACGCCGCTACTAAACTCGCCGCCGAGAAGTTCTGCTACACCTATTCGCACCTCTACGGCATCAAGACCGTCTGCCTCCGTTTCTTCACCGTCTATGGCCCCCGCCAGCGCCCCGACCTGGCCATCCGCAAGTTCATGGAACGCATCGAGGCCGGCCAACCCATCCCCCTGTTTGGTGACGGCACGATGGGCCGCGACTATACCTTTATCGACGACATCGTCGAAGGCGTCACGGCCTCCCTGTCCCTCGATACGGCCTACGACATCATCAACTTAGGAAACTCCAGCCCCGTCGGGCTGCTCGATATGGTTCGCACCATTGAATCCGTCCTCGGCAGGCGGGCCGTCATTGACTGGAAGCCGGATCAACCCGGCGACGTGCCCATCACCTTTGCCGACACCAGCAAAGCGCGCCGGCTGCTCGGCTACGCGCCTTCGACCAGCTTCGCCGCCGGCGTCGAGAAGCAGGCGGTCTGGATGCGTTCCCTCTAGCCACGGTCACTGCCATGGTGCCCATCCATCTCCTCCATGTCTTCCCATCCTTTGAAACAGGAGGCGCGCAGGTCCGGACCGTCACCCTGATGAATGCCCTCGGCGAGGCATACCGCCATTCGGTGCTTGCCCTGAATGGCGATTTCACCGCCTCCCAGCGGCTCCTGCCCGATGTGCGTTATCAGGCGCTCGAATCGCCCCCCCCGGAGGGGACCATCTCCGCGGTGAGACGCTATGCCGCGCTGTTGAAGCGGATCAAGCCCGATCTACTTCTCACTTACAATTGGGGAGCCATTGAAGCCGCCATGGGCAATGTCCTTGCCCCGGTTTGCCCCCTTGTTCACGTCGAGGACGGCTTTGGGCCCGACGAAGCCGTGGGCCTCAAGGCGCGCCGCGTCTGGACCCGCCGCATTGTCCTGCGCCGCGCGGCGGCTGTGGCCGTGCCGTCAAGAACGCTCGAGCGTATTGCCCTCGAAAAGTACCGCCTGCCTCGCCGCGTCGTCCACTTCATCCCGAACGGCGTCGACACCGCGCGGTTCGTCTCTTCGCCGAATCCATCCCTGCGCGCGTCGCTGGGCCTGGCCGCGGACGATTTTGTCATCGGCACTGTCGGTCGCCTTCGCCCTGAGAAGGATCTCGTCACGCTGGTCCGGCATTTTGGTCAAGCCTCGATCCCCAATGCCCGATTGGTCTTCGTTGGTGACGGGCCGTCTCTGCCTTCGATCCAGGCGGCAGCGTCAGAACTCAACCTCTCCAGCCGCTGCGTCTTCACCGGCGAAGTGACTGATCCCGCACCCTTTTATGGCGTCTTCGACCTCTTCGCCATGACTTCCCTCACCGAACAGATGCCCGTCGGACTGCTGGAGGCCATGAGCTGTGGCCTACCCACGCTCTGCACCGCCGCCGGCGACACGGCCGCCATTCTCGAAGGTTCACCCGATCCGCAGGCGCTCGCTCTGGACGATGGAGCCGGGTATGTCGATCTGCTGCGCTTGCTTGCTGCTGACCGGGCGTGCCGCTCCAGAAACGGCGCATGGAACCGTCTGCGGGTCATGGGGGACTTCTCCCAGGCTCTAATGGTCAGCCGCTGGGACCATCTCTACCACCAGGCCGCGAACGTGCCGCCTCCACCAGCAGGCCAACATCAGGACGTTCCATAGCTTCCGCGAATGGTCGTGCAATCCGCTCAGGTGCTGGTCCAGCAGCCGGCCCGCTTCCACCCTTGACACCAGACCATCCGCCTCGCCGCCAAGGACCGTTTGGCGGTAAACACCTGTCAGGCTCGTCCTGAACCAGTGCGCCAGCGGGACGGAGAAGCCCATCTTCGGCCTGTAGAGGATTTCGTTTGGTACGAGCGGCTCCAGTAGCTTCTTAAAGCCGTGCTTCCCCTGTAATCCCTTGATTTTCCATGACGATGGCAGCCGGGCGGCATATTCGGCGATACGGTAGTCAAGCCACGGCGAGCGCCCTTCCAGCGAATAGGCCATGGTTGCCCGGTCGGCCTTCACCAGAATGTCGCCCGGCAGCCAGGTTTCCATGTCCACCGCCTGCATCTGCTCGAGCGGCCCCAAATGAGCGACCCGCCGGAATCGCTCCCGGTAAGCCTCCCTCGGATCGTAGCCGCCCAGCGCCGCCAGTAGTTCCGGAGCGAGGATGTTCCTTAAGCCTTGGTCCCTGAACGTCGTCATACTTGAAAAATAGGCGTCGCCCAGTTCCAGGCCCAGGTTCTGGAGTGTCGCCTTGGCCCTCAACGGCCGTGGCAGGTAGTCGAACTTCGGATACACTCTCCCAACCGACGCTGCCAGCCGCCGGCCAAAAGAACCGAGATACCTCTGCCTCACACGCTCCTCGGCCACGCCAAACCTGTATCGACGGTAGCCGCCAAAGATCTCGTCCGCCCCATCGCCGCTCAGCGCCACCGTCACCCGCTCCCTCGTCATGCGGGACAGATACAAGGTGGGCACCGCCGAGGAATCACCAAACGGCTCGTCGAAATGATGCACCAGCACGCCCAGCATTTCGGAGATGTCCGGCGTCACGGTCCTTTCGTAGTGGTCGGTTCCATAACGGCTGACGATCTGCCGGGCGTACGCCGTCTCGTCGAACTCCTTTGCCGTAAATCCGATAGAGAATGTCTTCACCCGTCCGGCAGCCGCCTGGCTCATGTAGGCGACCACCCCGCTGGAATCCACCCCGCCGCTCAGAAACGCCCCCAGCGGTACATCGCTGATCATTCGTTTGGTCACAGCGTCGGAGGCCAGTTCGCCCAGGTCTCGAGCTACGTTTTGCACCTCAGAACCGCTCTCGCCGAACTCCAACGTCCAATACCGCCGCAGTCTCGCTCCGCCCGCCGTACGTGTCAACGTCGTCGCCGGGGGCAGTTTCTGGATCGACCTATAGATGCTGTCAGGATCAGGCACATAAGAGAAGGCGAGAAAGTCCGCCACGCTCTCCGGCCGGAAGGTAGAATCCACCCCGGGGACCGCCGCAAACGCCTTGAGCTCCGATGCGAACAGGATCCGGTATCCCGGCGTCGACGTGCTGTAATACAGCGGCTTCTTGCCAAACCGGTCGCGTGCCAGAAAGAGCTCGCCCGCCCGCCTGTCCCAGATTGCAAAAGCGAACATCCCGTTCAGCCTCTCGGCCATCCGCTCGCCCACCTCCTCGTAGAGATGGACAAGCACTTCCGTGTCGGAATTCGTCGTGAACTGGTGGCCCTTGGCCTGCAACTCGGAGCGAAGTTCCCTGTAGTTGTAGATCTCGCCGTTGAAGACCACCTGAAGCCGGCCGTCCTCGTTGCCGATCGGCTGCCAGCCGCCTTCCAGGTCGATGATGCTCAGCCTCAGGTGCCCGAGCGCCACCGGACCCTCCTCGAAATGGCCATAGCCATCGGGCCCGCGGTGCGCCATCCGGCCGCACATGGCCCGCGTCAGTTCCGGGTCGGCCTGTTTCTCCTGATGATCTGTGACGAAGCCGGCTATGCCGCACATGGTGAATGGATGAACCCATCATAGCCTGGAGGCCGCCTACCGCCCTTTCTTGCGCGTCATCGAGGGGCTACGATGGGATCGTGCCTTCTCAGAGCCTGCCCGTTCAGCCGATGCTCGATCTCAGAGCGCAGTACGCCACTATCCGGGAGGAAGTATTGGCCGCCGTCTCCAAGGTCTTCGAGGATCAGGCATTTGTCCTCGGTTCGGAGGTAGCGGCCCTCGAACAGGAAATCGCCGCATATTGCCGGACGCCCTATGCCGTCGCCTGCGCCTCGGGCACCGATGCACTCATCCTCGCCATGATGGCTCTTGATATCGGCCCAGGCGATGAGGTCATCACGGTGCCATACACCTTCTTCGCCACCGCCAGCTCCATCACCCGCGTTGGCGCTCTGCCTGTCTTTGTCGACATCCTTGACGACACCATGAACATGGATCCAGACCGCCTCGCCCGCGTCATCGCCGCGCACCCGAAGGCCAAGGCAGTTGTCCCGGTCCACCTTTTTGGCGCCTGCGCGGACATGGACCCTATCCTCGACATCGCCGCCAGGCATGGACTTCATGTCATCGAAGACTCGGCGCAGTCCATCGGTGCGGCCTACAAGGGCCGCATGGCCGGCAGCATGGGCGTCATTGGTTGTTTCAGTTTCTTTCCTACGAAGAACCTCGGCGGCTGTGGCGATGGTGGCATCATGACTACCTCCGGCCCCCGGCTGGCCAAACGGCTCGCGTCATTGCGTGTCCACGGCATGGATGTAAAGTACTATCACGACGAAATCGGCATCAACTCCCGGCTGGATGCCCTCCAGGCCACGATCCTGCGCGTTAAACTCCACCACCTGGATTCCTGGACCCGCGCCCGCCAAGCCGTCGCCGCCCGCTATATAGAAAACCTCCAGCCGCTTGGCGCGGCCGTAAAACTGCCCGTCGCAGCCGCCCACCCCGCCAGCCACGTCTACCACCAGTTCGTCATCCGCGCCGCGGATCGCGACGCCCTGCGCAACCGGATCGAGGCCGCCGGCATCCGGACCGACATGTACTATCCGCTGCCGCTTCATCTTCAGAAGTGCTTTGAATATCTCGGCTACAAGCCGGGCGACCTGCCTGTCAGCGAGGCGGCCTCACGCGAATGCATCGCTCTGCCGATCTATCCAGAGATGAAACTGGAGGCCGTCGATCGCGTGTGCGCCGAAATCACATCGCACTATAATTAGAGAATTGTCTCGCCGGCGCTGCCGGCCGTTCCCCAGGTTCCCCATGCCCCTGCTCCGCCGAGGAATCGATGAGTTCGACTGAGTCTACCCTGCCACGGCCGGATGTCCGGACGATGCCCTGGGTTCACATCGCATGGTTTGGCGTCCTGTTGCTGATCTGCTACGGGCCGGTCCTTCTGCGCCTTGGCAACGACTGGGTCATCGACGAGGACATGGGCCACGGCTTTTTCGTTCCCGCCGTTGCTCTGTACATCGTTTGGCTCAAGCGCGCCGAGTTGCTGGCCGCCAACTACAAGCCATTCCTGCCCGGCCTGATTCTGGTCGTGCTCGGAGCCCTTCAATTGATGGCCGCCACGCTTGGCGTCGAATTGTTTCTCGCCCGGACGGCTTTCATTGTGTCGCTGGTCGGGATCATACTGACGCTGGGCGGATTCCGGTTGGTCAGGGATCTGGCCTTCCCACTCTTCCTGCTGCTATTCATGGTTCCGCTGCCGGCCATCATTTACAACCAGGTCACCTTCCCGCTTCAGTTGCTGGCCAGCCGGATCGCCGAGCACACGCTTTCGTTCGTTGGTATCCCGGTTCTGCGCGACGGCAACATCCTTGAATTGCCCAGCCAGCGTCTTTCGGTGGTCGAGGCTTGCAGCGGTATCCGCTCGCTGTTGTCGCTTTCGTTCCTATCCTTGGTCTATGGGTTCTTTTTCGACTCCAAATCCTGGATGCGCTGGGTGCTTCTGGCCCTTACCGTGCCGATCGCCATCTCGGCCAATGCCTTTCGCGTTACCATCACTGGCATCCTGAGCGAGGTCAACCCTGAACTTGCCTCCGGCATCTTTCACAGCCTGGAAGGGTGGGTGATCTTCATGATCGCCCTGGTCCTGCTTGTCATCGCCCACAGCCTGGTGAACCTGGCCTATTCGAGGTTAGCCAAGCGTGCCTGATTCCCTCCGATTCCTGCGTCACCCGGCGGCGATCCTGCTCAGCTTGCTGCTTGTCGGGCAGGCTTGCGCGTACTACCTTCTGCCCAAGTCCGAACGTGCCCCCGCTGCGCCGTCCATGCAGGGCTTCCCCACACTGCTTGGCTCCTGGAAGATGGCGGCCGACCATCCGCTCGAGGATTCGGTCCTGAAGGTTCTGCGTGCCGACGATACACTGAACCGCGTCTATGCGTCCCCCACCAGCCCAGTCGCGCTCAACCTCTACATGGCCTATTTCCGGTCGCAGAAGACCGGCGTCGCGCCCCATTCGCCGAAAAACTGTCTGCCTGGATCCGGATGGGCGCCGCTGTCTTCGGAAATCATCAGTGTCCCGGTCCAGGGAAGGCCTTCGCCGGTTGAGGTGAACCGCTTCATCGTGGCCCGAGGGACAGAAAAGACACTGGTGCTCTACTGGTACCAGACAGCGCATCGCGCCATTGCTTCCGAGTACGAGGCCAAGATCTGGCTGGTTCTCGATTCGCTCAGATACAGGCGCTCGGACACCGCCATCGTGCGCGTCGTGGCCCCACTGCCCGAAGGCCGCGAAGCCGAAATCGGCAGGATCACGGCGGATTTCATCTCGTCAGCAATGCCGGCGATCTCGGCTCAAATCCCACAGTAGGCGCTATCGCGCTGCGGTCGAAATCGGTCTAGGCCTGCGCAGTCTCGACAGCAGGGCGAAGGCGGCAACCAGCAATCGTGCGAAGAACCACAGCGTCATTCGGTCGCCAATGCGCTGCGTCCAGCCATACGGGGACCGGGCGACGTCAGTCATTGAAGTTGAAGCTCATTTGCCGCCGCGACAGGTAGCTGCGAAAGACGGTCTTGCCGCTGGCCGGCACGGAGAGCAGGATTTTCCCTCCCTGCCGGCGGCAGATCTCCTCGGCGACCTTGTGGTCTGGATTGCGCGCATCCACCGGCGGCCCGCCCGTCGAATGAATCCATTCCGCCGTCTGCCGGTTCAGTGTCTCCTCCAATCGCAGGTTGGCCGACCGCCACTCGCCAGCGCGCAACAACGCCTTGACCTTTCCGAACCTGACGACAACGCCCATTTGTTCGCCTCTAGACAACCAGCATAGCGTCTCGCTGCCGATAAGAAGTGAAGCGATGAGCGAAAGAGAAGTTAGCAGGTGCGCCGCCACTATGAATGATGGAGTGAGCAACGTATTGAGCCAGGAAAGCCCCTACTACCGGTTTCCAGAAGGAATACCTGCCTTCGAGCAACATGACAGTTTCCGGCTGGCCAGAGATCCGGCTCTCGATCCGTTTCTGTTCCTGGTCAGCAGGCGTGACCCTGGCCTGCGCTTCATCTGCATCCAGGTCCGCTTCCTGGCACCCGGCTACGCTTACATGCTCGACGAGGCTGGCGCCGCGCTGCTCGGCGCCGAACCCGGCCGCTATGCCGCCACCGATGAGTGCTTGGGTTGTCTGGCCATCCTCAGTTTCCCGGACGGAGCGCCGGCGACAGCCAATCTGCTGGCGCCCGTGGTAATTCACTTCAGCAATGGTGTCGGCCTGCAGGTTGTGCAGCCAAGCGGCGGGTGGTCCCACGCCCATCCGGTTGGGGTTCTGGAGGACGCGAAATGCTCGTGATCCGCCGGCGGCCTGGCGAATCGATCGTCTTTTCCGGCGGTATCGAGGTCACTGTCCTCGAGTTAACAGCTTACGGGGCCAAACTGGGCATCAGCGCGCCAGCCGAAGTAACTGTGCTCAGAAACGAGATTCACCTCGCACAGGAAGCCAACCGCCAGGCGGCCGAAACCGCTTTTGGTGAACGGGTGAGCGAACTGCTTGCCGGTTTCCGGCGCGGCCCGGCAACAAACACGCCCGGATCCAAAGATTTCGCTCAAAGCCATCCAGAGTGAGTCGATGAGCCATCTGGAGCCGATCGTGGGGTTCAAAGAACCTCACCCCTGCATGGAAGCGGGCGGTACGACGGCGCCAAGGAGACAAGGAAGTGGCTTTTTCCATCAATACCAACATCACCTCGATGCAGGCGCAGGATTATTTGCGCGTATCCGGGGATTTCCAGTCGAAGACCATCAATCGGGTGACCTCGGGCCTTCGGATTGTGAGTTCGGGGGACGACGCGGCGGGTCTAGCTATCGCCAACTCGTTCCGTAGCGACCAGGCGGTGCTCAGTCAGGGCATCCGCAACGTCAACGACGGTCTTGCAACACTGCAGACCATCGATGGTGGCATCACCAACATCAGCAAGTTGATCGACCGCGCCCGCACGCTGGCTACGCAGTCGGCTTCGGGCACCTTCGACGGCGACCGCTCGGTTCTCAATACCGAGTTCCAGAGCGTCCTCACCGAAATCGACCGCCAGGCGCAGGCCATCGGCCTCGACGTCGGCGGCTCGTTTGCCAAGGAACTGCGCGTGTTTATCGGCGGCGGCCGCGGCGCTAGCGATGCGGCGACCATCACCAACGGTTCGGCGGCAGTCGATCTCTCGGCTTCCACGGTCGACACCAAGAGCCTTGGCCTGAGCGGCTACGCCGCTTCGGGCGCCACCGGTCTGGACAACGCAACCACCTTCTCGACCGCCAAGGGCGCGGCCACCACGATGACATACACGGTCAGCGGCGCCGGCTTCTCCGGCTCCAACGCTGTCGGCGTCACCGTGAATCTGACCGGCGTTAATGACCTGGCCGGCTTAGTCGACGCCATCAACGCCGGCATCACCTCGGCCGCTCAGGGCACCACCGCCGCTGCGACGGCGTTCAGGAGCGCGGGCATCAGCGCCCAGTTGAATGCCGATGGCACCTCATTCCAGTTCGTCTCCACCTCAAGCGCTTTCGCCGTCCAGGACAGCGGCGCAGCAGGTGCGGCCAGAAGCTTTCTCGGCACGACAGCTGCCGACCAGGTCAAAGTTGCCGGCGGCGTCAACGCCTCGACGATCTCCTGGGCCGGCGATGTCGCCGACGGAGAGACCCAAGTGGTCACGCTATCCACGGTCGACGAAGGCGGCACGATGCACAAGGTTGATATCAGCCTTGGAGACACCGGCTCGGCCCTCAGCATCTCTGAAGCTGTCACGGCCCTCAACTCCGCTCTGCAGAACACCAACGACGATTACCTGAAGGCGCTGGTGGCAACTGTGGACGGCAGCACAACCGACACGATCTCCTTCGCTGGACTGAAGGACTTCAATGTTACCGTCGCCATCCCGTCCGACGGTACATCCACGGGTCTCGCCGGCGCGGGAACCACAGTCAGCTCGGCTGAAGTCTCTGGCGGCACGAACGTCAACATTGCTTCGGAAACCGCTGCACAAACGGCCGTATCGGCCCTGGCCGACGCTGTCACCGCTCTGGGCCAGGCTCAGGCGGTTGTCGGAAAGGGACAGAATACGTTCAACTTCGCCGTCAGCCTGGCTTCCACTCAGCTGACCAATCTGGCCGCGTCGGAATCGCGCATCCGTGACGCCGATCTCGCTGCCGAAGCCGCCAACCTGACCAAAGCACAGATCCTGCAGCAGGCTGGCATCGCCGCTCTGGCCCAGGCGAACTCGGCCCCACAGGCGGTGCTGTCACTGCTTCGGAGCTAATCCCGCACGTTCGACCAGGCAAACCCCTAACCCGGCCCCCAGAGGTTTCACCCCTGGGGGCCTAATCCTTTTCACCTAACCGCCCGATAGATTCCTCGGAGGAACTCCCTAAATGGAATTCGACAGCAGCCAGTCTCTTCATCGCCAGGCGCTAGAAGCTCTCGAGGCTGGGCGGTTGGAGGAATCGGTCAACCTGCTCCGCGCGACAGTGCAGGAGTCGCCTTCCGACAGCCAGGCGTGGAATGACCTTGGAGTTGTGATGGAGGCACTTGGCAATCCGTGCCAGGCAGCTCATTGCTATGCTCAAGCGCTACGTTCGCAACCGTTTCACCGCGAGGCGCGTGCCAACCTGTTTGCCATGGAGATGCAGACGTTGGCGAGGCGAAGGCTGAGGGAACAAGCTGCTCAGATTGTGATGTCGAGAATCGCGCCGGCCGGTCCGCTTCCTCGCGCCGCTCGTGCCAACTCGCTCTGAGCGCTCAACCGGCCGAGATCGGCCATGACGGAGCTTCGCCACTGGCGAATTGACTCCTCGACTGTTGCTCCCAAACGGAACACCGCCCGTAAGCGCGTCAGTTGCCCTGCGGTGGCCTGATCGAAGCCACAGCGTTCTAGCGCCCGCACGGCTTCGGCTCTTGTGTGAATACAGTCTGCAAACGTCGGATCTCGATGGACAATTGACCTGGACAACTGAAGCGTCGTCCGTTCAAGGTCGGCCAGCACCGCGTCGAGCTTCCCGTTAGAGGTTGCCGGGTTACCCATCATTCTTCCCGTAGAGCACTAGGTAGAGGCTCTCGATCGAAGCGTCCAGGACCGATTGCTGGCTCTCCAGCTCCGCCAGCAAGGCATCGGCGGCCTGGAGTTGAGAAAACAGCGTGGTCTGCATCGCACTGACGCGCTCCGAGAGCGTATCGATCTGCGCCGACAATCTCTCGTCGGTTTCGTCGTACAGGCCGATCTCGGCTTTCATCATGCCCGTCTCGGCGTTGCTCAACTGATCCAACTTGGCGGCGAAGGCGCCCAGCGAGCCGGGCGAATTATCGAGGAACGCGAACGCGTCCTCCAGTGCCGCGGCACCCATCGCATCCAGTTGAGCTCCATCGAACGTCATTCTGCCGTCCGTGCCCAAGGTCAGACCGACTTTCGCCAGGTTCCCGTTCCCGTCAGCCCCGGCCACCCCAACAATGGAGCGCATCCTGGCTTGGATCTCATAGATGATCCGGTCACCGGCGAGCGCGCCTGCGCTCTCGCCGGTTTGCGCGTCGATGGCGTCCCGCAGACTGTTGTAGGCAGTTGCCACGCTCTCCAGGGCCGCGGTCAGAGTGTTCCGGCTCGACTGCGCCGAAATGGTGATCGTCTCGTCCGCGCTGGTGGTCTCGTTTAGCGTGAAGATCAGCCCTTCCACCACTGAAGAAACGCTGTTGGTCGAACTGGTCACGTCTTGACCGTTGATTTTGAATGCGGCGTTTGAACCGGCGCTGGTGGTCACCAGCAGCTCTGGATCGGGTTCGCCGCCGGTGGTTTGCAGCGAGAGCGACACGGGCCCGGCTTCGGTGGAAGTCAGCGCCAGGTGGTAACGGCCCGACGATGCGCCGGTGTCGATAATGCTGGCGCGGACTCCGTAGTCACCCGAGTTGATCGCCGCCGCCAGATCTTGCAGATTGTCCTGCGATTCGGTCAACGAAATGGTATGAGTTGTGCCGCCTACCACCAGATCAATCGTGTGGTCGCCCCCCGCCACTGCGGTTGCGTCCTTGGTATCGTAGCCGTTCTTGCTTGTCGCCGAAGCGATCGTCGCCAGCGAAGTGATGTCACTGATCACGTAGCTTCCTACCGACGGCGTCCCGTTCATCGACACGCTCACCTTGGATGAACTGCTGGCCGGCGAAACCGCTCGCCCGCTAGCTATCGCACCCAGCGACTCGAGTGAAGAGACCAGGCTGGCGACGGTGGATCGCAGGTCGCCCATCGCAGTCTTCTTGGTCAGCAGTGCTGTCTGGTCCGATTCCAGGCGCTGCACCGGCAGGTTGGCGATAGCCACCGTTCGGTTCATGATCGACTGAAAATCGTCAGAAAACTGGCTGAGGCCGGTGAACGTGAGTGCTGAGATGCTCATACGGACTTCACCCGGTGATCCGGGTCCTCAGTCGCCTCATCGGCAATTCGGGTCCTCAGCAAGAGAGGAAATGTGATCGATTTGGGCCGCTTCGCGTAGTCCTTCGCATCGATCGCCTGGATTCGGGCCGTGACTGGTGGCTAACTCCGATGAGTGTCTTCGAGGTAGGTGTAGCCGTACAGTCCTTCCTCATAGAACTTCAGCAACCGCCCTGACTCCTCATAGCCCAGCCGCCCCTCCATCACCGCGTTCTCCACGTCTAACCGGAACTTCTCAAGCAGCATCCCGTGACTGAATTGAACGTAGTTCAGCACTTCTTTCACCGTGTTGCCCTTGATCACGGCTTCAAGCACGGGAGTGTTGTTATCGTTCAGCCGCACATGGACGGCATGTGTGTCGCCAAACAGATTGTGCAGGTCGCCCAGGATCTCCTGATATGCGCCGACCAGAAACGTTCCCAGGTAGTATGGCTCTCCGTTGAACGAATGCAGCGGCAGCGACTTCTTTACGTCTCTGCGGTCGATGAACTGGTCCACCTTACCATCGCTATCGCACGAAATGTCGCCCAGCGTGGCGTGATGCACCGGCTGTTCCGTCAACCGGTGGATCGGCAGGATCGGGAACAACTGCTTTACAGCCCAACTGTCCGGCATGCTCTGGAACAGGCTGAAATTACAGAAGTATGTGTCCGACAGCATCGCATCCAGCCCTTCGAGTTCCTCCGGGAAGATGTCGAGTTGGCGGCCCATCGTCAAAATCCGGCGGCAGATCGCCCAGTACATGTTTTCTGCCAGGCTGCGCTCGCGCAGCGGGAGGTAGCCGAGGCTAAACAGATTCAGTGCCGAATCCAGCGCCTGCTGGGCATCGTGAAAGCTCTCCAGCAGGTTCTTGAAACTGAGATTCTTGTGGGTCTCCAGCAAGTCCACCAGCGGCTGCTCGGCGTCCTCGGGCAGGCTCTCCGGAATCGCCTCGCCGCCGAATCCGCTGACGCCCAGGACGTTGAATACCAGCACACTATGGTAGGCCGCAATGGCCCGGCCGCTCTCGCTGATGATGTTCGGATGCGGCACATCGGCATGGTCGCAGACGTTTTGAATGTGATAGACAACGTCGTTTGCGTACTCCTGCAATGTGTAGTTCACGCTGGATTCGAAGTCGGTTTGTGAACCGTCGTAATCGATGCCCAGGCCGCCGCCCACATCGAGATACTCCAGTCCCGCGCCGCTACGTTTCAAATCGGCATAGACGCGCGCGCCCTCGATCACTGCGCCCTTGATGTGGCGGATGTTGGTGATCTGGCTGCCCAGATGGAAGTGCAACAGCTTCAGGCAGTCTTCCATGCCGCTCTCTCGCAGCCGGTCGAGGGCCCGCAGGGCCTCGGTCACCGTCAGCCCAAACTTTGAACGATATCCGCCCGACGACTTCCATCGGCCCGCTCCGCGGCTCGCCAACTTCACTCGAATGCCGATCTGGGGACGGACTCCAAACTCCGCCGAATGTTTCAGGATCAGCTCCAGTTCGGTGAATTTCTCCACCACTGGGATGATGTTCCGGCCCACCTTGGCCGCCAACATTGTCATCTGAATGTATTCGTCATCCTTGAAACCGTTGCAGATGATGGGCGTGTCGTTGCCCGAGATACCCGCCACAGCCAATAATTCGGGCTTCGAGCCTGCTTCCAGCCCGAATCCGTACTGCCGGCCAAAACGGTGGATTTCTTCGACGACCTGGCGCTGCTGGTTGACCTTCACCGGGTAAACACAAATGTAGTTGCCCTGGTAGTTGTGCTCCTGGATCGCCGCCTGGAAAACGCTCTTGAGTTCAGCCAGTTGCATGCCGAGGATCTCGGGGAACCGGAGCAGGATCGGCGGATCGATGCCACGCAGCACCAGCGTATCGACCATCTTCTTTAAGTCGATGAACCGGCCCGGCTCGCGCGTCGGGTGCACCAGGATGTGTCCTTCGTCGCTAATGGAGAAGTAACCCTTGCCCCAGCGGTCGATATCATACAGTTCGCGCGCCTTGGCCGCGCTCCAGCGGTCGCTGGGTTCCCACACCGGTGCCGTCTCTGGCGTCTTGACGTTCAATTCGGATCTGGTCCCTCCCGAATCTCCAAGTTTCGACTAATCCGGCCCCGGCGGCAAGTGATAGCCGATCCACCCACACTGCCAGTGAGGTAGAATCCCTGCTATGCAGTCACCACTCGCAGGCCAGACCGCTCTGGTCACGGGCGCCAGCAAGGGCGTTGGTAAAGGCATCGCGCTCGAACTGGCGCGCCAGGGCGCACGTGTTGCGGTGAATTTTAACTCAGACGCCCGGGGGGGCGAATCCACCGCCGCCGAGATCGCCGCCCTTGGCGGTGACGCTTTCGCCGTCCATGCCAATGTCGGCAACTCGGCCGACGTCAACGCCATGTTTGAAGGGGTCCTGGCGCGGTTCGGCCGGCTCGACATCCTGGTGAACAATGCCGGCGTCCAGACCTGGAAGCCACTTCTGGATCTGGCAGAATCCGAGTGGGACCGCGTCATCGACACGAACCTCAAGGGGTGCTTCCTTTGTACACAGCTCGCCGCCCGCGCCATGAAGGAGACCGGCGGCGGGAGCGTTGTCAACATTGGTTCGGGCAGCAACAAGTGGCCGTTTCCCAATCTGGTTGATTACACGGCGAGCAAGGGCGGAATCGAGCAATTCACCAAGTCCGCTGCCGTCGAACTTGGGCGCTATGGGATCCGCGTGAACTGCGTCGCGCCCGGGGCTATCGAAATCGAACGGACAAAGCACGAGGCCGGCGACTATGCCGGAACCTGGGCCAAACTGACTCCACTGGCCCGCGTGGGAGTGCCAGCCGATGTAGCCACCGTCGTCGCGTTCCTCTGCGGTTCAGGCGCCAGTTTTGTCACTGGACAGACCATCCTGGTCGATGGCGGCTTATTCACGCGGCCTGCCTGGCCTTACGAATAGCAGGCTACCGGAGCCGGGCCGGTTTCAGAGTCCAGGTCTGGAGACGCGCCAGATCCAGCAACGCCTCGGGCGCGAAGCCCTTCGGGTGGATGACCCAGCTGTAGGCTTTCACAGTTTGGGTTGTGATCCGCTTCTCAATCGCCAGGACCCCGCGGCGCAGCGTCACGTCGCCCTTGCCCTCGTCCGCGGCCAGTGTGGCGGCAAAGTCCTCAATTGAAATGCGGCGGCTGCCGGCCCAGACAGCATCGGGCAGCCGTGAATTCTGCGCGATGAAGCCTCGTGCCCCATGGAGGGCATCGTCGAAGTCGGCGCGGGCGATCGCGCCGGGGCCGGCGGCAGTCGCCAGCCGGGTTGTCGGGCCGTCGACATAGGCCGGTGGCATCCTGAGAAGCCTCAAAACCAACTCCGCCGCGGAGTAGCCGTCATGAGCATCAATTGAACTGGCCAACTTCCTCGCCGACTCGACCGGAGGCTCGGCTACCTGCGGCCGGAAGTAAGCCGGCGCCTGGCGCGCAGTCAAGCTCTTTAATCCCGGCGTCTTGGCGACATGGTCTATGAATGCAAAGAAGAGCTTGTACGCACGCTCCCGCGACTCAGCCGTGCGCTTCGCCGGCCGTTTCCAATCTGCCCGTTGGGGGGATGCACCATAGCGGAAGTTCACCGCATCCCAGAACTCCGTTGTCGAAAACTCGGTTGGGTGATAGTAAGTTTGCATCACGCCGCCGCCCTTTCCCTTGAGTGCTTTAACGGCGGCATCCCATTGCGCAATCGCCTTTGCCAGATCGGCCTCGCTGTTGATCGACGTCCTGACCGCGTTCGGTCCAAGATTGAAGATATACAGTAGCCCGCCATACCAGAACGGCTGATCGTCGAAGCCTACATGCATCCCGTCGTCCATGTAGACCTTTACACCCCATTTGCGCAACGTCAGATTCGCTTGCGGCACCCACGACCCTCCCGGCTGCCCATAGCAGCTCGGTGCCACGCCAAACAGCCGTTCCGTCATGCGGAAACCGTCCGTTTCGCGCCGTTCAAACTCGGCAGCACCTTCCAGTAGCCCCAGACCGTCCATGTACATCGCCGGATGCGGCGGCACACTATGCCATTCGGTGTGATAACCGATGTCGTGGCGTGACAACGCCTTCAGCACATCGCCGCGCTTGCGATCGACGAAGCCGCGTGTCTTGGCGCCGACGAGTTTGAATGTCGCCGGGATGCCGCGGGCCGCTAATCCTTCGGCCAGGCGGAGGGCGTCGTCGTCGGTGGCCTCGTCAATGAAGTCCTCGGTATCAAACCAGAGGAAGTGATAGATCGGAGGTTCAGCGGCGCTGACCGCGAGCGCACAGAGCAGGAGGATCCAGACAAGTCGCATAAGGGGCATTGTACGCCCGCAAATCGCTACCCGGCCAAACCTGGGACGCCGCCGAGGCTCCGGGCCGTCCTCGCCGCACGGGCAATCGCTTCGGCCACGGCTTCAGCCGCAGCGACGCTAAGTGCGTCAAGTCCCGCCCGGATTTCGCCATAGGAGAGCGCGAAACAGATGTCGCCGTCCATGCTCAGATGGACGGGCCCGATGGCGCGCACCATGCCCTGGCTGGCCGCCTGGGCGAGCCGGCCGGCTTGCACTTTGTTCAGCTTGGCGTCCGTGGCGACGACCACGAGTGTGGTGTTCTCCCGCTTGCCGGAACTCTGACCAAACGAACTCACAGCGGATCTTCCCTTCATTATTTTCAACGAGTTGGCGAACTCCTTAGATTCCGCCGAGACTCGCGCTCCGGCTAGGATACGGCCTGTTTCCGGATTCAGTATGTCTCCATATGCATTGACCGCCGCCAGTGCCGACACCTTCGCCTTGCCCACCTGGACGGTCCAGGTACCGATGCCCGACTTCATGGCGCATTTCAGCCCAAGCGCCTTGCCGCAGGTGGCCCCGGTCCCGGCGCCGACGTTACCCTCCTCCACCTTCCCCTCGTGGGCTGCGGCCGTGGCAGCCTCGCCCATCTCACGGCTGGGCCGGGCCGTGGATTTTCCCAAACCGAGGTCGAACAGAATCGCCGCGGGCACGATGGGGACCACGGTGAAGCCGACGCCAAAGCCGATGCGGCGCTGTTCGAGCACGCGCCTGACCCCGCTGGCCGCTTCGAGCCCAAAGGCGCTTCCTCCGGCGAGGCAGATGGCATGGACGGCAGGCGTGATGTGCGAAGGGCTCATGGCGTCGAGTTCCTCGCTGCCCGTGGCGCCGCCGCGGATGTCGAAGCCGGCCACGGCGCCGTGTTCGCACACAATAACAGTGCAGCCGGTCAAGCCATCATAGTCGGACGCATGACCAACCTTGATTCCCGGAATGTCAGTCAAACCCTTCATGGCTGTCCATCCTCAATCGTATCGTCCAAGTGGGCCATTCGTCGTATGTTAGCATCGAAAGCGTTGGGGAACCGCACTCTTGCTTGACCTCATCAAAGGCCCAATTCTCACCTTCCAGGACTTTGTCCTCCTGGCGGGGCGTGCGGTGCGGGGTGTCTTCCGCAAGCCCTACTACTGGCCCGATGTGTTCATGCAGATGGACCTGATCGGCATTGGCAGCCTGCCGGTGGTGGTGTTGACGGGTTTTTTCAGCGGCGCCGTGATGGCGCTTCAGATGTCGCGCGCTTTGCAGACATACGGCGCGTCGTCACAGGTCGGCCAGATTGTCGCCATTACTCTGGTCCGCGAGATGGGCCCAGTCCTGACCGCGCTCATGGTGGCGGGCCGCAATGCATCGGGCATGGCCAGTGAACTCGGCTCGATGAAGGTGACCGAACAGATCGATGCGATGCGCGCCTTGGGCACCGATCCGGTAATGAAACTCGTCAAGCCGCGCCTGATTGCCACGGCCACCATGTTGCCGCTGCTGGTCATCATCGCTGACTTCATCGGCATCTTCGGCGGTTGGGTGGTCGCCTGTCCGCTGCTGGGCTTGACCAGCGATGCGCAGTACTGGAACAACTCTTGGCGCAGTCTGGAGTACAACGATATCACCCAGGGTCTGCTGAAACCCTTCGTTTTCGCCATCGTCATATCCCTCGTGGGCTGTTACTACGGCATGCGGACAACCGGCGGCACCCAGGGTGTCGGCCGGGCCACGACCCAGGCCGTCGTCGTCGCCAGCGTGTGGATTGTGGTCCTGACATTCCTGATTGGCCGGATCTTCGTGTCGATCTGATTGGATACCGCGCATGGCCGAAGCCCCGGACAATTGTATTCTCGGTTTTGACCAGGTCACAGTCCGGTTCGATGAAGAGCCGGTACTGGATGGGGTATCGTTCAAACTGCGGCGAGGCGAATCGCTCGTTCTGCTGGGCGAAGCCGGCAGCGGCAAGACAGTCCTTCTCAAGACCGCGCTCGGATTGATCCGTCCCGATTCGGGCCGATTGTTCCTTTTTGGCGAGGACGTGACCTCAGCGAGCGAGCAGCAGTGGTTCGATCTGCGGGCACGCATTGGGGTACTGTTTCAAGAGGGCGGGCTGTTCGATTCGCTATCGATAGAAGAGAACGTCTCCTATCCACTTTCGAACCAGGAGTCGCTGCGGTGCCCCGAACAGGAGATGGCGCGCCGCGTCGAGCAATCGCTTGAGTTCGTGGAACTTGGCCACACGCTGGAGAAGTTTCCGAGCGAACTTTCCGGCGGCATGCGCCGCCGGGTGGGCATCGCGCGGGCCGTAGTCACCGAGCCCGAACTGCTGCTTTACGACTCACCTACCGCCGGCCTGGACCCCATCACCGCCGCCACCATCATGGCGCTGATTATCAAAGGCCGGGACGTCCGCCGTGCCACCACCCTGATCGTCACTCACCGCTACCAGGATGGCGAGATGCTCACCCGATACCGCCACGATTCGAGCCTCGGCCATCTTGTTCCAGCGCCTGAGAACGGAACCGGGCCCAGGACCCATTACCTTGTCCTGCGCGGTGGACGCGTCGTTTTCGATGGATCCCAGGCCGAGCTCGAAGCCTCGGCCGATCCATATGTCGCCAACTTCGTCCGGCGGACCGGCTAGGCCGCCGCTACTTATGGGATGCTGGAGATCAAGTCATGCCCTCGTCGAAAAAAGTCGCATGGTCGCAGTTGAAAGTCGGGATCATGGCGATCATCGCGCTGGTGATCCTCGCCGCGCTGGTCTTCCTGCTGACTGGCGCCGATAACCCTTTTGCCGAGAAGGTTACGCTCTACACTTACTTGCGTGATTCCGCTGCGATGACGGAGGGCTCGTCCGTGCGCCTCAACGGCATTCTGATCGGTAAGGTGAAAGCGATCGAACTGACCGGCCACCCCGATGTCGACCGCACCATCCGCATGACGATGCAGATCGACAAGAACTACCTCAAGTCCATCCCGGTCGACTCCGAACTCGGATTCAGCGCCGAAAGCGTGTTGGGCGAGAAGTTCCTCAACATCCGCCGCGGAACCAAGCCGGAAACGATGCGCAATGGCGGTGAGATCAAGGCTCGGGACGACCGCGATTTCCTGGAGATCGTCCAATCGGCGATGCCGCTGCTCGAATCCCTGCAATCGATTCTGGCCCGCCTGGACAAGATTGTCGGAACGGTCGAGGCCGGCAAGGGCAGTATTGGCAAGCTGATCACTGACGAACAGGTCTACAACCGCATCAACGGAATGTTGGGCAACATCCAGACCATCACTGGCGATCTGGCCGACGGCAAGGGCACTATTGGCAAGCTCCTACGGGATGACGCGCTCTATACGGAGCTCCGCCAGACGACAGCGAGGCTGGACGCCATCGCGGCTGGTCTAGAAAAGGGCGAGGGCACGGCGGGCAAGTTCTTGAAGGATGCCGCCCTGTACAATGAGCTGCGCTCGGCCACCGCCGAGATCCGCACCTTGGTCGCCGACCTAAACGCCGGCAAGGGGTCCGCGGGGAAATTCCTCAAGGACGAAGCGCTGCACAATCGCCTGGTCGCCACGTTGGACCGCATCAACGGCACCATGGATCGGCTGAACGCAGGGCAGGGAACGCTGGGCCAGCTTCTGGTGAATCCCTCGCTCTATGAGAACCTCACCGGGACCACCGGCGAGATGCGCGGCCTGATGAAGGACTTCCGCGCAAATCCGAAGAAGTTTCTCACCATTCAATTGAAGCTGTTCTAGATGACGAAGGCGCGCCGGCTGTCGGTGAACGCCGACGATTTTGGATTCACGTGCGACGTCAACCGCGGCATCGTCGAGGCGCACGTGAACGGGATCCTCACTTCGACCACGATCATGGCCAACGGCCGCGCGTTTGAAGACGCCGTCCGGCTCGCCCGCGAGACACCATCGCTCGACATCGGCGTTCACTTCGTTCTGGTGGATGGAGAGATGGTTTCGCAGGCGGGCCGGGCGCTGCCGGCCACGGTGCCGGAATTGATCAAGTCAGTTGCCCTGCGGCGCGTCGATGTATTCAAGGAGTTGTCGGCGCAGATGGACCGGGTGCTGGGCGCGGGCCTGCGCGCGACTCACGTCGATACGCACAAGCACACCCACCTGCTGCCCCCGGTGATGGACGCCGTCTGCCGGATCGCCGAAGCCAACCGGATTCGTTGGATCCGACGGCCCTTCGACTTCCCGATAACGCCCGGGCCAACGGACATTCCCACAACCAAGCGACTCGTCAGCCGGGCGATGTCGTCGGTGAGACGGATGATTCATGCGAAGATGGCCCGGCACGGCTGTGCGAGCACGGATCACTTCGCCGGATTCCAACTGACCGGGCGATTCACGCAAGAAGACGTGATTCACCTCATCGAGCGGTTGCCAGAGGGATGGACCGAATTCATGGTGCATCCCGGTTTCTGCACCGGCGAGTTGCGCGCGGCCAGGACGCGATTGAAGGAGAGCCGTGAAGCTGAACTACGCGCGCTCACCGATTCGAGGGTGCGTGATGCTATCAACGCGAACGGCATCGTCCTCGCGTCCTATCCCCTGGCGATATGATGGGCCACCAGGGAGTTCGAACCAATCCAATGCAACGACGCACCCTGCTCGCGGCGGCCGGAGTGGCTCCGGCGTTTATTCGAACGCTCATGGCGGCGGAGAGGCCAAATATCGTTTGGATTCTCGCTGAGGATCTTGGTCCGCAACTTGGCTGCTACGGGTATCCGCTGGTGGAGACGCCCAACATCGACCATCTGGCCGCGGAGGGCGTGCGTTATGAACATGCCCACACAACCGCGCCCGTGTGCTCGGCGAGCCGGTCGGCGTTCAATGTCGGGCTGTACCAGACAGCCACCGGAACACAGAATCACCGTAGCCACCGCACCGATGGTTATCGCCTGCCCGGCGGGGCAAAACTGGTCAGCCATCGTCTGCAGGAAGCCGGATACTTCACGGCGAATGTGAAGGGTGAGTTTGCGCCAGGGACGCGCGGCATGGCGAAGACCGATTTCAATTTCACGGCCGAACAGCCCTTCATGGGCGGCCACTGGAATCAGCGAGCCAAGGGCCAGCCCTTCTACGCGCAAGTGAACTTTCAGGCCACGCATAAGGGTCCGGCGTTCGTCGAGGCGCGGAAGTTGCCGAAACTGATCGATCCGAAGAGCGTGGAACTACCGCCCTATTGGCCCGACCACTCCACCGTTCGCGACGAATTCGCCAACTATCTCGATTGCATCAATCTGCTCGACCGCAACGTTGGAGCGCTCATCGATGTCCTGAAGCGTGACGGGCTGTACGACAACACGCTCGTCTTTTTCATGGGCGACAACGGGCGCTGTCTGATCCGCGGCAAACAGTGGCTCTACGACGCAGGGACACACGTACCGATGATCGCCCGCTGGCCGGGGAGGGCGAAGCCGGGCACGGCCGTCTCCGATCCAGTGCTTTCGCTCGACATGACGGCTACCACCCTCGCTGCTGCCGGAGTGACGCTGCCAGCGCCATTTCACGGGCGTCCGCTTTGGGGCAAGGGCGCCAAGCCGCGCCAGCATGTGATCACGGCCCGTGACCGCTGCGACATGACGGTGGACCGTATCCGTTGCGTCCGCGACACCCGCTGTGCCTTCATTCGCAACTTCATGCCCGAACGGCCGTACACGCAGTTTAATCGTTACATTCAGACGCAGTATCCGACGCTCGGCGCCATGCAGGAACTACATGCCGCAGGCAGGCTGAAGGGCGCGGAACTGCTGTTCATGGCCGGCCGCAAACCGGATTTCGAGTTCTATGACCTGAAGCAGGATCCGCACGAGATCCGCAATCTGGCCGCCGACCCGGCACACCGGCAGCGAATCCGGGAGTACTCAGCGATCCTCGATGAGTGGATTCAATCGACTGCCGACCAAGGACGCACGCCCGAGCCGTCTGAAGCTTACGCCGACCAGGTGTAGCGGAGCTATCGCTTGCCGCCTGCGCTACGCGTGGCCGCAGCACGATTCTGTTGGGCGTTGGCGTAATTTGGATCGATCTGAAGCGCACGGTCGAAATCGGCGATCGCCAATTCGAATTTCCTCTGGAGCATTTTCGAAAACCCAAGGGCATTCCAGGCCTGGGCGAATTTCGGGTTGGCGGCGACGGCCTGGGAAAGCACCTGTTCGGCGGCGGCGTAGTCTCCCTTGGCGATGAGGTCGCGCCCCTGCTTGTTCAACGCGGCGGCGCTGCCTGTATTGATCTGCTTCGGCCCTGGAGGAGCCTGCCCGGTGGGTTTGGCGGCGGCGGGCGCCGGAGCCGGTTCCGTCTTGATCACGGCCGCGGCCGGCGGCTCAGTCTGCCTGGCTGCGGGGGGCGGCGCCGGGGCCGGTTCTGTCTTGACGGCGGCAGGGGCGTCTGCCTCGATGGCCGGGCCCGAACTTGAAGCCGCGCGCAGGGGAGTCGCCTGAGTACGCGGCTGGATGGGTTGCGGAACTGGAGCGGGAACGGCGGGCTGAGCGGGCAGAGCCGCGACGGCGCGTTTCCTGGCAAGAATCTCCCTGGTCTTCTCAAGGGCCTGAACCGAATCCTTGTCCCTGGGATTGAGCTTCACGGCCTGCTCCAGATCGGATTCGGCCCGTTCGTAGTCGCCCAACAGGAAGTATCCGCTGCCGCGGGCGAACCAGGCCATTTGCAGATTCGGATCGATCTGAATCGCGCGTGTCCTATCGGCGATGCCTTTTTCGTGCTCGCCCACCAGGTGATACGACCCGCCGCGCGCCACGAGCGCGCTGGCGTTGTCGGGATCCACCTTCAGTGCTTCTGTTCTGTCGGCGAGCGCCTGCTTGTGGTCTCCCATCCGGGCGTGCAGATCGCCGCGCGCCATCAGCACGCGCACGTTTCTGGCGTCGAGCCGCAGGCTGGCGTTGTAGTCGGCCATCGCCTCGGAAGGATGGCCCATCGATTCGTATGCGGCTCCACGGAACCCGTATGCGCGGGCATCTTTCGCATTCAGGATGAGGTAGGTGTTGAAGTCATCGATGGTGCGTTGGAATTGAAGCAGATTGCCCTGGGCATGGGCGCGCTCGAAATAGGCCTCCGCGTAATCGGGTTTGTACTGTAAGGCAATCGTGAAATCCTCGATCGCGTCCCGGTACCTGCCCTCGGCCGCTTTCAGGCGTCCCCGGCCGACATAGGGTTCGGGCCTGTCCAAGCGCAGCCGGATCGATTCAGTGAAGGCTTTTGTGGCGCCTTCCCGGTCTGCGCCAAGCGCAAGCGCCTCGCCCAGTCTCTGATAGACCAGCGCCGTCCGCAGGCCGGTTTCAATGGCTTTGGAGAATGCGCTGGCGCATGACGGATCGTTCATGGCCAGCCGGGCCTCACCAAGCGATTGCCAGGCCGATGACTCCTCCGGCCGCAACTTCGTCAGTACGGCAAAGTCGGCAACCGCATCGGCATACTGCTTGTTCCCCAAACGAAGCCGGCCCCTGTGCTGGAGAGCAGTTGGGTTGCCAGGTTCGGCGGCGAGCGCTTCGTCCAGAGCCTTCAACGCCTCTGGAATCTGCCCCTGGCTCTCGAACTTCGTGGCCCTGTCACAGTCCTCCGCCGCGCGCCGCTTGTCCAATTGCGTCGCCGGCGCAGCCGCGGCAATCGCCAATACCGAAAGGAGAATGAACTTCCCGTCCATCATGGGGCTCACCGCATCTTACAACGCCTTGACCGCATTCTCAATGCGTTTTGCCAACGCCGCGAAGTCGTCGCCCTCCAGTCGCATGGGCTCGCCGATCCGCACCCGCACCAACCCGGGCCGGGCCATCCGCCACGTCGGATGCAAAACCCGGTTTGATCCTCGCACCCGAACGGGTACAATCGGGACGCCCAGTTTCGACGCCATCATCGCCGCACCCGCTTGAAATGGCAGGATCGATTCATCGTAGCTGTGCTTGCCCTCGGGGAAGATCAGCGGGCACCAGCCCTCCTCCACCAGTTCGCCGATATAGCGCAACGTCTGCCGTGTCCCGGCCTCGCGCTGCGGAATTGGGACGGCGTTGAAGGCCAGCGCCGACAGGACGAAATTGAGCCGGCTGGTGAAGACGTTGTACCAGGCGTGTTTCGATGGATGGAAGTGCGCTTCGAAGAACTCCTTGCGCATCGCCGGCGCCAGCTTCCGCCGCCACTTCCAGGGCAGGGCGATGAACAGGATCGGCGTGTCGAAGTAGCCCTGATGGTTGCTGCAGAAGATCACCGGACCGTCGATCCCGTTGAGATGCTCGCGGCCTTCCACCCGGACCCAGGCGAAGATCCGCGCGAGGTTGAGAATCCAGAGGTTGAGGTTCAGGACGCGTGCCCAGTCAGCCCACTTCGAGCGGTTCCATTTGGGAAATTCAAATGGCTCGGCCGGGGCCGGCGCCGGGCGCTTGGCCATCTCCTCCAGGTCAGCCACGGTCCGGGCTTCCGCGAAAATGGTTTCGTCGACCGGCGCGCCAAGCTTCTGTTCAAGCGCAACCAACAGTTCAACGCGATCCAGCGACGACAGGCCGAGATCGTCGAGCGATGTCGACGCGCTGACATTGCGGCCCGCGCTCCATCTGCCTAGGAGTCCGGCTACGCTCGCGTCGTGATGGGCGGGAGCTGATGGTTTGGCGGCTCCGCTGATCTGGTCGCGGATGGCGCGCCGTTTCAACTTGCGCGTGCCTTCGGTCCGGGGCAACTCATCATCGGTCCAAACGGTGTAGCCGCGAATCTTCTGATGCTCTTCAAGTTTCGCGTTCGCGGATCGGACCACGGTCTCGGCGTCCGCCGCGCCTTCCAGTACCAACGCGGCATGGACCAGTTCGCCGGCCTCTGACTTCATCCCGACCACTGCGGATTCCTTCACACCGTCGATCTCGTTAATGACGCGCTCAACGTCCTCCGGGAACACGTTCCGGCCGTCGGCCAGCACGATCATTTCCTTCTTGCGGCCCTTGATCAGCAGTCGCCCCGTGTCGTCCAATTCACCGATATCACCGGTGTGGAACCAGCCGTCCTCGAAAGCCTCGCCGGTCGCCTCGGCATTGTTGAAGTAGCCGCTGGTGACATTGCCGCCGCGCACCAGCACCTCGCCGTCGCCGGCGATCCGGATCTCGACGCCGTGGATCGGCTTGCCAACAGTGCCCTTCCTGGCATGGAAGGGGTGGTTCAGGGTGACGATGGGCGCGGCCTCGGTCAGCCCATAGCCTTGAATCACTACCCAACCCAGATTGCCGAAGAAGCTCTCCAGTGCCGGGTCCAGCGCAGCGCCGCCCACGACGAACGACCAGAACTTCATCCCGAGCAGTCGATGCGCCCGCCGGTAGCGCCACCACCGCCACCAGAACTTCTCGCCCGGGGGCGCAGGACTCGCCGACTCGGGCACGACGCCCAACAGGTACTCCTTCATCACGTCCAGGATCTTCGGCACCGAAACCAGCACCGAGATCTTCCTCGACTTGATCTGCCGGATGATCTCCGCCGGCGCCTGGCTGCGCTGGAAGATGACCGTCCCGGCCAGCATCGGCGGGATGAACATCGCCATCGCCTGGCCGAACATATGACTCAGCGGCAGCAGGTTCAGGAAACGGATCGGCGAGAAAGGCCGCGCGTACTTCCTGTACTTGATCACCTCGCCCTCAACCGGAACAATGTTGGCCAAAATGTTCTGGTGCGTGATCACTACGCCCTTCGGCTCGGCCGTTGCGCCGGATGTGAACAGGATCTGGACCGGGTCGCCGGCCGTGACCTCGGCGGGTGTGAACCGTGCGCCGTCACTCTTGAAATCTGCCTCGGACAGCCGCCAGACGGGAGTCCCGGCCCAACCATCCGGCGGCGAGACCTCCTCGCCGCGCAGAACCAGTTTGGCCTCAGTAATGCGGGCGACGCGCTCCAGAAACTCGACCGAGTGCTTCTCGTCGATAGGCGCAACGGCGACACCCTTGAGCAGGCACCCCCAGAACGCCGCCACCCACTCGGGACGGTTCTCCGACCACAGCACCACGCGGTCGCCCTTGCCGATGCCGGCCTGTTCCAGGCGCGCGGCGAAGTTGCGGGCCGCTCGGGTCACCTCCCCATAGGAGTAGCTGCGCGGCCTGTACCCGTCGTCATAGACCAGGTACTCGCCATCGAGCGAGGCGACGGTCTCGAAGAACCCGATCAGCGTGTCGCGCTTCATCATTTGACAGCCCGCACCGCGTTTATTGGAGGGTCGAAGATCCCTCGACGCCCATGTCGCTCGGAAGGACGTTGCGGTTGATATGGTTGTCGAGGTTGATCACGTAGGTCTCCGGCGCGTCGATCAACACCAGCGAATGGGTGGCGCAGATGATGCGGAACTTCTTCTTGTCGGCCAATTCCATCATCATCTTCAGGATGCGCCGCTGATTCGATGCCGACAAGGCCATTTCGGGTTCGTCGAGCAGCAGCAACGTGCCTTCGGGCAGCGACGGGAACGTCTCCTGGAACATCGACAGCATCACCTGTCCGTGACTGGCCATCGAGACAAACTCCTTCATCCGCGGATTGTCCTCGAACAACTCCGGGTGCATGCGCGGGTTGTGCTGTTCGGCGTCGAAAAGAAAGATCTTCGGCAGTACCGGGCGGTTCTCCACCTTGTAGATGAAGCCCTCCATCGGCTCGCCCTTTAGGGCGTATTGGATCGACCATAGCAGCGTCGATTTGCCTGACCCGTTCTCGCCCGCCAGCATGATCAGCGGGTGGGACAGGTCCACAATCATCGGCATGTGGAAGTTCAGGTTGACGAAAATCGGGTGCGACAGAATCTTGAGAAACATGGCTTGTGGCGTGCGGGAAACCTCCAGCATAGCAAGCCGTGCCGCGCGGCCTACCTGTCGGGGAACCGCTTGCGCACCGGGCTGCGCTGGAAGCCTTCAAGGCCGTGCCGCGCCGGATCGTAGTTCGAGTCGTCGGTATAGATCGCTTCTCCGTTCTGGTTCACCCAGCGGTAACTCCATTGGTTCGACCCGACCTCGGTCTGCCTGGTGATCGGATTGACATACTCCTCAGTGCCCATCAGGTTGTGGTGCATCTGGTTCTGGATCTCGGCGTTCGTGCGGCGGCGATGCTCGACAATCTCGCGGTCGAGCCTCGCGATCTCCTCCTGCGTCCGCCGGGCGATCTCGCCGCGCTGGATCTGGCCTTGAATCTCGCCTTGCACCCAGACAGGATTCAGCTTCACCGAGTTCAGCATCAAGTCGATCACCGGACGCATGGCTTCCAGTTTGCCAGCCGGCGCGCGCACGGAGAACGAATCCTTGTTTGACCACATGCCAACGCCCACTTGGCCCATGTCCTGAATGGCCGTGTAGAACGCCTCTTCCCACTGCGCGCCGCCCTGCGAGTATTCGACGACGATCAGCGCCGCGTCGTAGCTCAACCGAATGGGCAACCGCATCATCTGGGCCACCTGCTGGTAGCCAGCAACAGCCTGCGGCAGGTGCTGCCGCAGTTTCACCTGAACGTTCGCCGCTCCCGGACGCTGCTTGGCGAACATCGCCTTTTCGATGTAGCCGAAGGCCGATTCCAAGGGCCACACCATGGCGCCGTTGTAGTTCGACCCCGGCGGAAACATCGCCGCGGCGAGCATGTAGCGGCTGTCGACAAAAGTGATCTCCGGGTACCAGCGCATCACCATGCGGCCATCGCCGCTCGACACCGTGAAATCGAGCTTGGCGCCGAGCGCGTTCAACGGCCCGCCGGAGTTGAGCGGGTTGACGCGGACAATGCCGCCCGAGGCGGTCCAGTCCATTGGCGCAAGCATCGTGAAGGCGCCTTCCCTCGGTTCGGTGATCCGCTTGAACCGGACCACTTCGCCCGCGGATGCGGTCTGACGCGCCTGGCCAGGCTTGGCGGGATTCGTTTGGCCGGCCTTCGCCGTGTCCGATGGACGGACGCACGCCACGCTCCAAACAGCCAGAAGCAACACCAGTTTCATCTCAAACTCCTCCGTTTGAGAATTCAGACTAGCACGTCCGATTGCAGTAGGACAGGCCTCCTGGCATGTCTCCTTCGCTATCCCTTCGTCAGTTTGAAGTTCCGGAAACTGCCGGTATTGAAGAACGACCCGATGCCGATGCGCCCCGCGCCCAGGCTCAGGTCGATGGCTTTCAGCGACGGGCTTGTCTGGCCGTCCACCCAGGCTTCGAGCAGGCCCTTCGACGCGTCGTAGGTCATTTTCACCTTGTGCCAGCCTTCAGTGGGCAGCGTCGCCGGACCCTGCTTTGGGCTGATGCGTACACGATCGCCACCATAGCAATGGAATACGCCGTTGTGGACCTCCACCTTCGACGCCATGTCGTCGGACAGATGCAGGTAATTGAAGTAGCCGTTGCGCTCCCAGGCGTAAACGATGATGAGAGATCCCTTCGGCGCCTGCTTCTTCACCTCGACCTCGATGGTGAACTTCCCGATCGCCGCTGTCTCGGCCAGTGCGAACTGAATCGGCCGCCGCGGGTCCTTCTCTTGACCCTTGGGCGTGACCAGTTGCAGCACTTCGCCGGCGCCCGTGCCTTCCACTTTCCAGTCGGCCGGATCGATCACCGCCCAGTCCATGCCGAACACCTTGATCTTGCCGGCCAGCGGGGGCGTGGGCGCGGCCATCGCGGCTGCCGCCACGGGAAGCGTGAGAAAACTGCGTCGTTCCATGCCGACCATCTTACTCGCCCATGCGACTTGCCAGTGAGCCAAGGAACTCCTTCAACTTGGCCGCGTATGCAGGACCCGCCGTTTCCGAGATGTTGTTGTGGCCGGCGCCCTCGACCGCCCAGAACTGTTTGGGCTCGTTGGCGGCGTCGAACAACTCCTGGCCCATTCGGAAGGGAATCACCTCGTCTCGTGTGCCGTGGATCACCAGCAGCGGTGCCTTCACCCGGCTGATGCGGCTGAGCGAGTCGAAGCCGGAGATGAGCGTCCTGCCGAGCAAGGGGACCACTGTCCCGGCCACGGCGCTGGCGCTGGTGAGAGGCGCTTCGAGCACAAGCCCGGCGCACTGGTTCCGCGTTGCCAGATCGACCGCGACCGCCGTGCCGAGGCTCTCGCCATGCAGGACGATCCGCTTCGGCGGGAAACCTCGCTTCTGAAGCCAAACGAACGCCGCCTCGGCATCCATCGTGACGCCGCTTTCCGAGGGGCTGCCCTCGCTCTTGCCGAACCCGCGGTAGTCGAGCACCAGCACGGCGCTGCCCGCCTCACGGATGGCCAGGATCGCCTGCACGCGGTGGGTGACGTTGCCGGCGTTGCCGTGGAGAAACAGGGTGGCGAGTTTGGCCTCCGGCGGCGAGGCGAACCAGCCGTGTAGTTTCACGCCATCGCGAGTGGTGATCCAGGCATCCTCAGCTCCGACGCGTTCCTGAAGCTGCCACCAGCCCTCGGGGTATTTTATCGGGTGAAAGACCGAACGCCTGGCCAGCAGGCTCAACGCGCCCCACCCGGCGGCGGTGACCACGGCGTAACGAGCCAGGCGCCTGATCCACGTTCCTCGCGGTTCGCCGCTGGAGTCCATGGCCCCACCCTAGCGGGACTGACCGGCGTAATCAAGGCAAGCAGAGTCAGTGGGCGTCAAACCAGCCCAGCACGCGGCGCTTGAACTCCTCGGGTGCCGCCGACGCAGCCTCCGTATGCCGGGCACCGGGAACAACCCACAATTGAATCGCCGGATTCCGGGCGGCGATGGCGCGCGATTGCTCCACAGGGATGTTGTCGTCCGCGTCGCCGTGGATGATCAGAATCGGGGTTTTCACCCCTGCCACGGATTCCTCCGGCGCGGCACTGTTGAAGTCGATTCCATACCGCATCCGGGCATATAGAATTCCGCCGAAGACCACCGGCGGGGCAAGCACCGCGCCCATCCGGGGCGACTGATAGAAGAAGCCGCGAATGCGGTGACGGGCAACCTCAGCGAACGACGAGAACGGGCACTCCGCCACGACAGCCTTCAATCTCGGCTCGTGAGGCAAGCTCTGGAGCAGGATGCCCGCGCCCATCGACGCCCCGTAAGCGTAGATGCCGCCCCGGCATTCGCCCATGGATGAAAGAAGGTTAATCCATACCGGAACGTCAAGCCGCTCGAGCACCCCGTAGGTCGCCAGTTCTCCGCCGCTCTGCCCATGGGCCCGGCTGTCGGTGAGCAGCGCCGAGTAGCCCCGCTCGGCCATCATCGTGCCCAGGCTGATTCCGTTGGCGCTGTTGTCGCCGATGCCGTGGAGCATGATGACGCAGCGGGACCGTCCGGCGGTCTGGGACGGGATGAACCGGCTGAACAGACGGACACCATCTCCTGCGTTTACAATAAGTTGGCGTTCTGAGAGTCCGTTTGGTCGTAAATCCGGCTCGGGCGCCACGCGCCGCACGTGCATGGCGTTGTCGCCCAGCACCGCTCCTGCGGCCATCAGCCCGGCTGCTGCCACCGCCAGCCCGATCGCCACAACTGTGCCACCGGCTTTTCCCGTCAATTTCCCCACATCTTTAAGGACGCCTCCGGGACCAGGGAGTTCCGCGAGAAACGGCGTCTACCCCGCGCGAGGTGCGTGAGTTGCGCTCCCCGGGATAGAGAGAACACCCTATTGGATTTGCGCGGTCCAGCCGATTAATAGGTCGACCTATCTTTACCATGGGGTCCTGGCTGACCTGCGGAGAGGACGAGGAATGCGCGACAACCCAGCCCTGATCATTGGGCTCAACGAGGAGTCCAGCCGGATCTTCAGAGGCGCGATCGAGCGGGTGAATCCGCTTCTTCCCGTTCGTACCCTGCTTATCGCGGAAGGTGTGGAGAAACTGGAGACGTTCGCCGTCCGGGAACACCCTCGGATGGTTTTCTTGTGCACCGACGACATGGAAAAGGCGATGCCGATTCTCCTGTTTCTCCGGTCGATTGAGCGTTCGGCCCTCCTTGTCGCGTTCTCAAGCCGGGTGGAGAACGACGATCTGCTCCTCCTCATGCGCTTTGGCGCGAGGGAATGGCTACAGGCGCCAGTCGATGATACACAACTCGCCCAGTGCCTGGAGCGATTGAAGGAAGAGTTGGAGCATCTGCCTGAACCGGCCCAGAATCTTGGCGACCTGGTCAGTTTCTTTCCGGCCAAGCCTGGTTCAGGTGCATCAAGCCTGCTCATGCATACGGTGCTTTCGATGAAAGCGGCGGCGGACCTCAACATTGCTCTCCTCGACCTGGACCTGAACTGCGGCGTCCAGAGCTTCCTCTGGAAAGCTGACGACGGTGCCTCGGTCCAGGACGCCGTCCAAAACGCGGAGCGGCTGGACGATCCATTGTGGGAACGATTGATCGTCCGCCGAGGGAATGTCCACATCCTCGGTTCCGGCAGGCTGAACCCTGGGACCCGGATCGACACTCCCCAGCTTCACCGGTTGCTCGGATTCATCGAAGGCCGCTACCGGTTGGCGTTTCTCGACCATTCCGGCAACTGGGAGCGCTATTCGGTCGATGTCATGCAGCGGAGTTCAGCAATCTTCCAGGTCTGCACGACCGACTTCGCCTCACTTCACCATGCTCGCCGGAATCTGGAAACGTTCCAGGAGATGGGATTGGGCGACCGGGTACACACCGTTCTCAACCGGGCCAGCTACCACAGCGGGCTCGATCACAGGGCAGTGGTATCCATTCTGGGGGCTGAGCCAATTGCGATGATTCCCAACGCATTCCACCTGCTGCAATCGGCCATCAAAGATGTCGAGCCGCCGAAGCTGGAGTCTCCTTTTGGATTGTCCATGCTGAACCTGAGCAAGGCAATCCAAGAAGCGGTGTCGCTGGACCTGTCGATCCCGGGTCCGGCCAATGCTTCACGGAGCAGGTCATGGAGGCTGAATCTTTGGCGATCGATGGTAAAGGGCCTGCGCGCTCCAGAGCCCGTCAGCACGGTGGAGGAAGCGTAAATCGAAAGCGGAACGAGCGGAGGGCCAAGTGACTCTGTAGCCCTCCGTTCCGTGCCGCCTCCGTGCCGCCTACCTGCGGCCGCTGCGCTGTCCGCCGCTGCGGGTGCCGGCTCCCGTGCCGCCACCGGTACCGGGCGTGTGAATGGGACCGGAGCCGTCGCGCGGACCACTGCGCTTGCCCTTCATTTGGCCCTGCTTCTGGCCTTGGCCATTGGCGGGGCGGTTTTGCGGTGGGTCGATGGCTAGGCAAGCGCCGGCCACCATCACCGTTGCTAGTGTCAATCTCAGGATCATGTCTTTTCTTAACCTCCTGCTCAGAACAGGGCACGCTGAGCGCCATTCTGTAACTCATTGAAAAGACATGCTGTCCGTCAGACGCCGCGCATTTGTTGCGCTGCAGGGTGCAATTATGTTGTCACGCGCGCCGGGCTCCGTCCGTCAAATTAGTAGGGATTCAGAAATGCTCCCAGTTGATAAAATAAAGAGGATGGTTGTCCGATCCGCTGCCCTGACTGCTGTGGGATTCGTGGCCCTGTTCGCACAGGCCGCACTCGCCCAAGGATCCGGCTTCGAGCAGGCGGAACGGCTCTATCGGCAGACAAACTACCATGGGGCGCTGGACATTCTGAAGCACCAGCCGCAGACCGCCCCTGTCCTGTTTCTGAGCGGCAGATGTCTGTACTACCAGGGCGATTACAAGCAGTCAGTTCAGATCCTGGAAAAGGCAGCCGCAGCCGATCCGCGCAACGCCTCCTACCAGAATTGGCTGGGCAAGGCCTGGGGCCGCCGTGCCGAGACCGCCAACGTCTTTCAAGCGCCGGGATTTGCCAACCGGGCTCGCGAGGCGTTTGAACGGGCCGTCGCAATCGATTCGGCTTACATGGAAGCGCTTGAGGATCTCTTCCAGTACTATCTGGAGGCGCCCGGCTTCCTCGGCGGCGGTCTCGACAAGGCCGAAGGCCTACTGCCCAGCATCAAGCAGACTGACGCGGCCGAGTACCATGCGGCCAAGGCCCAGATCGCCGAAAAGACCAAGGATTACGCCAGCGCCGAGGCACAGCTTCGCCGGGCGGTTTCCATTGCGCCCCGGAAACTGGTTGATCTGGCCCGGTTCCTTGCCAGGCGTGGCCGGGTGAAGGAGGCCGACGCTGTTTTTGCTGACGCTGCTCGCGTCGTGCCGGACAGCAAGGAGCGGCTGTTTGCGCAGGCTGAGGTCTATGTCGAGACCAAACGGAACCCCGAAGAGGCACGGAAACTCCTGTCCCGCTACCTCTCTATGCCGCTTACGCCCGACGATCCGCCCAGGCAAGATGCGGAGAAACTTCTGAAGAAGATCGGCGGCTGAGCGTCCGTTTTCGGGACTGCGAATTGCCGTTTTCGAAGCGACCAAACGAACTCCGCCAGCATCCACATTTTTGGAATCAGTAAGATAGAGAATGGCGAGAGGTGTGCAGCATCCACTGGTATCAACTGCCATGGCCTGGAATTGGATCGCTGACTTCAAATACGCCGTACGCGGCTTGCGCCGCCGGCCACTTTTTGCATTGATTGCCATCGCGTCGCTCGCCCTGGGCATTGGGGCGAACACGGCGATCTTTAACCTTCTGGACCAAGTGCTGTTCCGGCCCCTCCAGGTGGAGCGGCCAAACGAACTAGTGGTGCTCTCCTCGCCGGGACCCAACAGGGGACGAATGGATGGCCGCGACAGTTTTTCGTTCCCGATGTACAAGGATCTTCGGGACGGCAATGCCGTTCTCGCCGGACTGGCGGCCCGCTATCCGACCACGGTGAACCTTCGGCTCGGACAGCAGGCCCAGGAGGCCCGGTCCGAGTTGGTGAGCGGGAACTATTTCGAGTTGCTTGGCATACGCTCGCACATGGGACGGCTGTTGCAGCCCGCCGACGATGTGACTGCCGGGGCGCATCCGGTGACCGTTGTCAGCTACGACTATTGGCGAAACAGGATGGGCGGCGACCCGGGCGTGGTGGGCCGGGTGGTCAGGATCAACAACCATCCAATGACGGTGATCGGAGTGGCCCAAGTGGGTTTCCATGGGTATGAGCGGGGAAGCACCACGGATTTATTTGTCCCCATCGCGATGAAATCCCATGTCACTCCGACCTGGGACACTCTGAACGACCGGCAATCCATGTGGCTGCAAGTGTTTGGCCGGCTGAAACCGAATATGGGAGTGGAGCAGGCAGAGGCGGGATTGCTGCCGGTGTACCGGCCGCTGTTGGAGAAGGATCTAGGGGAGTTTGACACGCCTCCGTCGGCGCGGTTTCGAAAGGAATTCATAGCTAAACGAATCGAATTGGAACCGGGCGGAGCGGGCATCCCCAGTATGAAGCGTGAGGCGGGCACGCCCTCGATTGTCCTGATGTCAATGGCCGCGCTGGTGCTCCTCATCGCCTGCGCCAATGTCGCGGGCTTGCTGATAGCCAGGGGCGCTTCAAGGCAGAAGGAAGTGGCCGTACGGCTAGCCTTGGGTGCCGGTGGGGCGCACCTGTTTCGCCAGACCATCGCCGAGAGCCTGGTGCTAGCGCTGGCGGGCGGACTCGCGGGGCTATTCGTCGCCGCCTGGACGATGGACGGCATTGTCGCGCTGCTGCCGAATGGCGCCACGTCTGGAGGGATCGAGTGGAATCTGGATGCGCGGGTGCTGGGTTTCCTGTTCGCGCTCACGCTCCTGGCGGCGCTGCTGAGCGGAATGGGGCCGGCGATCCGGGCATCACGGCAGAATCTGGCCACGGCGCTGAAGGACCAGGGCGGGGCCCTGGTGGGCGCGTTCGGGGCGTTGCAAGCGAGGCGGTTCCTGGTGGTGACGCAGGTCGCCCTCTCCGTGCTGTTACTGGCGGCAACGGGACTGTTTGCCCGGACGCTACTCAATTTGCGGAACGTCGATCCGGGTTTCCCTGTGGCGCGGACTCTGACCTTTTCCATCGATGTCTCACGCGCGGGTTATCCCGTTGAGCGCGTGCCGGCGGTTACGGCGGCACTGGAGGAGAGGTTGAAGGCGCTACCTGGCGTGTCGGATGTGGCCAGCGCGGCGGTTCCGGTAATGGAGGGCAGCACGTGGAGCAGTTCCATCATGGTTGAGGGCTACCGGCACAGAGAAGACGAAGACATGAATCCGATTTTCAACGCCGTCAACGCCGGGTTCTTTCACGCAATGAGGATCCCGGTCGTGGCCGGCCGCGAGTTTAACCCGATGGATGCCACAGGCGGAAAGCAAGTTGCGGTGGTGAACGAAGCGTTCGCCAAGCACTTCTTTGGGTCAGGCAATCCGATCGGCAGGCGGTTTCGAATCGGCCCCATCGAAGCTCTGGTCGAGATCGTGGGCGTGACGAAGAACGCCAAGCACGCCAACCTGCGTCAACAGGACCGGCGGGCGGTGTTTTTGCCTTGGCGGCAACTGGACGATCTGGGGGGAGTTACGATCTATCTGAAGACGGCGATGGACCCGGCGGGCATCGCTCCGGCGTTGAGGCGGGAAGTGGACGCCGCGGCCTCCGGAGTCGCCCTGGGCGAAATTCGGACACTTGAGCAGGTGGTGGACCGGTCACTGTCGGGTGAACGTGCGGTGGCCTATCTTTGCATGGTGTTCGCGTCACTGGCGACGCTGCTGGCGGCTGTAGGCCTGTACGGGGTGATGGCGTATTCGGTTCAAAGACGGACGCGCGAGATCGGGCTGAGAGTGGCCTTGGGCGAGGCGCGGGTATCCGTGCTTGGGCTGGTGATGAAAGAAGCCATGCTTATGGCCGTGGCCGGGACGGTGCTGGGTCTGCCCTTGTTCTATGGGGTGAGCCGGCTGGTGGGGTCGCAATTGTTTGGATTGGCACCACACGATCCGGTGAGCGTCGTTACGGCAGTTCTCGTTGTCCTGGCTTCCGTTGCGCTCGCCGCGTTCGGCCCGGCGTACCGGGCATCGCGGACCGATCCGATGACGGCGCTGCGTTACGAGTGAACCGGGGGCTCCCGCCGCGATACGCTCAGTAGTGATGCGACTCTGCGGATTCTTGCTTCTCTTCGCCCTGGCTGCGGCCGGGCAAACACGGACACTCACACTGAAACAGGCGGTGGATCTGGCTTTGCAGCAGAATCCCGACCTGCTGCTGGCGCGGTTGGACGAGCAAAAGGCTGCGTTGGGTGTGCAGGCGGTGAGCGAACCGCTCATGCCCAGGGTCTACGCGGGCAGCGGACTGGCTTACACGTACGGATTCCCGGTGAGCCTGGACGGGGCGGCGCCTTCGATCGTCCAGGCGCGCGCCGACCGGACCCTATTCAATGCACCGAGCCGCTTGCTCGCCGCCCAGGCAAAGGAGCAGGCACGGGGAGCGTCGATGGGAGCCGCCGAGATACGTGAAGAGGTAGCGTTGCGGACAGCCGTCCTGTTTCTGGATCTGGAACGATCCGTTCGGGCTCGGGCGTCCACCTTGCGCCAAATCGAATCACTGGCCCGAGTGGAAGCGGCAGTCAAGCTGCGCGTGGCGGAGGGGAGGGAACTGGCAATCGAAGGCAAACGGGCGGCGGTGAACCTTGCGCGCGCGCGCCAGAAATTGGGCGGCCTCGATGGCGAAATAGCGACTCGCGGCCGGGCGCTGAGCGCGGCCCTAGGGCTCCCAACGGAAGAGCGGATCGAACCCGCGATGGAGCAGCGCACCGACGCCGAATTGCCGGCTACGGAATCCGAGTCCGTCCAGCGGGCGCTGCGGGAAAGCGGCCAACTGCGCAAGCTCGAATCGGACGCCCAGGCCCAGGCGCTTTCGGCCAGGGCCAGCCGGGCGCGCCGGCTGCCGTCGGTCAATCTTGTCGCGCAATACTCATTGTTGGGCAAGTTCAACAACTATGAGGATTACTTCCGCCGTTTCCAGCGCCACAACGCGCAAATCGGCGCCTCGATCGCAGTTCCACTCTGGGCGAACCCACAGGACGAAGCTGTGGCCGCACAGGCCGATGTCGAGGTGAGGCGGATTCGCATCCAGGCGTCGGCGCTGAGGTTGAGGATCGAGTCCGATTCCCGCCAGGCGTGGCAGCGCGTGAGCGACGCCGAGGCGTACCGTGAGGTGGCCAAGCTCGACCTGGAGGTGGCCCGCGAACAGACTGGGATTGTCTTGGCTCAAACCGAGGAGGGCCGGGCTGGTGTGAGGCAACTCGAAGAGTCCAGGATCGCCGAGCAGGATCGCTGGGCGGCGTTTGACGAGGCGCGGTGCGAACTGGAGAAGGCGCGGCTTGAGGTGCTGCGCCGGACGAACCAACTGACGGCGTCACTCCGTTAGGTGAGGGCCGGGCGCCCAGCGGTGCGTTTTAGTATTTGACTCCAGTGGTACTAACCAGCCTTGTGGCGAAATTGCTCCCCGTTGCCTGCACCTGCAGCCTGTGTTCAACTAATGTTGATACAGGTTTGCGGGGAGGGCTGAAGCGCGTTCGCGCCAGCGTCTTGATTCATGAAAAGTAAGAGCCTTCTTGTCAGTGCCATAGCCACGATTCTCATGCTGTTGTCCGGCTGCAGCCGGGACCCCGAAGTGGTGAAGAGGCGGTACCTCGAGAACGGCAACAAGTACTTCGCCCAGGGCAAGTACAAGGAAGCCGTGCTTATGTACCGCAACGCCGTGAAGCAGGATCCCAAATTTGGGGAAGCGTACCTGAAACTGGGCGAGGCAGAACTGCGCCGTGGCGCGGTGCGCGAATCGGTCAACGCATACCGCCGCGCGGTCGAACTGCTGCCGAAGCAGGACGACGCGGCTGGGAAGCTGGCGGACATCTACTTGACGGTGTACGCACTCTCCGCCAAGAGAGATGACCGGCGGATGCTAAAGGAGGTCGAGGACCTGGTCGATCTCATGTCCCGCTCGAATCCGAAAAGCTACCATGTCTGCCGGCTAAGAGGCTTTCTGGCTGTTGCCAACGATGACTTGCCGGCAGCGATTGAGCAATTCCAGAAGGCGGACCAGATCAAGCCGAAGCAACCCGAGCTGCTTTACGCTCTGACGCAAGTGCTATTCAGGAACAAGCAGGTGGACGAGGCGGAGCAACTTGCCCTGCGTCTGGTGAAGGAGTCGCCCAAGTACCCAAACTCCTATGCATTCCTGGTGGGCCTCTACCGAAGCCGGCAGCAGTTTGACAAGGCCGAGTCGGTGCTGAAGCAGCGGATCGGGGTCTACTCCGGTGATTCTCAGGCCTATGTGTCGCTGGCGGCATTCTTCATCACCCAAAACCGGCGCGCCGACGCCGACCGGGTGCTCAACGAAATGTTGTCCAAGGCCTCAACCGTCCCAAGAGCGCGAAGCGATGCGGCCAATTTCTACTTCCAGATTCGGGACTTCGATCGGGCAAAGAAGATTCTGGAAGACGCCGTCACAGCCGAACCGCAGATGAAGAACGAGCACCGCCGGCGTCTGGCCGTGATGCAGTTCTATCAGGGACAACCCAAACAGGCGCTCGAGGCGGTGGAAGCCATCGTCAAGGACGATCCAAGAGACAACAACTCGCTGGCCCTGCGCGCGGCAATGCAGCTCCAGTCGGGGGATGCCGATAAGAGCAACGCCGCCATCAACGACCTCCAGGCGCTGCTTGGCCGGGTGCCTCAGAATCCGGCAATCCGCTACAACCTGGCCAGGGCATACCAAGCCCGTGGCGAACTCGATGCGGCGCGCGTGCAATATGCCGAGGCGATCAAGCAACGGCCCTCCTTCATCGAAGCGCATATCGGGTTGGGGCAAGTGGCCTTGCAGAAGCAGGATTTTGGCCGGGCGATCGAATCGGCCGATGCGGTGTTGCGAATCGATCCGAAGAATGTGCCGGCTCGTGTGATCAAAGTGAACGGGCTTTTGAACAGCGGCAATTTGATCCAGGCCCGGCAGGAAGTGAACAAATATCTGGCTGAGTCTCGAGATCAGCCCGATCTCCGCTTCCAGCAGGCGTTGGTCTGTTTCATGGAGAAGAACTTCCCAGAGGCGGAAAGAATTTTCCGGTCACTCCGTGAGCGCTATCCGGGTGATCTGCGCCTGCTGTTCGGCCTGGGCGAGACGCTGGTCGCGACCGGCCGCGGCGCTCAGGCGCTCGAGATGCTCAAGGCAGAGGCCAAGGCCCGGCCGCAGATTAACAGCCTGCGGATGGCCACCGGCAACGTTGCTCTGCGCATCGGCGACCTTCAGACGGCCGACCAGGAATACCGCCACCTGCTGAGCGTTGATCCAAAGAATCTCGAACTCTATCTCCGGTTGGGAGCGACGCAGCGGCTGATGAGACGGACGCAGGAGGCGCTGCAGACACTCAGACGCGGCCAGGCTTTGCAGCCCAATAATCCGCAGGTGAACCTGCAATTGGCGCTGACGCTCGACGCAGCCGGGTTGCAGCGCGAATCGCTGCCGATCTACGAGAACATCGTCAGGAATCAGCCCGACAACGCCGTGGCGCTCAACAACCTCGCCTACATGATGGCCGAGGAGGGCCGCGATCTCGATCTGGCGTTGACCTACGCCCAACGGGCGCGGCAGCAGCAGCCATCGAACCTGGATATTGCGGACACGCTGGGCTGGGTCTACATCCGGAAGCAGTTGAGCGACAGCGCGGTGAACGTCTACCGTGAGATCGTACCCAAATCGCCGAAGAACCCCGTGTACCATCTCCACATGGGCATGGCGCTGTTCCAGAAGGGCGACAAGCCAGCCGCCAAACGCAGTCTGCAAACCGCGCTGAACCTGAACCCGTCGCCGAACGATCTGGCGAAGATCAAGGAGTTGCTCGCCAAGATCGGGTGAAAAGCGGCGTAGACAATCAAGTCCATCAGCCGCCGCACCTGGGCGTCACGCGAATCAGGTAGAGGTCATGCACCGGAATCCAGCCCTGCCCTGGGTCCTTCCATTCGCGGTCTTCATGCTCCTGCTCGCCGCCGGTCCCCATCTGGGGCTGTCGCACAGGGCTGAACTCGCATTGCGCCTGTTCGCTCCAGCCGCCGCTTTGGCGGTCTTTTCGTGGCGAATTCTGGACTTCCGCTGCGTGTCGCCGTGGATGAGCGCGCTACTGGGCGTGGGCGTGTTCTTCGTCTGGGTGGCTCCGGACGCGCTAATCCCGGGCTACCGAGACAGTGTATTGTTCCAGAACATACTGACCGGATCCTTGAAGACGACGTTACCGGCCGAGGCAAGGGACGACATGCTGGCTATCGCAATGCGCGTCGCGCGGGCGGCATTGGTGGTGCCTCTCGTTGAGGAGTTATTCTGGCGGGGCTGGCTGATGCGCTGGCTGGTGCGGCACGACTTCGGCCAGTTGCCGCTGGGCTACTACCAGGCGGGCGCCTCTTGGATCACCGCAGCGCTGTTCGCGGTCGAGCATGGGCCATATTGGGATGTCGGGTTGATCGCAGGTGCGGTTTATAATGGTTGGTTGGTGAGGACGCGCTGCCTAGGCGACCTGTTCCTTGCCCACGCGGTGACCAACGCCTGCTTGGCTGCCTTCGTCCTTTGGACCGGGCGATGGGAACTGTGGCTCTGAGCCGCCGCGCTCCGGAAGGATTCTGGCTTTCTAAATGAACAATTCAATCGAATGTCTGCGGCCGCAAGCCGTAGCCTCACACGCCAAAGTCGCCCTCTTTGACTTTGATGGGACTGTCTCGCTGATCCGCGCCGGGTGGGTGGACGTCATGGTCCCCATGATGGTGGAAGCGCTGGTTGAACTAAAGACCGGCGAAAGCGAAGCCGACCTGACCGAGGTCGTCCGCGAGTACGTCGGCAAGCTGACTGGCCGCCAGACGATCTACCAAATGATCGCCCTGGCAGACGAGATCCAGAAGCGCGGCGGCAAGCCCGAAGAGCCGCTGGTCTACAAGCACCGCTATCTCGACTTGCTCATGGAGCGCATCAAGGACCGCATCGACGGACTCAGAAATGGGTCCATCCCTCCGGTGACCTACCAGGTGCCGGGCACGATCGAATTGCTGGAAGGGCTGAAGGCGCGCGGCTTCAGAATGTACCTCGCCTCGGGAACCGACGACAAGTTCGTTAAGGACGAAGCGCAACTGCTCAAGCTCGATCATTATTTCGATGGTGGCGTCTATGGAGCGCTGGACGACTACAAGAGCTTCTCGAAGGCCCTCCTGATCAAGAAACTGATCGACGATGCCGGAGTCCGCGGCGATGAGTTCCTCGGCTTCGGCGACGGTTACGTTGAAATCGAGAACGTGAAGCAGGTGGGCGGAGTCGCCGTGGGTGTGGCTACCGACGAGCCGGACTGCAAGGTGGTGGATGAATGGAAACGCAAACGCCTGGCTGGAGTTGGCGCTGACTACATCATCCCCAACTTCCTCTGTTACCAGGACTTGTTCAAGTTGCTGTTTCCAGAATAGATGGTGTTGATTCGCCCCAGCCGGCAGAAGCCCGAGGTGCTTGTCCGGCCGCCCTGCTACCATATCGCCTTAGGGAGTTGAGAGCCGATGACCGTCAGGGAGATACTCGATCGATTCGCCGGGCTGCGCGCCCTTGTGGTGGGCGATATCTGTCTCGACCGCTGGTGTACATATTCGCCGGCCCTGGCTGAACCTTCGCGCGAGACGGGCATCGACCGCGTCGCCGTGACTGGCACAGTGATTACGGCCGGCGCCGGCGGCACGGTGGCCAACAATCTCCGCGCGCTGGGCTGTGGAGCGGTTTCGGTGCTTGGCTCGATCGGGGACGACGGGAACGGGTATGAACTGCGGCAGGCGCTCAACCGCGTAGGCGCCGACGCCTCACTGCTGGTCACTTCGCCATTGCCGACGTTCACCTATACGAAACTGTTGAACACCGACTCGGGAGAAGAAGATCTGGGCCGCATCGACTTCGTCTCGCCCCCTTCCCCGGCCTCAATCGACAGACAGATCGTGGCGCGGCTACTCGATGCCGCATCGCGATTCGACGCTATCCTGGTTGCCGACCAGGCTGAAACCGAATCCGGCGGCGTGGTGACGCCCGCAGTGCGTGATGCCCTTGTCCAGATTGCGGCCGGGCCATCGGCGCCGGTCATCATGGTCGACTCGAGGATGCGAATCGAGCGCTTCAGAAACGTCATTGTCAAACCAAACGAACGCGAGGCGGCGGAGGCGTGCTCCCGGCTGGGCGTGTCCAGTCTGCGCGCACTGCGTCAAGCGGTGGGCCACAGGCTCATGTTGGTGACGAGAGGCTCTGAAGGGGTGATGGTTTTCGACGGCGATTCCGAGACCCTGGTGCCGACGGTTCCAGTGGAGAAGCCGGTCGACATCTGTGGAGCGGGAGACAGTTTCTCGGCTGGGACAACGCTGGCACTGGCCGCTGGAGCGACACCAACCGCGGCAGCGCGTTTCGGCAACCTGGTCACCTCGATCACCATTATGAAGAAGGGGACTGGCTCGGCTTCGCCCGGCGAGGTCCTGGCCGCGGAGGCACGGCTATGAGCTTTCTTGCCATCGATATCGGCGGAACGAAATTCGCGCTCGCCCTGTTCGACTCGTCAGGGCGGATGCTGCAGCGCGAATCGCGCACCACTGACCGCGACGGCGGCCCCCGTTGGATGACGGCCCGTTTCCCAGAAATCGTCCAGTCCTGGGATGCACGGGAGCCAATCGAAGCTGTGGGCATCGGTTTCGGCGGCCCGGTCGATTTCGCGACTCAGTCTGTCGTTCTATCGACCCATGTCGGCGGATGGGAAGGCTTCAATCTAGTTGATCAGGTGAGAGAGACTTTTGGCGCCCCGGTTCTTATGGACAACGACGCCAACGTGGGCGGGCTCGGGGAGGGTCTGCACGGCGCGGGGAAGGGATATCGCCCCCTGTTCTACATGACGTTGTCTACCGGCATCGGCGGCGGCATTCT
>CAZSBK010000010.1:0-80042 GCA_964604945.1 uncultured Candidatus Solibacter sp.
GTCCGGGACGTTGAAGATCCAGAGGTGCTGGTTGGCGGGTGGACGGACTTCAGCGTGCGCCAGGTCAAAATACTCCCGCATGGGCTTGGCCGCCGGGCCGTAGACTCCCGCCATGAACTCGTCGACGGTTTTCGAGACGTCGGTTCTTTCATCCCAGAGCTGGCGGGCGAGAACGTAGGCTCGAAGCTCGGAGTCCGAGCCGCCGCCACCGGTCGCATAGGCGCCCTGCATGAACAGGCCGACGACACCGTGGCGCTTGTAGATGGGGATATCAGCCGCGAGTTCATCGAAGTCGGGCATGGGGAGGGGATAGTGCCGAAAGTTCGTGTTGTAGTGCCAGATGTAGAGCTGGTTGGTGATCTTCGACCAAGCTTGGAGGTTCTTGTAGAAGTAGGCGCTTCGGGGGCAAGAGGCGAAGCTGTGGGCGATGCAGATGCCGATGGGGCACAGCCGGATACGGACATTCGGCACCGGGCGGACCTTCAACGGCGGGTTCTCGGTATACCAGTAAGCCAGCGTGTCGATGAGTTTGTCCGGGTAGCGCTTGCCAATCTCGGTGGCGACGGCGTTGACGAATCGAAGAAGCGGACCGGAATGCTGGCCACCTTCCTCCTGCTCGACCCTGCGGCACTGGTCGCATTCGCACCAGCCCTCCCAATCGTTTTGTGAGACCGAAAAGATCGTGGTGTCGGGATGCTCCTTGATCCAGGTTTCGACCTGGGCGATGGCGATGCGCAGGACATCCGGGTTGGTCAGGCAAAGCTGGCTGCGCTCGGCGCGGCGCTTTCCGTCGATCAGTGAGAAATACTCGGGGTGGTCCTTGAAGTACTGCGAGGGCGGCACGAGCGCTTCAAAGGAATGGACGAAGGGATAATACTTCAGCTTGCCTCCCGTGGATTCGTCCAACTGGGTGTGGTCGCCGTTGGTGCGGTTGCGGGCGGCCCAGTCCCTGTCCCAGGCCTCGGTGAAGAAGGGCTCCCGGTTTTCGAATGCAGGTTGGTGGGTTTCGTTCAATGGGCCGAGCTTGATGGTTGGCTGCTTTGGGATGCGGCTGACCTCGCGCGTGAACCAGCGGCAGCCGAGTTTGTCGAGCAGCGTGTAAACGCCATACATCGTGCCCCGCTGCCGGCCCCCTGCGATGACGAGATGGCGTCCTGATGTCTTAAGGACGAAGCCCTCGGTGCCGAGTTTGTCGATGGCGATGTTCAGTCTCAGCTTGCGGAGTGCAGCGCTATCGCCGAGCAGGATCATCGGCCCGCGGATTGGTTTGGCGCCATCCGTGACAGCCAATCGCGCGCCGGACATTTCTTCGATGAAGCGCTGCAACTCGTCTGCGGCACGTTTCTCAGAGGGCGACGCATCGGCGGAGATGACGATCGAGTAGCTGGACTTGCCCTTCTCGACCAGAGTGACGGAGAAAGCCGGCAGTGCCAGCAGCGCCAGGGCGAATACGAACCGCATCGAATGAACCTCCCGAAATGGCGTGGCCACTGGACAGGTTATCGCGATTGGAGGGGACGCGTGTTTGCGGGTGGGGTGTGGGGTTACCTGTGGCCGAGGTACATGAGCCAGCCCAGGCCGAATACTGTAGCGGCGAAGTATCCAAACGAGCGCAACCCGTACCGTAGGCGCTCCTTGTCCGTGGATTTGGATACGACGCCAAGGACGGCGGACGCAAAGAGAGCGAATAGCACCGTGGCTTCGAAGTGGTTCAAGTTCATGTGCATGGGGAGGCTCTCCTTATTACTGCTTCCGGCCCGAAGCGATCTCGAACGCGTCAACGATGGCCAGGATGTTCAGCAGTCCGGCCCCGACCAGGAATTTGGTGCCGTAGTCGACGGTGTGGCCGGCGATATCGGGCGCGGCGTAGCCAAACCACTTGGCCATGAAATAGAAGACGCCGGCGGACATGTCGGCGATGAACCCGCCCGTGTAAATGAGCGTTGTCAACAGATCGCCGCTCATCGGTTCGAACATGTAGCCGCGCATCGCCAACCCGAGAACGAACATGATCAGGACTGACGCCGACAGGATAGCGCCCCGGTAGTGCTGCTTCAGCATGAAATGGCCGCCACCGGGCACCAACCAGGCGACGACGACGGGCGCAATCCACCGGCTGACTGGCGGCAGGGGAGGAAACTGGGTGACAACCTTATCTGACATTAGCTTTCCTTTCAGCCTAACATGCGTCGCCGACCGGGTACTCCACCGAGATCAGCCGCAGTCCACGAGCCGGAACCGCCGGACCGGCCTTGTGTGGACTTCCCGCCTCAAGCCGGATTCGCAGCGCGGCGTTGTCCAGATTGCCCTTGCCAACCTCGATGAGCGTTCCAACGATGATTCGAACCATGTGTTTCAGAAAACCCGAGCCCCTGACGCGGTAAACCAGGTCGTCTCCGTCTCGCGACAGGGTTGAGGAGAAGATCGTCCGCACCTTCGAGTGGCCAAGTTCATCTTTCTGGTCAGACGCGGCGAAGGCGGAAAAGTCATGTTCGCCTTCCAGCACTGTGGCAGCACTGGCCATGCCCGATTCATCCAACTTGTAGGGGTAGTGAAAGCAATAGAGCCGCCGCATGGGTGGGCAGACCTCGGCGCGGCAGATCCTATATTCGTAGGTTTTGGCCACCGCCTGGTAGCGCGGATGGAAATCGGGCGTGGCTTCGGCGGCATCCAGAATGCGAATGTCGACGGGCAGGATGCGGTTCATTGCTTTCTTGAGATTCGGGCATGGCAGGGGATTTGCGAGGTCGAAGGCGGCCACCTGGCCCAAGGCATGGACGCCGGCGTCGGTGCGGCCCGATCCGGCCACCTGCACTCCGCGGTTGTCAATCACCGACACGACGCGCTCGAGTTCACTTTGAATGGTCGCCAACCCCGGTTGGACCTGCCAGCCGTGGTATCGGGTGCCATCGTAGGCGACGGTGATGCGGATGCGCCGCATGGCGGCTCAGCCGGGCCGGGAGCCCGGTTTGACCACTTCGATGCCCTGGGCGCAAAGCGGGCATGCCGCCGGGTCCCAGGTCTGGACATCGAGTGTGGCGAGTGCAGCTCGGGGGACGCCTACATCAGCTTTGCCGCCGCTGCGGTCGATGATCGAGCCGGCGGCCAGGACCGTCGCTCCCTGAGTACGGAGCAGCGCGACGACTTCAGCCGTGCTGATTCCCGTCGTAATGACATCCTCGACGACAACTACCCGGTCTGTAGAGGAAACTGAAAAGCCCCTGCGCAGCGACATCCGGCGTTCGGCGTCGCGTTCGGTAAACATGTGCCTGACGCCTAGGGCGCGGGCCACCTCGTGGCCGATAATCAGCCCGCCCATGGCTGGAGAGACCACCACCGTGGGTATCCCGGCGGCGATCCCGGAAATCTCGGCCGCCAGGCGGCGGCCCAGCGATTCCGCGTGGGGCGGGTGGGCCAGAACGAGCGCGCATTGGAGATAGGCCGGGCTGTGGAGCCCGCTGGTCAGACGGAAATGGCCCTGGAGGTAGGCGCCGGTGGCCTGGAACAGATCCAGGATTTCGTGATTTGTGGTCGCCACGATGAAGGTTAGTCTAGCATCGGCGAAGCTGGAGTTGTCGCGACACCGGACAGGCGGTGTCCGGATACGGACGGCGGTAAGGCGGAACAGGCGGTCGGCTGCTCCAGCGCTGCGCTACTATGAAGTTGATTTGTAAGGAACAAGTTGACGCTCTGGCGCGTTTTAGAGATTTGAACTCGAATCGCAACTGCATCAGCATTCGTACATCCCAGGAACCTCAAACATGAACCGACTTCGACCGATCCTCGCAGGCCTCCTCACGGCAGTCATGATCGCGCCCCAGGCCTTAGCCCAAGCCCCAGCGCAGGCGCCCGCACAGGCGCCAGCCCAAGCTACGCCGATGTCTCCGGACCGCAGCGTCGACAAAGCGAACGTGCCAGCGGCCCCCGGAACGGGCCTGTGGAGCGCCTTCAGCCGGCCCTACCGCGAACCGCTGATCCCCTCCGTGTCGCTGAACAACTCGCCGCGCTTGGAGACTCTGATTCGCGCGGGCAAGCTCTATCTTTCGTTAGCCGACGCGCTGGCCCTGGCGATCGAAAACAACCTCGACGTCGAACTGGCGCGGTTCGGCCCGCAACTCGCCCAGGCCGACTTGCTCAGAGCCCAGGCCGGCGGCCTGTTGCGCGGCGTGCCGGCGACGATCCGCCAGGTCCAATCCTCGGCGTTGTCATCAGTGACGGGCAGCACGGCGACAAGCGGATCGAGCATGAGCAGTTCGTCGAGCAGCTCAGACTCCACAACCGGCGGCACGGTCATTACCCAGACCGGCGTGTCGGTGCCTAGTTTGGACCCCTCATTCTCCTTTTCCGCTTACTCGAGTCACAGCTCGCGTCCGCAATCGAACACGATCACTACCGGCACGACGGCGCTTCAATATGACACCCGGTCTTTCTCGGCCGCCTACTCCCAGAACTTCCTCACGGGCACGTCGCTCGACTACAGCTGGTCCAATACGAAACTAAAGACCAACAACCCGCGTGTCGACCTGAATCCCTACTGGCAGCCGAACATGAACCTGTCGGTGTCGCAGAAGTTGCTGCAAGGCTTTGGACTGTCGGTGAACAATCGCAACATCCGGGTGGCGAAGAACAACGTGAAGGCGAGCGACCTGACCTTCAAGCTGCAAGTGATGACGACGGTTTCCGGCATCGTCAACCTTTACTGGGACCTGGTTAGCTACAACGAAGACTATAAGGTGAAACAGACTGCGCTGGCGGTCGCGCAGAAGTTTTACGAGGACAACAAGAAGCAGGTGGAAATCGGCACACTGGCTCCGATCGAGATCGTCCGGGCCGAGGCGCGTGTGGCCCAGGCCCAGCAGGAGTTGACCAACTCAGAGACTTCGCTGTTGCAGCAGGAATCGATCGTCAAGAATGCCCTGTCCCGCTCGGGTTTGGCCAGTCCCATGATCGTCGAGGCACGAGTGGTGCCAACTGACACTTTGGCAATGCCGCAGAGTGACGTTGTTGAACCGTTGGCCGATCTGACCGAACGGGCGATCAAGAACCGGCCCGATATGCAGCAGATCTCACTGAACCTGGAGAATACCAAGATCGGCTTGGCAGGCTCGAAGTCGCAGTTGCTGCCTTCGCTCGACGTACAGGCCGCTATGCAGCACAACGCGCTGGCGGGCCAACTGAATCCGCTCTATTACCTGCCGGAAGGACCTGCTGCGGATGCATTCTTTGTTGGCGGCTACGGCAGCGCGCTTGGCCAGATCTTCCGGCGCAATTTCCCCGATTATTCGGTCGGCTTCAGCCTCAACATCCCGATCCGCAACCGCTCGGCGCAGGCCGACTACGTGCGAGACCGGCTCACCCTGCGGCAGCAGGAACTCTCCGCGCAGAAACAGGTGAACGAACTGCGCGTCACCGTCCAAAACGCCCTGACCGCCGTCGTGCAGGCCCGCGCGCGTTACCAGGCGGCGGTGAAGGAGCGCCAGTTGCAGGAGCAGACCCTTGACGCCGAGAACAAGAAATATGCGCTGGGCGCATCGACGGCGTTCCAGGTGGTTCAGACGCAGCGCGATTTCGCGCAGGCACAGGCATCGGAAGTGGCCGCGCTGGCCGCATACTCGAGGTCGCGCGTGCAGTTGGATCTCACCACGGCGCAGATCCTCGGCAGGTACAACGTCGAGGTGGCCGAGGCGCTATCCGGCAAGTCGTCCAAGCCGATGGATCCGCCGGTCGTCCGGTAAGGATACCGGATTGGGGCTGAAAGAGATAGAGCCTCCGTCCCGGCGGAGGCTCTTTGATTTGCGCACAACTCGTGCTTAGCGCTTCGACAGGTCGCGCACGTAGATGTCCTTGAACAGCATGTGACCCTCTCCCCCGGCGTGGAGTTGGAGGGCGATGGTGCCATCAAGGAATGGAGCGCGGGGGTCGGTAAAGTCGACCAACTGCACGCCGTTGACCCGGGAGATGTAGCGGTTGCCGACCACTGTCACAGTCATGTCGTTCCAGTCGTTTTGGCGGACCGCTGTTTCGTTGTCAGGCGAAGGCCAAACGATCCACGCGCGGCCAAAGCCATAGACGCCGCCAGTGTGGTGGGTGACATTGCAGTCGATTTCAAACTGTGCGCCCTGACTGACATCGGCCGTGCCGGGTTTGAAGCGAGTGTGGAAATAGACGCCTGAGTTGCCTGTCCCGACGCATTTGAACCGCAGCGACAAAGTGAAGTCCTTGTAGTCTTTGGCGGTCTCAAGGTAGCCGTACTCCTTGTTGACGGCCTTGCCCTGCAGGACCCCCTCGGCGAGTGCGACCCACTCTTGCTTGCCGACATTGTTCCATCCGGTCGTGTCTTTGCCGTTGTACAGTTGGACCCAATCCTCGCCCGGAGGCCGCGGACCCTGGGGCCGCTGGGCGAAGGCGCAGGAGAGCAGAAGGAGAGAGGCGACGAGTGTTTTCATAACAGATCCAGCATAATCCAGGCGGCGGGGCCATGGCACGAGGGCTCAATCGACCCAGTCCGCCGTGAAGATGTTGAACTCGTGTGGACTCGCGGCATTGAGGTCGCTGGAAAACACCAGTCTTCTGCCATCCGGCGAAAACTCGGGGAATGACACGAAGCCGCCCATGTTGGTGATCTGCCTCAGGTCCGTGCCGTCCAGGTTCATCATGTAGAGCTCGAACCGGCGCCCATCGCAGTTGTGTTTGTTGGATGAAAATACGATCCGTTTTCCATCCGGTGTAAATGTGGGTGCGAAGCTGGCGCACCCGAAATGGGTCAACTGGCGCAGGCTGCTGCCGTCTGCATTGGAGGCGAAGATCTCCATCTTCATCGGCTCGGTCAGGTTCTCCTTTAGGAGTTCCTTGTAACGGGCCATGGCCGCCGCATTGGCCGGATCGGTCGCTCGCCAAACGATCTTCTTCCCATCGCGCGAATACACTGCGCCGCCGTCATAGCCAGTGCGTTTCGTGATTTGCTTCTTGTTCGAGCCGTCCGCGTTCATCCGCCAGAGTTCGATATCCCCGGTGGCGAGCGATGTGTAGACAATCTTGCCGGTTTTGAAATTTACCGTCGCCTCCGCGTCATAGCCTGCCTCGGTGGTTAGTTTCTTCTGGATGGCGCCCTGATCGTCGGCCAGATAGATGTCATAGCCGGGGAACACGGCCCAGAGGTAGCCCTTCGACCGGTCAGGCGGGACCGGGCAAGCCTCACCGGCTTCGTGCGTCGACCCGTACACGATGTGCTTGTTGTCGGGCAGGAAATAGGCGCAAGTGGTGCGGCCCTTCCCTGTCGAGACCATGCGTTGCTGGCTGCCGTCGTCGTTCATGATGTAGATCTGGTCGCAGCCGTGGGGCGGCCGGGTGGATTGGAAAATCAGCCGCTTGCCGTCGGGGGCCCAATAGGCTTCGGCGTTCTGGCCGCCATGCGTGAGTTGCTTCATGTGACTCAGGTGCGGCGAGTCCGGCGTCGTCTGTCCCCAGATGGCAGCGGCGAAAGCCGCCGCGACGAAAATTGACTTCATCTATATGTTTTACCTTTGAATAGGGCTCCACCACCATCCCGGTCCTCGTATTTTGCCCTCCCACCGGCCTCTTGGCCGCTGATTCGACTAGAATTGAGGGTTGCCAGAGACAACGGTCACCGTCGTCGTGCCAACGCTTGCCGCTGACGCCAGGCTGCTGGACTGTCTGGCCTCGCTGGAGAAGCAGAGCTGGAAGGACTTTGAAACCGTGGTGGTGGACAACAGCGCCTGCGGGGCGGTGCGGCGCCTGGACGCGGCCGGGTTCCGATTCCGGTTGATCGAGAACACCCGCAACGCCGGCTTTGGGGAGGCAGTGAATCAGGGTTACCGGCTGCGTCCAGCGAACTATCTGGCGGTGCTCAACGACGATGCCTGCGCCCATCCGCAATGGCTTGAATCGCTGGTAGGGGCGCTCGAATCCGACCGGGGAGCAGGCATGGCTGCATCTCGCATCCTACTGCAAGGAAAGAACGTGCTCGATTCGGCCGGGCTTGGCATCACCGTCGACGGTTCCTCGAAACAGGTCAGCCGGATGCGTCCGACCGAGTACGAGGCAAAGGCGCGGGACGCGCTGATCCCTTCGGGTTGCGCCGCTGCATACTGCGGGAAGATGCTGGATGAAGTCGGGCTATTCGAATCGGAGTTCTTTCTGTACTGCGAGGACAGCGACCTGGCGTTGCGCGGACACTGGGCGGGATGGCGCTGCCTGTATGTGCCAGAGGCCGTGGTCGAGCATCAGTATTCCGCCAGTGCCGGCCGGGCCTCGGCGGTCAAAGCGTATTATGTCGAGCGCAACCGGTTACGGCTTCTGGTCAGGAACTTCCCTCTTTCCAGCTTGGCCGCGGCGCCGTTTTACTCCTTGTGGCGCTACGCCTTGCACCTTCTCTCTGCCATCCGGGGGGTTGGCAAGACGGGCGAATTCCGCTCCTCCGGCGAGCCGTTCTGGCGATTGCCCTTGATCGTCGCGAAGGCACACGTTTCACTGCTCAAAGCGCTGCCCGCCCTGCTTGTCCAGCGGGCCAGGATCAGGCGCAGTCGGCACATCAGCGCGGCCGAATTCAAGCGCCGCCTGGAGCGGCATAGGATTAGCCTGCGGGAGGTGGCCGAACAATGAAACGCCCGGCTGGCGATGAGACGCTGGTGCTGATCCCGGCCTACAACGAAGAAGACTCGATCCGGCGCGTCATCGAAGAGGTCTACGCCGTACGCCCTGGCGCCTCCGTGCTGGTGGTGAACGACTGTTCGAAGGATGCCACCGTGTCCGAGGCTGCAACGGCCGGAGCGATGGTGCTGTCGCTGCCCTGCCATCTCGGCCTGGGCGGCTGCGTTCAGGCTGGCTACAAGTTCGCCTGGGCCGCCGGCTATCATTCGGTGGTCCGGATCGACGGCGACGGCCAGCACGACCCTCGCGACATCGCCCGGTTGCTTGATCGGCTGTCGGCCACCGGTGTCGAGATGGTGATCGGCGTGCGCGCGCCCAACTCCGGAGATGGATTCCGGACGTCGCTGATACGGCGCATCGGTATCTGGTTCTTTAAGTTGCTGCTCCGGCCGATTCTTGGGCGGCGCGCGTCCGACCCCACTTCCGGTTTCGTCGCCGTCAACCGGCGGGCCCTCGAACTGTTCTCGCGGACTTTCCCGCTCGAGTATCCGGAGATCGAAGCGTTGGTCGTATTACAGAGAAAGGCCTTCCGTTTCGAGGAAGTCGAATCAGTCATGCGCCCGCGTTTGGCAGGGCGGAGTTCGATCACGCCCCTCAAGTCGGTATTCTTCGTCCTGCACGTGCTGTTGGGCGTCTTTGTGAACATTCTGCGGTACGACGGAGCCTCGCCCCGTCAGCGGCAAAGGTAGAACGATATGGACCGTCTGTCATTTGTGTTGTCGTTGCTCAGCGTTGCGCTCATCGCCATCGTGCTCCGGTCACTGCGCCGCGAGCACCTCCGAGTGGAGCACTCCGTGAGTTGGCTGCTGGCGGGTATGGCGCTGCTTGCGCTCTCGCTGTCGCCCCCGGCGTTGAAGTCCGTCGCTGCGTGGCTTGGCTTGGGCGAACCGGCCGTGGCGTTGATGGCCGCGATCCTGATGGTCTTCATGGTCGTTTTCTATCGCTTCTCCAGGGTTGTTTCCGAGTTGAAGGACATGAATGTCACGCTCGTTCAGCGCGTGGCGATACTTGAATACCAGATCGAGCACAACGATGGCGAAGACCGCTAAGCCCGCTCCGAAATCCGGTCCCGCAGCTTGGCTCTGGCCGGCGATCCTGTTGGCCGCAGCGCTTGTTTACCTGTCCGCGCTCAGTGGACCCTTCATCTTCGACGACCTCACGGTGGACTCGCTTAACCCGAATGGCAGCCCGCCGGTGCTCACGTTGCTCAAATCGTCCCGTCCGCTGTTCTATCTGAGTCTCTGGCTGGACCGCCAATTGTTTGGTCTGTCTCCGTTGCCGATGCACGCGGTCAACCTGATCCTGCATCTGCTCAACGCATGCCTGATGGTTGGCGTCGTGAAGCGCATTCTCGCGCTGGCCGGCGTTGAACCCATCCGCCGCGATTGGATCGCCGTTGCCGCGGGCGGTCTTTTCGCGCTTCACCCGGCCCTGACCGAGGCGGTCAGCTACATCGTCTCCCGTAGCGAAGTCCTGAGCCTGTTCTTCGCGCTGGCCGCGCTGCGTCTCTTCCTCGGCTCGGAGACGATTGGCGCGTGGCGCGCCCTGGCGGCTCTGGTGCTGACGGCACTGGCATCGCTCACCAAGGAACATAGCTTTGCCCTCGTGCCGCTGATGCTGCTGATTGCAGTCTGGTTTAGTGGATCGGTGTGGCAGGGCTTGAAGGCCAAAGCGATGGTCCTTGTGCCGCTGATCGTAGGCGGACTGGCGGGCGCGGCCTATGTGTTCAAGGCCGTGGGGACGCAGGCCACGGCCGGCTTCGGCGTACAGGCTGTGACCCCGCTGAACTACTTCGCCACCCAATGCCACGTCATCTGGCGCTACGTGCTTTTGTTCTTCGTGCCGTGGGGAATGAACATCGATCATGCCATCCCCTTTGCGAAGTCGTTCGCCGAGCCGATGACCATCGCCGGCGCCCTCGCACTGGCCGCATCCGTTGTGGCCGTCGCCATCTACCGCAAAACGTATCCGCTCGCCAGCTTTGGCTGGCTAGCCTTTCTGATTCTGCTGGCGCCGACATCCTCGGTGACTCCGATCGCCGATGCGATGACCGACCGCCGGCTCTACCTGTCTTCGTTGGGCCTGCTCCTGTTTACAGCGCAATGGTTCTCCCAGGGGAAGTTGCCGGGCCGTAACCAGATTGCGGGACTGGCTGTCGTCCTGGTCATCCTCGGTGCACTTGCCTGGAACCGCAACCAGGACTACAACAGCGCCGAGCGGCTCTGGCGCGCCTCCATCGCCTCGAATCCGTCCAATGCCAGGGCGCATTTCCAACTCGCCCATGCGCTGTACTCCCAAGGCGGCTGCGCCGAGTCGGCGGCATCGTACGAGAGAGCCTACTCACTGGGTCAGAAGGGCGTTGACCTGCTGGTGGACTGGGCGCTATCGCTCGATTGCGCCGCCCAGCCCGCCGCAGCCGCTGAAAGGCTGCGCGAGGCGCTGATCGCCAAGCCCAGAAGCTACCACGTGCGCTCCACGCTCGGCATGGTCTATGCCAAGCAAGGCCGGCTGCCAGAAGCTCTGACTGAACTGAACCAGGCTATCGAACTCAATCGGAACTTCGACATGTCCTGGGTCTATCGTGGCAACGTTCTTTTCCTTCTCGGCCGCCGCGACGAGGCCGCCACGGACTTCAAGCAGGCCCTGGCGCTGAACCCCGAAAACCCGGCCGCACAGAAAGGCCTGGCCGCGGCCCTGGCGAAGCAGTGAAGCTGCACATCGGCATCAACGCGCTGTACTTGATTCCCGGCGGCGTCGGCGGGACGGAGGTCTATCTGCGGTCGGTCGTGGGTGCGATAGAGCGTCTGGGCACGGGCCACCGCATCACGGTATTCACGAACCGGGAGACAGGTCCGCTGGGTTCGAATCCACGTGTGCTCGACATCCATGCCGCCAGCCGAGTCGCGAGGATTCTCTACGAGCAATTCAGCCTGCCTGGCGTGCTTCGTCAGGACCGCGTCGACGTCTTACTGAACCCCGGTTTCACCGCCCCTTGGGTGCCACCCTGCCCGCAGGTGACGGTCTTCCACGACTTGCAGCACAAGCGCCATCCAGAATATTTCCGGTGGTTCGATCTGCCCGCCTGGCGGCTCCTGCTGTGGAGCGCCGCCCGCCGGTCCCAGCGCCTGATCGCCGTCAGTGCCTCGACGCGCGATGACTTGCTGCGCTTCTATCCGTTTCTCACGCCCGGCCGGATTGACGTCGTGCCGCACGGCGTCGACGACGCGTTCTTTGCGCTCGCCGAGCGCCGCGCGCCTGGCGATTTTCTGCTCTGCCCCTCCACAACCCATCCGCACAAAAACCATCTCAGGCTGCTGAGATGCTTTGCACGCCTCCGTGAACGTCATCCGGAACTCAAGCTCGTACTGACCGGCGTCAAGGGCTTCGTGCACGAAGAAGTGAACCGTCTGGCTCAGTCACTCGGCCCGGCCGTCGAGGTCCGCGGCTGGGTGGAACGCGGGGAGTTGCTCGAACTGTTTCGCACCGCGCGCGCTGTTGTTTATCCGTCCACCTTTGAGGGCTTCGGCATGCCTGTGGCCGAAGCGCTGGCCGCTGGTGTGCCGTTGGCATGTTCCGACATCGAACCCTTGCGTACGCTGGCCTCGGGCGCGGCCGCGTTATTCGATCCGAACGACGAAGATGCGATGACCGGGGCGATCGACCACGCCATAAGCAGTGCTCCGTCTGCTTCGGGTTTTGCCGCGTCACTCACATGGGAGAATGCGGCCCGGGCCACGGTGGAATCGCTAGTGCGCGCCGCGCAAGCCTAGCAGCCCTTGGTAGAAGTCCTGCGGCCGCACGCGACTTCTACCAAGGGTTGCTAGCGCAGGTAGTCTTCGAGCCGGACCTTCTCGTCGGTCCGTTCGTCGCGGTACTTGACGATGATGGGCGTGTAAAGCGAAATGCCCCATTCGGAACCCTTGCCCCGCGATATGGCGCGTGAACCCGCCACAACCACGGCGTTTTCCGGCACTACCAGCGGCGTCTCGTCCGTCGCGGCATGGACTTCGCCGCTGACCAGATCATAGACGGGCGTCGAGCGGTTCAGAATGACGCCGCTGCCAAGCACGGCACGGGATTTTACGACCGTGCCTTCATACACGCCGCAATTGCCGCCAACCAGCACATCATCTTCGATGATCACCGGCATGGCTCCGATCGGCTCCAGGACGCCGCCGATCTGCGCGGCCGCCGAAACGTGGCACCGTGCGCCCACTTGCGCGCAACTGCCTACCAGCGCGTGGGAATCGATCATCGTGCCTTCACCCACATAGGCGCCTACGTTGATGTACATCGGCGGCATGCATGTGACGCCTCGCGCGATGTAGCAGCCGTCTCGAATCGACGATCCGCCAGGGACGATGCGCACGCCGCTCGCCACGCCAAACGACTTCACCGGGTAGGTCGCCTTGTCGAACCAGGGCTGCTTGGAGGCATTGACCGACATGTCCACGATCGCGCCCATGCGGAAACCGCACAGGATGCCCTTCTTTACCCAGGCGTTTACCTTCCAGCCGGTAGGCGCGTTTTCGCAAGGCTCGGCCGCGCGCGCTTCTCCGCGGTTCAGGGCATCTTTGAACTCGGCGAACAGCGCCTGGTCGGCCTGGGCGTAGACCGCCGGAGCGGCTGCGTACAATTTCTCAATTCTGGTTTCCAGTGTCATGCCGCCAGCCCCGCCTCCTTCAGCACCTGATCGATCCTCATCATCGCCGCCGCCCGCGGTTCGCACATCGGTAAGCGCCAGACCGGCTCGATCAGGCCCATCCGGGCCATCGCCGCCTTCACCGGGATCGGATTGGATTCGATGAAATTGATCTCCATCAGCGCCAGGTATTTGGCGTGGACCCGGCGCGCATCAGCGAACTCGCCCTTCAGCAGGTGCGCGCACAGGGTTGCCATCTCTTTCGGGATCTCATTCGATGCCACCGAAATTACCCCCCGGCCGCCGAGCGCTGCCAGCGGCAGCGTCACGGAATCGTCGCCTGCCAGCACGGTGAAGTTGTCTGGTACGCGGGCGCAGATCGTGGCCATTTGGGCGATGTTGCCCGAAGCCTCTTTCACGCCCACAATATTGTCGATTACGGCCAGCCGCGCCAGCGTCGCAGGTTCAATGTTCACGCCCGTGCGTCCGGGCACGTTGTAGACCAATACGGGTTTCCTGGTGCCTTCGGCGATCGCCTTGTAATGCCGGTAGAGGCCCTCCTGCGTCGGCTTGTTGTAATAAGGCGCCACCGACAGGATCCCATCCACGCCCATCGACTCGTACTCGCGCGCCATGGCGATGACTTCTCTCGTGTCGTAGCCGCCCGCGCCGGCCACCACCGGCACAATTCCGTTGGCCTCATCAAGCACGATCTCGACGACTCGAACCTTCTCGGCGTGTGTCAGCGTGGGGCTCTCGCCCGTTGTGCCGCATGGAACCAGAAAGTGGACGCCTGCCTCGATCTGCCGCCTCACGAGGTGCCGCAGCGTCAACTCATCGAGACTGAGGTCAGCCTTGAACGGCGTCACCAGGGCGGTCCCGCAACCTTCAAACATGCTCTACTCCTTCGATTCCTCGAACAGAATCCGGCTGAATTCGTGTACGCCGTGCTTGCCCTGCACCCAATTTGCGGCCCACAGTGCCCCGCGCGCGAGACCCTCGCGGCTCCGCGCAATATGTCGCAGGGTAATCGTGTCGGCCGATGAGTCGAACCCGATTTCATGTGTGCCCGGGACCTTGCCTGCGCGGTTCGATCCAATGTCCACGTGCCCGGCATAGCCCGCCGCCCGCATCTCGTCCACCAGTTTCAAGAGTGTGCCCGACGGCGCGTCCTTCTTCTGTGAATGGTGAATCTCCCACGCCCATGCCTCGTAGGCCGGTTGTCGCGACATCAGCCGCGCCGCCTCGGCCACAACCCGCTGGAAGATATTCACGCCAATCGAATAGTTCGGGCTGTAGACCAGCGGCGCGCCGGTTTCGTTGTACGCCGCCGCCACTTCGCCCGTCCGTTCGAACCAGCCGGTGGTCCCGCAGACCGTTGGCACGCTCAACCGCGCCAGCGCCAGCAGATTGTCTACCGCCACGTCCGGCGCGGTGAACTCGATGGCCACGTCAATGCCTGCGAAGTTGCCGGCCGTGAATGCCTCGCCGTGCGCATTGTTGTCCACGTCCAGCCGCAGGACGACCTCAAAGCCCGCTTCCGGAGCGAGCGATTCCAGGACATGGCCCATCTTGCCGTATCCGACCAATGCCAGTTTCTTCATGCGAACACCAGCGGGTCAGTCTCCGCGAAGAGCTCATCGTGCAGTGCCTTCACCGCAGCCACCACCTGGCCATCATCCACCACGAGGCTAATGTTGAGCAACGAGGCGCCCTGCGAAATCATCCGCACGTTTACCCCCGCGCCCGCCAGCGCCGCGAAGACCCGCGACGCCACCCCTGGCGTTTCCCGGATCGCTTCGCCCACCAGGCAGACGATGGCGCGATCGGTTTCAACCGTGATTTCGGCGATCTTCGACAGCTCGGCCCGGATCTCGTCCAGAAAATTCGTTTGGTCGATGGTCAGCGACACGCTGACCTCCGAGGTCGCCACCATGTCCACCGGCGTCTTGTACCGGTCGAAAACCTCGAAGATACGTCGAAGAAAGCCGTGCGCCATCAGCATCCGCAGGCTGCGCACATTCACTGTCGTGATGCCTCGTTTGCAGGCGATCGACTTCACGGGGTTCGCCGAGGCCACCACTTCGCCGACAATCCGGGTCCCCTCCACCTCGGGCCGCCGCGAGTTGAGAATCCGCACCGGAATGTTTTTCTCGATCGCCGGCTGCACCGTGGCTGGGTGCAACACTTTGGCGCCGAAATATGCCATCTCGGCGGCCTCGGCGAACGACACCGAGCGCAGCCGTTTGCCGCCTGGAGCCACCCGCGGGTCGCAGGTCAGCATGCCATCGACATCGGTCCAGATTTGAATCTCTTCGGCCTCAATCGCCGCCCCGGCGATGGCCGCCGAAAAATCGCTGCCGCCGCGCCCCAACGTGGTCGTGACACCGTCCTGCGTGGACCCGATGAAACCGCCCATCACCACAACCTGGTCCTTGAGTAGGGGCACGGCGATCTCTTTGAACTTCGCGTAGGTGCGGCTGTACAACGGAAGCGCCTGGGAGTGGCGCGAATCGGTGATCATCACCTGCCGCGCGTCCAGATGCGCCGACTTCATCCCCAGACCGCTGAACGCCAGAGCCACCACGGCCGAACTGATCCGCTCGCCGTGGCTGGTGGCCTCGTCCCATAGCGCCGGCGTGAGTTCACCGCGCTCGGCGATGGCCTCCATGGCGCTTTCGAGGCTTCCAAATTCCCGCTCCAGAATTGCGGCAACGGCATCGGCGCGGTCCGCGCCCGCCGCCTGCACGGCCTCGCGCCGCGTGTCATCCTTCAACTCCTCGACCGCGTTCAACGCATCCGCCAAGTTGCCCGAGGCCGCCTGTTCGGCCGCGGCCAGGATCCGGTTTGTTGTCTTGCCCATCGCCGATACCACCACCAGCGGCTTGCGGGCGGCCTTCTGGGCCACAATCGCAGCCACGCGCCGGATGGCTTCGGCGCTTTCCACTGATGTCCCACCGAACTTCATCACAATCATGCCGGATGGTTCCTCCAGGATGCGGTCGTACCGGTGGGCCCGGACGCGCCCACCCATATCAGCTTGCCCCACGAAGGACGCGCGAGAGCCTCCAAGCCACTCCACCCAACCATGCCAGTCGCGCCGTGGACGCCAAATTTGATCTGCTCTCTATCCATAAGAATTTCACTCTATTCTCTCCCGGGGTCTTCGATTCGCTCGCCGCAGCCGGCTTACCGGCGCGCGAGCAATCGCTTGACCAGGGCCTTGTAGAGGTCCGTGGCTTCCGCGAGTTCGGTCTTGGGGACACGCTCTTCGGAAGTGTGGGCTACGTGAATCGTCCCCGGCCCGAGCAGATAGGGCTCGCCCCAGGCGCCTTCAAATGCGGGAATGTCGGTGGTGAAGGCCACCACCGTGGATTCAAAGCCTTCCACCACGCCCAGCCTGACGGCCGGAATGCAAAGGACTTCCCTCACTTCCACCAGGCCGGCGCAAGCCTCATGGACCGCCTGCCGGATCGGCTCGGCGTCGTCCACCAGCCTGAACATCAATGAAGCCATGGCCTGGTCGGCGATCACGTTCGGCGCGCGTCCGCCCGTGAGCGTCCCAATGTTCACCGTTGAGGGTCCCAGCACATCGTCCACCGGCAGCTCAATCCGCCTCACCCGCTCAAGTGCATCAAGCAGCTTCACGATCGCGCTTTCACCCAGTTCCGGGTACGCCGAATGCGCCATTCTGCCCGCGGCGTGCAACTCGAACCGGAGCGCCCCTTTCGACCCAGTCGCCAGACGGTTGCCGGTCGGCTCGCCGTTGATCAAGTACTTTGATCCGCGCGGATTCTTCGCCGCATGGTACGCCCCGGCCGAATTGCGTTCCTCGCCGACGACGAACAACAACCCGAAATCCCTGACGCCCTCGGCCAGCAGATCCTCCGCCGCGCAGATCATCGCCGCAACGATGTCTTTCACGTCGCAGGCGCCGCGTCCCCAAATGAATTCGTCGTCCTCGCGGGAAGGGAAGTGCGGCGGGACGGTGTCCAAATGGGTTGACAGCGTAACGATGGGCTGGCCGAAAGCCGCGAAAATGTTGTCCCGGCCCGGCTCCACCTCCATTCGCTCCACCTTGCCGCCATGCGCGCGCGCAAGCCCATCAAGCAGATCGTGGACGGTATCGCCCACCTGCTTTTCGTTGCCGGTGATCGATTCGATGTCGATCAGCCGGCGCGTCAGTTCGAAGACTCTTGACATGGCCGCGCTCTGGATACACCTTTGCCCGTTCGACTGGACAGCGGTGTTCATCCAAGATATCAGTTCATCACGGTTCCAGTCATCTGCCCGTCATGCGTCGCTACTCATCCAGCGCGGAAAGTGCCGCCGTGTTGATCAGCAGCACTTCGTCTGGCGCCGCGGATACCCCCGCCTTCCATTCGGGGCAGTGGGCTCTCAGCGCCGCCCCGGCCAGCAGCCAGCCGTGATTCATCAGCACGGCCTGCTCGCCTGGCTTGAACTCGTCCAGGTCTGTTCGCATCGCCGCGATGCGTTCCAGGGTCTCGCCCTCATAGCCGGCAGCCCTGGGTGCGAGTGGGTAGTCGCCGATTGCTGTCGCGATCCCCCAATACGCCCCTCCAAAATCGCCGCGTTCGAATGACTGGATCAACATTCGTTTGCGCAGCGCCCGCGACTGGCGGTCGATGATGTCGTTGGACCGCTTCAGCCGCGAGAACATGTTGCCGCCCGTTCCGGCGTCGGTGGAAAACGGCGCGCCGGCGTCGGAGCAGAACACAAAATCGTTGGACTTCCACACCGGCTCCAGGCCCATGTTGTCGTACACGCCCCCGTCGCTCAAGACGGCCTTGTTCCGGACGCGATCCAACTCTTCGCCAGCCGGCATCTTGCCGCCGCTCCACGTCATTCCGTCCAATTGCACGGCCAGTGGCGGAAAGGCCAGCGGAAATGCCGACGAGGCCGCCACGGCTACTGCCAACTTCAAGTCGTCTTTGAACGTGTATCCGGTCATGTAATCGCCGATGCGGCTGTCGTCGAACACCCAGTTCACCCCCGTTTGCATGTTCGTCGCGCAGAACACAAACGAAGGGCCGCCGTTCTGCCTGATGCCCGCCAGCGCCCCCATGTGCGCGCCGTCCAGTAGATCGTCGTTGTATCGTTCCACCAGCAGGTTTGTCGCCGAGTAGTCGCGCCGTGCCAGGTCTTTCCAGTTCAGCGGATTCAACCGCCCGAAGATCAGCGGATAGTTGCGCAGATTGGCTCCGCAGAACGCCCGCAGCGGCTTCTCCACCTCATCGCCGAAATTGGTGAATCGACCCTTGGCGTCCCTTTCAAGCAGCCCCCACTTGGCTGCCAGCAGCCCGTTGGTGATCGACCCGCCAGACACCGACGAGATCGACGTCATGCGCGACAACAAACCCGCATCATTCAAACGCCGTAGGGCGCCCAAATGGAATAGCGACGCCCGGAATCCGCCACCCGACAGCGCCAGTGCGATGCTGACGCCGGAGTCCGTCAACTGCTTCCTGCTCATAGCTCGATCCTAATGCCTCCGGCATCCGGCTCCGGGTAGTTCGCCTCGTACTTCCACTTCTTCTTTAACGCCGCTGCGTCCCACACGCCATTCTCATCCGACCTGTAGTTGAACCATAGCTGCGTTTTCGCCCCCTGCCGCGCCTTCAGGATGCGCGCCACGGTCTCCGGATCGGGGTGGTTGAACTTCTCGCCGTTGGTTGAGAACAGGTACGCCGGGCAGTCCAGCATTTCGATCAGTGCAGGGCTGTTGTTGAACTGGCTGCCGTGGTGCGCCAGCTTGAACGCATTCAACCGCAGCTTGTTCTGCCCGCGTTCCTTCAACAGCCGTTTCAGGCCCGCCTCGACCACGGGACTATGCGCGTCGGCGGCCAGCAGGACGGCCTTGTTCCCGAATTCGGCCAGCATCGCGATACTGGCCCCGTTGGCCTTCGCCGTATCGCTCTTGAACTCCGCCGCCGCCAGCTTTTCCACGTCGATCTTCGCGCCCAGCCGCCGTGGCCGCAGCCGCTTGTCCGCCTGTAATGCGGCCTCTCCGCTTTCGGTCACGCCCGGCTTGATCCCGGCCTTGTCGCACTCCTTCTCCCAGACGGGCTTCAGTTTCTTCAATTGCGCCGCTCCCGGCGACAGCAGCGTCAGCTTCAGCCCGCCCGGCAGCGTTTTTTCCGGCAGCGCACCCTTGCCCGGCACGGCCACCGCCTCGCCGCCGAAAGCCGCGTTCCACGGCACTCGGGCATGGTCTACTATCGCCGCCTGAAGCTTCTCCGCCTGGGGCCCGCCCAACCGGGTGGACTCGGCCAGATGCTTGTAGCCGTTGTGCCAGACATCGTCCACGGTCAGGCCCGGCGGCAGGTTCGCCAACAGTCTCACCGCGCCCTCGATGTGGTCCTGGTCGATATGCGTGACACACATCAATTCCAGTTCGCACCGCTTTCCCGCGCGCGCCACTACCGCGTCATAGGTCGCGCTCAACCCGCCGTCGATCAGCACCCGGCTCGGATTCCGCTTGCTCCCGTATTCAATCCAAATCGCGTCGCCGTGTCCCGCCGGTAACATCTCCAGTTCGAACATGCTCCCCTCCTATTGACTAACCCTCGATCAGCCAGCTTGCGTCACCCGCCGCCAGCAGCATCAGCCCTGCTAGACGCCCTTCGCCAAGCAGTTTCCGTTTGGTTTCCAGCAACACCTCCCCGGCCGGTCGCGCCTTGCCTCCGCCCGCCGCCACGGTTTCCAGAAAAGCGCGGGCGATCTCGGGTGCGTCACCCGCGAACAACTCGCCGATGGGCGCGATCACGATTGCCGCCTGGTTCCGGCGGAACTGCGCCGGCAGGCTCATGAAATCCACCCCCGCATGGGCCGCTCCGCAGCCAAGCAGCAGCACCAGGGGGCTTTGCGCCATCTGCCCCACAACGTCCGAGGTATCGATGCCCGGCGGATCCTTGAAATGGTCCTGGATCTCAAGCGCAGGCGGCATCCGGTTGTGATCGACGTGCGGAATCAGCAGCAGCATCGATGGCGACTCGTCCCTCACCATCGCCGACCACGCATCCCAATCGGCCGCCACCAACACCTGCGAACCCACGTTCTTCTTCAGCCAAGTGTCGAGTTTCTTTGATTCCTTGCCGGTCACAATCGCCGATTGCGCCCTGAGTACCTTGCTGAGCGGCGCCAGTCGCTCACGCCCGATCACCGGTTCGTTCGTGATCTCCACCGTATCGCCCGCCCGCGCGTCGGCCGTCTCGCCGTGCCATTCGATGACGCGTCTCATCCCCCAGAAACCGAGCGGGCAAACCACGTCGCCGCCCTTCTGCTTCGTCCCGCAATCGCCGCATCCCTGGCCTGCCTTCAGCGCCTCGGCTGCCCCCTTGCAGACGCTCGCCGTCGATTTCGGCTGCGGCAGGTCGTAGCAAAGCTCCAGCGGCGCCCGGATGCCGGAGTTCGCGGCGTAAACGACCAGCGGTCCTTCGCTTTGTGCGATGCTCGCGGCCACCGGGTTCGACATCACTTCGCGCCACATCTGCCAGCCGAGCTGCGCAATCCGGCTCAGGCTTCTAGCTGCCGGCTTGTTGTTCTCCCAATTCCGCAATGTCTCCCACTTGATTTGGTCGAACTCGGCCGACAGCGCCTCCACGGCCGCCTTCAACCCGGTCAACGGCACCGTTGCCGCTTTCACCCCTCGAACGGCAGTCAGCGCCCCGTCAGCCTCCAACCGCACCGTCCCTGCCGCCGGTGCTCCCTCTCGAATGCCCAACGACAACGGTCTTGGCATCGCCCCGATGCGGAACTCCGTCTTTCCCGGAACCTCCTCGCCTGATCCCACCCCGCCCACCACCTCGGCCCGCAGCACACCTTCCTGTAGCAGCCGGTTGTTGTGATAGACCGAAATCCAGCCCTCGAACACTCTCGCCGCCGCGCTTGCCGTGAACTCGAACTCGCACTCCGAACTCGCACCGGTCCGCGGCAGGAAGACCGTTTTCAGCTCTCCCGATGGATTCGAGTTGCGCTCTGTGAACACCACCGTCAGCATCACGCCCGCATCTTCGGGTGCCACGGGCGGCTCCGGCAACCTCTCCTTGCCCGAACCCCACCCCTTCTCCTTCGGTCCGGCCTTCACTTTCAGCCCATACCGCTTGCCCGCCTCCAACGCCTGTTCCGGCTTCACCCGCGTCTTCTGCCGGGCCGCCAACTGGTGCAATAGAAACCGTTCCGCCGATTTCTTGCTGCTCCGTGCCGCCAACTTCGGTGGCTCGACTTGGGTTTCGGCGGCCCCGATTGGCTCCGCCATGGCCGGCGGCGGAGCAGCGGCCGTCGGGATGCCGTCCCCTTCATCCATGCCCGCCGCAGCCGGCTCGCCGTCGAATTCCGGCTCTGGTGCAAACGAGATGGGCAGTGCGGCGCCGCCGCCAGACCCGCCCCCGGACACGATCACGCCGCCCCCCTCCACCGGCAGCACCGTCGCCCGCGCCATCTCAGAGATCAGTGAGGCGCCCTCGCTTTCCGCGGAAAATACGAACTCGCTCTTCAGGATCCGGACGGCCTCCTTTGCGCCCAGCCGTCGCCTCAGCCTGGCCGACCACAGCGGTAGACGCTTCATGTCCAGTCGCAACGGCGCATTCGACACTCTGATTCGTTTCGACAACGGTTTGATGAACCGTTCGAGCACCGCTTGCTCGATGAACCTCTTCGTCGACCAGAGCGCCAGCTCCGGTCCAAACACGCGCGCCGCGGCGACGTCCACCGGCTGGTTGTGTGTCAGCTCCATCACGAAGCTCCAGAACCAGTCCAGATCTGTCGCTGCCGCGGAGGACGCAAGAACGGCGTGGGATTGTGTCAACTCGAGCAGGTGCTCTGCCCGCCGCGCTACCTCGCTCCACCCGGCCCGCGGCACCCCGCACAAGACCAGCAGATCAGCCGACAACGGCGTTGCCGCCGATTCGAGCGCCGCCTCCGCCTTCAGCCCGTCGGCAAGAATGAGCACGTCGGATGTCGCGCCCGGCTCAATCTGAGTCGTGCAAAGCTTCCACTCAGGCCCTTCATCGCGCCCCCTGGCTAACGCCTCCGCGAGTTCGTCCGACCCTGCCCCCGGTGCCGCTCTCAGCGTTAACGGCCATTTCCATTCGACGACATGTACTGGGCTGTTCGCGGCGAAATGAATCGTCAGCCCGCTGAATAACTCAACGCACTCCTCGATCCGGCCTGCGTCGCTCAACGTCACCCTGAGTCGGCCCACACCCATCCCTTCCGTGCGCCATGGTTTTCCAGACATGAAGGGATTTTAGCCTCACCGGGGCGAAATAGCCATGAAATTCAGACCTGAACTCCATGGGTCGCTTCGCCTCAATCCCCAGCCGGGGCTGCTAGGTCGAGTACTTCCGTGTCAGGTCGCGCAGCTGTGCCATCAATCCGGGCACCGCCCGCATGGCGTCGTCTTCGGCTTCATACTCCAGCGCCAGATACCCCTTGTAGCCCGAATCGGCCACCATCTTCACCACCCTGTCCCAATCCTGCTTCGTTTTCTTGCCGGACTCGTCCAGCATCTCCACCTTGACCTGGATGTTGACCGTCTTCGGCAGGCACATCTCGATCTGTTTGAATACGTCGCTGCGGAAGTTGCCCGTATCCAGGTTGATGGCCACCCAGGGCGAATCCACCTTGTCCACCATCTCGATCACCCGTTCGGCGCGCGTGCAGATGCCCCCATGGTTCTCCAGCCCAAGGATCACACCCTTGGTGGAGGCGTAATCAGCCGCCCGTTGCAGGCATTCCACCACCCACGGCACCGCCTGCTCCTCGGTAACGCCCTTCGGTACGGTGCCGCCGAACACGCGGATGTGCGACGCGCCCAGCGCATTCGAAACGTCGATCCAGCGGTACAGCGACTCGACCTCCTTGCGCCGGTCCGCCGCCGAAGGCTTCGTCAACTCGCTCCGGACACTGATCGAGTAAATCTCGACGCCCATCGTGTAGGCGAGCCGCCTCAGAGGGAGCGTGAACTCGGGACCCGTGGAAGGGAACCAGTAGACGGTCATGTCCAGGCCGTCGATGTCCCACTCCACCGCCTTGCGCACCAGATCCGCATAGGTCAGCGATTTCGCCGCAAGTTGCTTGCGGAACGAGTAACAGTTCAACCCTGTCCGGAGGCGTGAGCGGCGCTCAAGCCCCGGTTGAGCCAGGCCAGGGATGGACAGGGAGGCAGGGAGGGACGAGGCAAGGAAATGGCGTCGATTCATGCCATCGATTGTATGCCAACGGAGGAGACCCGGAAACGTCAGAATCCAAGAGTCAGACTGCTGCCGCTGGAAGGCATCATGAGTGAACGCGACAGGAAGTGATACGGATTGATCGGCCCGCCGCCTTCGCGTACTTCGTAGTGCAGGTGAGGAGAAGTCACGCGGCCCGTTGCGCCCGTGCCCCCGATCACCTGGCCCATGCGCACGTCCTGGCCCGGAATCACGTCAATCCGAGACAGATGGGCATAGAAGGTGCTCCGGCCCGCGCCGTGGTCGATCACAATTAGCTTGCCGTACGCCCCACCCCATTCGGCCTTTTCGACAATGCCGTCGGCCGTGGCCCGCACCGGAGTTCCCATCGCCGCCGAGATGTCCACCCCGGCATGGAATGCCTGCAAGCCACTGAATGGATCGTCGCGCCGGCCGAAATGGCTCAGCAACCGCCCGTTCACGGGCCAGAGCGAAGGCACCGGATTCTGGAACCACCGCCGGTTGATCGAGCGCACGCTGCGCGACAGCGTCGCTGTCTTCAGCATGTTGTACTCTTCCAGGGTTTCGCTCACCGAGGGCACCAGCCGTTCCTGCTGGTTCCGGAGCGAATCCGGAGTGCCTGGAACCGTCTGGCGCACGCCGTAGGCCAACGAAACTTCAGTCGCCAGCATCTGCAGGCGGGCTACCTGCTCCGTCGTCTCATTCGACTGGTTCAGCAGACGCTGATAGCGCGCCCGGAGGAATTCGGTCTCTTGCCGTAAGTCATTGTAATTGGAGACCTTCCATGCCATGCGCACATAGCTGGAAACCATTCCGAAAAGCGTGAAACACCCAAGCACGGCCAATCCCAGAACCGCCACGATGACACTCTGGTTAATGTGGAACCGGCGAATCCTGCCGTGCAGCGAATGAGCGAGGACGACGATAAAGTATGGCTGGTTCATTATTCTCGAGTTGGCACCCCCACACTGGGGAACGCAACTGGCGAACAAGATACGGGCCGCTCATTGACGGCCTAATGAACATTATAACTCTTCCGATACGTTAACAGTGCTTCACCCACCTGTCAACGGATATGTGTATCCGAATTAGTCAAGACTTGTAATGCCCTGACCAGGGTCCGGCAGCCCTACTCGTACCTGAGTGAGTCCACCGGATCCAGCCTCGCCGCCTTCACCGCCGGCCACACGCCAAAGAAGACTCCGATCGATACAGACACCCCAAACCCCAGCCCGATCGCCCATCCCGGCACGCTCGATGGCAGCGTCGGAACCAGCTTGCCGATCAGGAAGGTGACAAGCACGGAAAACACAACTCCAATCAGCCCGCCCAGTGCCGTCAGAGTGATGGCCTCGGTCAGAAATTGGATGACAATGTCGGTCCGCCGTGCCCCGATCGCCTTGCGCACGCCGATCTCCTTGGTCCGTTCGGTCACTGACACCAGCATGATGTTCATCACGCCAATCCCGCCCACCAGCAATCCCAAACTGGACAGCGCAATTGAAACGGCCACCACCACGCTCAGAATCCGGTCCAGGTTCTTGATGATCTGGTCGGCTGTGGTCAGGCTGAAATCATCTTCGGCGCCGCGCGGCGTCTTGCGGATCCTGCGCAGCAATTGTCTGACCTCCTCTTGAGCGTCTTCCCGCATCCCCGGCCGCGCTTTGGCGACGATGATGAACCGGTCCTCGTTCGGGAATCGCATTCTGGCCGTGGTCAAGGGAATCATCATGATCGTGTCGAAACCCGACGACCCGAAAAATCCGCCCTTCGCCTTTGCCAGAACGCCAATCACCGAGTACTCCGTTCCCCCGATCGAGATCTGGCGCCCCACCGCCTGGCCGTCGGGAAACAACGCTGAACTCAATTCGGGACCGATCACGCAGGCGCGCGCCCCGCGGGCGTCCTCCTCCGGCGTGAAGAACCGGCCCGAAGAGAACTCGCGTGGCTGTAGTTCGAAGGAGTTAGCGCTGTAGCCCGAGATGTTGAAGTTGTCGGTCTCGAAACCGGGAACCCGGGCCGAAATGATACCTGCCGTGTCCGACAGGATGAAGAGCTGAACCGATACGTCCTCGACCGAACGAACTGACTGCCTGATGTAGGCCGCATACTCTGGCCGAAGCGGCCTCCTTTTCAGTTCCTTCAGCGTGTATGGCGCGCCTGGATCGCGTTCGCCGCGGTTCACAAAGATATTGTCCGGGCCAAACTCCTCGAAGAAGGTGACAATCCCCTGTCGTATGCCCGAGGTCAGGCTGCCCACGGTCACCACCGTCGTGATGCCGATGACGATGCCCAGGATGGTCAGGGAGCTTCGAAACCGGTGGCTGCGCACGGCGTCCAGTGCCATCTTGATGTTTTCGCCCGCGATCAGGTGAATCATTGCCGCGCCCTATTCCGCCCTCAACGCGTCAACCGGGTTCAGCTTCGCCGCTCTCGATGCCGGATACCATCCCGAGGCGATGCCCACGACGCTCGATACCCCCACCGCCAGCGCCACATAGGGCACTGTCACCTTCAAGGTCACACCCGAAATTGCTGTCGCCGCCACCGCCACTAGCCATGCGCCGGTCAGTCCGATCGCGCCGCCCAGCAACGACAGCATCACCGCTTCCAGCAGGAATTGCAGCATCAGGTCGCTCTGCCTGGCCCCGATCGCTTTGCGTATGCCAATCTCGCGCGTCCGCTCGGTCACGCTCACCAGCATGATGTTCATGATCACGATGCCGCCCACGACGAGACTGATCAACGTGATCGGTACCACCGCCGCGCCGATCACCCCGAGGATGCGGTTGATGAACTCGCGGATCGAGTCCGGCGTCATCGTGTCGAAGTTGTCGTCGGCGCCGGGCTTGGTCTTGTACCTGACCCGCAAGGCGACCCTCGCCCGGTCCAGCGCTTCTTCCAGGCTCAACCCCGATTCCGGCCTCGGCCGCGCGAATAGCAGCATCGAACGCTCCGGCCCATAGATGCGGTTGTAAACCGTGGCCGGAATGAACACGACCTTATCCTGGGACTGGTTACCGGCCGAGCCGAGTTTCTCCTGCAGTCCGACGACCCGGAAATCGAACCCGCCGATCTTGATCTGCTGCCCGATCGGGCTCGCCCCCGGAAAAAACGCCGTGCGTACGTCCTCGCCGATCACCGCCACCGGCGTGCGGGTCCTCTCCTCTTCAGCCGAGAAAAATCGCCCGTCGGTCACCACGAAATCCCGGATCTCCTCCAGTTCCGCAGACACGCCAATGATGACGGTCGATTCCAGCATCTGGTCGCCCGATCGAATGTCGTCTCCCCGCTGCCGGTAGGGGCTATACAGGATGTCCCGGCCGGTGGTCTGTTTGAGATAGTTGTAATCTTCCGGCCTGATCCGCTTGTTGATCCGCAGTTTCTCGAAGCGCTGCCGGCGCGACATCTTGCCCACCTGGAGCAGTTGGCCGATCTGAAAACTGTCGCTGCCGAACACTTTGGCCGTAGTCTGCTCGGCATACACGCCCAGCCCTTCGATGGCCGCGCCCACCAGCACCACGCTGCCCACACCAATGATGACGCCGAGCAACGTGAGGAACGTCCGCAACTTGTGTGCCCGCAGTGAGGCCAGCGCAAGTCCAGCGGCGGTCTTGAACGGATAAAGAAATCTCATGGAGTGGATTCAGGCCGACTTCAGGAATGAATCCGGAATCACAGCCTGTAAGCGTACAATAGCAAGTTGAGCGCCGGTTTCGCGAGCGCCATTGGGATTCGTACTGCGTTTGAGCAGTGTAGCCGATAGGGGAAAAACGGAAGGGAAGTGGAGTCAGGTTGGCAGATTTAGAACAGGAGACCCCCCACGTCGATCTCGTGCCGCAGGAGGCCGGCCTGCGCCTTTGGACAGCCTCGGCTGGTGCGCCATCTATCGAATTCAGCGTGGCGTTGGTGGAAGAGATCCGGACCGAGGTCGTCCGTGCCATGCACGGTTTGGGCCGCGGCGGCATCGAGGTCGGCGGACTCCTCATAGGGACTTTTGAAGACGACAACTATGTGGTCGACACGTGGCGTCTCATCCGGTGCGACCATTCGCGCGGCTCGTCGTTCCTTCTCTCGGATCGGGATGTGGCTACGCTCTCCTGCCAGATTGAGGCGACCCAGGTCGATCCCATCCTCGAGGGCCGGCGCGTCCTCGGGTGGTTTGTCAGCCATACGCGCGGCGGGCTGGAGACCCGAATCGAGGAGTCGCAGCTCCACATGCGGCATTTCGATACGCCCGGCTCCCTGCTGCTTACCGTCCAACCCACTCGGTTTGGCGACGCCCAGGCCGCCATCCACGTGTTCGAACCGGGCGAACCTCCGTCCCTGCCGCCCCTCGACCCGCCTCTGCCCATCCTTCCCGCGCCCGGCGTCAGGAGTTCGTCCCGCGCACCCCAGCCCGCTCCGGCTCCGAAACTCCCCTGGCTGGACGAAGCGACCGAGCCCGCGAAGCGCCGCTCGTTCGGGCGCAGGTGGCTGCCGTGGATGGCGGGCGCGGCCGGTTTGGCCTTCCTTGTCCTGGGCATCTTTTCCGTGCGTGCCCAGAAGCGCGCCGCCGGTGAACTGCTCGCCAGATCCGGGCCGGTTCACGTCGAGCCATCGGGGCCGCCCGAACCTTTGCTTTCCGTGCACCTGGAGAAAGCGGAGGACTCGATTCAGGTCAGTTGGGACGCCTCCTCGCCGGCCGTCGCTGGAGCACGTTCCGGCGTACTCACCGTGCTCGACCAGGGCGCCGTGTTCTCGCGCAAGCTCACACCCGGCGAATTGAAGCTCGGCCGCATCGACTACACTCGTTCCCAGGGGGAAATCCACGTCCGCCTGTCTGTCGATACCGCTTCGCGCCGCATATCCGAGGAAGCCCACTATGAGCCGTCTCGGTTTCCCGATCAGTTTCGATAGAGCGACTTGATCGCCCGCATCGCTTCAGGCCTCCTTGCCGATGACAACGCACTCAATGCCCAGCGCCCCGGCGATCCGCTGCAGGGTCCCGGCGCGGTGGCCCACGCCCAACGCGAAGTGATGCGTCGGGCCCTCGGCCACCCAGCGCTTCAGGAACGTGCGCACATCGGGCCGGAAGAACCCGCGCGTATTCGTGTTGCCCGTCGCCGGGATCGGTCCCTGGACGCTTTCGCCTTCAGCCATGATGAACTTGAACCGTCCGTCGGCCTTGACACCGATGCTGAGCATCGTGATCGGGCCTTGCTTGATCCGGAACTCGACGCTGGCGCCGCTGCCCGGCTTGCCGTGGTATTTGAGCAGCGACCGCAGCACGGGCCGCCCATCGGCGATGTTGATGTGGTGCGGCCCGTCGTGGCCCACCAGGACGAACCCCTCGCGGAAATCGATTGGGTGGAATTCGGCGAAGCTCCCGCCGATCCCAATGCGGTCCATGATGAGCATGGCGATGCAGGTTTTGAGGTCGGATTCGCCGCACATTGGGAAACCGGCGGCGGTCAACAGCGAGTTGCCGGCGATCAGGTTGGTCACCAGGTCCCGCAGCGCGCTCGCCGGATCGCCTTCGTAGTAGTAGGCCAGGCCGTCGAGCTGATGGTGGGCGACAAAACGGTCCAGTGTGGCGGCGGCGAAAGCGGCCTTGCCCAGGTGCACATCGGTGAGCTTGGTAGTGACCGGATCAACGCCCGGATCGGGCGTGTCGAACACATCGAGAATCGCCTCGCTTTTGCGCGAAACCTCCTCCGCGGTCACCTCGCGGCTCAGCCGCAGCAGGTCGCTGGCTTCGGTCTGGACGATATGGCAGCCAAAGGCAGCGGTCAGGGCGGCCTGGTCGGTCTGCATGTCGAGCATGTGCTCGATGGGGTGGCCGAAATGGCCGATCCGAGCCCGTTTCACGTCGTGCAGGGCCTTGGCGGCGTCACACCAGTCGAGAAGATCGGCATCAACGGCGGCGTCGCCGTTCAGCGAGCCCAGGACCACTTCAGGCGGACGTCTGCCCATTCGAATTGCCACGCCGGTGAACTCGGGCACGGAGCAGAAATCGTCGTTGGCGAGTTGCAACCTTGTCGTCGCCCGCGCATAGTCCATCGCCCCGGCCGGCTGCAAGGCCACCAGCACGATGGGCACGTCTATGTTTCGGACGATGGTCGCGAATGTCGCCGACGTCGCGTAGGTCAGCATGTCGCAGAAGATCAGGTCCAGATCGGCAGCCTTGAGCTTCGGGACCAGGTCGTAGGCGTCCTGCGCCTTGTCCACCATGCCGAATTCGACCACTGTGACGCCCGTCGCCCGGACCTTCTCCACCAGCACTCGCATCTTCGCCATCAGCTCGTCGAGCAGCCCGGGGAACTGGTCCCAATAGACGTGATATCCCACGCCGAAGATGCCCACGCGCGCCGTAAGCGGCTTCAATCGTTCGACTCTCATCGTTCGATTCTCTCCCTGCGGCGGCCTGAGGCCAGGATCAGCCAGGCCAGCGGGTACAGCAAGGCTGACACCAGAAACACGGGCGCGAAGCCCGCCGCGTCCACGGCTGGCCCCACGGCCAGATTCGAAAGCATGCCCGCGATGCCGCCACTGGTGCCCGTCAATCCCACCGCCGTGCCGACTTCCTCCGGCGCCACTGTGTCGCCGATCAGCGTGACGTAATTGGCGATCCAGACGCCGTGCGCCATCATGAGGACCGACATTAGCGCGATGGCTGTGCCCGCCGATCCGGCCGTCGAGGCCAGCCACGACGCGGGCGTCAGCACCGCCGCGGCCAGCATCAGCGTCAGCCGCGCCCGGCGCGGTTGCCAGCCGCGGACAACCAGGATGTCGGACAGCCGTCCAGCGGCGATGTTGGTGACGCCCAGGGCGAAGAACGGAATCCAGGTCAGCCCGCCAATCTCGGCCAGTGAAAGCCCGCGTTCCTTCGACAGGTACTGCGGGATCCAGAACATGTAGAAGTAGAAGACGGGGTCAAAGAAGAACCGGGCCGTCATCATCCGGCGCATCTCCGGCCGGGCGAGCAGGGAACGGAAGCTGGTCCTGCGCGGTGCGGCGGGCCTTTCCGGTTGCGGCAACCCGCGAAACGCCGCGTTCCAGGCGATCAGCCAGGTCACGCCCAGCGCGGCAGTGGCATAGAACGCCGCGCGCCAGCCGAACAACCCGGTCCACCAGACCGTCAGCGGCGGCGCCAGCACCGCGCCGAAGGCCGATCCGCCATTGGCCAGTCCGACCGCCAAGGCCCGCTTTTCAGCCCGCATCCACTCCACCGCGCCTTTGGTGGCCGCCGGGAAGCAGGCTCCCTCGCCGACGCCCAGACCGAAGCGCGCCGCGCCCAGCACCCAGGCCCCACTGGCGAGTCCGTGCGCGGCGCTGGCGATGGACCAGACCGCCACTGAAAGCGTCAATCCGAGCCGCGTGCCCAGGGCGTCCATCAGCCGGCCGCCGAGGGAAAACATGATCGTGTAGCTCAGCACAAAGGCGAACACCACCCGCGAGTAGATGGTATTCGACATGCCGAACTCGGCAGTGATTTGCGGCGCCAGGACGCTCAACACCTGGCGATCGAGGAAACTGAGCGCCGTGGCCATGAACAGCAGCCCGCAGAGGATCCACGCGCGGCGCTCAGGCATGGGACTGCTCAACTTGATTAGCTATTGCAACCGGTTGGCTCGACATTTGGCTGCCATTATATCGAGCCGCCGAGCATCGCTAGTCGTGGTGGAACACCTCTTCCATGTTGGCCCACCATTCGCCTTCGGCCCGATTCTCGATCGGCAGTTGCATGGGCTTCATCACCGCCCACCATTCCTGGGTCTTCTCATCGGCCGCCATTCGGGCCATGTCGGCGGCGAAGTCTGCGCCGATGTACTCGAAGTAGCTGAACAGAACGCCGTCCTTCAGGTAGATCGAATAGTTGCGGATGCCGCATTCGGTGATCTTGGCGAGGACTTCGGGCCAGACCTCAGCGTGGTACGCCTTGTAGGTGCCGATGCAATCGGGCCGGAGCCGCAGCGTCATGCCGTAGCGTGTCATGGCTATTTGCCCGCCGAATCGCCTGAAGGGCCATAGATGCCGGGCACCTTCGCTCCCATCGGCCGCAGGTAAGCCGAAAGCTGGCCGCGGTGGTGGATCGAGTGCTTCACCATCAGCGAGATGAAGACGACGGCGGGCGCCTGCATCATGCCAAAGAAGTCGAGTGTCTTGGCGACGTCTTCGCCGCTGAGGGACTTGGCCTGTTCAATCACGCCCGGGAGGCTGGCGTCATACCAGGCAATGACGTCGGCGGCGGATTTGATGTTGTCCGGCATGGAGGAATCACCGGATGTGAATTCTCCCTTGATGACGCTGGTGAGGAACCAACAGTCGGCCGAGGCGATATGCCAGGCGAGCTTCAGCGCTGGCATCGACTTGGCGTCTGGCGCGTAGGCTTCCTTGCCGGGCGGGATGGCGGAGATGACGGCGCGTGTGGTGGCCATCTCCCGTTGATAGTCGGTCAGCGTGTAGCCCGCGATCAGTTTGGCTTCGTCGTGACTCAAGTGCATCTGGTGGGTCCCTCCTTCAGGTCTGCCTTATAGTATGAAGCAGATCGGCCGCCCAGACTTGGCCGAATGACCGCGGCTGCGGTACATTCCACGACAGATGTAACCGCGCCTCAAACAGGGCGTCTAAGCCGTTGGGAAAGGGAGCCTAAGGCATGACCGTGGATCCGGCAAGAGTCCTCAGATTGATTGGCGCGTTGGTTTCTGCGGCGGCGCTTGCGTCTCCTCAGACCGGACAATATCCAACGGGACAGTACCCGCCCAGCCAGTATCCCTCCACCTATCCTGGCGGGAGTCTGCCCGGCGGCATTAACATTCCGCCCATCAACCTGCCCAAGCGCAAGCCGAAGACAGAGGAGGGCGGCAAGAAGGATGCGAAGTTCGAATCGATGCAGGCCCGGCTGCGCGATCTGGGCGAAAGAGAGATGCTGGCCGAGACCGGCGGCGGCCGATTGCTCCGGTTCCGGCTGCTGCAGAAGACCCGATTCGAGAACCCGTTGGGCGAGCCGGTCCGCGAGTCGCTGATCCGGCCCGGCGACCCGATCGAGATCAGGGTGAATCCGGACGACATCGAAACGGCCGTGGCCGTCGTTTGGCTCGGCGCAGGTTCGGAGTCTGAACGAAGGGCAGGCGCGCAGCCTGCCGACCGGTCGAAATCGAGTCCCCCGGAGGAGGCGGACTTCCGTTCGGCCGGAGGGAAGGAGCCCCGGGAAAACTCCGACCAAACGAACTCTTCTTTGTTCATGGACAATGAAGAAGTCATGCAAAATGCTAGACATGCAGCCTCAACTTTTAGTAATGGATTACCTGACTTTCATGTGGACCACGCCACGATCCGCTCGCAGTCGGGCACGTCGTCTGGCCCCTGGCAGCCGGTGGAGACGGTGAAGTCGGAGGTCGTCTGGGCCGGAGGTGATGAACAGTATAGAAACATAAGCATTAACGGAACTGCTGCCAATCGAACGCTGGATAAGTCTGGCGCATGGACGACGGGCGAGTTCGTGACGACGATTCTGGACCTGCTATCGCCGGCCACCGACGCCACGATCCAACGCCAGGGTGCTGAAGCGATCGCCGGGCGCCCGTCGCTGGTGTTCGAATACAGCGTGAACCAGGGGAAGACAAACTGGCGGATCGTGACCCCCGATGGGCGGCAGTGCATGAGCGCGTATACCGGCCGGTTGTGGTTGGACAAGGCGTCGAGTCGGGTTTTGAAGCTTGAGCAAAAGGCGGGTCCGCTGCCGAAGTACTGCCCGGCGTCGTCGGCGGAGATAGTGTATGAGTACGCCTTCGTCAAGCTTGCGGGCAGCGAGTTCCTGATGCCAGTGAGAAGCGTATCGACCGGATGCGGGCTCGAAGGCGGATGCGTCCGGAACGAGCTGACGTTCACAAACTATCGGAAGTAGGGGCGATTCAGGAGGACTGGCGGCGGTTGGCGATCCAGGCGCGGATGGCGTCGAGGCGGTCTTTCAGACGGGACTCGAAGCCGCGGGTGGTGGGCTGATAGAAGACTTGGTCTTCAAGCCCTTCGGGCAGGCATTCCATGGTGGTGAGGCCCTCCTCATTGAGATGGGCGTGATCGTAGCCGGCGCCGTAGCCCCATTCCTTCATGGCTTTGGTCGGGGCATTCCGCAGGTGCAGTGGGACCTGAGCCGGGGGACGCGTGCGGACCAGTACCCGGGCCTCGTTGAGCGCCTGATAGGCTGAATCGGACTTCGGTGCGGCGGAGAGATAGATGGCTGCCTGGGCCAGCGCCTGGTCGCCCTCGGGGACACCGAGCAGGTGGACAGTGTTCATGCAGGCGACAGCCTGCTCCACGGCGCGCGGATCAGCGAGGCCGATATCCTCGATGGCCATGCGGACCAGGCGTCGCGCGATATACATACGGTCTTCGCCGGCTTCCAGCATGCGGGCGAGCCAGTAGAGCGCGGCGTCGGGCCGGGACGACCGGACGGACTTGTGGAGCGCCGAGACCAGATTGTAGTGTTCCTCGCCGGACTTGTCGTAGAGCAGCGTCTTGCGTTCGATGGCGGATTCGACGGCCGCCGGATCGAGGTGGTCACCCGAGGATGCGGCGGTGGCGATCTCCAGGACGTTATACGCCGTTCGGGCATCACCGTTGGAGTAAATCGAAATCTGGCGCAGCAGATCCTCGGGCGCGGCGATTTTGAGTACTTTGGCGGCGCGGTTAAGCAGTTCGACGACCTCGTCTTCGGACAGCGGGCGCAAGGCATAGACCTTGGAGCGGGAGAGCAGCGCCGAGATGACCTCGAAGCTGGGGTTCTCCGTCGTTGCGCCGATCAGAACGATGTCACCACGTTCGACATAAGGCAGGAAAGCATCTTGCTGAGCCTTGTTGAAGCGGTGGATCTCGTCGATGAATAGGACGGTGCGCAGGTTCATCCGGCGCATCCGCTCGGCCTTGGCCATCACCTCCTTGATCTCCTTGATGCCGCTCATCACGGCGCTGAAAGGGACGAAGGAGGATTTCGTGTGGCGGGCGACGAGGGTGGCCAGGGTGGTCTTGCCGACGCCCGGCGGTCCCCAGAGGATGATGGAGGTGAGGCGGTCTTTCTCGATCTGAACGCGGAGAGGTTTGCCGGGTCCGAGGATGTGTTCCTGGCCGACGTAGTCTTCGAGGCGCTCGGGCCTCATGCGGTCGGCCAAAGGGCGGGATTCGTCCGGTCCTGAATCGAACAGGGACATCACCTCTTCCCCAGGCGGCGTTGAGAGGCGGCTTCGTAGAGCAGGACGGCGGCGGCAACGGAGGCGTTGAGGGATTCGACGCCCGAGGTGGCGATGCGGATGGGTTCCGAGACGGCGGAGAACTGGGCGCTGACGCCGCGCGCCTCGCTGCCGATGACGATTCCGCATGGTCGCATCAGGTCCTGTTCATGAGCAGGGACGCCATCGTGGGCGACGGCGGCGAAGAGTCTCACGCGGCGTTGGGCGAAGGCGGCGAGGATGATGTCCGGATCGGCGGCGTTGAGCACGGGCAGGCGAAAGAGGCTGCCGGCTGAGGCTCGCAGGGATTTGGGATGCCATGCGCCGGCCGAACCCTTGCGGAAGATGGCGCCGGTGGCGCCGAAGGCTTCGGCGGCACGAACGATGGCACCGGCGTTGCCCGGATCCTGCAAGCCGTCCAGAACGACGACGAGCGAGCGGGCGCGAAAGATGTTGTCAAGGGTCCAGACGGGCGGTTTGACCAGCGCCATGACGCCCTGGGTGGACTCGGTGGTGGCCAGTTTCTCGAACAACGGATCGGGTACAACCGCCAGACGCAGGCGGTTCAATCCGGCCAACCGGCGGGCGACGACGCCGTGCATGGACTGGGCGCAGACGACGACGGGGACCATCAGCCCGCTGGCGAGTGCCTCGTCGAGAAGGTGTAGCCCTTCAGCGAGGCAAAGGCCGGACCCGGCGGTGAGCAGGCCCTTCGAGGCTGCGCGCGCGACCTCTCTCAGAAGCGGGTTGCGCGGGCTGGTGATAGTTTCTGCCCCGGCCATGATTTCACGTAGAATTTGAGTGTATCAATGAAGAAGCTGGCAGCCATTGTTGCACTGGCGATCGCGCTTCCGCTCTCGGCCTATGTCGTGGCGCTGTCGAAGCAGATCGAGCAACGGTCGATGGTCGACGATGCGGAGCCGTCGGACGTGATCGTAGTGCTTGGCGCGGCAGAGTACAACGGGCGGCCGTCGCCGGTGTTGAAGGCGCGGCTGGACCATGCCTATGCGCTGTACGAGAGGGGGCTTGCGCCGAGGCTCATTACGACGGGAGGCGCTGGCGGCGATCCGCAGTTCACCGAAGGGCAGGTGGGGCGGGATTACCTGGTGAAGCTGGGGGTCAGGTCGGAGGACATCATCGTCGAAGGCGAGGGCGGCTCGACGGTGCATACGGTAGTGGCGGTGAGCGAGATCATGCGGCGGATGGGATTGAGGTCGGCCATCGTGGTGTCGGACGGGTATCACATCTTCCGTGTGGAGAAGATCCTCGAGCACGAGGGGATGGTTGTGAGGGGATCGCCGCGGCCGGCGGCCCCAAACAGCACGCCCGGCGGGCGATGGTCGTACGTGAGGCAGGCGCTGGGGTACCTGCTGTGGCGGGTGGGGATCAATATCTAGAAAAGGTGATTCGGGCAGGTGGGCGACTCAGGGCAAGGATGTCTCGACACGAATGTCGAGACGGCAGGCAAGCTGCGCCAGCGCCACGAGGCCGGCGGCGGGCTGAAGCCCTTCGCAAGCTGAAGCATGCCCCACAGAAAGGGCAGGAGGCCTGTCCTGCTAGGCCGGAATGCGGCCGGCGTGGATGACATCGGTCAGGCGGCGGTGCCAGGCGACATCACGCCACATGCCGCGGAACTGGGGTCCGCAGAAGTTGGATGTGGCGATGGCGGCCCAGCGGCCTTTCGATGAGGCATAACGGACGCCGATGTCGCAGAGTTCCTTGATCCAGTCCCAACTGAGCATCGGGAAATCCTTGTAGTCGACCAAGCCCCAACATTCCGTGGTGATGAGCGGTTTGCCGGATTTGATGCTCCAGGCTTCCAGTTGGTCTATGCCGTACTTGAGGCGGGACTGCCAGTGGGCGGGGTCCTTCCTGTAGGTGGCTTCGGCGTTGAGGGCGAGGTTGTCGTAGCCCTTCGTGTCGAAGCGCTCGTAGTGGTAGCCGACCTTCTCATAGAAGTCGGAGTAGTGGGTCATCCAGAGGTGGAGTTCGAGGAAGTCGAGCATGGAGACGTCCTGTTTCTCCCAGTTCTCGTATTCGCTGGTGAAAGAGAAGGTGTAGGCCAGATCCGGGTAGTGCTTCTTGAGGAGGGCGATGGGTTCGGCCATCCATTGGACGCCTTCCTGAGATGCGCGGCGGAGGCCCTTGGGAGCATAGGGCGCCCAGACGTCGAGCGGAAATTCGTTGCAGAGATCGACGTAGTAGATGTGTTTCAGCAGGCCATCCACGGCAATGGAGTCGAGGGTGGATTTCCAGGCCGCGCCGAGCTGGAGCGGAGTGTTGAGGCGCATGCGGTGGTCGTGGATGTCCTGGCGGAACCAAGAGGAGAGTCCGACTTTGAGGCCGCGTTCGCCGCATTTGCGGATGAACTGGTTGAGTTCGGGTTGGACGCGGACACGGCAACGGGACGCCGCGCCCCAGTCCTGGACGGACCACTGGGGGAGAAGTTCCCAGGTACGGGAGGCACCGAAGTGGACGAGATGGGGATAAGCGTCGATGCGGACGGCGTCGTAGCCGCGGGCCTTGAGTTCATCGAGGGCGAGGTCCCAGTCCTCGTAGCCCGCGCCGGGCCAGCGGCGCTCAAGCCACGAGAAGTCCCACATGGTGATGGCCAGCGGGGTGGCGGACTTGGGTAGGGCGGCGAGGGCGGGCAGGGAGAGGAACTGTCGTCGATTCAAGGGCATCGTGCTCGCATGATACTGCGTTTTTCGTCGTCCGAAGAAGATCGGGCGGAGACCCTGACGGGTCCCGCCCGATGGTGAAGCCAGATGGAGACGGAGGCAGACTACTGTGCGGCGGTTGCCTTGAAGGTGGTGTAGGCGCCGCTGTCGGTGAAGCGCAGCCCGAGGGCGGATGTCTCCCCTGCGGTCGTTGAGAACTCGAGAGTCCCTGAGAGACCCCTGAGGACCGGATACTGCTGGATGAGTTCGAAGGCGGTATGGCCCTGAGCGGGGAGGCTGAGCGCCCCGGTGGTGATGCGCTGGCCCGCGGAGTCGCGGAAGAGGAGGTTGATGCTGGAGGCATTGCTCTCGCTGAGGTTGGCGAGTGCGACGGAGGTAGTGAAACCGGTCGTATTGTCGAACGGCAGCAGGATGCGGCGGGGGGCGGCGTAGTTCATGGGGACGGCGGCTTCCTGTTCCGGCCGTCCGGGGATCTTCTGCTCGAAGACCGCGAACCCGGAAACCCAATAGCCCGTGGAAAAGATCTCGCCCCAGCCCTGTTCGACGACGGCGGGTTCACCCGTTGTGCGCAGTGTGACGGAGGAGCAGGGCGGGATGAGGATAGTGGAGGCGGCAGTGGCGCCGTTGTCGAAGCGGAGGTTCCAATCGGAGGTGGCGCCGGCACCGGCGGATTTGTGGAACTTCATGGTGACGTAGGCGGTGAGGAAATCCTGGTTGATGAGGGTGATTGTCGTCCGGAAGAGTCCGCCGTCGGCGATCTGGGGCATGGTGCGGCGGCCGGTTTCGCGGCGGTTGAAGGACTGGGCTTCATAGGAGGTGAAAGCGCCGGTGGGATTGAAGCGCAGACCGAGCAGGGAGATCTGGCCGGTGAGGGCGGAGAGATCCATGGTGCCGCGGGTTCCCGACAGGTAGGGGAAAAGGTTGGGCAGTTCGATGGCAAGGTGGCCGCCGGCGGGAATCTCGGCCATACGGTCGAAACGGATCAGCTTGCCGTTGTCGTCGCGGAAGGCGACGCGGATGTCGGCGGCTTCGGTGGAGCTGAGGTTGATGACGGCGAAGCTGGTGACGAAGTTGTTGCTGTTGTCGAAGGGCAGCAAGAGGCGCTGCATCAGGGTGTCGCTGATGGGCACGGCGGCTTCCTGGGCGCGGCCGTCAGACTGCGTGAACTGGAAGACGGCGTTGCCGCCGACTTTCTGGTCGGAAACGACCTCGCCCCAACCGGATGAGATGGCGGCGGCGGTTCCGGAGGTGATGACCGACCAGGAGGCACCGACCGGGATGGTGACGTTGGTGACGGCCGGGTCGCCGACGAGGCTGGGGGTCCAGGCCGTTGTGGCATGGGTTTGCGCGTCCACCTTATAGAACTTGAGTGAGACGCGGGCGGCGACGCTATCGGCGTTCACGACGGTGATGCGGGTGCGGAAACCGCCGCCATCGGCGATCTGGGGGATGACCTTGTGGCGCTTCGGCTCGACGGCGGTCTGGACCTTGATCTTAACCGGGGTGGAGCCGTCATTCGGAGCGACGACGAACGCGTCGGAGCGGGGCAAGGCGCCGAGTTGACTGAGGTCGAGGGCGAGCTTGATTGCGGAAGGAGTCATTCCGTCGAGCGGAGAGGCGGAAACGGGGCTGCCGGTCTGGCTGGGCGTGACGGTAAAGCGCCTGGGCAGGTCGGAGTTGGCAAAGATCTGGACAGGCTGGGGCGGTACGTCGGAGGTGCCGTAGGTGAAGAAGTTGATTGCCGTGGGCACGACGCGGAGGCGTGGCGCATCGTCACGGACATTGAAGGTGACAGGGATGACCTTGAGGAATCCGGGGAGGGTCGTGGAAGTGAGGCGGATCTCGCCGGTATAGACTCCGATGTCGAGGTTGGCCGCATCGGCCAGGAAGTTGATGGCAGTGGGCGTTACAACGGGAGCGGATTCGACGGCCGACAGCCAGGCGCCGCCGGACGAGGTTACCAGGGTCCAGGAGACGTCACGGACCAGGCCATCTGAGGAAGCGATGGCGATGGTGATGGCGTCGATGCCTTCAGGGTATGTCGTCATGTTGGCGACGGCGGGCTCGGTGAACAGGGTCAGGCCGGTCACATTGAGGGTGACGTTGAGGGTGACGGCCGGGGTGCCGTTTTGGGGCGTGGCAGTGATGACACCGTTGTAAGTGCCGGTCTGCAGGGCCTGCGGGGAGAGGGTGAGAGTGATGTTGATGCTGGAACCGGCGGCGATGGTCCCGCTGGCGGGCCAGATCGAAAGCCAGCCTTGATTGGAAGCAGCCAGGAAGGAAACCGCCGTAGTAGAGCGGAGTTGGACGGTTTGGACGATGGAAGATAGAGAGCCGACCTCGGCGCTCACCTGGAGCGAGCCGGGGCTGAAAGAGAGCGGCGACTGGGCATTGGCGGCAAGGCAGGCGGCCGCGGCAAGCATGAGGACACGCGAAGCAGACACAGACACAATCACCTCCACTGGCCCCGTTGACCGGGGTCTCCATATGTATGTCTATCAGAATCTTACGGGAGCCGGGCGCGCGACACAACAAATATAAGGAATGTGTTTGGACCCTCAGGCTTGAACTATAGATTGTCTGGGTGGCTTCCGATGAAGAGATAGGGTCTATGACAGCGGAACTGGCATTGGCACTGGCGATGACGATGGGGGGGCCGAGAGCAGGCGGCGCGGGGGCGGTGGTGCGGGCGGGGTGCGGGGTGGGGGACGAGCAGGTGGGGCGGATCGATGCGGGCGCGGAGGTCGCGATCCGATTCTCGATGAACGGCGAGCAAGGGGTCTGCTACAAGGTGGAGTGGGGGGCGGTGAAGGGGTGGGTGATGGCGGGGGATTTGGTGGGGCTGGAGGCCTTCGATGCCGGCCGGAGGAACGCCAACCAAACGAACTACTTGGAGAACAAGCCCAATCATAGTAATGAGATACGACAATTGACGAAGACCGAGACACGGATCGAAGGCAGGGCGACCGAGACATTGAAGAAGGCGTTGGAGATGCTGGACCAGCACCAGCCGAAGCAGGCGCTCAGGCTGCTGGAATGGTCCTTGATGAACGAAGGGCGCGGGAACGCGTTCGCCCTGGCGCTGGCCGGATTGGCGGCGTACCAGAGCGACGAATTGAAGCGGGCCGAGCAGTATTGGAAGGAGTCGCTGGCGATTGAGAAAAACTCGCCGGTTGAACGGCTGCTGGCGCGGATCAAGAGCGAAGCCGCCGCTGACAAGGGCGACAATGTGACGAACGGGGAGCGGTTCCGCCTGAGGTTTGACGGGGGAGAGGTGCCGGCGCACGTGGCTGCGGCGATGCTGGACGCGCTGGACAGCGAATACAAGAGGATCGACGAGGCGATCGGGTGCGGGGGGAATGAGGCGATTACGGCGATTGTCCAGAGCCGGGAGAGCTACAAGGCGTCGTCAAGCGGGGCGGAATGGAGCGCGGCGGTCTATGACGGGCGGATCCGGGTTGGGATGCCGGACGGGGCGGTGGTGTCGCCGGAGTTGAGGCGACGGTTTGGGCACGAAATCGTCCATGCGTGCCTGGCGAGGCGTGGGCATTTCCCATCGTGGTTTCACGAGGGTTTGGCGCAGAGGCTGAGCGGTAACAGGTTGTCGGGGACAGGGAAGGCCGAGGTGCTGGCGGCGGTGAAAGACGGGCGATTACCGGCGCTGGCAGCGCTGGCCGGGGCATGGCGCGGGATGAACGCGGGGCAGGCGCGGATGGCGTACAACTATGCGCTGGCGGCAGTGGACGCAATTTATGAGGCGGAAGGCGAGGGGCGGGTACGAGAGTTCATCAGGAGTCCGGAATCGGTGAGGGCGGCGGGGGAGCGGGCGTGGCGGGCGTTGAAGGAATGATGATGCGGAGGCAATCGCGGGCGTACCCCCATGAGTACCGCCCGCTGACGCAGGCGGCTCGTTGAGGGTGAGCGCGATTGAGTCGCGACGTTAGGATATGCTGTCTGCGACATGCTGACGCGCAGAGAACTCCTCGCATCCACGGCTGCCCCGGCGCTGGCGGGACGGGCAGAGAAGCGGCCTAATATCCTCTTTCTGATGCCGGACCAGCACCGCTATCATGCGATGGGGTGCGCCGGGAATCCGGACGTCAAGACGCCGAACATCGACAACCTGGCCGGTCAGGGCGTCCATCTGCTCAATACCATCGCCAACACGCCGGTGTGTTGTCCGGCGAGGGCGAATATCCTCACGGGCCAGTATGCGCACCGAAACGGCATGGTGGCCAACGATTTGCGGCTGCGCGAGGAAGGACCATCGCTGGCCAGGGAACTGGCCGGGGCCGGGTACAGGACCGGATTCGTCGGCAAATGGCACCTGGATGGCGGGCCGCGGCTGCCGGGTTTCGTGCCACCGGGCGAGCGGCGGCATGGGTATGAGTATTGGGCGGCGAACCAGTGCAGCCACCAGCATTTCGACAACAGGTACTTCAGAGACACGCCGGAGGCAATCCGGCTGGGCAAGTTCGAAAGCGAGGGGTGGGCGGACAGGGGCGTTGAGTTCCTTGAGGGGGTGAAGCGGGATACGCGACCGTTCTATTTAACGATTCAATGGGGTCCGCCGCATGACCCGTACAAAGCGCCGGAGCAATACCGGCGGATGTACGACGCGTCGAAGATCGAGATGCGGCCCAACTGGAGGGCAGCGGCGAAGGCGCCGGGGCGTGAGGAGATTGCGCACTACTACGGGATGGTGACTTCGATCGACGACCAGGTGGGGCGCTTGATGGCGAAGTTGGACGAGTTGGGATTGGCCAACGACACCATCGTGCTGTACTCGTCTGATCACGGCGACATGCTGGGTTCACAGGGGCTCAGGTTGAAGCGCAAGCCGTGGGAGGAGTCGATCCGCGTGCCTGGGATTGTGCGGTGGCCGCGGCGCGTGAAGGCGGGATCAAAGCGCGATGCGATCTTCACGCACGTCGATTTCGCGCCGACGCTTCTGGGTCTGGCAGGGATGGAGGCGCCGAGGGCGATGCAGGGCGCGGATTTGTCGGACATGGTTCTGGGGAAGAGTGCGAAGTCGCCGGAATCGGCGTATCTGGCGATTTATGGGACCTACCAGGGTGACGATACGCCGGGGGCGTGGCGCGGGATCAGGACGAAGACGCACGTGTATGCGCGGTTCAAGGACAAGCCGTGGGTGCTGTACGACCTCGTGAAGGATCCGTATGAGACGAAGAACCTGGTGGATTCGTCTCCAGCGCTGGTGAAAGAGATGGAGGCGAAGCTGGCGCAGAGGATGAAGGAGACGGGCGACAGTTGGTCGAATGACTGGTTGGGGTTGCCGGAGGACGCGGGGCGGCTGTACCGGCACCGGACGTTCTACACGGTCAAGGAGTATGAGGAGTGGTCGAGGGGGAATCCGGGGGTGAGATAGCGGCAAAGGTGCGGCTGGATTGAGGAGATCCGCCCCGCGGAAAGGATGCCGGCCAGGGGTCCGCCCTACTGGTGCGCGTTAGAGACGGCCGAATTTGCGGTCGAGGGTATTGAGGAGTTTTTCGACCCATTTCGAGGGCATGCAGGCGAACAGGGTGATAGCGATGCCGACGATAACAACGACGGCGTAGAACCAGACCGGGATGACTTGCATGTAGTCCGGCATAGCTGTTTCCAGGTTAACGGCTTTGACGGTTCAGCGGGCGGATTCGACGAGAGCGGCGGCCTGGGCCAGGAGATCGGTCCAGACGGCAGCGGCAGCGAACAGGGAGTCCCTGGTCCAGCGGATGTAGCCCTGCGCATCGAACAGGACGAGGCAGACCGACTTGCTCTTACTGCAGTTGAGGCGCTGCTGACAGTCGCCGACACGGCACATGGCGGCGTCGGGCAGGATGGGCTTCCTGCCGGCGAGGGATTCTCCATCAGGCCGCGGCATGGGGCCGGAGGGCGCGGGCGTAGGATTTGGCTCGACCGCCTGAGGGGCGAGGGCGAGCGCAAGAAAGAGAGAGAGGACACCACGGCGTGTCAGATGCGGCGAGAAACGATTTGGCTTTGGTATTCTGGAGAGGGCAAGCGGGCCGGCGTAGCTCAGCAGGTAGAGCATCTGATTTGTAATCAGAGGGTCGCAGGTTCAATTCCTGTCGCCGGCTCCAATGGAATCAAGGGTGCGAGGGCCACTGCAAGGTGGCCCTCTTCGGTTTTGTGGGGGATTTTGTGGGGACCTCCAATTACGGGCAGACGCACCGAGTTCAGGCGTCATTGGCTTGGGATCACTCGGCCTGCAGCGTAGCAATGAAAGCATCGGCTTCGCGGACGGACGCCTCGATCTCCGTCACGAGATCCGCAACCTCCTGGTCCAAATCGACCGAGGTCGTCCTCAACGACGCGATGGCGCGGGCGTTGAGGTTGTGCTTCAGGAAGATCACCTTGTCGTGGAAGGTCCTGATCACCAGCTTCATGCGCGCTTCCACCGCCAGCGTCTTGCGCACCAGGGCAGCCTGCTGCTTCTTGGCCGAGGCGAGCATCTGCCAGCTCTGCCGCCGCAACTCGCGGTCGCTCACGGCGGCGATTTCGGTCTCAGATTCGCTAAACAGGTCGGCGGGCACCTTCTCGATGGAGTCAATGCGCTCGCTCACTTTGTTGGCGCGGCCGGCGGCCTCTTCGTGTTCACCATTGAGCCTCTTGAATACCGCTTCGAGGTTCCCGCCCTGGAAGCCGGTCAGTTCCTGGAAGGCCTCCATGGTGGTCTGGATCTGTTAGCTGATCCTTTTTCGCGTTGAGGATCCTGCCGGCGAGGATGTCGCGCTTCTCCTTGCCGATCTTCTTCATTGAAGCGTAATAGAATCTCGAACAACCCGCGAGGCAGACGGCGGCCACGAGGACGGCGAGCAAATGTTTGTAGCGCATAGGATCCCAAGCCGGGTTCTCCATCCAGGCGCCCAGCTACCGAACCTTGTACATGCAGGTGCTTGCGCGGGAGCGTTTGCATGCATTGTTCCGCATGAGCTGACCAGAGCAGAGCTATCAAGGTGAGTCCTCTGGCTCACCCACCCCCGGAGTGGCTTTTATTTGTGCAAGGGGCGTGCTATGGTGCTGCCGAAGGACCTTGTGGACCGGCCATGAAACATGTGCTCGCAGTTGATATCGGCGGGACCAAGACGGCCACTGCATGGGTAGATGAAGAGGGGGAAATCACGCATAAGCGCAAACGGCGGTCTGGCGCGAGCCTGGAAGAGAGCGTGACCGCGATTCGCGAGGCGCTAACCGATGGCGATGGTGCGCCGGCGGCGGTGGGTGTGATAGTTCCGGGCATTTTCGATTCGAGGACGGGAACTGCGTGGTGTCCGAATCTGTGGGGCAGGGAACAGGTCCCATTGCGGAAGGCGTTGGAGGACCAGCTTGGGTTGACAGTTGTGGTGGACAACGATAGGACAGGGTGCGTCCTGGGCGAGAGTTGGGTTGGCGTGGCCCGGGGATTGAAGGACGTGGTTTTCGTCTCGATCGGGACAGGGATTGGAGTTGGGATCGTATCGGGTGGCCATGTCGTAAGAGGGGCGCATGGGATTGGAGGATCGGCCGGTTGGATGGCGGTGGATTCGGATTGGAAGGAGGAGTTCGCGCGCTGTGGCGGATGGGAGGCGCTGTCGGCTGGACCGGCGGTGGCGAGGGCATACGGCGCGGCCGACGCGGAAGCGGTTGCGGCGGCGGCCAAGGCGGGTGAGCGGCGGGCAATTGCAGTGCTGGAGAACGCCGCAAGATACAGCGGGCGTGGGGTGGCGAATCTGGTGAGCATCCTGAATCCGGAGATGGTGGTGATGGGCGGAGGGGTGATGCACGGGGCCTCGGAGTGGATGCTGGAAGTGATCCGAGAAGGGATGATGTTGTGGGCGCAGCCGGTTTCGGCACGGGCGTGCCGCGTGGAGATGACAATGTTAGGGGAAGACGCGGGGTTGCTGGGCGCAGCCTGGCTCGCGCATGGAGAGATCTGAGGAGATATGTCAGCAAAGAAATACTACGAACAGATCAGTGGCGTGTTGGCGTCGATCGACACGACACAGGCCACGGCATTGAAGCAAGCGGGCGCGTTGATGGCGTCGACGATCGCGGGAGGGGGCCGGGTTTACCTGTTTGGCAGCGGCCATTCGGTGATCCCGGTGATGGACATTTTCCCGCGGTACGGGAGTTACGTGGGGTTCTATCCACTGTATGATCCGCGGCTGATGTGGTCGAATGTGATCGGGCCGAACGGGGCGCGGGAGTTGTTGTGGATCGAGCGGCGGGAAGGCTACATCGAGCAGTTCCTGAACAGTTACCCGATGGGGCCAAAGGATTGTCTGATGGTGTTCTCGCACGGCGGATTGAATGCCGCGCCGATCGAAGCGGCGGCGTATGCACGTGCCAAGGGAACGAAAGTTGTGACAGTGTCGAGCCACGCGAATGCAAAGGTTGCGGCGAGGTCGCATTCGTCGGGCAAGGCACTGATGGACCTGGCCGATATTGCGATCGACAATTGCGTGGCGCCTGAAGACTCACAGGTGGATGTGGGGAGACTGGAGAAGGTGGCGGCCGGGTCGACGATGGCGGCGGTGTTTATCGCCATGGCGCTGGTGGCTGAGACGGGCGCGGCGCTCGCAGGCCAGGGTTATCCGCTGATGACGTTCGTGTCGCCGAACGTCACGGGAGTGACGAAAGACCACAATTTCCGGGTGTTCGATGAGTACGCGAAGAAGTGGTACGAGCGCGGTCCGGACCCTGTGATCGGCTGATGAGCCCGGAACGAAACGACGACATGCCGTCTGCGGGCCGGTTGAGCGGGGCGGCGTATGCGGGGATGTTCGTCTGCGGCGTGATGTTCGCGCTGCTGGGGGCGGTGTTACCGTCGCTGGCAGCGCGATTGACGTTTACGCTGGGCGACATCGGGACGCTGTTTCTGGTGATGAACTTCGCGATGCTCGTCACCAGCCTGGTATTGGGCGTCCTGATGGACCGGTTCGGGATGAAGGCTCCACTGGCTCTGGGGCCGGTGCTGGTGGCGGGGGCGCTGGTGCTGATCGCGCGGGCGGTCGCGTTCGCCACTCTGTTTCCAGCCGTCGTGATGCTGGGGGTGGGCGGAGGGGCACTGAACGGCGCGACGAATACGCTGGTGGCGGACCTGCACGACGATCCGGGCAAAAAGGGCGCGGCGCTGAACCTGCTGGGCGTGTTCTTTGGATTCGGGGCGCTCCTGCTGCCGTTCAGCATCGGGTCGATGATGGCGTGGTTTGGGGTGGACGGATTGCTGATGGGGTGCGCGGCGCTGTGCCTGGGGTCGGGAGGATTCGCGGCAGCGCTGCGTTTTCCGGCGCCGAAGCAGCCGGCGAAGCTCCCGATGGGCGAAATGCCGCGATTCCTGAAGATGCCGGTGGTCCTGGCAATGGCGTTTCTGTTGTTTTTTCAGTCAGGTAACGAGTTTTTGCTCAGCGGATACTTCACTACGTTCTTGACCCGGGAACTATCGTTGGATGTGCAGGAAGCTTCGGTGGCACTGGCGGCCTATTGGGCGTCAATCATGGCGGCGCGGGTAGCGTTGAGCCGGCTGCTGCCGAGGTTCGATGGACACAAAGTGATTCTGATGTGCGCGCTTCTGGCGGCGTGCGGCGCGGCGATGGTGGGACGCGCGGGGGGCGTGGGGATGGCGGTGGTGGGGATCGTGGTGACGGGATTCGCGCTGTCCGGGATATTCCCGACGATGCTGGGGATCGCCGGGACGGAGTTCAAGGAGCACTCGGGGACAGTATTCGGGATCCTGTTCACGGTGGCGCTGGCGGGTGGGATGCTGCTGCCGTGGGTGGCGGGTCAACTGGCGGAGGCGGCAGGGGTGAGATGGGTGTTCGTGCTGGCGGCGTGCAACTTCCTGGCGATCGCAGTCCTAAACGGATTGGCGGGCACGATCAGGCGGAGGTCCTGACTGCACCCGCGAAGAACTCAGCCGCGTCTGCGCCGGCGTGACTTGGCCAGCAGATCCTCGTCGCTGAGCCCGCGCGCCGAGGCCACGAAGATGACAAGGGAAATGCAGAGCAGAAGCCAGGCGAGGATTGGTGTCATGATCATCTATCGTCGAGATGGGATAAACGGCATAGAGGGGGACTTCACCTGAATGGGTGATAAGAATCGCCCCGGTTGACACCCGCTTGGCAGGCCGGCCGCTGGGACCCAAGTCCTGGGTCTCGCAGCGACGGGGTACCCCCGTACCCCCGGGGCGTGCCAATGGGTGCGCGGACGTGCTTGACGCCGCGGGGCCGCACGGGAAACGCCCTACAGCCCAGTGCGATAGCTTGCGAGCAACTGATCGCCGGTCTGGGGCGTGGAGACGCTGAGGAAGGTGACGGCGTTGCCGTTCAGGACGTAATCCACGGTGGCCCGCTGGAGGATGCCGTTGCGGAACAGGTGGAGGCTGGATGCCGGGCTGGGCGTCTGGTTGAGCGTATAGATGAGGTTGACGCCATTGATCAGGCCGGCGGGCGTCTCCATATCGACGAAGACGGGCACGAACTGGGTGGAGCCGCAGGGGCCCGAGGTGCCGTCGACACGGACACAATCGGTGGCTATGCCGGACGCGCCAGCCAGATCGCCATTCGAATCGATGATGGCGGCGCGTCCGGTGCGATAGGCGAGCGCCTTGAGCGGGCGTTCGACAAGGGCTTCGGCTAGTCCGGTGACATCGGAGATCTGGATCAAGCTGGCAGGGGGCGTGACGGTGACGCCGGGAGGCGAGTCGAGCCGGACCTGGCGGACCTGAAGCGCCGAGGCGCTGGGCGGCACGGCCCAGGTCTCGGTGAACTGGGTTTTGCCGTCGGCGTTGAAGCGGACGGTGTAGTAAGCGCCCGTGGAGGCGTTGGTGGTGGGGACGAGGCGGGTGTTGAGAATGCCGCCATTGATCTGGATGGTGACCGTATTCTGAGGGATATTAGACCCGTCAGAGGCCACAAAACTATGCCAGGAGATGACGGCCGAACCGTTGAACGCCGTGCCGTCGGCCTTGAAAAGTCTGTCCTGGACCAGGGTCAATGGAGGGGCCGCGTGGGCACCCGCCGAGAAAAGGACGGCCAGCGCCAGTCCGGCCAGAGTTCTGTTTTTGCTCATCATACGAGTCGGCTTCCTTATCGAAATCCGCGGACGCGATTGCACATCCGCCACCGACTCAACGCTATACAGACAAGACGAACCTGCGAGGCAGGGGGAGTGCCGGTTGGCGCACTATCGCGTTCACCTAGAAGGGCTTAGACTGCGCAAAAGATTTTTCTTAACGATGTGACCGGAGCCTTGGATCAACCCAAAACGCCTTGTTTTGTGATCCGCTCGGCGTTGAGATAGGGGCGCAAAGCGTCGGGGATGACGACTGTGCCGTCGGCCTGCTGGTAGTTCTCGACAATCGCCACCCAGGTTCGGCCGATCGCCAAACCACTGCCGTTGAGCGTGTGCAGCGGCTCGCTCTTCTTGCCCATCTTGACGCGAATGCCGGCTCGGCGGGCCTGGAAGGCCTCAAAGTTCGAGCAGGAACTGATCTCCTTATAGGCGTTCTGGCCGGGCATCCAAACTTCGAGGTCATAGGTCTTGGCGGACGAGAAGCCCATGTCGCCGGTGGAGAGAACGACGCGGCGGTAAGGCAGGCCCAGGCGTTCGAGAACGGTTTCGGCGCTGCGGGTGAGGTGCTCGTGTTCTTCGTAGCTTGTTTCGGGCGTGGTGAAGTTGACCAGCTCCACCTTCTGGAACTGGTGCTGGCGGATGATGCCGCGGACATCGCGGCCATAGGCGCCGGCTTCACTGCGGAAGCAGGGCGTGTAGGCGCAGAAGCGGATGGGCAACTGGGCGGCGTCGAGGGTTTCTTCGCGGAACAAATTGGTGACGGGCACCTCAGCGGTGGGGATGAGCCAGAAGTCGAACTTCTCGATCTTGAACAGGTCCTCGGCGAACTTGGGTAGCTGGCCGGTACCGAACAGGCTGGCCGAATTGACCATGAAGGGCGGCAGGACCTCAGTGTAGCCGTGCTCGCGAGTATGGAGGTCGAGCATGAAGTTGATCAGGGAGCGTTCGAGCTTAGCGCCCTGGCCGAAGTAGACGGCGAAACGGGCCCCGGTGATCTTGGCTGCGCGTTCGAAGTCGAGGATACCGAGGTCCGGGCCGATGTCCCAATGGGCTTTGGGCTCGAAGTCAAACTTGCGAGGCTCGCCCCACCGCTTGATTTCGACGTTGGCGGTCTCGTCCTTGCCCGCGGGGACAGATTCGTGCGGCAGGTTGGGGATCGAGGCCATGTGCTGGCGGAATTCGTCGTCGAGCAGATTGGTCTGTTCGCGGAGGGCGGTGATGCGGTCGCCGATGGCGCGGACGCGGGCCTGCAACTCCTCCGTATCCTCGCCGGCTTTCTTGCGCTTGCCGATCTCCATGCTCTCGGCGTTGCGCTGGGCGCTGAGTGTTTCGACTTCGGTGAGGGCGGCGCGGCGGCGGGCATCGATGCCCCTGAAATCCTCGGCATCGAGCGCGAAACCGCGGGCGGCGAGCCGCGAGGCGATCATGTCGAGATTGGCGCGGAAAAAGGAAAGGTCGTACATGGTGGTAGGAGAAACTTCATTGTAGCGAAGGGGGGAGGACGAGGCCGGATCAGGCGCAGGCGGCGAGTTCCCTGACCGCCATTCGCGAGCTCGGACAGGCATCCGCTCAGTCGAGAAACACCCCCGGGACCCGCTCTCTCCGTTCGCGGACTCCGTGAGCAGGGGGTTGTATTTTCATCACCTTTGGTGGCCCCAACGGGGCCATCGCGACTCTCTGCGTTCGAGGTTCCAGGCGCTGCGACGCGGCTTTCATCGCCATCAGAGGCCCACAGGGCCATGGGGACTCCCTGACGGACGTGGCTGTGATCAGAGCGGTGAGCGTCAGCAAGCGGTGTGGGTTTTAGCGAACCCTGCATCCGGTCAGAGGACTCGGCGCGCGAGGTAAATGGTGCGGTGGCCGCGGCGCACCAGGGCGTCGCTGCCGAAGAAGGGCAGGGCATCGCGGGCAGAGATGCGATCGAATCCGGCGCGGGTGAGAGCATCGCGGATTTCGGCCGGGGTCCAGCAGACCTCCTCGACCCGCTCACTGTGCCGGCGCCAGAGACCGCCTTCGCGGATGAAGAACTCGGCCGTGGTCCAAGCTTTGCCGCCATGGGCGTCATAGTCGCCGTGCATGACCAGAGCCAGACCGGGCCGTTCCAGAAACCAGGTGAGCGGCCAGACCTCCTCGAAGGCGAGGCGGGTGTTGACGTCGAAGTAGAAGTGCCCGCCGGGCTTGAGGGCACGGGCCGCGGCACGGGCGACAAGGGCGAGGTCGGACTTGAGGGGGACGTGGTTGATCGCGTCGAACTCGCAGGTGATCACGTCCACCTTCTCTGGGAGACGGAAACGCCGCATATCGGCCTCGATCACGGTGATTCCGACATTCTCCCTTTGCGCTTTGCGCCGGGCAAGTTCGCACATGGTGGGCGAGAGGTCGACGGCATAGACCTTCAGCCCGCGCTTGGCCAGCGCGACCGCGGTGGCTCCGGTGCCGCAGGCCAGATCGCAACAGGATCGGGCGCGTTTGAGTATCCGGCCGAGCATTCGTTCACGAGCCTCCTCGCGCCAGGGGTTGGCAAAGACGAAGATGTCGTCGTAGTGCTCCGCCAGGATTTCATAGCGGCTTGGAGTGATTCGAGCCATAGGGGCAGATTCCTTGCTGTCTGACTCGCACTATACTCCGGCTGCGCCGCGAGATCACCCGAATCCGGCCGATTGGCTGCATCATCGGTTAAACTGGTCTGTTTGGACCACCTGGGAATGGCCATCGCCAAGTCCGTGTCAAATATCGCCGAGAACAGCCACTATCGGGGCCTATCCAGAGAGGCCCTGATCGGTGCCTACCGCAACATGCGGACGTCGCGGCGGCTAGACGACCGGGAAGTCCTGCTGAAGCGCCAGAACCGGATCTTTTTCCAGATCTCGGGTGCCGGGCACGAAGCGATACAAACAGCAGCCGGGATGGTTTTGAGGCCGGGGCACGACTGGTTCCACATGTATTACCGGGACCGGGGGCTGGCGCTGGCGTTGGGCATCACGCCCGAGATGATGCTGCTGCAAAGCGTGGGCGCGGCGGCGGATACGCAATCGGGCGGGCGGCAGATGCCGTCGCACTGGTCGAGTCCGGAGCTACACATCTTCACGGGTTCGTCGCCGACGGGGTCGCAGTTCCTGCATGCGGCCGGATGTGCCGAGGCGTCGGGCTACCTGAACGCCGGATCAGACGAGGTCACGCTTGTCACCACGGGTGACGGGGCGACGAGCGAGGGCGAGTTCTGGGAGTCGATCAACGCCGCGTGCCTGAGGAAGCTGCCGCTGCTCTATCTGGTCGAGGACAACCACTACGCCATCAGCGTGCCAGTGGAATACCAAACGCCGGGCGGCAAGATCTCGGCGCTGCTGAGCGGCTTCCCCTGCCTGCTCATTGCCGAGTGCGATGGTTCGGACTTTCTGGATTCGGTCGCTGCGATCCAGGACGCGGCAGTTCATGTCCGCGAGGGCCATGGACCTGCCCTGGTTCACGCGCACTGTACTCGGCCGTACTCGCATTCGCTTTCCGACGATGAGACCTTCTACAAGACCAAGCCGGAACGCGAGGCCGAGGCGCTGCGCGATCCAGTGGAGACGTTTCCGCGATGGCTAGTGAAAGAAGGGTTGCTCGATCCGGTGGCGCTGGACCGGATGAACAGCGAGATCGATCTGGAGATCCAGGAGATCACCGAACGAGTGTTGCGGGAGCGGCCACCGGAGAAGTCCACAGCGCTGCATTTCCTCTATAGCCCGGACATCGATCCGGGTTCGGTCGCATTCGAGTCGACGCCGGTGTTCAGCGGCGAGCCGCGGACGATGATCGACGAGATCAACCGCACGCTCGACGAGGAGATGGGGCGCAACCCGAACATGGTGGTCTTCGGAGAAGATGTCGCCGATTGTTCGCGCGATGAGCATCTGGGCGAAGTCAAGGGCAAGGGTGGCGTCTTTAAGGTCACCCACGGGCTGCAATCCAAGCACGGCTCGCGCCGATGCTTCAACGCACCAATCGCCGAGGCGGCGATCGTAGGGCGGGCGTTGGGTATGGCGTCGCGGGGCATGAAGCCGGTGGTCGAGATTCAGTTTTTCGACTACATCTGGCCGGCGATGATGCAGATTCGCGATGAGCTGGCCAGTATCCGATGGCGGTCGAATAACGGGTGGTCCGTGCCGGTAGTGATCAGGGTGCCGATCGGCGGATATCTGAATGGCGGTTCGATCTACCATTCGCAGTCGGGCGAGGTGGCGTTCACGCACATCCCCGGGTTGCGGGTGGTGATGCCGTCCACCGCGCTCGATGCGTGCGGGTTGTTGCGCACGGCGATCCGATGCGATGATCCGGTGCTGTTTCTCGAACACAAGAGGCTGTACCGCGAGCCGTACAACCGGTCGCAGCACCCGGGGCCGGATTTCACCGTTCCGTTTGGGCGGGCGCGGGTGGTGAAACCGGGCGACAACCTGACGATCGTCACGTATGGCATGACAGTGCAGAAATCGCTCTACGCCGCGTCGCTGATTGAGCGGGCGCGGCCCGATGTGTCGATCGAGATCCTGGATCTGAGGTCGCTGGCGCCGTTCGACATGGACGCGATCGCCGCGTCGGTGCGGAAGACGTCACGGGCGCTGATTGTGCATGAGGACACGCTGAGCTTCGGCTATGGGGCGGAGATCGCGGCGAGGATCGCGTCGGATCTGTTCGAATCGCTCGATGCACCGGTGCGCAGGGTGGCGGCGCTAGATACCTGGGTGGGGTATGCCCCAAACCTGGAGGATGCGATCCTGCCGCAGGCATCCGACATCCAGGCTGCGGCCGAAGAACTGCTCGCCTGGTAACCTGGGCTGCCGCCCGGCAGCCACCTGGGTGTCGCCAGAAATTTCCAGCAGGACAGTGAAACCAGATTCAATCGTCATCCATCTTACGGGCAGGAGACGAAATATGAAAAACGGGATTCGCGTGAAGCTGTTGGCAATTACGGCGCTGGCGGTCTCCGCTTTTGCGCAAACCAATCCGGTAACTCCTCTAGGGAGCGCTGGGACGCTTTCGGAGAAGGTGAGGCACGAGTTAGTGATGCTGCCTTACTATGGTATCTTTGACCACCTTGCTTTCAGGGTGGATGGCGACAAGGTGACGCTGCTGGGCGAGGTCAGCCGGCCCACGCTCAAGACCCAGGCCGAACGCGTTGTGAAGGGGCTACCTGGGGTAACAACAGTGGATAATCATATCCATGTTTTGCCGTTATCGCTCTATGATGACAGGCTTAGGCTTGCGTTTGTCAGGACGATTTTCGGCAATCCTGTTCTGAGCCGGTACAGTTGGGGCGCGCAGCCGCCGATCCACTTCATCGTGGAGAACGGGACGCTGACTCTGAAGGGCACGGTGTCCAACGAGGGTGACCGCAACCTGGCGGGCATCCTGGCGAATGGCATCCCCGGCGCCTTTGCGGTGAACAACGAACTCGTCGTCAACTGACGGCAACCAGTTGCTGCAAGCTACTCAAAGGGACGGACCCCGGCGGGGCCGGGTTTCCGTTCCCTTTGTCTTATGCCGTGAAGCGGAACGAGTAGAGGTCGGCGTCCTTTATGAGAAAGCGGAGGCGGACGGCTCTCCCTGCGAGACTTGCCAGGCTGTCAGCGCCCTTCCAAGTGTGGACTCTCGCGATTTCGTCGCCGATCAGTTCAATTGAGTCGTCCAGCGAGAAGCCGGGCAAGGGAGAGCCAGCGGCATCCTGGACCTCGACGCGCACGCCGCCCGGCGCCGAAGTGGAGAGGTTCAACTCGAGCTTCGCGCCCTGGAAGCGGAGTGGTTTGGTCAACAGTTCGCCGGCCGCGTAACCGGCATGGACCGACGCGAGGCCGTCCAGCCGCAACTCATAGCGGCGGAGATAGGACGTCGGCTGGCCGTAGTTTCGGTTGACATAGAACGACATGGTGGAGAGGCCGGTCTGGACCAAGTTCAGGGCCGGGTAGTTCGACCGTGAAACCCAGTTCTCCCAACCGACTCCTGGCCGCAGGAAGGCTTCCATGAACTGGCGGCGGTAGCTGGCGGCGCCGCGCGTCGTGATGAGGACGGCATCGGAACAGTCCTTGAAGTACTTCGGATCGACGCCCACGGCTTGCGCCTGATCCTCGGTGAGCACCTGGCGCCCAGGCATGAAGCGCGCGCAGATGCCCATGTAGATATGCGGAGCGCGGAAGTATGGCGAAGTCTGGCTGGTATAGAGGTGTTCGGGCGGTGCCGAACCGAAGTCCATTTCCTCGGGCTTGGACCAGTTGACGAAGTCCTGGCTGGTCGAGCGGGAGACCCAGCGGTAGTTTGTCTTGCCGATCTGCTTCCAGGTGCGGAAGTAGAGCAGGTAACGGCCTTCGGACTCAGACCAGAACGAGACGTTCTGCGAATCGAGCGAGAACCTATCGGGAGAAGGGAAGACTGCCTGGTCGCGGAGCCTGCGCCAGGCTAGGCCGTCGGCTGAAACAAAAGCGACCAAACCTGTTTTATGGATCCCAGCCAGAGCTTTGTATCTCTCTGACGGTGGAACGCCGGGCCGCGCATCGAGGAACGGGCTGAAGTTGTGGCTTAGCGGCGCCTGACCAGCCAGGATGACATTATTCGGCTTCGTACCCCTCGCGTCGTAGAGACTCAGCTCCGGCCGCCGCCAGGTGATTCCGTCATTGGACTCAGCCGTGCAAGTGACTTCGCTTTCATTGCCGTCTTTGCCCGATTCGGGAACGCCGCGGTAATACATGCGATGGATGCCGCCATCGTGGACCACGGTCGTATAGGCGCTGAACGGGCCTTCCCAGGGCTTGTCAAACCGGATCGCGACGCCGGCGTCGACCGGCCGGCCAAGTTCGAGACGGACCCCCTGCATCCGGTCAATGAGGAAGTCGTCGATAAACAACTCCCGTCTTCCGCCGATGTCGATGGCCGCAGTGGCAGCCGCAGATGTTTGCGTGACCACCGCCGCCGCGGCCGCTTGCGCGCCAAACTCCCGCCGTGTGGTTTTCATAAGCAGTAGAACTCCAGACACAATTATCGACTTCCCTGACTCCGATCGTGTTCCGCACTCATCGAATGCCGAAGAGGTCCACTCATGGAACGCAAACACGCATCCGACTATCCGCAGCCAGTCCTTGACCTGTTCGACAAGTTCGTCCACGGCGACATCGGCCGCCGCGAGTTTCTCGACGGCGCCCAGAAGTACGCCGTTGGCGGGCTCACCGCCGCCGCCATCCTCGAAAGTCTGACGCCGAACTTCGCCCTGGCGCAACAGGTTCCAAAGGATGACAAACGGATCGTCGTCGAGACCGTCTCGGTCGATTCGCCCAAGGGCAACGGGACGATCAAGGGCCACTTTGCCCGCCCAGCCAAGGCGGCTGGGAAGTTGCCGGCCGTCCTCGTGGTCCATGAGAACCGCGGCCTGAACCCGTATATTGAGGACGTCGCCCGCCGTCTGGCGACCGCCGGGTTCCTTGCTTATGCGCCCGACGGGCTGACCAGTGTGGGTGGCTATCCGGGCGACGAAGATCAGGCGCGCACAATTTTCCCCAAGGTGGACCGCAACAAGATGACCGCCGACTTTGTCGCCGCCGCTTACTGGCTGAAGAACCGGCCCGATTCGAATGGCAAGGTCGGGGTCGTCGGTTTCTGCTTCGGCGGGGCCATGGCGAACACGCTGGCCGTGCTGATGGGCGCCGATCTCTCGGCCGCCGTTCCTTATTACGGTGGCCAACCCCCGGCCGCCGACGTGGCCAAGATCAAAGCGCCGCTGCTGATCCACTATGCAGGTCTCGATACGCGCGTCAACGCCGGCTGGCCGGCCTATGAAGAGGCGCTGAAGGCGAACAGCATCCCCTACACCGCTTACACGTACGAAAACACCAACCACGGCTTCCACAACGACACCACGCCGCGCTACGACGAAGCGGCGGCGAAACTGTCGTGGCAGAGGACGGTGGAGTTCTTCAACAAGCAGTTACGGTAACCGCCGCCAACCTGTCGTCGGCTGTGTGTTGTGCACCATTCTGGTGCATAATGGTTCCATGAAGGCCAAGACGGTGCCGGTGCGGCAAAGCGTGAGCCTGCCGGCCACGACCGCGACGCGTGTGCGCTCGCTCGCCAAGTCCCGGCGTCTCAGCGCCAACCGGATGTTGGTCGAGCTGATCGAGAGCGGCCTCGACGCTGAACAGAAGAAGCAGGAGACCTTTTTCTCCCTTGCCGAACGGTTCCGTGGCGCAACCGATCCCAAAGAGGTGAAGCGCCTTGGCGATGAACTCGGCCGCATGGTCTTTGGTGGCTGATGCCCCAGATCGAGAGTTGGGATCGGCTGCCCGCCAAGGTGCGGGGACATCTGATCGAAAGGCTTCATGATCGGTCGATCAGCATTGGTGACCTGAACATTCTGAGGCAGTGGATCGAAACCAGGCCCGAGGTGCCGGAGACTGATTGGTACAAGGATTTCGGCTCTTTCAAGCTATGCGGGAAGGGTGCTTACCCCAAGACTTTCCTGCTTCCCGGCCAAGTGGCCAAGGGCAAGCCGGTTTGAGCTGTTTCACGTTCACCTGATGTGGCCGCCCTCGGCGACAATGGAAGCACCGTCCATGAAGCATTTCCTGACCGCCGCACTGAGTGTTTCCTGCCTTCTCCTGGTGAGCCTTGCCCAGGAGCCGCCCAGGGGTTGGGTCCGGCACACGATCGACAATTCGTCGGTGGGCGCTGACGGCGTCCGACTGGCCGACGTCAACCATGACGGGCTGCCCGACATTGTCACGGGCTGGGAAGAGGGCGGCGTGGTTCGCGTCGTGTTCATGCCAGAGCCGCAGCGCGTCCGGATGCAGTGGCCGCGGGTGACGGTTGGCGAGGTTCCTTCGGTCGAGGACGCGGTTTTCGTCGATCTCGACTCGGACGGCGCGATGGATGTCGTGAGTTCCGCTGAAGGCAAGACGCGCTCGATGTTCGTTCACTGGGGTCCGCGCCAGGCGACGCGCGAAGGGGCGTGGAAGATGGAACCGCTGCCCGCGTCGGCGAACCGCTTTCAATGGATGTTCGCCACGCCGATGCAGGTGGACGGCCGGTTCGGAGTCGATCTCGTCGCGGGCGGCAAGAACAAGGACGCCGAGCTCGGCTGGTTTGAAGCGTCGGCGAAATACCGGCAACTGGCGGACTGGAAGTGGCACGCGCTCAGGCCAGCGGGCTGGATCATGTCGATCATCGCCCGCGACATGGATGACGACGGCATCGAGGACGTTCTGTTCAGCGACCGCAAGGGCGCGCGCAGCGGGGTGTTCTGGCTGAAGAACCCGCTCGACCAGTCCAAGCCATGGACTGAACATCTGATCGGCGCCGCCGGCCGCGAGGTGATGTTCCTTGACGCGGCCGATCTCGACGGAGACGGGTTCGAAGACATCCTGGCGGCGACAAAGCCGCGCGAGATCCTCTGGTTCCGCCGCCTCGACAAGTCGGGGCTGAAGTGGGAGACGCAGTCGATCCCGATGGACGCGAAGACAGGAACCGCGAAGTCCGTCCGGGCGGCCGATCTCGATGGGGACAATCGGAAGGAGATCGTATTCACCTGCGAGCAGACCAAGGGCGGCACGGTGGGGGTGGGTTACTTGAAACTCGAAGGCGGCAAATGGGTGACGCACGATATTTCGGGCGGGCAGGGCGTGAAGTTCGACCTGGTCGAGATGTATGACGTCGATGGAGACGGAGATCTCGATGCGATCACATGCGAAGAGATCTCGAACCTGGGCGTGGTCTGGTACGAGAACCCGTTCAGGAAGAAGTAGTCCGCCAGAATGCCCCATCTCGAATCATGGCAATGGATGCTCGGCGCGACCTGCGCCTTCTTCGTCGGCGTCGCCAAGACGGGCGTGCCGGGCCTGGGCGCGATGGTGGTGCCGCTGATGGTCTTCGCTATCGGAGACGCCCGCTACAGCGCGGGTTATCTGTTGCCCGTCCTGATCACGGCTGACCTGTTTGCGGTCTATTACTGGCGCAAGCACGCCTCGGCCTGGAAACTGTTCTCGCTCGCGCCGTGGGTGCTGCTCGGGCTCGCCGGAGGCGCGCTGGCATTGAACCTCGATGAGCGCTACATCCGGCCGATGGTCGCATTGATCGTCCTGGCGATGATGGCTGTCTATTTGTGGCGGCAGCACGTCAGGAAAGGCATCGATGTCCACCCGCATCCGGTGCTCTATGGCGGACTGGCGGGGTTTGCGACGACTGTCGCCAACGCTGCCGGTCCGGTGATGAACCTCTATCTGTTGAGCAAGCGTTTGTCGAAAGAGGAGTTCATCGCCACTGGCGCGTGGTTCTTCTTTTTCGTCAACCTGACCAAGGTCCCAGTTTACCTCTACCACGGCATCATCACGCGGCCGTCGCTCACCTACGACCTGATGATGGTCCCTGCCGTCGTGGCCGGCGCTCTGGCCGGGCGCTGGGTGGTGCGCCACATTGCGCCGAAGACATTCGAGATTCTGGTCGTGGCGATGACGCTCATCTCGTCGCTGCTGCTACTGCGCTAATCTGTAGACGGGCCAAGAAGACGCGGAGGCCGCACACCCGTATGTCGCCAAGGTCCGTTGAAGATTGACGCCATGCGAATGACCCGGACCCAGTTTCTGTCCTCCGCCTTGCCGCTTGTCTCGAAGAGCCGCGGATATGCCGCCGGCCAGTCGCCCAACATCGTTTTCATGTATGCCGACGACCTGGGCTATGGCGACATCGGCTGCTACGGCGCTGAGCGCGTCAAGACGCCCAACATCGACCACTTGGCCGCAACCGGCATCCGCTTCACGCACGCTCATTCTCCTTCGGCAACCTGTACCCCGTCGCGCTATGCCATGCTCACCGGCGAATACGCCTGGCGCAAGCAGGGCACCGGAGTGCTGCCGGGCGATGCGCGGATGATCATCGAACCTGGCCGCTACACTCTGCCGGCCATGCTCAAGCATGCCGGCTACCAGACTGGCGTGGTCGGAAAGTGGCACTTGGGCCTGGGCGCGGGCAACCTTGATTGGAACGGTGAGATCAAGCCCGGGCCTAAAGATATCGGCTTCGATTATTCATTTCTGATCCCGGCCACGGGCGACAGGGTGCCCTGCGTATTTGTCGAAAACGGACACGTGGTTGGCCTGGATCCGAAGGATCCGATTCAAGTGGACTACGCCAAGCCGATCGGTGGCGAGCCGACGGGCAAGGCCAATCCCGAGTTGCTGAAGGTTCACCCGAGCCATGGCCACGACATGACGATTGTCAACGGCATCAGCCGGATCGGCTACATGTCCGGTGGCAAGGCAGCGCGCTGGGTAGACGAGGAAATTGCCGACCGCATCACGGAGAAGGCCGTCGCCTACATTAATAGCCACAAGGCGAGTCCATTCTTCCTCTACTTTTCGACGCACGATATCCATGTACCCCGCGTGCCGCACAAGCGCTTCGCCGGACGCTCGGGCATGGGACCAAGGGGTGACGCCATCTTGTCGCTTGATTGGTCCGTAGGGCAGTTGCTTGACACTTTGGAACGCAACCGTCTGATGGACAACACGCTCGTCGTCTTTTCGAGCGACAACGGTCCCGTGGTCGATGACGGCTACAAGGATGAGGCCGTGGAGAAGTTAGGCAGCCATCGTCCGGCGGGCCCGCTGCGCGGCGGCAAGTACTCGATGTTTGATGGCGGTACGCGCGTACCCTTCATGGTGAGCTGGAAGGGCAAAATCAAGCCGGGGATGTCGAATGCGCTGGTCAGCCAGATCGATCTGCTCTCGTCGTTTTCGGAACTCGCCGGTCAGAAGCTGCCCGAGGACGCCGCCCCGGACAGCTTCGACGTGCTGCCGGCATTGCTGGGCCAATCGAAACAGGGACGCGACCACCTGGTGGAACACGCCGGCGGGCTGTCGCTGATTCAGGGCGACTGGAAGGTGATCGAGGCCCGGAAGGGCCCGAAGTCGAACCTGACTGGTAACGAACTTGGCAACAACGAATCGCCGCAGTTGTTCAATCTCGCCGAGGATATCGGCGAGAAGAACGATCTAGCCGCCAAGCACCCGGATCGAGTCAAGACGATGCTGGCTGAGATCACCCGAATCCGGGCGACGCCGCGGACACGCACGTAGCGCGACCTTCGTCTTCTGATGCATTTGCGCCACGAAGGGCGTGGCGTGGCTAAGATGCCTGCTGGCATATGATGGGGGCAATGCTCCTCCGAGTCGCTGTCTTCCTGTCACTCGTGGCCTTGAGTCTGGCGGCCCAACCTGGCGTTCAGACGCCAAGGTTGGAACCCTTCGAGATGATCTGGAACGCCGAAGGTCCGTTCCAGGCCGACGTCAGCTTCCTGCTCGATGCGCCGGCGGGCAAAAACGGCTTCGTCAAGGTGCTTAACGGCCACCTGGCCGACGGGGCGGGGAAGCGTCTTCGCATTTGGGGCGTGAACTTCTCATTCACTGCATCGTTTCCCGAGAAGGAGTTTGCCCCGGCCGTGGCGGCGCATCTGGCTCGCTTCGGCGTCAACTGTGCCCGCATCCATCATCACGATTGGCGCACGCCCGGCGGCCTGATCGACGCGTCCTTTCCCGACTCGCGGCACCTGTCGCCCGACATGCTGGACCGGTTCGATTTCTTCGTCTCGGAGCTGAAGAAGCGCGGCATCTACGTAGATCTCAACCTCAACGTGGCGCGGGCCTTCCAGGCCGGCGACGGCGTGAAGGACACCGACCAACTTGGCTTCGGCAAGGCCGTGACTCTGTTCGACCCGCGCATGATCGAACTGCAAAAGGAATTCGCCAGCCTCTACCTGACGCACAAAAATCCGTACACAGGCAACGAATACCGCAATGAGCCGGGGGTGGCCCTGGTCGAACTGGTGAACGAGAACTCGTTGATCGAATACTGGGCAAGAGGCCGGTTGCAGGGCGACCCGCCCAAGACCGGGCAGGATCCGACGTGGCGCGACATCCCGGATTCCTATGCCCGCGATCTCGATGCGCTCTATCAGAAGTATCTCGCCTCATCGGTGAAGACAGCCGATGTTGAAGCCATCCGCAAAGAGGCGGGAGTCGCGACCTCTCAGCCGTTGCCTCGGTTGGCGCCCGCACAGTTCAAGGCGGCCTCTGCGTTACGGTTCCGCACGGAGGCGGCTTTCTATGTTGGGCTGGAGGACCAGTTCTATCAGTCGATGAGTTCGTTTCTGAAGAACGAATTGAAAGTTCAAGTCCCCGTGATCGCCAACTCCGCCCACGCATCGACCTTCACGAGCTATCCTCTTGTGTCAGCCAGCTCGAAACTCGATGCGGTGGATACGCACGTCTACTGGCAGCATCCCTCTTACACCCGCGACGCCAACGGCAAGACGACAGGCTTCGAGATCAGGAACACGCCGATGGTGAACGAGCCGGAGAAATCCACAATCGTCACGCTGCATCGCTCGGCCGTGCTGGGCAAGCCGTTTACGGTCTCCGAAGTGAACCATCCGTATCCAAACGAATACGCCGCCGAGATGATTCCGGTGCTTGCTTCCTACGCTTCGTTCCTCGACTGGGATGCTATCTTCTGGTACAGCTTCGAGCATTCGCCGGCGTTGAACTGGAACTCCCGCTATCCGGGCCACTTCGACATCCGGCAGGACCCGGTCAAGATGTCCCAGCTCGCTGCCGGCGCATTGGTGTTTCAGCGGGGCGACGTCGCCGCCTCGCGCAAGACCGTGTCGCGGACGCTCGCCCAGGCGTCCGTGCTCGATTCCATCCGCGAGCCCGCGTCCGGCGCGCCGCTGTTTACAGCCGGTGCACAACCAGGCGCGTTCTTGCAGGACGACGTCCGGATCGCCTCTTTTGACGCCCCGAAGACGTCGAATCTGCCTTCGGCCAAGGCGCCCTACCGCACAAATACAAAGGAAATTGTCTGGTCTATGGACAAGGGGCAAGGGTTGGTGACGGTCAGTTCACCCCGATATGAGTCCGCGGCAGGGTTCACAATCAACACGCCCGTGCGGCTGAAACATCTGAATCTGTCCCTCGACAACCCGTTCGCCTCGGTGATGCTGGTCTCCCTCGATAGCAAACCAATCAGCGAAAGCACGAAGTTGTTGCTGACCACGGGAGCCCGCACTGCCAACACAGGCATGAAATGGAATCAGGCGCGCACATCACTGGTCGAGACCGGCAGCGGGCCGATGCTGATCGAACCGGTGACCGGCGCCATCCGTCTGTCGAACATGGGCAAGTCGACCCGCCTTGAGATCGTCCCGCTCGATGGAGCCGGACGGGCCATGGGGCCCTTCGAAACAGCCGAGAAGATCCTGGATGGCTACCGGGTCGTGCTGCGTAAGCACACCACCCCCTGGTACGTCATAAGGGTGTGGCGTTAATCGTGGAGCAGGACCTCGATCAGCGCGCCCGCACCGCGTTCTTCTTGTCCGGCATCCAGATCGTGTAGGGAGCCAAGGTGACCGGCGGACGGGCGCCAATGCGGACCACAGCGGGCGAGTCGTCATAATTCAGCAGCGCCAGGCGCCCATCTTCCATGACGGTCCAGTAGGCGCCTTGCGGCTTGGTCATCGCGGCGGCCTCGCGCACCTCCGGACTCAGCGACTCCACCTTGGCGAGTGAATGGCGGACGAATCTGACAAAAGCCTCAAATGGTTCGGTCTGTTGGTCGAACAGCATGGCGCGGCCCTTGCCTGTCTGGCCCGCGCGCCAGCGTTTGTAGATGCTGGTGTCGCCGTCGAGATCCTGCAGCAGGCCGTCGCGCGTCAGTTCGCGGTCAGGGAAAAAGACGGTTCCGCCGCGTTCGACCCATGCGCCGATCTTGTCCAGGGCCGCTTTCTCCATCGTGTTGCCCCACACCATCACCAGCACTTTGTAGCGGTCCAGCGCCCCGTCAGCAATCATTCCTTCGCTGACCATGTCGAAATCCACCGCCTCGCGCATCGCATGAACCCGTTGCAAGTAGGCCGAGGCGCGCAGGTAGCGCAGCGTATCGTCACGCATCTTGTTCGCCGTATCAGGGAACACGACTGCTATTTCGGCTCTCGGCTTGGCGCGGCGATCGAGCAGCGGTGCGAAGTTGAGCCACGCGTCGATGGCCTGGTCGTTCCCGGTGATGTTGCCGTCGTAATAGAACAAGTGCTCGGCATCGTTTGTGATGGCGTTGTACAGCCTGTTGACCACTCCGCGCATCGAACCGAATCCGGCCGGCTCCGTGCCCCATTTGGCGCCATAGAAGCGTGCCGCCGAGGCCGCGAGCCGCGTATTGCCGAAGTTGTTCAGGTAGCTGTCGTTTTCGTTCGTCATGCGGATGCCGCCGCCAAGCTTCGCCATCGACTTGCTGTGCGCCACGTAGTCTGTGCCGATCTCGACAGCGCCCCAGCCCCCTGACGACTGGTAGATCGACGTCTTCGGCATCGACTCACGCGCCCAGACGGCCCATTTCTCGCACCAGAGGCTCATCGAATCCAGATACCAGGTGGAGAAATCCACCCGCATCCGGGTGTTATTAGCCGTCACGGGCAGAAACGTCTTTATGCCGTCGAATGATGCATAGCCGCTCTGCCAGGCCCTGTTCAGCGCCTCGATGCCCGAGTACTTGTCCTTCAGCCAGCGGCGGAAGTCCTGGTTGGCGGCCGGGTCGCCTACCCAATAGCCAATGTGAGTATGGAGCGGCCGGCCCTTGTATCCCCATGCGCCAGTGGCCGGATACTGTGCCTCACCATAGTTGCCGCTCGGCCCCAGCCTGACGCCCAGAAGAGCCGGGTTGTTGCCGTAGTGACGACCGAACTCATTCAAGAAACGTTTCACGTACTTGTCCTGCGTGCCTGCGAAGATGGACGGAATCTCGATCGCCTTGCCGTGTTCGAGGCAGACATAAGGCACGTTCTCTCCTGATTCATAGAACCAGTCGGGCAGGGCATAAGCCGAACCGACGATGAGCAGCGGAAACCACTTCATCCCGTGGCGCTCGACCTCGGCCACAATGGCGTCGTAATAGCTCCAGTCGAAGACCCCCGGCGAACGCTCGACGAAGTTCCACTTCACGTAACTTTCAATGCCGTTGAAGCCGAGCGCCTTCATCAGGGGCAGTTGGTTTCTCAGATACGTCAGCGCGCCGGGCAGTCCATCCACAGAGGGCGCATCTGCGCCCGCCGTGATGACCAGATCCATGGGTCTCTTCAGAGTGAATGCGGGTTTGATTCCCGGCAGCGGCTCGATTACCGGCTCCGTGTCACTTATCGTGAGCGAGTGCAGGTAGCGCAAGCCGGTGATCCTGATGGAGCCCTGGAGCGTCCCGTTCAGGCGGAACGCGGCATGGCGGATCTTGCCTGAATTGAGAACGATGGCGCTCCGAGCCTCGGCCTGCGAGACACCGCCGCCTTCAACGCCGAGGGTAATGACACCATAGCCCTTGTCGAGAAAACCGATGCTCACCCACGCTGTGCCCCGCACAGAGCGGTCGAGACGGAACTGGTAGGAGGCGCGCTTGAAGTAGTTGGTCTCCGGTTTCAGTTCAGACACTGCCGCGCCGTTGACAACCGCCGTGATCGGGCCTTTGGGCACGCCGCCGGTCAGAAAGACGCCGTTGCCTTTTGCAGCTGCGGTTGCCGACCAGCTTGCGAGATCGGCGGCGCTGGCCATTGTCCAGCAAACGGCTAGCGTCATGGTGGTGCTGATGGCCCGGCATCGGCTTGGTCCGGACATGAAACCCGTCAATTTCATTCGGTCCCTCCTGGTCAACCAGAGTGGTTTCCCGCCTGGCGGCGTTCAACCGGTTCACACCACTATATCCGTGCTGTCGCCCTGGGCGGGGGTGGGGTGCCTGTTCATGATAGGATTCGTTCGAGTAAGCCGTTATGTCACTCCCATCCGTTCAACAGGAACGCGCCTTTCGCGCGCTGGACTCCTTCGCAATCGAAGTGCCGAGCTGGGGATTCGCCAACACCGGGACCCGTTTTGGCAAGTTCATTCAACCTGCGGCGGCCACCACGACCCAGGAGAAGATCGCCGATGCCGGCCAGGTGAACCGCTTCACCGGCTGCTGCCCGACCGTCGCCATGCACGTACTCTGGGATTTCGCCGGCGGCGCCGCCGATGTCGATGCGGTGAAGGCCGCCGCCACCCAGGCGGGCGTGCGCATCGGCGCCATCAATCCCAACGTCTTCCAGGACCAGCAATACAAGCATGGTTCGTTGGGCAATCCTGACCCGGCGGTCCGCCAGATGGCGCTCCGGCACATTCTCGATTGTGTCGAGATTCAGAAACGGACCGGCTCGCGCGATCTGTCGCTATGGTTCGCCGATGGCACGAATTTTCCCGGCTCCGGCTCGGTCCGTGCGCGCAAGCAATGGTTCCAGCAGGGACTGAGGCAGGTCCACGATGCCATGCCGGGCGCATCGCGAATGTTGGTTGAGTACAAGCCTTTTGAGCCGGCCTTCTACGCTACCGATATCGCCGATTGGGGCATGGCTTACCTAATGGCGAAATCGTCCGGAGAAAAGGCCAGAGTGCTTGTCGACACCGGCCATCACTATCAGGCGCAGAATATTGAACAGATCGTCGCCTGGCTGCTCGACGAGAACATGCTCGGGGGCTTCCATTTCAATGATCGCCGCTATGCCGATGACGACCTTACGCTCGGCTCAATCGATCCCTACCAGGTCTTCCGCATATTCCACGAGATCTGCCTGTGGGAATGGGAGAACGGGAAAAAGCCCGACATCGCTTACATGGTGGATCAAAGCCACAACCTGAAGAACAAGATTGAAGAGATGATTCAGACTGCCATGACGGCCCAGGAGATGTACCTCAAGGCCGTGCTGGTGGATCACGAGGCGCTCGCCAAAGCGCAGGCCAAGGCCGAACTGATCGACGGCGAGGAATGCCTGCGGGAGGCGTTCTTTACGGACGTCCGGCCTGTGTTGCGCGAGTGGCGGCAAGCCAAGGGGCTGGCCCCCGAACCGTTGAAAGCCTTCCGCGAGAGCGGTTATCTCGAGAAGGCCGTTGCCGAACGCGGGGCAAAGAACGCGGGCGGCGGAGCCAGCTACGCCTAAGGCGTACGCAGATCCAGAGCGGGAGGCGAAGCGGTGGCGGCAAAATTGGCGGACCTGGCGGCCCGCATGGACCAACTAAACGAATTCGACCGCGAACCCGTGGCCGAATCGCATTTGCAGGGCGTCAGCCGGTTTGCCGGCCTGTTCGCTGGAGAGCATGTCGCGGCCACTGAATTTGTCATTGGCGCCTTCTTTGTCATCCACGGTGTTGCCGCGAAGGATCTCATCTACGGTTTGCTGCTGGGCAATCTGCTGGCGGTGCTGTCGTGGACCTTCGTCTGCGCGCCCATCGCCGTGCGGACTCGCCTGACGCTCTACTGGTACCTGCGCAAGATCGGCGGCCCAGGGTTCATGATGATCTACAACGTGGCCAATGCCGCGCTGTACGCCATCCTGGCCGGCGCGATGATCTCGGTGTCTGCCACCGCTCTGGCCGATCTGGTCGGACTACCGCCCACGCCGCTCGGCTCGATTATGCCGACCTCAGCGGGCTGGGTGGCCATCGCCGTGGCCCTCGGCGTTGCCTTCACGCTGATGGCGATCCTGGGCTTCGAGGCACTGGCCAAGTTTGCCGGCATATGTAGCCCGTGGATGTTCGTCATCTTCGTGGTCGGCGCTCTGGCGACCCTGCCAAAACTTGGTGTGGCTCCGGACATGTCGAATCTGTGGAATGTGCTTTCCACCAAAGTCTGGAATGGGCAACCCGTCCCGGGCCAGGAGCAGTATGGCTTCTGGCAGATCACGTTTTTTGCCTGGTTCTGCAATCTGGCCATGCACATCGGGCTCAGCGACATGGCGCTTTTTCGCTTTGCCAAGCGGCCGTGGTACGGGCTATTCACGGCCACCGGCATCTATCCTGGCCACTTTCTGGCGTGGCTCTGTTCAGGCATCATGGTGGCCGCGGTCGGCCGCGAGATGACGCCAGGCCGGATGGCGTACGAGGCGGTGGGCATGGCGGGCGTCTTCGCCGTGGTGCTGGCTGGGTGGACGACAGCGAACCCGACGCTTTACCGCGCCGGTCTGGCCATTCAATCGGTGACGCCGAACTGGCCTCGCTGGAAGATCACACTCGCCTGCGGGGCAGTGACCACGGCCCTTGCCTGCCTGCCGGTTTTCTTCCTGAAACTGCTCGACTACGTTGCCATCTACGGCCTGATTCTGATGCCGGTCGGGGCGATCGTGTTCACGGAACACTGGATTCTACCAATGCTGGGGGTGACTAAGTATCTCGGCGAGACGAAAGGTGTGCTGTTGAATTGGCGTGCGCTGCTGGTTTGGATCGGTACGCTGGCGGTGGCCTGGGTGCTGCCCATGCACCTGTTCTACCGGTGGCTGCCGTGCTGGTTCATCGCCGCAATTGCGTATGCGGTCCTGAGGAGGATGGGACGTTGAAGCACGCATTGCTGGCTGCCGCAATCTTTTGCCTGATCGGTTGCCTGTGGGCGTCGTGGTCGTTCTTCACTGGCAACATGGCGCGCGAAGTCTTCCTCCGCCAGGTCGAATTGATGACGCTCTTCTGGTTCGTTCTAGCCACGCGCTGGGCCTACCGCAAGTAGGCCGTCTAGAACGTCCGGCTCATCTGGATGTACCAGAAGCGGTTGTCCGGAATGCTTTGTTGCAGACCGAACTGCGGGCGGAATCCGGCCTCGAATTGATTCCGTTTGGCCGTCAGCACCACCGCGCCGGCGTAGCGCAGCACCCGGTGGCCGTTCGCCCCATAGAAACCCCAGGAATAAGTGTGCTGCGGCCCGTGCCGCAGGACGAGCCGCACCAGTTCTCGCTTGAGCAGCGGGTGCTCAAACCAGGCCTGGGAGTGAATCAGAGTGCCTTGCTTGAGCGTCGAGCTCAGCGTGTTGTAGACGGTGGACTGAAGCAGGAACGGAACCACACCCAGTTTGGTGGCGTAGGCGCCGTTGAGGCCACCGATCCAATCCCTGGCGCCCGTGCGTACGGATGGCAACTGCCAGCGCTCGATGCTCCCGCCCAGGTGCAGCGACTGGTTGCCGCGGCGGAATGCGCGCATCCGGTAAGCGGCCGAGGCGATCCAGTCGTCGCGCCGCGTGGGCGTGTCGCGCGTCACCCAGCCTGAGACGGCTATTGAATCGCCTGTCAGCAGCACGTTGCTCGTTCCCAGCACCGCCTTGTTCTGCCACGCCGGGCCGTTGCCGAAGACCCCGCCGAGTGTCAGTTGGAACGCCTCGGCGAAACCGGTCTGCAGAGTCAGATTCCAATGGCGCGCGGGCGACGCCTCGGCCCCGCCGGTTGCCGCCGTGGGCAAGGGCGCTTCGGTAATCCTCTTGCCGTCCCAGGCTGCCGCTGAAATGGACGCTGCCAGCAGAGCCAGTATGGCTGCAAGGGGAGCGATGATCTTACACATGACTCTCTCGTCGGCAAGAAACTGGCGAGTATGAGCAGAACTGAGGCACCGGCTCCCTCACACCGTCCGGCATGATCGGCCAAGGAGATCACCGCTATCGTCGAGGAGTCGCGGGCGAAGAGCGAAGTCGGGATGTCGCGCGTCGAAGCGGCGAACGAATCAGCTTTCGAGATTTTTGACGTCACCGTCAGGATTAAATGATTGATGGAACAGGTGGCCACGGGCAACCGCGAGCGGTCCTCTGGGATCGAACAGGTCAGCCGCGCGCTGGCTGATGTCGACGAGACTTCTCAGGACACCAGTGCCACGGCTGAGGAGACCGCTTCAGCGGCCTAGGAACTGTCCGCCCAGGCGGCGCGACGCTGAACAGAGTCTCGGGTGATCTCATGCTGCTGGCCAACGGCGAATGAGCCCAGTCCGGCTCCTCTGCCGTTCGTTCCGCTCGCCGAAGACTTGCGCCCCGGTAGCACATGCCACGTCAGAATGATCGAAGAACTCGCGCCGGCAGCGTGAATAGCGCGCCAATCAACTCGAACACCCCTCCGACGACGATCCCGAGGAGTTTGAACGGCAGCAGGATCAGCCACACGAGCGGGTAGAGCACCAGCGCCAGCAGCGCCAGTGGCCAGCATAAGATGCACAGGATCAGGAAAAGCAGAAACCCAACCATGGGTTGAACCTCACTTCACTGATATCAACGAAATCGGCGTGCTCCGCGTTCCTTAAATCGCAACAGCTTCGTGGGCATGGTAGCTGCTGCGGACGAGAGGCCCGGACTCGACGTGGCTGAAGCCCATCGCCAGGGCAGCTCGCTTAAATCCGGCGAACTCTTCCGGGGTCACGTACCGCAGGACGGGCAGGTTCATCGGTGCTGGCCGCAGGTATTGGCCGATAGTCGCGATTTCAACGCCATGGGCGCGCATGTCGCCCAGCGTCTGAATCACTTCCTCGTTCGACTCGCCCAGACCGGCCATGATGCCGGACTTGGTGGGGATCGACGGGTTCATTTGGCGTGCGCGAGCAAGCAGCTCGAGTGAGCGCTCGTAACGCGCCCCCATCCTGACTTGTTTGTAGAGCCTGGGTACAGTTTCGATGTTGTGGTTCAGAACGTCTGGCGCGGCATCCATGACGATGCGGAGCGCTGCCTCATCGCCCTGGAAATCGGGGATCAGAACCTCCACACGGCAGCCGGGGATGCGTTCCCTGATTGCCCTGATCGTGGCGGCGAAGATCCCGGCGCCGCCGTCCACCTGGTCGTCGCGATTCACCGACGTGACGACTGAGTAGCGTAGCCCAAGCGATTCACAGGCCTCGGCCACGCGGCGGGGTTCGTCGAAATCGATCTCCAAAGGGGCCCCCTTCTGGACGGCGCAAAAGCCGCAGCGGCGGGTGCAGAAGTTGCCCAGAATCATGAAGGTAGCGGTGCGGTGGTTCCAGCATTCGCCCATATTTGGGCAGGCTGCCGACGAACAGACCGTGTTCAGGCGGAGACGCTCGACGAGATCCTTCATCTGGCTGAAGTTCTCGCCCGCAGGGGATGGGGCCTTGAGCCACGCCGGACGCTTCCTTTGTTGTTCGAGTTGAACCAGCACTTACTTACTAAGATAGCCCGGCCCGGCCACAAGCTTCAGGAAATGGTGCGCAGACGGGCCATGACCTCGTCCTTGAACGTGCCGTCCGGAAGTCCTGATAGATTGATTTCGACATTGGCGAGCGCGCCCGTACGAGCCGCTCCCGCGAGCGCCCTGGCCGTGGTGACGTCGGACGCAAACTTCGACGGGCTCGCCTCCGACAACTCGCCAAGCCTTGCGGAAAGGGCGAACACTCGTTCGGCAGTCTCCAGCGGAACCAATGTTGCCCCACGCATGGCTGCGTCGATGGCTTCGGCCCGGCCCTCGGACCCCTTTGGACGTCGGTAGGCAGCCACCACGGCGTCATAGGACGCCGAGTCACGCTCGACTGCCGCTGCGAACCATGTCCTGTCCTGACCAAACGAACCGTGCGCTATCTTCGACAGCCGGGCCACCATCTCGCCCAGCGCCGCTGCCATGGCGGCAGCCCCTGCGGACGCCGAACCGCCGCCCGGCGTGGGCGTGGGGGCGGCCAGCGCCTCCAGGAATTCATTCAAGCCGGTCCGGCCTTCCATCGCCTCTTCCAGGCGGTTCTCCAGGACCATCGACGGGCGGAATCCCTCCACCCTGAGGAAGTGTTCGGCCGTCATCTCTATGGCGCGCTTCGGGATCAGACCGATGATCTCGCTGCCCGCAATCGAAACGCCCTGTTCAGCCGCCAGTACCCTCACCCGTTCGTACACAGCATGAACCGGCGTCGTTTCGAAATCGGTCAAGTTCATCGAAACTTGCGCGATACCTCGCGATTCAAGCAGTACGCCCATGCCCTTCACGCAGGGCATCCCTCCTGACGATGTCCGAATGGCCTTGGCAATCGCCTTGGCCAGGGCAAGGTCGGAGGAGGCAAGATTGATGTTGTAGGCGATCAAAAACTTCCGGGCGCCTGTCACGGTGGCCCCGGCGGTCGGATGCAACTCGGGCCCGCCGACATCCGGCGCGCGTTCCGGATCGGTCTTGACCGCCTCGCGCAGACCCTCGAACTGGCCGCGCCGGATGTTCTCCAGTCCCCGCCGGTCGTCGCGCCGGGCAGCAGCTTCATAAAGGTAAGCCGGCACGCCGAAGCGTTTCCACATCTCGGCGGCGGCCCGCTCGGCCAGCTTCACACAGTCCTCCATCGAGACGCCGGCGAGCGGGACGAATGGCACGACATCGGCCGCCCCGATCCTCGGGTGGACGCCGGTGTGATGGTTCAAGTCAATCAGTTCTGCCGCCTTGCCGATTCCGTTCAACGCCGCCTCAACGGCCGACTCCGGCGGCGCGGCGAAGGTGATGACGCTGCGGTTGTGATCGGCGTCAAGTTCAAGATCGAGGACCGCGGCGCCCGGCGCTGAAGCGATCGCCTTGGCAATCGCCTCGACCTTGACGCGGTCTCGTCCCTCGGAAAAGTTGGGCACGCATTCAACGAGCTTGCGCATCAGCATTCTCCTTGACGGTAGACTTCGCGCCCGTCCCGATAGGCGCACTTGAGCAGGTCCGCGCCGAGATAGTAGGGAATCTCGCGGTAGTCCTGCGCGGCGAAGACGGTGAAGTCGGCCGCGCGTCCCGATTCCAGGATGCCGGCCGTCTCGGTGCGGCGCAGAGCCGCGGCTCCGTTCACCGTGACAGCGGTTAGCGCCTCGGCGGGCGACATGCGCATTTGGGCGCAAGCCAGCGACATCACTAGCGGCAGCGACGGCGTTGGGCTGGACCCGGGATTGAAGTCGGTGGCAAGGGCGATGGCCGCGCCTGCGCCGATCAATGCCCGGGCCGGCGCATACCGGTTTAGGCCAAGATGCAGCACGGAAGCCGGCAGCAATACGGCGATGGTCTCCGACTGAGCCAGCAGCGCCACCTGCTTCGGTTCGATTACTTCAAGATGATCGGCCGAAACGGCGCCCAAGCGCACGGCCAACTCCACTGCGCCGATGTTGCTGAACTGCGACGCGTGGATCCTCAACCCCAGACCCAGTGCCGCGGCGGCCTCCAGATACCGCGCTGATTGTTGAACGGTGAACGCGCCACGGTCGCAATAGACATCGGCAAACTCGGCCAGATGGAGCCGCGCGGCTTCAGGCAACAAGCTCCTGCACACGTCGGCGATATAGCCGTCTGGATCGCCAGCCGCCTCGGGCGGCAGTGCATGTGCCCCTAGACACGTGGGCGCCAGCCGAACGGGTCCGCCGGCCCGTCCGATGGCGCGCAGCATCTTCAACTCGGCCGCCACTGAAAGGCCATAGCCCGATTTCGCTTCGGCCAGCAGCGTGCCATGACGCGCCATGAGCCGGGCGGAGCGTTCCGCGGCTGCTTGGAGCGCGTTCACGGTCGCCGCGCGAACGGCGCGCATGGTCGACTGGATTCCGCCCCCCGCGCCGGCGATGTCTTCATACGACGCCCCCGCGATGCGCTGCGCGTAGTCGCCCAGCCGCGATCCAGGAAACACCATGTGCGTATGGCAATCGACCAGGCCCGGCAGGACGATGCAGCCCGAGGCGTCAATCTCGCGAGCTTTGCGCGCCGCGCTCAGGTTCTCGATTCGCGTTGCCGGGCCGAGTTGCGAGATGCGCCCGCCTTCGACGAGCATCGCCGCCGAGTTCAGTACGCCGATCTGCGCCATCTCCGCTCCGCGCCGCGCCCGCACGGGTCCGCGCATCGTGACAATCTGCCGCGCCCCACGGATGAGCAGGGCCGGTAAGGCCGCCAGTGGCGGACCAGTTCGTTTGGCGCCGGTCATCCGGAGGTGGAACCTTCCGTCGAAAAGCCCCTCACTGGCAGCCTGATTCCATGCGATTCGGCGAATTGCCGGGCCTCGCCGTAGCCTGCATGAGCGTGACGGACTACGCCGAGTCCTGCATCGGCGCGCATCACCCGCTCGGCGCGCCGGCCGGCGTCAGCTGTCCCATCCACCACGGTCACCTGCCCGGCGTGCATCGAGTACCCGATGCCGACGCCTCCGCCGTTGTGCAGACTCACCCACGATGCCCCAGCGGCCGTGTTCACCATGGCGTTCAGCAGCGGCCAGTCGGCGATGGCGTCGCTGCCGTCCTTCATCGCCTCGGTTTCTCGGTAAGGCGAAGCGACCGATCCGCAGTCGAGATGGTCACGGCCGATCACGATCGGCGCTTGCAGTTTGCCCTGCGCAACCATCCGGTTCATCTCCACGGCGAAGGCGTCGCGTTCTCCATAGCCAAGCCAGCAGACCCGCGCCGGCAGCCCCTGAAAGCGGACCTTCTCGTGCGCCAGGTTGATCCAGCGCGACAGGCTGCCGTTTTCGGGAAACATCTCGAGAACCCGCTTGTCGGTGGCGTGGATGTCCTCGGCCTCGCCTGAGAGCGCCACCCATCTGAACGGCCCGCGCCCTTCGCAAAACAGCGGCCGGATATACTCGGGCACGAACCCGGGGATGCGGAACGCCTCGCCGACGCCCCGATCGGCGGCCATGCGGCGGATATTGTTGCCATAGTCGAAAGCGATGGACCCAGCGGATTGCATTGCCAGCATCGCCTCCACATGCCGCGCGATGGAATCCATGGCCCGGTCGATGTAGCTCTTCGGGTCGGATGTTCGCAGCGCGGCGGCCTCCTCCACCGTGAGCCCTTGAGCGATGTATCCGTTGAGCGGATCGTGAGCCGAGGTTTGATCGGTCACCATGTCCGGTGTCACGCCCCGGCGCACCAGCTCAGGGACAACATCTGCGCAATTGGCGGCCAGTCCAACCGATAGTGGCTGCCGGCTGCGGACTGCGTCGGTCGTCCAAACCAGCGCCTCGTCAAGCGACCTCGTGACCCGGTCGCAATAGCCTGTCGCAATGCGTCGATGAATCCTGGACTCGTCCACTTCGACGCACAACACGACCCCGCCGTTCATGGTTACCGAAAGCGGCTGCGCGCCACCCATCCCGCCCATGCCGCCCGTCAGGATCAGCCTGCCTTCGAGCGATCCGCCGAAATGCCGGCTGGCTGCCGCTGCGAACGTCTCGAAGGTGCCCTGCAAGATCCCTTGCGTGCCGATATAGATCCAACTCCCGGCCGTCATCTGGCCGTACATGATCAGACCCAGCCGCTCGAGCTCGCGGAAATGCTCCCAGTCCGACCAGTGTCCGACGAGGTTCGAATTGGCGATCAGCACCCTTGGCGCATCTTCGTGTGTGCGGAAGACGCCCACCGGCGCGCCCGATTGAACCAGCAGAGTCTCATCGTCCTCAAGGCGCAGCAACTCACTGACGAGCGCGTCATACGACGGCCAATCGCGCGCAGCCTTCCCGCTGCCGCCATAGACCACCAGATCCTGGGGACGCTCGGCAACCTCGGCATCGAGGTTGTTCATCAACATACGCATGGCGGCTTCTTGCCGCCATCCCTTGGCAGACCGGATAGGGCCGCGAGGGGCGCGAACAACACGGTTCATCGAATTCAGTGTACGCCCGCCCGATTATCGGAAGACAACCAGATCCTGCACGCCGATCCGCGCGCCTTTTGACTCGGTGTGGCGCACTCCGGTCACCACCAGCTTCACCGTGTGCATGCCGCTCTTCAACTTGAAGGCGTGGCAGACGCTCTCGTCGCCCTTGTTTCGCGGTTCGTCAGGGTAGACGTCCACGTTGCTCCCCTTCTTACCATCGATCCAAACCTCGGCCCAGCCTCCATCGGCCAGATAAGGGCCGACAACAATGAAGCCCGTGCCTTCGAAGGACACTTCAGCCGAGGCGCCCTTCACGTCGGACGCTTTCACCCTGTCCTGGACCTTCCAATCGCCGGTGAACGTCCAGCGCGCGTCGGAAATGGCAATGCGCTCAACCGGCGAGCCGTAGTCATCCCACAATTCCAGCTTCGGCGCCTTTGGCGGCGCCATTACGACAGTCAGAGTGTCGCCCTCCAGTTGTCCGCCATTGGCTTCGGCAAGCTTGATCGAACGCTGGAGCGAGCTGTCGACAATCGTCTTGAAGGTGTACTCCGTGTAGTTGAACTTCTTGTCGGCGATGGCCGGGATGCCCGATTTCCACTTGTCTGGAATGGCGTCGTAGCCCAGGGCGACGCCCAGAATGCCGGCGGCCGAGGCCGGGTTGCAGTCCGAATCCTGTCCTCCGCGCGTCGAGATGACGATGGTCTGCTCCATGTCGCCGCCGCCGTAGAGCAGGCCCAGCACAATGTAGGCGCCGTTGATCTTGGCGTCGATGTTGAACGGCCGCATCGCCCCGGCAGGGCAGGGCTCGCGCTTATTCCATTTCTTTTCGATCTCGCGCCAATTCGCTTCCCAATCGTTCGGATACTGCTTGTGCCAGGCCAGGACGTCGGAGATCAGCAGGGCGTACGGGCTCTTAGCCGGAATGCAGGAAAGTCCCGCCTCGACCAGCTTGCGCGGGTCCTTTTCGAAGAACGCCGCCGAGTACATACACCCGACGAAGACGCCGCCATAGATACCGTCGCCGTAATTCATCACTCGGCCGGCGCGCATGGCGATGTCCACGGTGGGCTTCAACATGCCTGGCGCCATGAGCCCGACGAAATCGGCTTCGATCTGGAAGTCGATGTCGTTGGCGTGGGCGTTGTAGCGCGGTGTGCCGGCCAGAGCGGCGGGCACACCCCGCTTCAGCGCCCGGCGCGAGGCGAGATTCGCGTGCCAGAGCGCGTACTTGGCATTCCGGAACATGGCCCCAAAGTCCTCGGTGGTCGCTTTCAGGCCCTTGTCGTCGAGCACCTGGGCAAAGGTCATGTCGACATAAAGATCGTCCTGGTTGATCGAGTTGGATACCTTGTCCGGCGTCCATTTCGGGAGATTCTCAACCGGGATGATCTTCTCGTTATAGCGGAACTCGGTTGGCGCGCCGTAGCTGACGCCGATCATCTGTCCCGCCCAGCCGCCGGCGATCTTATCGCGCAGCGTTTTGAGCGGAATTGATGCCTGCGGTTGCGCGATGGCAAGTGCGGCGAACAGGACTAGAGCAATGATTGGACGCATGGTGTCTCCGGAAGTGAACGTATCAATGCGCGCAGCGCTGAGTCAAGGCAGAGAGACAGTTGGGCAGATCAATGTGGGTGGCCCGAATGCGGATGCATTGCCGCCAGTGTGAGCCGGCCCTGCAGGACGCCCTTGGTCGAGATCAGCCGGTCGGCAATCGTCTGGACTTCTTCGCGCTGCCCGCGCAGAACGATGATTTCAAGGCAGTGGTCGTGGTCAAGGTGAACGTGCAGAGTGGAAACGATCGAGTCGTGGTGCTCGTGCTGGACTTGGGTGAGGCGTTCGGCCAGCAGGCGGACATGGTGGTCATACACCATGGCTAGGGCGCCCACCACCGGTTGTTCGGGCGCCTCCACTTTGACCTGGTTCAGTTCGGCCCTGATCAGGTCCCGCACCGCTTCACTGCGATTGGTGTAGCCCCGCTGGTCAATCAGCGTGTCAAATGCCTTAAGTAGATCGGAATCAATAGCCACGCCCACGCGGCAAAGATCACTCATCGCAGGCCCCCTTCGCTTAGCCGTCGAGTATGGCTGCGATGCGGCTTTCCAGTTTGGTCAGCGCCCCATCCCGGCCAGCCAACTCCCGCTCCAGCGCGCGAACGCGATCGGCAAGGTGCAGGGCCGCCAGCACTGCCACTCGGGACGTGTCCGAACCGCCTGAGCGAGCTGCTATCTGGTTCATGAGATCGTCGACATAATTGGCTAGCGCTTCGGTTTCGCCCGGCTCGCCCGATGACCGCAGCGTGTAGGGCTGCTGGAGAATAGTGACGCGAACCAGTCGCTTATCCAACGCTGAATCGGCCGGACCGTTCCCGCTCATCGCTCCGCTCACCCTTCTCCCGTCAGGTCCATCTGCTCCATTTGGGTCAGCAGATTCTTAACCCGGGAGGCGGCTTCTTTCTGCCGGGTCCGCAACCCGTTGAGTTGCTCAACCAGTTGGGCCGCTTCAGTTCGCGCGTTTTCGGCTTCCAGCCGCGCCGCGTCCCGTTGGGCAGCGGCTTCGGCCAGATCCTCTTCGAGTTGGGCGTTGCGATCCTTTAGCTTGGCGATGAGCGAAGCCGCCTGATCGATACGCTGCTCCAGTCGTTCCAAAACGCTCGATTCTTCGTCATGGATCGGATGCATGTTAAAAGCCTACAACAGGCGGAATAGGGAAGTCCCGCCAGCGGAGAAACTTCCCTTGGGTCGGATTAGGCGATTGCCGTCTTGGCCTTGTCCACCAGCAGGGTGAACGAGGCAGGTTCGTTGGCCGCGATGTCAGCCAGCATCTTGCGGTTCAGATCGATGCCCGCCTTCTTCAGCCCGCCGATGAACTTCGAATAGCTGATACCGTTGTTGCGGCACCCGGCGTTGATGCGCAGGATGAACAAGCGGCGGAACTCCCGCTTCTTCCGGCGGCGCCCAACGTAGGCATAGCCCAGCGCCTTTTCGACGGCTTCCTGCGCCGCCCGGTAGAGCTTGCTCTTGTTTAGGAAATAACCCTTGGCCAGGGTTAGCGTTTTTCGCCGTGAATCACGGCGGTTCGTGGATCGTTTGACTCTAGGCACGTTTTCTCCTTTCCTTCATTCAAACGGACCGTCCTTTCCGGACACGTCCATTGGGCGGCGGCCCGGGCACGTGCCAGTGCACCGGCGCGCTCGCCGAGTCTCCCCGGCTTTAGTAGGGGATCATCTCAAGCAACTTGGCCTGGTCAACCTTGTCGGCGACCACGGACTGTCCAAGTTTGCGTTTGCGCGCCCGCGACTTCGAGCTCAGTAAGTGCCGGGCGAATGCGTGGTGTCGAACCACCTTACCCGTGCCCGTCTTCTTGAAGCGCTTGGCTGCGCCCTTATGGGTCTTCAGTTTAGGCATGTTTGGATTCCTGACAGTCGCCGGGCGCGAGACCCGGCGGGTGGGATCTGCATGAATTGTAGCATTGTCAGCCGTCCTTTTGGGACCCGGCGCCTATGGCGGGCCTGTAAAGGTCACCTTGGATTCGGCTTGGAAACGGCTATAGGCTGAATAGGTCTGACTGGTGATCAACGTCGCGCCGCCCGGACCGGGTTCGACGTTCCGTATCAGCGAGATGAGCCAGGCGTCCTCCAGCCGGATCCACTCGAAGGTCGTCTCATTGTCTTTCGGCTGCATGTTCCACTCAATCAATTGCCGCATCTCGGCGCGGACAGGATAGCCCGTTTCATCGTCCAGCCATATCCGCCCGGCGAGAATCTGGCCCCACTGGTTGCCGTTCCGAGGGCGTTTCGGCCTGCCTGCCGGTGCCACATCGAGAATGGTCACCTTCCGCCCTTTCACCGTTTCTTTGCCGGCAACCTTGGCCCGGTGCGTCTGAACCAGTGCTTCGAGGTCGAACTTGAGCCGGTTGCGCTCCTGCTTGGCGGCGATCTTGCGCCTTTGCTCGAGTGGAGTCCTGCGGCGGTACTCCTCCGTCTGGTGAAACCGTTCCTGTTCGGCCATCTCGTCGTCGAGTTGCAGCGGCGCTCCGTTCACGCCCGTCAACCGGTAGTAATTCTCTCCCTCCAGGAAGCTCACTTCATAGGTCCGCCGCGCCAGTTCCTTCTCCCCGCGCGCATCGCGGCGCAGACGCGTAATCTCTTCAGAGAAAAGGAACTTCTCGGCTGCCAAACGATTCGTTCGAGCCGATTCCGACAGCCGCTTCAATAATACCTGGCCGTCGTTCTGGCCATGGATCAGGCCTGCGGCCGCCATTAGGATCAGCGCAACTCGAACTCTCACCACAGCGTGTCAATTGTAACGGAACCAAGCCACGAAGGATGAGCCGATTTGCCTCGACAGTACATCTATACGAGTCAGTAAAGAATCCACTCCCATCCGGAGCCCTCGGCATCCGGGAGCAAGGAAAGTGACAATGGTCCGAAATCTGATCTGTCTCTTCGCGGTTACTTCGCTCGGCTTCGCCGCGAACCACCCCACCACCGAACTACGCGGCAGCTATGTTGAGGCCCGCACCGCTGACGTCTATACGGGTCCGTGCTTCGCCAACTCGGAAGTGGAACTCGTTGGAAACCTGGCAGTTTTCGGCTGGAAGATCGACCAGGGCCAGTGGCAGGGAGTTCGTTTGGACGGTCTTTCCGTGGTCGCGGCCGTCCGGGCCAATTCGACCCTCGGCGACCAGTTCCACAGCTCCTACCCGGTGAAGTCCTACCTGATCATCGACCAGAAAGCGTCCATCGAGCAGCGGGCGGCCTTGCAGGGGTTTGCCAAACAAATGGCAGGCGACCTGCTCCAGGACATAGCGGGAATCACCGCATTGCCAATCGAATTCAAGGTGGAAGGCCATTCCATTCACGAAGCGCGCGTCAGCCTCACCGCCGGTTCGCTTGCCGCCATTAAAACCCGTGGACTGCGCGCCGGAGACCATGTCTGCTCGAACGAGGAAACCTGGTATCCACCGCTCACCCGCCTGGATCACGCCATGCCCGCATATGCCCTGGACCACCGGTTCAATGCCACGGCGGACAAGGCGCTGAACGCCAGTTGGTGGAGCCCCGAAAAACGCAGCGCCTTCGTGGGCACCTTCCACGTCGGCGACTAGCCCGTTTTCACACTTTCTATAGCGCATATCCGCAATACCGGTAACAAGCCT
>CAZSBK010000011.1:0-74917 GCA_964604945.1 uncultured Candidatus Solibacter sp.
TGTAGTCAGGAGCCGCGACGGGGACTCCCATGGCGGCGGCGAAGCTCTGGGCCTCTTCAGGAGAGATGCCGGCGACAGCGGCGACTTCCACCGTGCCGAGGCGACGCAAGGCGTCCACGTGGGTTTTGCCCATGAATCCCGCGCCGATGACTGCTGCTTTCATTTTCCGCATAAAGTTAGAATCCTGTCGTGCCGATAGCTAGTTCGAAAGGGTTGAAAACCCCTTCCACTCTATCGCAACGAGTGTCGCGGCAGAAAGAGGCGGAGACGAGAAGCGAATGAAGGTGAGAGTTAAACTCACGCGCTGGAGTACAGGCTACGTCACGCAAGGCGCGGCGGTGCGAAAACCCGAACCTGAAACGGGATACGAAGCGGCGCGCTGGATGAACCCTCCCCGCTACGAACTGAAGGCCGGCGGCAGCGTGGAGCGGGCCGAGAAGGTTGTCCCCATTCGCGACCAGCCCACGGCGCTGAAGGCCGATGTCCTGCCGATCCGTCCAGCACGGATACAGGCCGGCAACGATGAGGATTTGACGCCGGCTGAAATGGTCCAAGGGCTCTCCCACGTTCTCAATCCCGCCTCGACGGTCCTCCTCGCCTTAGGCCTCTGGCGCCTGGGCTCCGATTTGGGTCTGACCAGCGCGTTCGTGATCACCGATGGACCGTTCTCCCATTGGCAAGTGTGGATAGCCGCCGCCGGCGGACTCCAGGCGATCGGCTTAGCCCTGCGCAAACGGTTCGCCGCGAGTCCGGAACGCTCAAGCGCATTGGACTAGCGTGGCTGGGGTTTCCGGTTGGACAGGCTCACCGCATAGCCTGCCGCCACTACCACCAAGCATCCGATCGCGTTAAACCACAGGTAGAAGATGTCGGTCCGAAGCCACATATAGAAGATAGCGGCTTCACCCACCAGCACGCCCCAGAGAGCGCCGCGGGCAGTCGCCCTTGGCACGAAGAAAGCCAGCACAAAGACGCCGATCAGCCCGCCATAGAACAGCGAGCCCACTTTGTTGACCACCTCGATGAGCGATCCAAGATTCGCCGCATATTGCGCCGTCACCACAGCGTAAGCACCCCAGAACGCGGTAGCCCAACGTGCCGCGCGGAGGTAGTGGCGGTCTTCCCGGTCCTTCCGGACATACCGTTTGTAGACATCGACGACCGACACCGTCGCCAGCGAGTTCACCTCGGCCGAGATGGTCGACATCGCCGCGGCAAAGATGGCCGCCATGATCAATCCGACGATGCCGACGGGCATGTAGTGGGTCACAAAGCTCAGGAAAATATAGTTAGTGTCCGCCCCGGCCTTCACCCCGGCCAGCCCAGCGGCGCGCGCCCGCGCTGTGTCAAGCCGCTCCTGCGCACTCTTGAATTCGGCAGCCGCCTCCGGCAGTCGGGTGGCGGCGGACCTGCGTGCTTGCCACGCGGCGTCATATTCCGACTTGGCCTGGGCATAGCCCTCCGACCGCTCGATCCGCTTTGCGGCGCTGGAATCGAATGTCACTGGCGGCTGTGTGAACGTGAAGAAGACAAATACCATCGCCCCGGTGAACAGGATGGTGAACTGCATCGGGATCTTGGCGATGGCGTTGAACAGCAGGCTCAGCTTCGCCTGGGCAATCGACTTGCCCGTCAGGTACCGCTGCACCTGGCTCTGGTCACAACCGAAGTAGGCCAGAGACAGGAACAGTCCGCCGATGAGCCCGCTCAGGATGTTATAGCTGTTGTTCCAATCCACCGTCCAGACGGCCGGATTCAGCCGGCCCGCCGCGCCCGCCACGTTCATGGCTTCGCCCAGGCTCACCGGCGACATCCAGATGGCGCAAATCAAGGCAGCTAAGAGCCCGGCGGTCATGATCAGCATCTGGACGAAGTCGGTCCAGGTCACCGTGGCGATGCCCCCGGCCACTGTGTAGCCAACTACGATGACCCCCATCACCAGGCTCGTCACGTTTGCCGGCCAGCCCATGATGACCGTCAATACAAGCGCCGGCGCCGACAAAGCTACACCCACGGCTAGGCCGCGCTGGATGAGAAAGATCAGAGACACCAGTGCTCGGACGCGCGTGTCGAACCGCCTTTCCAGATACTCGTAGGCAGTGTAGACGCCGCTTTCGTGAAAGCGCGGCGCGATCCAGGCGGCGATGATGATCATCGCCAGCGGCAGGCCCAGGTACATCTGGACGAACCGCATGCCATCGGCGTAGGCCTGCCCGGTGGTCGAAATGAAGGTGATGGCGCTGGCCTGAGTTGCCATGATCGACAGCGCCATGGCGTACCAGGGCATTGTCCGGCCGGCGAGCAGGTACTTGCTGGTCGTATCGCTTCCACGGCCCTTATACAGTCCGTAGCCGACGATGCCTACCAACGATGCCAGCAGTACCGCCCAATCGGCCGGCCTCACTGATTCCACCTCGCTGTGAATGCGGTGAATAGCGCGATAAGGAGGATCAGATACAAGATGATAGCCGCATACACGCGCCGCCAACTGCCCAAAGGTGGCTTCTCGTCGCTCATTGCTGATGACTCATTGAATCTTGCCCGCGCTGATCAGGTTAGCGAACAACTTGTATGCGCCCGGCACGCCTGCCGGCAGTTGCCGGAAGAACGACAGGCCGGTCATGACGTAGGCGCCCTTGCCGACGCGCGCGGTCAGCAGCGACCCGCGGGAAGGCGTCTCGCCGGGGTCGCTCATCTCGATTGGCGTTTCATAGCGTTCATCCCATTTCGACGCGAAGTACAGCCCACGCTCCTGGATCCACCCCGCCCAGTCTTCTTCCGAGATCTTGTTCGGCGTGTTCAACAGTGCATGACCTGGCAGCAGCGCCTTCACCGGCGCCTCTTCCACGGTCACCCGGTCCCGACCGAGTTGAACGGGATACGGGCCCAGGCTGTTCAGCGTCCCGGCCTCGTTCGACCAGAACTGCCCGTCCATGACGTTGTACTGGACGACGACTGTGCCGCCCTGCCGCGCATACTCCCACAGCCGCCCCGAGGCCCGCCGCAGGTCCTCTCGAACATTGAACGCCCTGACGCCGGTCACGATGGCGTCGAAGCGCGACAGGTCGTCCTTTTCCATGGCGTCCTTGTCGAGTAATGTCACCTCGCAGCCCAACTGTTCGAGCGCCTGCGGCACTTCATCGCCTGCGCCCATGACATATCCGATGCGCTTGGAGAGGACCTTGATGTCCTGGCGGATCACTCTGGCTGTGGCGGGAGCAAGGACGGTTCGCGGAGTGATGTGATCGTAGGCCAGGCGGACAACACGCGACGAATACTCTCCCGATGCAAGGTGAGCGACGGCACGGATCTCGCCGCTGCCTGGCTGGTCCTTGGGCGTTAGTTGGAATTTTAGGGTGACTCGTCCAGACTCGGGGAGAGTATAGGCCTGAGTCCAGGGCGTCACGTCAAACCTAACTGGATGCGACGGTTCGAGCGAGACCGATCCCGTCTTCACACCGGATAGACCGACAACCTCAACCGAAATCTCTTTTGGGCGCCCGTCCAGGAACAGAATTGGCACCGAATTGAGTTCAACGGAGACCGGGGGCATCACCTCGAGCGGTTCGCGCACCTCGCCTTTAGCCCGGTCCACCCGGACATACTCCACCTCGCGCCACAGGTCGATTTCGACACCGTCAATGAGGAATCGGCCGCAAGCCCGAATGGCCGGAGGATCGACGGGTTCACCCAGCAGACTCAGGCCCTGCACCAGGTAGCGGCCAGGAGTATCCGTCACAGGACGCCAGTATGGCCGCGATAAGTACCTGTCAGCATACGGCATCACCATCTGCTTTCTTGTCCACACCGTATTGGTTCCCAGACCGCCACCATCAAAGTGCGCATTGTTGGCGACAACATGCACCACTTCCACCTTCACCTTGCCCCTAGCGATAGCGGTTACGGAGACTTCGATCGAGCCTAAGAGTGGTGCCCATTTCTCGCTGGTAGATGCTTCGAAGTGCAAACCAGCCGCCGCAGCGATCGTTTCGTCCAATTCAGCCATTCTCTCCTTCGCCTCCCGTGTGGAGAGATCGGCCATCGCCCGGCGGGCCTTCAACAAGCCCGGCAGCGACCTTTCGGGTGCCTTTGGTTGGAACGCCGCCAGCGCCTCGTCCAAGGCCGCGGCCACGGCCGCGCCGCCTTCGAACCGTACCCAGGTTGTATCGACGCCGTCCATGAAATCGGTCTGTGCCGTATCTCCGCCGATGGTGAACAGCCAGTTCACTTGGGATCCGCGCCTTGGTCCGCTGCCAAAGCCCTGGCTTCGATGCTGGCTGCGACTGAGGCTGGCAAGTTCACCGTAGGACATCCCAAGAACCGGGTCAAATGCGCCCAACTCCACTGGTACGCCCTGCGGAGTCTTCGCCATCTCCTGCTCCTGGGCGCGATTGAAGCTGAATCCGTTCCACATCGTGCGCCGCACCCGCCATGGCTGGACGTCCTTCAATTGCTCGGGGAAACGGGCCGGATCGGCCGCGGCCTGAACGGCTTCCTTGCCCAGCATGGCGGATGCCTGGTGGTGGCCATGCCCGTCTCGGGGAGTGCCCGAAAAGCGGAGGATGACGACGTCCGGCCGGAACTTGCGGATCGTCCAGACAATGTCGCCCAGCACTTCTTCCTTGCCCCAGATGCGCATGGTCTCCTCGGCGGTCTTCGAAAAACCGAAATCGATGGCGCGGGTGAAGTACTGCCGGGCGCCGTCCAGCCGCCTGGCGGCGAGCAGCTCCTCGGTCCGGATCACGCCGAGCATGAGGCCCTGTTCACTGCCGATGAGGTTCTGGCCACCTTCGCCGCGGGTCAGACTCAGATAAGCGGTTTGGAGTTTGCGGCCACGGGCACAATAGGCCAGCAGGGCGGTGTTTTCGTCGTCCGGGTGGGCGGCGATCATCAGAACCTTGCCGGTACTGCGCAGCCGCTCGATCCTTTCCAATACCTCCAACGATCCGGCGGCCCCGAACGTCTGGGGGAGAAGCGCCAGAAGGAGGGTGAGTAGTGACACGATCCGCTGAGTTGGCATAGTGGTGGTGCCGGACGGCTCCGGTTTTCCCAGTTTAGCCGAGCGTTCGCGGTCCGGGACGGCTCAGTCGATACCCATCTGTGAAAGCCGGTAGCGGAATGCGTTTCGCGTCATGCCCAGGATGCGCGCCGCCTGGCTCTTGTTGCCGCTTGTGCGCCGCAACGCCTCGCGGATCAGGCCCTGCTCGTGCTGGTCCAGGGTCACGCCCTCGGGCAGGAAGCCGTTTCCTGTTTGTGCGGTGGCACGCGGGGCAGCGTCGAACCGGATGTCCTCGGCCAGCAGCGCTGGGCCGCCCGACAGCAGCAGGCTGCGTTCGAGGACGTTTTCCAGCTCACGCACATTGCCTGGCCAGTGGTAGTTCATCAACGCGTCGCGCGCCCCGGCGGAAAGCTCCGGCGCCGGGCGGCCGTTCTGCGCGGCCAAACGAACCAGGAAGTGCTCCGCCAGGGCCGGAATGTCCTCGCGCCGCTCGCGCAAAGCGGGGATGGTCAGCGGGAAAACGTTCAACCGGTAATAGAGGTCCTCGCGGAACTCGCCATCCTCGATGGCGCGGCGCAGATCGACATTTGTAGCAGCGATGACGCGGACGTCGATGCTGATGGTTTTGTTCGATCCCAGCCGTTCGAGTTCTCGCTCCTGCAGGACGCGCAGCAGTTTAACCTGGATGGCAAGCGGCACGTCGCCGATCTCGTCCAGGAAGACAGTGCCGCCTCCGGCTTGTTCAAACTTGCCCGGACGCGACGATGTGGCGCCGGTGAACGCGCCCTTCTCGTAGCCGAACAGTTCGCTCTCCATGAGCGTTTCGGGGATGGCTGTGCAATTGATCTTGACGAACGGCTTCGATGCCCTGGGCGAATGGTGATGAATGGCTCGTGCGATCAGGTCCTTGCCGACGCCGGACTCGCCGCAAAGCAAGATTGTAGTTCGCGCCGGGGCTACCTTAGCCACAGCGCCCAGAATCTCCTGCATTTTCGGGCCCTGCCCCACGATGTTCGCGAAGGAGAGCTTCTTGCCCAACTCGACCTTGAGTTGAAGGTTCTCCTGGCGCAACTGACGGACTTCGAGCGCCTTGCGCACCACGGCGGAGAGGTGCTCAAGCGAGAACGGTTTGGGTAGAAAATCCACCGCGCCCCTTTTCATCGCATCGACAGCGGTTTCGACGCTTGAAAACGCTGTCATGACGATGACTGGCGCATCGGTGTTCTGCCGCAAGGCATCCATGAGGGACAAGCCGTCGGTGCCTGGCAGACGAAGATCCGTCACCACAACGGCCACCCCATCGGCTCGGCGCAGGGCCTCCTCGGCCGAGCCGGCAGAAGTGACCTCATAGCCTTCGCTGATCAGGTGGAGCTCAAGAACGCGTCGAAGTTTGTCCTCGTCCTCGACGATGAGAACCCGCATGGGTGTCGCCATTTGCTTTCCCATCTTCACTCTATAGCGGCAGACGTGGGAAAGGGCGGTTTGCGTTGCGATGCTAATTCAGGCGGGCTTGACCTATGCAGCCGGACTGGCGTGGATCGCCTCGGGATCGGGATACCAGCAGTAGCCTAGCCGGACAATCGTCTTGATGGACTGGGCCTCGCCGCCCAGTTTCCGGCGCAGCCTCTGGACGTGCACATCGACAGTCCGCGTGCGCGCGCCATCGGCGTAATTCCAGACGGTTCTCAATAGGGTCTCCCGGCTGATGCAGCGCCCAGGGTTCTGCTTGAGGAGCGCCAATAGTTCACGCTCCTTTCTTGTCAGCCGCGGGGTGGACTGCTTTGCAGCTAGCTTGATGGCAGCGAGCATATTTGGCCGCGTCCTCCTCTCAAGTGACATAGACGCTCGGGGACGCAAAGTGTTCGCCCGAAGTGACAGAAGTTCAGCGATTTTGGAGCGACGGGCGGAATGTTTACAATTCTTAAGCTTGGCCGACTGGCAGCGATACCGTGAATGCAGCGCCGCGGCCTGGCTCGGAATCCACGCGGATGACGCCGCCGTGCTCACCGACGATTCGGGCCGAGATAGCCAGGCCCAAGCCAACACCGGTGGGCTTGGTGGTGAAAAATGGATTGAAGATTTGCTCTCTGTGCTCAACCGCCACGCCCTGCCCACGGTCAAGCACGGTGATTTCCACAGATGCGCCGGCCTGACGGGTCTTCACGGTCACAGTCGCGTCGGGCGGCGATGCTTCAAGCGCATTCACAATCAGATTGACCAAAACACGTTCGAGTAGATCCGGATCGGCGTGAATCGGCATGACCGTCGGGTCCAGGTTCTTGTGGATCCGTTCGCCGCGTCCGCTGTTCTCTCTCGCCACGGCCTCGACAGCGCGATCCACCATGGCGTTGACGTCTGAACTGGCCTTCCTCAGGCTCAGGGGGCGGGCGAAATCGAGGAACCGGGTGACCAGTAGATTGGCGCGTTCCACCTCGGCCGTGATGTAGCAGGTCAGTTCGGCGGCGATTTCGTCGCCCGCCGAAGCCCGTTTGCCCAGCATCTCGGCCGACGCCCGGATGGTGCCGAGCGGATTCCGCAATTCGTGTGCCAAGCCGGCGGTCAACTGGCCCAACGCGGCCAATCGTTCGGTGCGGCGGACAGCGGCTTCGGCCTCATTCAAACGCCTGTTGGCGGTGGCCAAATCCTCGGCAGTGCGCTGAGCGCGATGCGCCTGCTCACGACTTTCCGCAGCCATCTGGTATGTCAGGAATGCGACCAGGGGCAGAAACAACACGCGCAAGGCGACTTCGCGCATGGTGTCTTGCAGCAGTGGGTAGCCGAAGCCCGCGGCGATGGGCACGAATACAAGATAGGCGGCCGCGGCCAGCACCGTCACCAGGGCCGTTCCGCGCCCGCCAAGGGACGTCGCCGCCGAGACTACGGGTAGCAGCAGAATCGGGTAGTAGCTCGACAGAATCCCGCCGGTGACCCCAATCAGTAGAAAGCCGAGCCCAAGCTTCAATGCCAGAAGCGTATTGCGGGCCGCGGGTGTTTCGATCGCCAGCAATCTCGGCGCAGCAACTTGAACCAGTGCCAGGCAGGCAAGGATGGTGATTTCCTCGGTTGTGGGTTGCGGGCTAACCATCGCCAGCGCCGAGAACAGCAGCAGCCAGGCCAGGTCCTGCCCCCTTAACCAAGAAAGAGCACTTGCTTTCCATTCGTCCCGCACGCTGTCATCTTACCCCCCGCGCTGTGCCACAATATAAGCGATCACGAGTTTTTCCCCATGAATCCGTTGGAAACCCCTGAGACCACCCAGGCCTCCTCTGTGCCCTCTGAAGAGATCATCGCCCCGGTCGAGCTTTCCCCTGAGCCTGCCGTTGCCGCTCCCGCCGAGCCCACAGCCCAGCCTGCCGCCGACGCAGCGTCTGCGGCCGAAGCAGTCGATGCGACACCGGGACCCGAACAGCCCGAATCGGCCGATGCCTCCTTTGGCGATGTTCTGCGCGAGTTCGAAGCTGGGCACGCCGCCGGAGCAGACGCAATCTTGGAGGGCACCATCGTATCGGTTACGCCAGAGGCGGTGGTCATTGATGTCGGCCGAAAGATGGAAGGGATCATCCGTCCCGACGCTCCTGGCCTACCCCAGACGCTTACGCCAGGTGCCACTATCCATGTCAGCATTACCGGGCGGACCGATGACGGCTATTACTCGCTTTCCACGATTCGCGTAGAGCAACCCAAGGACTTTACCGCCTTGCAGACCGCCTACGACGAGAAGCACGTGATCTCCGGCACGGTGACCGAATTGGTGAAGGGCGGATTGCGAGTTGATGTCGGAGTGCCGGCCTTTCTGCCAGCCTCGCGTAGCGGCATTCGCGAGATGAATGAGATGTCGACATTGATCGGCCAAACGATCGAGTGCCGCATTACCAAACTTGATGTCTCCAATCCGGACCGTCCTGATGTCGTCATTGACCGCCGCTCGGTGATCGAAGAGCAGGCAAACGCCGCCCGGGATGAGGCATTTGGCGCATTCCAGGAAGGCATGGTCACCCAGGGCCGAGTCCGTTCGTTGACCGATTTCGGCGCCTTCGTCGAACTTGCCCCCGGCATCGACGGGCTTCTGCATGTGACTGACATCTCCTGGAACCGGGTGGACAAGCCGGGCAGTGTGCTCACGGTCGGCCAGACGGTGGAAGTGAAGATCCTCAAGCTCAACCGCCAGACGCGCAAGCTCGGCCTGGGCATGAAACAGTTGACGCCGGACCCATGGACGCAGGCCGCGGAATCGTTCAAGCCAGGTGACCGGGTGAACGGCAAAGTGGTTCGTTTGGCCGATTTTGGGGCCTTCGTCGAATTGCTTCCCGGCGTCGACGGGCTGATTCATCTCTCCGAGATGTCCTGGACCAAGCGCGTTCACAAGCCGAGTGAAGTTCTCCAGGTGGGAGAGCAGGTGGACGTCGTCGTACTCGATGTCAAGCATTCGGACAAGCGGATCTCGCTTGGCCTGAAACAGGCTTTGGGCAACCCCTGGGACGACGTCGACAAGAAGTTCCCCGTGGGCGCCCCCGTCGAAGGCGCCGTCACCAACCTGGCCGCGTTCGGCGCATTCGTCGACCTGGGCAACGGAATCGAGGGGATGATCCACATCGGAGACATCACCCGCGAGAAGCGGCTTCAGCACCCGAAGGACATGCTGACGACGGGTCAGGTGGTGAAAGCCGCCGTCGTCGAAGTGGACAAGGGCAGGAAGCGCATCCGGTTGTCCATGAAGCAACTCGAGCCCACCTCGGCGGACGTCTTCATCGGCGAGCACGCTGTGGGCGATATGCTTTCGGGGCGCGTCGTCGAAGTGCACGGGGCAAGCGCCAAGATCGAGATCAGCGAAGGCGTCCATGCCCGCTGCAAGCTGAAGGAAGAGGCTCCGGCCAAACAGCAGGCCGCCGCGGCCGCCGATGTGACAGACCTAGCCGCCATGCTGGCGACGCGGTGGAAGAGCGGCCCGTCCTCCTCGTCGTCGGCGAAGGAAGGTGTGCGCCCGAACCAGATCCGGCGATTCAAGATCACGGCGATGGACACTGAAGCGCGCAAGATCGACGTCGAACTAGCCGATTAAGCGATTCTGAAAACTACAGTCGAAAGAAGCCGGGCCATGCGCCCGGCTTTCTCATTTGGCGGCGCGGATGGCCTGCAGGCTGAACAAGAGCGCCCGGGGGATGTGGAAGCAACCCTTGTAGTTGCCGCCCTTGAGGTCGAGGGCAACGTCTCCGCGGCGGTCGAGATAGCCGAACCACTCTCCGTGCTGCGGGTCAGGGAATCGCCGCCAGACCCATTCGTCGACGCGTTCAAGCCAAGCCAGCCACTTCTTGTCCCTGGTCCGCGTGTATGCGGTAATGAGCGCGTAGATCGCCTCGGCGTGGACCCACCACAGTTTCATGGAAGCCTCCAATTGCAGGGTGGGCCGCCCCTCGATGTCCTGAAAGTAGTAGAAACCGCCGTATTCCTTGTCCCACGCGAAGTGAAGCGCTCCTTCCAGACACTTGTAGAGCATCGCTTCGACCTTCTCGTCGGGACACACGTCAATCGCTCTCATCAGATACCAGAAGATCTCGAAGTTGCTGCCGACGCAGATCAGCCTCGCCTCGGGGTACTGGCGCGACTCCTCGTCCAGGGGGGCACATTCGAGCAGCAGTTGGCGGGAGGAGTCGTAATGCAGATGGATCAGATCCAGACACTCTCGGAGCGCCTTGTGGTCGCCAATTTCGAGCGCCATCGCGCAGAGAGCATAGATACCGGCCAGTTCGCCCAGCCTGGGCGCTCCGGGTACGGATGGCCGTCCAAGAAGCCTACCGTCCTGGCACCAGAGCCGGACGTCCTGATAGAGGGCGCGCGCACGCGCCGTAAACCATTCGTCACCTGACGCTTTGCCGTATTCGTGGAATCCCAACGTCACGAAAAGCCCGGCGTAGGGTTTGCGTTGGTAAAATGCCGGGCGGCCATCGGCCGTCAGGCTGAACCAGCAGCGGCCCGCCTCGTCGAACGCATATCGGCGCAAGAACTCGGCGCCCGACCGGGCGGCATCCAGCCACTCTTCGCGCTTCTCCCATTCGTTGTACAGGCGCGACAGGGTCCAGACCTGGCGGCCATTCATCCAGACATACTTGCGCGGATCGAAGATCCCGCCACGCCGGTCAAGGCAGGTGAAGAAACCGCCATTCTTGCGGTCGATGGAATGGCGCATCCAAAACGGCATCACGGAGCTGAACAGGTTCTCCTCATACTTGGCGGCGAGCGTTTGGAGCATGGCGACTCCAGTGTAGTGAATTGGCGGCCTGGGGCGTTCTAATGAGGGAATGGATGCCATCTTCTCGTATGGAACGCTGATGCGTGGCGAGCCGCACCACGACATGCTCGCCGCCGCATCACCTGCTCGGATCCTACCGGCCAGGATCCTGGGGTTCATGATCAGCGTTGGCGTGTACGCCGCCGTTGTTGAAGGCGACGGGATCATCCAAGGCGAGTATTTCGAATTCGAGGACATCTCCGGACTGTTGCCGCGCCTCGACGCATTCGAAGGGGAGCAATACCGCCGCGAGCAGGTGGCCGTGGAAGTGGATGGCGTGGGCGTCAGGCAGGCCTGGGTCTACCGTTGGACAGGTACGCTCCAGGACGGCCCACGCATCCCGTCCGGCGATTGGCGGACGCATCAGCGACACTGAAGTGATTCCGGACGGGCGCGCATTTTCGATAGACTGTACCACGAGATGCTTCGCCGCCGTTTTGTCCAGCTTCCCGCCGTCTCCGGCCTCCTAACTATGAACGCGCAAACTCCCGCTCCCGCCTCTGGCAACCCGTTTTTCCGCGAATGGACCGGCCCGTTCGGCATGCCGCCTTTCGCCGATATCCGGAATGAGCACTTCCTGCCGGCCATTGAGCGGGGCATCAATGAGGCGCGCAAGCAGGTTCTAGCGGTGGCGGAGAACGCGGTTCCGCCGACCTTCGCCAACACGATTGAGGCGCTCGACAACGCCGGCGATCTGCTCGACAAGGTCCAGGGCGTCTTCTCGAACCTGGCCGGGGCCGAAACCAACGACACCCTCGAGTCCGTCTCTCGCAAGGTTGCGCCGATGATGTCGGCATTGCGCGACGACCGGGTGATGAACCCCCAACTGTTCGCCCGCGTCAAGGCCGTCTGGGAGAAGCGCGGTTCGTCCGGTTTGGATGCCGAACAAATCCGTCTCACCGACGAAACCTATAAGGAGTTTGTGCGCGGCGGAGCGAATCTGGACGACAAGGGTAAGGAGCGCCTTCGTTCGATCAACAGCGAACTGTCAACATTGTCGGTCCGGTTCAGCCAGAACCTCTTGAAGGAAACCAACGCCTACAAGTTGGTGATCGACAAGAAGGAAGATCTCGCCGGATTGCCCGAGGGCGTGGTGGCCGCCGCTGCCGATGCCGCCAAACGCGCCAGCCTGCCAGGCAAGTGGGTCTTCACGTTGCACGCTCCCAGCATCTGGCCGTTTCTGACTTACGCCGATAACCGCGAGCTGCGCCGCCAGATCCTGACCGCTTACACAATGCGCTGCAACAATGGCAACGAGCAGGACAACAAGCAAGTGCTCTACCGCATCGCGGCCCTGCGAGCGGAGAAGTCGCGGTTGCTGGGCTACCAGACTTTCGCTCACCTGACTTTGGAAGAGCGCATGGCCAAGGAGCCTTCGAAGGTCTTCGATCTGCTGAACCAACTCTGGAAACCCGCTCTGAACCTGGCCGCCAAGGAAAAGGCGGACATGCAGGCGATGATCGACGCCTCGGGCGCGAAGTTCAAGCTCGAAGCCTGGGATTGGCGCTATTACGCCGAGAAGGTAAAGACGGCCCGCTATGCGCTGAACGAGGATGAAGTCCGGGAGTACCTGAGCCTAGATAGCGCATTGCAGGGCGCCTACATGGTCGCGGGCAAGCTCTATGGGCTGAAAGTGACCGAACGAACGGATTTGCCGAAATACCATCCGGAGGTCCGCACTTTCGAGGTCAAGGACGCCGACGGTTCGCACCTTGGCATCTTCCTGATCGACTACCATCCGAGGCCTGGCAAGCGCGTCGGCGCATGGTCGAGCCGCTATCGCGGCCAGTGGATCAAGGACGGCAAGGACATCCGGCCCATCGTCGTGAACGTCTGTAACTTCAGCCGCCCGGCGGCGGGCAAACCGGCGCTTCTGACGATGGAGGAGGTCGAGACGCTGTTCCATGAGTTTGGCCACGGGCTGCATTCGCTACTGGCCAAGGTCCGTTATCAGGGTCTGAGCGGGACGCCGCGCGACTTCGTGGAGTTGCCGTCGCAGATCATGGAGAACTGGGCCACCGAGCCATCCGTGCTGTCCACCTTCGCCAAGCACTACAAGACCGGCGTGGCGATTCCAGCCGAATTGCTGGCGAAGATCGATCGCGCCGGCAAGTTCAACCAGGGCTTCGCCACCGTGGAATACCTCGCTGCCTCGCTGCTTGACATGGAGTGGCATGCCATCACGGCCGAACCGGCCAAAGACTCCGAGGGGTTCGAGAAAGCGGCCCTGGATAAGATGGGATTGATCCCGGAGATTCCGCCGCGCTACCGCAGCACGTACTTCCAACACATCTTTTCGAGTGGGTACGCCGCCGGTTACTACAGTTACATCTGGAGCGAGGTGCTCGATTCCGATGCCTACCAGGCGTTCAAGGAGAAGGGCGACGTGTTCGATCCCAATCTCGCGAGAGCGTTTCGCACCAAAGTGCTTGAGCGCGGCGGCTCGGCCGACGCGATGCAGATGTACAAGGACTTCCGTGGCAGGGAGCCGTCGGTTGCCCCGCTGATCCAGAAACGCGGGTTGACGAACTAACTTGGAGTCTGGTGGGCCCTGTAGGACTTGAACCTGCAACCAACGGATTGTGAGTGCGTGGCTGGTCGGCCCATTCGGACCCATTGGATGCCCAAGTGAGTGATGCTGTTCAGGTAATCTTCGAGAGTGGTATCGTTCCGCCCTATCGAGAATTGGCCAGAAGTGAGGCGTCCGTTTGCAGATGGTATGCAGCTTGAGCATCACCGCTTCACCGAAGCAGCGGCTTGGCCGCTGATGACAAGAGCCGACAGAGAATCGCCCATCGTCAGCAGCTTGCCGAGGCAATCCCCAGCCTCCCGCACATCATCAGTCAATGAGGTCCGGTTATCGTAAATGCTCTTGACGGACGGCTCCGGTTCCTGGAATCATGCTCACTGAAAGGAGGTTCCCCGTATGGCATGCAAGCCCAAGGCTCCGGCCAAGCCGGCGAAGAAGGCGCCCGAGAAGAAAGCGCCCGCGAAGAAGAAGTAGTATAGCGGCTTGATGCGAGCTCTACGAGCGCCGCCTGAGATGCTATGAATACGAATCGGGCTCTCGCTAGGGGAGCCCATCCTTCCATCAAGCCTCCAAGTTGTGGGCGAGAGTAGCGCTCGTGATCTCTCGCCTCACGCACGCCATTCCTCCGATCAACAATCGGGCCGATCAGCCTATTGTGAATCGAGTACGAGGAGTGGGGGCCCTGATGACAGTAGGGTCCATGAGGAGTCAGTGTCCACTGCGGCTTGCAGCCCGCGCGATTCCGCTGGTGGGCCCTGCAGGACTTGAACCTGCAACCAACGGATTATGAGTCCGCTGCACTAACCATTGTGCTAAGGGCCCAACCTACAGAGAGCAAAGGGCTTCCGATTTGGTGGCAACCTCTGCTCCGATACCAGTGTAGCGGGAAGTCCTTGGGCTTGGGAGTGGAATGGTGCAGGACCTTCATTTGGCGCTTCACCAACCACAACGGCCCGATGCGCCGCCCGGGAACTCTATCTGGCAGCCGAGTTCCCGTCGTCTATCCGGAACTCATGCCAAACCACGGTCGACCTTCCGGCGACATCAACCGTCGCGGCCCGGAGACGGTACGCCCCTGGCTCGATGGGCGGCATTTCAATTGTGACTTCTGCCTCACCCGGGCCGATCTGTCTAACCTGGGGCCGCATTGCCTTGGCCTGGAGGAACAGGTAGTCCTCTTCGCCTGGGCCATATAACTCCCAAAGGACCATCGCGTTGTGAAGCACGCCAGCCGGATCCGCGCCCAGTGTGTAATAGACCGGGGCGCCAGTCTCTTTCACATGAGCGGTCGCCTTGAGGCCAGCCACGGTCACGGAGAGTTCGGGCCCTGTCCCGCCGGCCCGGCTGGGCGCTCCGGCGCTGCCTTCAACCTCACCGTCCTCGCGCACACGGACGACTTCGCGGTATTGGTCCAGGCGCAAGCCGGGCAGATCCCACAGCAGGTCGAATGAGACGCCCTGCTGCAGGCTCCGTTCGATCTCTGCGAAGAACTGGCTCATCACAGCGCGATGACGCACGCCCCTGCGGTTGACGCGCTCCAGATTCAACTCCGTGATGCCCCACAGATTGCCGCGCCCCATTTGGACATGCCCCAGATCGTAACCAGGCGGCAGGAGGATCGCCCGTTCGGCGGCCGCCCGCAGCCTCGTCAGATCCGGCCTCGGATGCTGGCTGGCGTGAGCGCGCAGGTGGCGGCTCAGGGCCAGAATTTCGCCGAAGGGTACGCAAGCCAATTGATAGTTGTCCCAGAAGAAGAACCGCGTGGCGCCCATGTCGTAGGCGCGCGTCAGCCACCAAAATGTGTCGGCGCGCTCCACGGCGCCGTAGATACTCACGCCCCATTCCCTGTTGTTCAACCGTGCCGCGCCGCGCAAGAAACCAAACGCGATGCTGGGCAATACTCGCATGTCGTCCAATGGGAACTGCGTTCCATAGCTCATGTTCAGTTCGGGGACGGTGCGGCGAGTGCCGATTCGCCCCGGCGGCTCGAAGACCATGGCCGAGGGCACGTGCGGGTCTTGGGACAGGGCCCACGCCGCCGTGCTGACCATGGTTTCCCAGTTGTAGATGTTCTGCTGAGGGAACCGCATCGTGCCCAGGTCCACGTCCGGGCGCGCCGCCAGGGTCCTGATAAACACTTGCGGTGGCCCATCCCCAATCGACTTGGCATAGTGCACCTGATAGGCTCGCAGGGCCTCTTGCGGACTCATGGCTTTCCGGTACTGCGGGTCTTTCGCGAGACGCGGCCGGATGTCATAATCGCGGGTCGACACGGCGGGCTCATCGAGGTACAGCCGGGGGCCGAGATATTGGCTTCGATAGAGCAATTCGGGATACGGCAACTGTTCATGCGGTCCCCAGTAGAACAGACCGAGTTCATCGGCCCACGCCTGTTGGCCGCCAACCGCTTTCACGCAGGTGATGCCAGCGGCTGCCATTTCGCGATAGTCCGCCTGGACGAGCGGAATCAGTTCGTAATCGGAGCCGTCGTAGCGGCGTGTCTCGCCTTTCTGCCGGGTGTTGGAGGGAGGCCCGAGCCAGAGGTCCGGACGCAGTTTCACGATCCTGGCTTGGGCCGGGGGCGCAACCCAAGCGGCGCTGCCCTTCGATTCCGGGGCATAAATGTGGCCGAGGTACTCGACCCGCGATGGAAACACTCCACCCGTAGCGCCCGCCGCTGGCCGCGGCCACAGGTATTCCCACGCGCCGTGCGACGGCAGCACGGCCTCGCCCGTCAACTCGTGCCGGTACTCACGCGCAATTCCATTGGCTCCGCCTTCCTGAAAGATGTACCGGGCGATTCGGCTTCCGGACTGATCTCTCAGAACCCAAGCCTGAAATCGGGCGCCAGGAGCGTCCTTTTCGGCCTCCAGGCGGACCCACTGAAGTCCGTCCGGCTCCTCCGGCCCGGGGGCCAGCGTGAACCGGACGACGCCTTTGTGCTCCTTCTCCGCCCGGTATGTTGCGGATGATCCGGGTTCGCCGAGCGGCGCAGGCAAGCATGGCACGGCGCCCAGCAGTACGAACAGCGCCACGCGCTTCGGCATCATGCTAAGAATCTCCATACTGAAACTCCAAACGGCTCGAACTTTGCGCGCCAACCCGTGCCGGTCCATTCCGGTTGCTGGCCCGACAGTACTTCGATTCCGCGCGGCAATCCACCCAGGGTGGCCTCCACCGGGTTCGGATCCGCATTCACGGCGAGCAAGACGGTCTTGCCGCCGGCTGACTTTGCGATCCATTCGATGCCGCGATCCAGGCTATGGCCGGTATCGCGGTACTCGATCTGAACCGGCATTGCCCGGCGAGGTGCGGCTAGTTGCTCGCGAATCGTGGCAAGCAGCCTTGTCACGGAGGCCAGATTATCCCACAGCGGCGCTTCCGCAGGAGTGTAGCTCAGGCCCCACCAAACCAATCCATTCGCCCCATGGACGATGCTCTGGCAGGCCATGAACCGGAGTTGGCCGGCCGTGGGATAGAGCACCATCTTCGGATCCCGGTCTTTTATATCCCGCAGCATTTCCCAGGCGAACGCCTGCAAGACCATGAACACGGCACGCTGCGGGCCGGCCACGTCACGCATCTTATCGGCGTATCCGCCCACCTGGCTGACGTAGGGATTCAGCAGGTCTCCCTGACGTCCGTCGGGCCAGAGAGCGTACTGCTCGCGGATTCCCGGCGGAATCACGGGATACACGTCCGTTGCGATCAGATCGCCTCCCGGATTGTACGCACGCAAAGTCGAAACCAGGTTGGTCGGGGCGTGGTTGAGGTAGACGGGTCGGGCCTGGTCGAGTTTTCGCAGGTAGGCATAGGTTTCGCGGATCACCTCCGGACTCACTCGTGCCACTCCGGGCTTCTTCCATTGATATGAGGGCTCGTCTTCTGTTTCCCAGTAGAGGAGTGCGGCGTGACTGCGCAGGCGGTCGACGATCGAGGCAATGCGCTGCCGATCCTTGTCCCGCTGGCCGGGATTGATCGAACCGACTGTGCACCAGCCGTTCAGCTCATGGGTGGATAGTTCATCCAGCGCTTCTTTGGTAGCCGCGGAATGCGCGATGTCAAACCCGGCATCCTTGGCCGCGAGCAGAGATGCGGTCCGGCTTGCTTTCGGGGGCAGTTGATAGAGAGCCAGCGGGAAGACGCGCCGACCGTTGATGAGGAGCGTTCCATCGGAGGCCACGGCAGTTCCTGCCGCACCGCTGGCGCTCCCGGCCGGGCGCATTCCGACCGCGAGAAGCGGGAGAAATTGGCGGCGGTTCATCGATTCGCCTCCTGAACGGCGTGATCGCAGGTCGATTTACCTTCAGCGATTTTCGACTGCCCTGCGATCACAGAAGACCCATGCATGTTGCCTCCGAAGCGCAAGAGCAAGTAGCCTCTCGACATGTGGACCACGTTAGCCATTCGACCAGTGTAGTCTCGCGCGTAAGCGCGTAAGCCGCGGAATTCTTAAACATCCCCGTGCGACTGGCGTCGCTCAGCCCGAGTTTCCGCCGGCGCGAGACGGATGCATTGGAACGGGCGGTCTAGAATCAAGGTTCGGAGAGTGAACTGAAGCTTCCTAGAAAACTGGAAATGCTGGTGGCGGCCGGTTTGTTCGCTGGCGTCTTTGGCGGGTATCTGTTCAGCCCGAACGGCACGCCCTTCGATTCGCGTTGGACCGTCCATACGGCGTTGAGCCTGGTGCATGAAGGTAACGCCGACCTGAACGAGTACGTCGACGCGCTGGAACGCGACAAATGGTATGCGATCGAATGCGTCCTGCCGGGCGGTGACCGGATCTATCCGGTTCAGAACCGTCAACAGTGCGAGAGCGGGCGTCTGTACCATTACTATCCTGTGGCCGTGCCGTTGCTGGTCGCGCCGGTGGTCGGGCCGATGGAGTGGTTTCTGAAGACGGCGCGGCCGTTCGCCCAACTGGTGCCCGAAGGACCCCGGCGCACGTTCCTTTCCGGCAACCTCGCTGGCAGTTGGGGGATCGTCGAACTCATCCTGGCTTCCGCGCTGGTGGCCGCGGCTGTAGTGGTGGTCTTTCTTTTCGCGGCGCGACTTGCGGATTGGCGCATGGCGCTGGGAGTTGCCCTGGTGTTCGCCTTCGCCACGCCGGCATGGTCCACCGGGAGCCGCGCGCTGTGGATGCACGGCTTCTCGATGCTGTTGCTGCCGGCCGGGTTGTGGGCGATGTGGAGCGGACGGTGGGCGCTGGCGGGTTCGGTGTTTGCGCTGGCGTTCTTTGCCCGGCCGACCAATGTCGTTGGCCTTGGCTGTGCAGGCGTCTACGCCCTGATTTCCGGCCGCCGGCAACTGGGACGGTTTGTGGCGGGAGGCGCGGCGGTGGCCGCTGTCTTCTTGGCGATCAACTTCTGGACATACGGCACGCCGCTGGCGCCGTTCTTCTTCGCCACAAGGGCCAATTCGCCGTCTTTGGGGCTGCACGGCAGGATGGGCGAAGCGCTGTTGGGCAATCTGATCAGTCCATCGCGGGGTTTGCTGGTGTACACGCCGATCGTGCTGTTTTCCTTCGTTGGGGTTTACCAGTGGATCCAGTCGAAGCGGTTCCGGCCACTGGGCCTCTACCTGGCCGCCGTCATGCTCGGACACTACGTGCTGATGGCGTTTTACCAGGACTGGTTCGGCGGGCACGGTTACGGTCCGCGCTACATGTCCGACCTGTCGCCGCTGTTCGCCTTGCCATTGCTCGGACTGGGCAGGAAGGCGTGGTATGCCGCCATCCCGGCGCTGGCGATAAGCGTGTTCATGCATGCCCAGGGGGCACTGTGCTGGCCGTGCGTGGATTGGAACTCCAATCCGATCAACATTCAGATCAGCCAGCACCGGCTTTGGGACTGGAGCGATCCGGCGTTTCTGCGTGGTTTCCGGTAGTAATCAGCGGCGGCGCAGGAGTTCACGCTCGGCGGTGTGCATTTCGTCGAAGGGCAAGCCGCGGACCAGCTTTTCGGCGTTGAACTTCTCCAGGCCGAAGCGGTCGGCGGAGCTGGGTTCGTAATACCGAATGCTGGGGTCGCGAGCCAACTGGGGATAGGAGGCGTTCAACCTTGGGACGACATGAGACGGAATTGGCTTTTCGCGGACATGCCAGTACCAGTTCGAATATTCAAGCGCGGAGTAGGCCATGGTGGCTGATTCCCGGACGGTCGTCAGCGTCGCCAGGACCGCCGCTGCCAAGGCTAGTCGTGAGAAGGTGATATGGCGCGCGGCCAGCAGCATGACGACGAGGCCGGGAAGCAATCCGCCGCGCATGGCGTAGTTGTTGTAGCCGATAGACTCAAGTCCCCAGGTGCTGGCAAAGAAGAGCAGCGATCCAGCGAACCAGCGGCGCTCGGCGGGGTCGAGGCGCTTCCAACGGATCGCCAGGAGAAGAGGTAGGCCGGCGAAGTCGATGACGAAGATTGCCAGCAGGTACAGCGGCAGCGCCAGATTCACGGGTACCCATTGAAACGAGCCGGATTCTACGCGGTTTGAGTAGATCCACAGAGGAACCAGAGCGGCGGCAGACACCGGCACAATCGTCACGGTGCGAATCAGCCTCCGAAGCAAGGTCCAGAGTTCACGCCATGCCAGCAGCGGGAGTGAAAGGACCACGAAGGCGCTGCACGCGACGGCGCTCACCAACAGCCACCCGGCCAGCAGCGGCTTCCGCCAGGCGGAGGGGAAACGGGCCTCACGCCAATAGACGCCTGCCAGGACGACGCACCAGAGGCCGGCCATGTGGTGAACGGTCCAGTAGTTGGCGGTGTAGAAGGACGAGAATTCGCGGACCCGGCCCAGCCATTGCCTGGACCAGTGCTCGGTGTGTTCGAACGGGATGAAGTGACTGGCCAGGATGTCGAAGCCACCGAAAAGAGTCATTAGAAACACGAATATCGCTGCGGCTCCAGGTCGGCGGGTGAGCCGCGGCGCAATTTCGAGTAGGCTTCCCAGAAAGAGGACGTGATAGAGCAGGTTGCCGAGGAAGATGGAGTCTTTCAGGGTCAGGACGGGGATCGCCAGCTTGGACCAGGCCATGGGGAACAAAGCGGCATAGTAGTGCGATAGCAAGTACTCCTGGTTGCTGGGGTGGGGCAGCGGGTAGCGGCCGCCCAGCGTCATCGAGACAAGCTCCGCCAAGCGGCCGTAGTCGTCTGCCTGCGCCAGGACCGCTGCGCCGGGAAGCCATTCGAGCAGGTACGGTAACCGCGGTGCAGTCAGCAAGATCAGCGCGGCGCCGGCCCAGATCATGGCCGCGCGGGGTGCGCGAAACGGAGCGTCGCGGACGGAGGCATTGCCCAGGAACCACCACCAGGCGACCCAACCAAGTGGGAATACGGCGACCAATGCAGCGACCGGTAACCGCAACGCATTCAGCACGATAAGGCTGGTGAGATTGGCCGCTAGCAATGAGGCGAGAACACGGACGAACGGCAAGCCTTGAGTATACTAACAGGACGGTTTCACGAATGAGGAAAGCCAAGGGCTTCATCATCGGCGCTGGAATGACGGGGCTGGCGGCGAGTTACGCGTCGGGGGCGACGGCTCTGGAGGCGGCGGCGCAGCCCGGCGGGATCTGCCGGTCATACATTGCGCCGTCGCCGGTTGGCGGCTACAGATTCGAGATTGGCGGCGGCCACTGGGTTTTTGGCGGCGACCCATTCCTCAACCGCTTCCTCGCCGGTTTCGGGGAGTGGAAATCCTACCGGCGGCGGTCGGCAGTCTACCTTCCCGACAGCGGAATCCTGGTACCCTACCCACTCCAGGACCATCTGTCTGGACTTGGCCCTGCATTGGCGTCGCAGTGCCTGGCCGAGATACGGCAGGAGAAGAAGAACACCGCGAAGACGATGGCCGATTGGATCGAACACCAATTCGGCCCAACTCTCACCGGCCTGTTCTTCGGGCCATTTCACGAGCTCTACACTGCTGGCCTGTGGACCACCATCGCGCCCCAGGATTCCTTCAAGACTCCATTGAACCTGGAGCAAATCGCCAGCGGCGCGCGCGGCGAGCCGGTGGTCGAGACCGGCTATAACCAGACTTTTCTCTACCCCGCGGCAGGCTTGGACAGTTTCGTGGACAGCCTGGCTTCGCGTGCGTCGGTCGAGACCGGAGCTGGAGTCGTGCGAATCGACGCCAAGAGGCGCCAGTTGGAACTCGCCGATGGCGGAGTTCTTGGCTATGAATATTCGCTGGCGACTGCGCCGCTAGACGAGGTAGTTCGTTTGGCAGGCATCGAATTGGACGAAGATCCTGACCCGTCCACGGCAGTGCTGGTGGTGAATCTGGGCGGGCACCGCGGTCCGAGATGCCCGGACGAACACTGGGTTTACGTGCCAAGAAGCCGAAGCGGTTTCCACCGTGTCGGGTTCTATTCGAACGTGGATGGTAGCTTCTTGCCCGAAGGGACGGCGGGCCGGGCGAGCGTGTACGTTGAGCGCAGTTTCAAGCGGGGAACGCGCCCGACTGATGAAGGAATCGAGAAGTACATGGTTGAAGTGGGCGAGGAACTGTGCGAATGGGGATTTCTGGACACGATCGAGGCCAGCGTAGCGAACTGGGTTGAGACGGCCTATACGTGGAGCCTGCCCGGGTCCAGATGGAAGCAATCGGCGGCGGCGAGGCTGAACGAACTTGGGATCTTCATGGCTGGGCGGTACGGGAACTGGCGGTTCCAGGGCATTGCGGAGTCGCTTCGCGAAGGGCTGCTTGTGGGCGCCATGCTGCGTGAGCCGGGGGCGGACCGGTGAACTGGACGTGCGTCACGGTGATGCCGGTATACAACGAGGCCGAGTGCGTCGAAGGGGTCTGTCGAGAGTGGCTCGGGCGGATGGCTGAGATTGATGGGGCGCTTCTCGTGGTGGATGACGGATCGAAGGACGGGTCGGGGCGAATCCTGGACAGTGTGGCGGCGGTCGAACCCCGGCTGATCGTCCTTCACCAGCTCAACTCGGGTCATGGGGCCGCGGTAGTCAACGGGTACCGGCGAGCTCTGGATCTATCGCCTGAGTACGTCTTTCAGGTGGATTCGGATGGCGAGATGCCGTCGCAGCTCTTTCTCGAGATTTGGGCGATGCGCGGGAAGGCGGACTTCGTGCTCGGATGGCGTACGGGCCGGCAGGCCCACCTTCTCCGACTGGCCCTGAGCGCCGTCCACCGTGCGCTGCTGGGCGCGCTATTCGGGGTGAACTTGCGCGATCCCAATATCCCCTTCCGGCTCATGCGGTCGGTGCAGCTTCGGCGGTTGCTTGAAACCGTGCCTGAGGGCGTCTTCGCCCCGAACGTCAATTTGTCGCTGTTGGCGGCGAAATCGGGCGCGCTGACCCTTGGGCCGGAAGTCCCGGTGGCGCCGCGATCAGGCGGTGTGGCATCGATTCGTGGATGGCGCATGGTGTCCCTGGGTCTGCGCTGCGCCGGCGAACTGGTGCGGTTCCGTTTGAAGGAGTGGCGGCGATTTCAGGAGGATCGGCCGTGAAGCACTTGGGCTGGGGTATCCCGGTTCTGATCGGCACGTTGTTGCGCTATTGGGGCATCAGCTTCGGCGCGCCTTTGACGTCGAATCTCTATATCCGCCCGGATGAAAGTCTGGTAATCGTTTCAGGCGCCCTTGGGGTACCCAGTAGCTACGCCTACCCGGCCTTCTTCCTCGAATTGTCGGCTTTGATTTTCCGCCTGATGGGTGGTGATCCGGCAACCGGGTTTGGCCTCGATCCGACGCCTTACTACCTGGCCGTCCGAGCCATGGCGGCGCTGTTTGGATCCGCGACGGTCGTGCTGGTCTACTTGATCGCCAGGCGTGTTCTCGACGGACCCTGGCCCATGATGGCGGCACTGGTCTATGCCGTATCTCCGCTGGCAGTCCGTGACGCCCACTATGCGGTGACCGATATTCCGTCGGTCTTCTTCCAGACCGCCGTCGTTTGGTTTGCCCTGCGATACGTCGATGCAGAACCTGGCCGGGCCGCACGCGAGTTCTGGCTGGCCACGCTGGCGCTGGGGCTGTCGATGAACACCAAGTACGCCGGGGTGCTGCTGGCGACGGTTCTGATCACGGGCGTCTGGATGCGTACCAAACGAACTGGCGAAGCCCCGCCCTGGGGCCGGCTGACTGGCGCCGCCTGTGGCTTGGTTGTCTTATTTTCCGCCATCAACCCATTTCTTCTCATGGACTTCACGCGAGCCTGGAAAGAGATCTGGTCGATCGTCCGGGCGCTCTACCTCTGGCAGCCGGGCGATCCGCAGTGGACCTTAACCTACGCTCTGTGGCAGGTTGCGAAGCCGCTCGGCCAAGGCAGCGGCGGTTGGGCGGGGGCGGCGCTGGCGGTGGCCGGCATGGGCTACGCGGTCTGGAAGCGGGACAAGACGCTACTGCTGATCGCACAACCGGGGCTATCCACTTTCCTGGTCCTGTTGCCGTTCCAACACACCGTGCCTTACCGCTACCTCCTGCCGGCTCTGCCTGCCCTCGCAATCCTCGCTGTGGCGGTGTTTGCGCGCTTGCCGAAACTGCCCAGGCCAGTCGCAATCGTTGGCGCGGCGTTGCTGCTGGCCGCCGTTGAAGTGACCACCTCGGCGAGGTTGGTTTGGTTGCTGGCCGAGCCAGATTCAAGGTCGCTCGCCGGAGACTGGATTCAGCGGAACGTCCCAAAGAGCGTGCCTATCGTCTGGTTGGGCGGACCGGAGTGCGAGCCGCAGTTCATCGAATCTCCAGAAAGCGCTCAGCGGCGGATCGAATTCGCATACCGGCGCTATGGCCCGTTTTCGGGAGCAATCGTCTCGGCACCTTACGAAATGATGTGCAAGGCCAAAAGAGAGGCCGGCGTGAAGGGGTGGGAGGTCTACCGGAATCCACTGAAGAACGAATTGCCGGCCGGCGAATTCGCTTTGGTCACCTCCGAATACCCGCTGAGAATGACCAAGTTTGCGTTACCCGTAGCCTCTAGCGAACTTATCGACCTGCGTCCGGCCCAGACCTTTCCCGCTCTGCGCCAGGAGGAAGGGTCCTGCGATGAGTTCGAACTCGACCGCATCGATGCCTGGTTTCTCCCGTTCCGTCCCCTGGGCTGCGTTCTGCGCCCTGGACCCAATCTCGTGGTGCGCTGGGTCCATTTCCGCCCAGGCGCGCCGCCGGTCCCCGGGCCGTCCACCTCCAGATAGCCGATGGCGGCTCAGGGGGCAGCACGAGTGACCCGCATCGCTGGCCGGTGTTGATTGTTCGACCGAGATGAAGCCAAAAGCTTATCGGAGAGCTATTGCAGTTTGTTCGGTATCTTTGTTATGTCGATACCGAACAGGGAGGCGCATGAGACACCTTCATCCGACCAGAAGGGAGCTTGCCCGGCTTGGGCTGGCGGCCGCGTTGCCTGCCGCAGAGGCCGAAGACGATTCGAAGGCAAGCATCAGGAAAGCAATGGATGCGGTGAGCGCCGCCATCCCAAAGGCGGATTCAGACCCCGAACGCCCAAGCTACCACTTTCGCCCACCCGCCCAGTGGAACAACGATCCCAACGGCACGCTCTATTACAAGGGCTGGCACCACCTCTTTTACCAGCACAACCCCTTCGAAGCGAAATGGGGCCACATGCATTGGGGCCACGCCCGCAGCCGCGACCTGGTGAATTGGGAGCACCTGCCGATCGCCCTCTGGCCATCGATTGAAAAGGGCGAAGAGCATGTGTTCTCCGGGGCTGCGCTGGCTGGAGCAGGTGAGCGGCCCCGCCTGATGTACACCAGCATCGGCAACCGGGATCCTGAGCAGTGGCTTGCCGAGCCGGTTGACGACGAACTCATTACGTGGCGGAAGGACCCACGCAATCCTGCCGCGACGCTCAAACTCCACGGCGCCCTGAAGGTCGGCGATTGGCGAGATCCATTTCTCTTCCGGGAAGGCGCTGAGATCTACATGGTCTGCGGCGGCAACGGCAGTTCGAGGCGGCGCAGTGGAACAGCGGCGGTTTATCTGTATCAGGCCGCCAAGCGGGATCTGAGTGAGTGGAGGTTTCGGGGCCCTGTCTTTGAGTACCGTGACCAAGGGGTGATCAACATTGAGTGCCCCAACCTGTTCAAGCTTGGTTCGAAGTGGGTGCTTTTAATCTCGCCGCACAAGCCATGCGAGTACTTCGTCGGCGACCTCGATCTGAAGTGTGGCAAGTTCCTGCCTGAGACGCATGGAGTGCTTGATCCGGGCACATCGTATGCCAGCAACATATCCATCGATGACGGGGGCCGAACGATTCTCTGGCTCTGGGGCCGCACGGCTACGGACCCGCAAAAGGGCTGGAATAGCGTCATGGGGATGCCGCGCATTCTAACGATCGGGGATGACGGATTCCTGCGACAGAATCCAGCTTCGGAGTTTGAGTCACTACGTGGCGAAGCGCGAAGACTGCCTTCGTTGTTGCTCGATGGACAGCCGTTGAAGTTGGGCCATGAGTACTCTGGCGACTGCCTGGAGATCGAGGCGGAGTTCACGTTGGATACGGCATATGCGGCAGGTTTGAGGCTCCGATGCTCGAGCAGCGGCAAGTCAGGGATTCAAGTGGCATATTCCACCTCACAGGCTGCGCTGACGGCGGGCAATGCCGCGGCGATGATCGGCAGCGAGAGGAGAATCCGGATGCGCGTCTATCTGGACCACCGCGTCGCTGAGGCGTACGCGAACGACGGCGTTGGGGCCATCTTCACAACAGTGGATGCCGCTCCAGGCGACTTGGGCATTGAAGTCTACGCACAGGCGGCTCGGCGCGGTTGGATTCGCTCACAGTCTGGCCGCTCCGTGCCGCGAGATTCAGCCTTGACCGCTTCAAGTCGTGAGAGTGAACAATGCCATGTAATACGGCATGGACAACGGCAACGGTCCGAACCAGATAACGGAGGCATGAATGTCTAACTTGAACTCAACCCGGCGCGGATTCCTTTCGGGGGCCGCGCCGCTCTTTGTCCCGTCGAGAGTGTTCGGCGCAGGTGCTCCGAGCAACCGGATCACGGTCGGATTGATCGGCGTCGGAAGACAGTGTCTGCAAGTGAACTTGAAGCAGTTCGTTTCGATGCCAGATGTGCGCGTCGCCGCGGTCTGTGATGTTGACTCGTGGCGCATGGAGAATGCCAGAAAACAGGTCGACCTTGCCTACGGCGGACACGGTTGCAGGACATTTCGCGACTACAAGGACCTGCTGGCGGACAAGAGCATCGATGCAGTGATGATCTCGACGCCTGATCACTGGCATGTGCCGATGTCGATCGATGCGGCAGAAGCGGGCAAAGACGTGTCCTGCGAGAAGCCGCTGACGCGCTCGATCGCCGAGGGACGCAGACTGGCGGACACCGTGAAGCGGCATAAGCGGGTGTTCCGGACCGACAGCGAGTTCCGGTCCATCACCACCTTCCATGCGGCCGCGGAATGGGTCCGAAACGGCCGTATTGGGGAACTGAAGACCATTCGGACTGGCGTGCCGAAGAGCGATGTCGGCTGTCCGATGCAGCCGGAGATGCCGGTGCCGGCGGAACTTGACTACGAGCGCTGGCAGGGGCCCGCACCTCGTGCGCCGTATACGGAGAAACGTGTCCATACTCCGAAGTCCTATGACCGGCCCGGCTGGATGCGTCATCTGCATTACTGCGATGGCATGGTGACGAACTGGGGTGCACATCTGAACGACATTGCGCAATGGGGCAACGGGACGGATCACACGGGCCCGGTCGAAGTCGAGGCGCGCGGCGAATATGCGCCGGCAGACAGCTTCTGGAACGTGTTGCTCGATTTCGAGGCCCACTACCGTTACGCAAACGGCGTCCAATTGATCTACAAGATGGACAAGCCGTACATCCGGTTTGAGGGGACAGAAGGCTGGATCGAAGCGTCCTACGAGGGCATTCAGGTTAGCCCCAGCAAGGTGGTGGACTACAAGACGGGACCTTTATGGACCCGTCTACCCTTCAAAACCGACAAGCGCGATTTCATCGACGCCGTGAAGTCGCGGGGCCAAACGATCGAAGATGCTGAGGTTGGCCACCGGACGACGACCGTCTGTCATTTAGCGCAGATCGCCATTCAAGTGGGTGGGCGCCTGGAGTGGGATCCCGTACGCGAGCGGTTTACGAACAGCGAAGCGGCAAATCAGTTCATTGGAAAACCGGTCCATGCGCCACGTCATAGTTGAACTGCTGATTATGGCTGCGCTGCCTACCACGGCCGGCAGCCTGTCGCGAGATCTCTTCGCGTTCGACAACGGGACGGGCCGCGACCAGAAACTGCCGCTGGCCGAGCAGGCTTCGATTCTCAAGAAGGCCGGGTACGCCGGCATGGGGATGTACACCGGCACTCAGCGAATTCCCGAGCTTCTCTCAGCGTTGGACGGCGAGAGGCTCCGGTTGCTGGCGATTTACGTTCACTCGTTTGTCGACGGGACGGAACCGAGGATCGACCCTGGCTTGCCGGCGGCCATTGCGCAACTGGCCCGCCGGGAGACCATGATCATGCTAACGCTCCGCGGCCAGGCACCGGACGCTGAGGCCAGAGCGGTGGAAACTGTCCGTCAGGTCGCCGACCTCGCAACGGCGGCCGGACTGCGGGTTTGTCTATACCCGCATATCGGCTTCTATGTCGAAACCACGGCAGATGCGCTCCGTATCGTTCGCAAGGCGGGCCGCAAGAATGCGGGCGTCGCCCTGAACCTCTACCACACGGTCCAATTCCATCGGATTCGATGCGGCGAGGATGACCTGCGTTTTGAAACGCTGCTCAAACAAGCGTTGCCAGAGCTGTTTCTTGTGAGTGTCAATGGCATCCGTGGATCGGAGATCGTTCCGCTTGGCCAGGGCGATTACGACGTGGCGAGGTTTCTTAAGGCTCTCAACGGTGCGGGCTATCAGGGGCCCGTCGCGCTGCAGTCGTACCAGATCAAGGGAGGCATCCTTGACAATCTGAGAGCCTCGCGTCAGGCTTGGGAATCAATGCTCCGCAGCATCCACGGGCAATTGCGACGCGATTGATGCAGGGAGACAGTATTCAGCGCCGGGTGCCGCCGAGGCGATCTACTGGATTTCCACTTGGCGAGACTCCCTTGAGCCTCACGTCCCAGTGGTATCCCTGCCATGCTTAAATGAGGCTCTTCGTTCCGGTTTCCATCCTGAGCGGGGAGGAGGGAGACAAAATGCCGCCGAAACTGATACGTTTGTTTGTTCTCGGGGCAGTATCACTGCACGCCGCTTTCGCTCAAGGCACGGTCCCCACCTTTCAATACGCCGCCGGACAGGATGTTTACATGTTCGCCGGGCGCGACCCGAAACAGAGTGGGACAACGACCATCCCTACTGTCCTCGTTCCCATCACGCTCGCATTTGAGGCGAGACAGACAGCGGGCAAGCCCTTCGAAATGGACGCGTCGCGGCACGTGACGCGTGTTATCCGGTCGCCCATCTTCACACAGTTTGTTTTCCCCTCTGGAGCAAGAACTCAGTACGCCGACGCCATGCTGCGCGCGACGTTTCCAAAGGTTGGCGATTGGCGTACGCTACTTGGCAAGCCAGAGGTGAGGCCACTCAAGATCACTGTTCCGGCCGGGTCTGGCTACATTCTGACATCCAGAAAATCCGGCCGGTCCATTGCCGTCGCCGATCTCGAGTTCGTGCAAAGGGAGGTCTTCAAGCAAATCTCGAAACAGGATGGCAAACTCGTCATTTTGTTGACACTGAACGCCGCCTTCTATGCCCTGGGCGATGCAACGGTGTGCTGCTCATGGGGAACCCATGGTGTGGATTCAGCCACCGGCAACTCCTTCGTTCTCGGTTCGTATCTCCACGCCGCACCGGAGGTCGTCGAAGACATGGATGTGCAGCCGCTCACCCAGCAACTTGCGGAGTTCATAAAGAACCCTCTACGGGATCCCTTGATTCAAGGTCGCAACGCCAAGTCCCCCGGCAACAGCTTTCCTGCATGGGTGCGCCCAGGGTTTGAAGGTAGTTGCGCCGGCACGGGTGCCGCTTCGACTTACTTCCTGCTCGAACCCACAAACACGAATCCCAAGAACAATTTTCCAGCTTCAAGGGGCTTCCCTGCGCACGTGAATGGAGCCGTCTACCACCTGCAGAACACAGCGCTGCTGCCCTGGTACATCGGTCCAATCGATGGACTTGGCAGCGCTCTCAGTTTCCCGGATCAGCAAGCGCTCACCACCCGTTCGAAGCCCTGTCCCGCCCGCGGTGGACGCCCGGGCACAGGCGCCCGGCCACTGGGTCCACCAAAGCCCACGGTCGAACCGGCGCGCCGCGCGGGCCCCGATAATGGCCACAAACTGATCGGCTATTGGGCTGGCTACGGATCCGCCAGTTCCACGTTTCCGTTGCGCCAGATCAGTCCGCAATGGGATATCGTTCTCGTCGCCTTCTCGACTCCGGACCGCAACGAGCCTGAAGGGACGATGCAGTTTCGTCCGCCCACTGGAATGGACCCGGCTGAGTTAACGACTGACATTGCTCACCTCAAAAGCCAGGGCAAGCTCGTCATGGTCTCTCTCGGCGGCGGTGGCCAGCACTTTACGCTTGCTGATCCGAACCGTGTCCCGAACTTCGTCTCCTCGGTTGCGCGGATTGTCACTGACTATGGCTTCGACGGCATCGACATCGACTTTGAAAGTCCATCGCTGTCGATCGCCCCCGGAGATACAGATTTCCGTAATCCCACCACGCCGTCCATCGTCAATCTCATCTCAGCCTTACGACAACTGCGCGACCATTTCGGGCCGACATTCAAGATCAGTCTTGTCCCCGAAGGTACCCAGATCCCAGCTGGCTATCCAAGCTACGGCGATCAATTCGGTTCTTACCTGCCAATCGCCTATGCTCTGCGCGACTCGCTGGCCTTCATGGATACGCAGAGCTATAACACGCCTCCGCTCCAGGGTCTCGACGGCGAGATCTATCAGCCAGAGACGGTCGATTACCACACCGCGATGACCGAACTTTGGCTGCGGGGGTTCAACGCCGGCGGCAACCCGAAGTACTTCTTCCCACCGATGCCGGCCGAAAAGGTCGCTGTTGGATTCCTGAACGGTGACACCACGCCCGGCATTGTCACCCAGGCCATGGGCTTATCTAATCACCGGCAAAGCTCCTGCGGGAACGAAGTACAAACTGCGCACGTCAGGCGGCTATCCTGGCTTGATCGGGGCCATGTTCTGGACGATCGACGCCGACCGCCGCAGCAACTACAACTACTCGACCACGATCGGCCCCCTGCTCCCTGGCTACCCGGCCGCGAAGTAGCCATTGCCGCAACGGGCTGGGGCCGGGCCGGCCGCTGAGTCAAGCTGAAACCATAGCCGCTGGCTCTCGGCCATGGAGCCCGCCTGTCGGTGCAGGTGTATACTGTTCGCAACTTAGGAGCTGACATGGAGAACGTGATTGGATCACTGAAAGTGGACAGGCGCAGATTGTTGGGCGTGCTTGCGGCACCCGTGGCGGCACAAGCGGCTGAAGCGCCATCGGCCGCCGCTCTTCCCGCTGTCTCCGTTGGCAAGTTCCAAGTCACTCGCCTGGTAGCCGGCTACAACCCAATTGGCGGCTACTCCCACGCCGTGCCGAAGCTCAGCGCGCTCATGACCAACTGGTTCACGCCTGAGCGGACGCTCGATTATGCGTTATCGTGCGAACGGAACGGGATCAACACGTGGCAGGTGAGCGTCGACAAGAAGGTATTCGGCGCGCTTCGGACGGCGCGTGAGCGAGGCTCGAAGCTGCAGCACATCTGCTTGATGCGCGATGAAACACCGGAGCTTTGGAAAGAGATCGTCGATCTGAAGCCAATCGCCGTCGCCCATCACGGCGGCGTGACGGACCGCCTCTTTTACCGCGGTGAGCAGGACAAGGTGAACGACTTCATCAAGAAGGCGCATGACTTCGGAGTGATGGCGGGCGTCTCATCTCACGTGCCTGAGCACATCGCACGCGTGGAGGATTCGGGCTGGTCGCATGATCTCTACATGACATGCCTCTACAACGTGGTCCGCGAACCTGCGAAGCTCAAGGCCGGGCTGGGGGACGTTCCGGTGGACGAGTTGTTCCTGGCAAATGACCCGGAGCGGATGCTGAACGTAGTGAAGCAGGTGCGCCGTCCGTGCCTCGCCTTCAAGGTATTCGCCGCGGGCCGCCTGTGCAACAATCAGGCCTCGATGGAGAAGGCGATGCGCTTCGCCTACGAACGCCTCAAGCCAGGCGACGGTTTGATCGTGGGGATGTTCCCCATCATCAGCGACGAGATCGCCACGAACGCCGGGATGGTCCGGAGGATACTGGCAGCAAGCTAGGATCATGGTGGCGCCGCACAGTGCGGTGTCAAGCGCCGCTGAGAGCCTAAAGCGCGCAGGTGAGGCGTTCGCCGCCCTTGCGTCTAGACTCGAGCATCAGCAGCGCGAGCCTGACCGACCGTGCGGATTCCTCGGGTGGGCACAACCCAGGAGTGACGCCGGTTCGGCAGCAGTCGAGGAAGTACTCTATCTCAGCTTGATAGAAGTCCTTGTCGACTAATACTGGTGTTTCCGACTCACTGTTGGCGCGATACAGTGCTGGCGGCCGGCCGGCGGAATCATATTCGACCACACCGTTGTCGCCCGCCACCGTGAACTCCATCGAAAACGGATAAGCTCCCGCGTGGTGCCAGCCGCCAGTGACAGCCACGAAGCCAATGCCGGGGTAATGCAGTTGAGCCAGGATGTTGTCGATTCCGTGCGCCATATCCTCATGTCCGGTGGCCGATACCGCATCCGGAGTACCGAACAGATGAAGGCACATGTCGATGTCGTGGATGAGCAGATCGAAGATGCCGCCCCCGCTCTTGGCGGAGTCGAATTCCCAGGGCCCCCAGCCGGGCACAGCGCAGCGGCGGCGGAAGAGCGCAGAGCGAACCTGGCCGACACTGCCGCCCTGCATATATCGGCGGAGCGCCTGGTAAGCGGGCGCGAAGCGGAGCACCTGCGCCACCATCAGGACACGATTCTGCTTGCGGGCTTCGGCGATCATCTGATCGCACTCAGCGCCGCTCAGCGCCATGGGCTTTTCCACAAGAACATGCTTGCCGGCGCGCAGCAGTTGAATGGTCACCGGGGCGTGAAGGAATGTTGGCAGGCAGATGTCGACGGAATCAACATCCGGATCGGCTGCGATCTCCTCCACTGTGCGGTATCGCTTGATGGCGGAAAAGTCGAAACTCTGAGCGGGGCCGCCCAGGTTGCCCTGGATTCCGCTGAGATCGCCCGACAGCCGCTTCTCATCAACGTCCATCACCGCCGCGAGCCGTGCGTCAGGAATGTTCGCAATTGCTTTGAGATGGGTTGAGCCCATGAAGCCGAGGCCAATTACGCCGATTCTCATTCCTTCATCCTTCAGACCGCAATCACCCGGCCGGTCCTTGCCGATTCGTAGCAGGCCGTCAACACTTGCTGGCTGCGGATGCCCGCTTCCGCATTCACCTCCGGTTCTGTCCCATTCAGGATCGAATTGCTGAACGATTCAATCTCCGCTTTGTACATGTTCACCGGTTCCGGCGCAATATCGATGCCGCCTGTCGCGTGCCGCGCCTGTCCGGCGTCGTAGCCGCTCATGCTCTCTTTCAAGATCGCCGTCATCCTGCCGTTCGCCGCCTGGCCGAGGGTGCCTTCGGCAAGGATGCTTCCCGTCGAACCGTGCAGTTCGAGCGCATTCTTGCTTCCCTCGTCGGTGATGCAGAAGAACGTGTCAACGGTGCCCAGCGCGCCCGAGGCGAACTCCAGCAACGCGACGGCACTGTCCTCGCTCTTGTAGGCATGCACGGAGTTCCGCGTGAAACAGCTCACGCGCGCCACGCGTCCGAGAAACATTTCCAGCAGATCGATGCAGTGGCCGCCCATGTCGATGAGCGAGCCCCCGCCACCCTGGACCGGGTCTTGGCGCCACGCGCCCGCGATGGGCGGGTACCAACAGGAGAGTTGCGTTCGGCCGTAGACGATCTTGCCGAGCCTGCCCTGCTCGATGAGTTGTTTCGCTGCCCGGTGCTGCGAGTGGAACCTCATCATCAACGCAGCGCCGAACCGCACCCCGGCATCGCTCGCCGCCGCGGCCATCTCCTCTGATTCCGCTATTGTCATGCCAAGCGGTTTCTCGCAGAGAATGTGCTTGCCCGCGCCTGCGCAGGCCAGTGCGTGTCCATAGTGAACATTCGCCGGGGAGGCGATGTAGACGGCGTCGATGTCCCGCCGCAAGAGGTCCTCGACGCTATCCGCAGCGGAAGCACCGAACTGTGCCGCAACCGCACTGTTGGTGGTTGCGTCGATGTCGAAGGCGGCTGCAAGGCGCGCGTTTGGCGCAGCCACAATCCCCTCGGGGATGGTCCTGCGGCGAGCGATGCCACCGGATCCGATAACACCCCATCTCACCGCGTCAGGCATGAGTTCTCCTCTTTGAGTAGGCTTTGATGACCTTCATCAGTGCAGCCGCGATCTCCCGGCAGTTCTCCTCCGTGTAGGTGGGATAGGCGAAGCAGGTGAATGTGTGTTTCTCGTGCCACAACGCGTTGGGGACTTCCACCTTGGAGTAATCGACGCTGGCGGGATTTGAATACTCAGCCGAGCGGAATGGAAATCCAGAGCGCCCGAAGGCGTTTCCTTCCTGGAACGCGCGTTCGGTGTGGCACTGCGGCCAGAAGACTTTCCAGCATGGCGCGCCCTCGGCCCCGGCTGCGGCGACGAACTCCTGGATGGTGCAGTCCATGTTCTCGATGTCGAGAGAGAAGGCCAAGACATACCAGCCGTTGCGCCGCTCAGGAGTATCGACCGGTATGTACTTCACCTCTTCCAAGTCCTTGAGCGCATCCACGATGATCCTGGCGTTGCGGCGGCGCGCCGGCATGTTCCAGTCGTCGATGCGCTCCAGTTCGGCGAGCCCGATGGCCGACTGCATCTCGGTCATACGGTAGTTCCATCCGACGATGTTGTGGATGTATGGCAGCTTCTGCTCGAGTTCGAGCAAGCTGAGGCGCTGTTTCACGTCGTAGCCATGGTCTCGGAAGCTGCGCGCCCGCCACGCGACCTCCTCGTCGTCGGTAGTGACCATGCCGCCCTCGCCGCCCGTTGTGAAGGTCTTGTTCTGGCAGAAACTGCATCCTGCAACGTGGCCGATCGTACCAGTTTTCTTGCCCTTGAACTCGCCACCGTAGGCTTCGGCGTTGTCTTCGATGACCAGGAGGTTGTACTTGCTTGCCAGCGCCCAGATCTTGTCCATGTCGCAGACGTTGCCGTAGAGATGGACCGGCATGATGGCCTTGGTTCGCTCGTTCACGAGCTTTTCGGCGCTTTCAACGCTGATGCAGTGGTCTTCCAGATTCACGTCTGCGAAGCGCGGGATTGCGCCTGCTTGCACGACAGAAAAACTAGATGCGATGAACGTGTAGCTTGGTACGATTACCTCGTCGCCAGGTCCGATGCCGAGCGAGGCGAGTCCGACATGGAGCGCGGCCGTTCCAGTGGCAACGCTAATGGCGAACTTCGAGCCTTGCCACTCGGCGAACCGCTTCTCAAACTCCATGCCGCGCTTGCCGGTCCAGTAATTCACCTTCCCCGACCTGAGTACAGCCTCCACTTCCTGGATCGCCTTCTCGGTGAACTGCGGCCAGCCGGCCAGCTTCGCCTTGACTGCTTTTTCACCTCCGTTGATCGCCAGCGCCTCTTTCATCTGTCTCACCCCCCGTTTGCATGACTGGCTTTGGCTGTGCTGCCACTTGTGGTCAGGTTGGCACCGACACTGCACCATTGCCTCGCCGCCATGTTACTCCATCGGTGCCATTGCGTTCATTCGCATTCCTGGTGAATCGGCGTCCCTTAGTCAAGTTGCGCGATGTTGCCGTCCGACCAACCACGGGATTTGGCCGCGTCCGCCGCTCTGTCGGCTACACAGCCGGGTACGCACGCTCTGTCCGCGACCAAACGGACTGCTGTATCATGCCTAGATCCAGTTGTTCCGAGGACGCCGCCAAGTCAGCCGCGACCCCAGGAATGGAGGCACCAATGAATGCTAGAACCCTTTTCTTCGCCGCGCTCCTGCCCGCTTTGCCCATGTCGTCAGTCGCGCAAGGACAGGCGCCTCTTCGAGAACCACAGGTCCGCGACAACTTCACGGTTCGAGAAGAAATGATCCCCATGCGTGACGGCGTGAAGCTCTACACCGTCATCCTGACGCCCAAGGATACTGCTGGCAAATTCCCGCTCCTCGTGGAACGGACTCCTTACGACGCAACTCGAATCCTGGGCGGGCGGGCTACCACGCAGATGAGCGTCGTGCTTGGGCCTAAATACGTGGGTGGCGGTTACATATTCGTGGCGCAGGACATCCGCGGGCGATTCAAATCCGAAGGCGACTACGCCATGTACCGCGTGCCCCGCGGCCAGTTTAACCGCACCCAGACGGACGAAACCACGGATGCCTGGGACACTATCGACTGGCTCGTCAAGAACACCGTCAACAATGGCCGTGTGGGCGTCTGGGGCACGTCTTATCCCGGCTGGCTTACCTTGGCTGCCATGCGCGATCCTCATCCTGCGCTGGCGGCGGCTGTTCCGTTCAACCCGGTGGTGGATGTCTGGAAGGCCGATGATTGGTTCCATTGGGGCGCTTTTCGCCCCGTCTACGCGTTCGAGTTCATCTACTCGATGGAATCCCGCAAGGGCGCTTCGTCTCCTTACCCCTACGAAATCCGCGACATCTACAAATGGATGCTCACTCTTGGCTCAACTGGCACAGGTCTCGGCTCGCGCCTGGATGGGCGTCACGAGATGTGGAAGCGGCTCATGGAGTCGCCAGCTTACGGGTCTTATTGGCGCGATTGCGCCGCAGACCGCTGGTTCGATTCGCCGAGCCGCCTGGTCCCTGCCTTGCACGTCCACGGATTCTGGGACCAAGAAGACATCTACGGGTCGCCCTCCGTCTACGCCGCCTTGGAAAAGCACGATCAAGCCAACGACCGCAACTTCTTCGCCGCCGGTCCCTGGTATCACGGCCAGCACTTTGCGGATGGAAGCAGCCTCGGTGCAATCCAATTTGACGAAGACACGGCCAAACGATTTCGGGAAGACGTTCTGTCAGTCTTTCTCCGCCGCTTCCTGAAGGGTGACGATGTCCCCGTCCCCAGTCCAGTGACCGTTTTTGAAACCGGCGCTAACCGCTGGCGCCATTTCGACCGCTGGCCTCCGGCGAGTGCGACGCGGGATCTATATCTCCATCCCGGTGGGCGCATATCTTTTGAGAGACCAGCGGCGGCGGAAGGACTAACCGAGTATATCTCCGACCCTTCCAAACCGGTGCCGCATTCGCCGCGGCCGCAGTTCGGCTACGACTACGACATTCCGAACATCATCTCCGCCTGGCGCCGATGGCTCGTCGAGGACCAGCGCTTCGCGGACGGCCGGCCCGATGTCGCAACCTGGGAGAGTGAGGCCCTAAGCCAGCCGCTGACACTGCGTGGTCCGGTCACGGTGAAGCTCTTTGCGGAAACCACCGGCACCGACGCCGACTGGGTGGTGAAACTGATCGATGCCTACCCGGACGACCATTCCACGTACGAGATGTCCGGCTACCAGTTGATGATCAGTTCAGACATCTTCCGCGGCCGCTACCGTGAGAATTTCGAAGAAGCCCGTCCGCTGGCGGCCAATCAGGTATTGGAGTACACCATGACACTGCCAAACCTGAATCACACCCTCCTCAGGGGGCACCACCTGATGGTGCAGATACAGAGTACGTGGTTTCCGCTCTACGATCGCAACCCGCAAACCTTCGTGCCGAGCATCATGTTCGCCCCGGACTCCGCCTACAAGACGCAGAGACATCGCGTTCACCATTCAGCCAAGTACCCGACACACCTCACGCTGCATGTAGACAACGCGCGGTGATTCGCTCCCGGAAGGCCCCTTGAAGTTGGTGCTGGAGGAGGGGGTCGAACCCTCATGACCGTGAAGGTCGCGGGATTTTGAGTCCCGTGCGTCTGCCAGTTCCGCCACTCCAGCAGGTGAGGCGAGGCACGCCGCAAGCGGCTGCAATTAGATCCTAACATAGGACGCATGGCGCCCCAAAATTCGGCGAGGCCTCTGCGTCGAGATGCGCTGGGCGCGGGGCATGGACCGCAACCCGGTACTGATCGCCGTGAGATCGGAATTGTCGTCTGCGGCCGAACTCATGTGGCCGGCTTGCTGGAACTTCCAGCTTCTCTGAAGCCGCATCGGGAAGCGATAATCAGCGAAGTGCGTGCGAGGGCAGCGGGCGGGCCCGAATGACCAGAGGCCGGCCGTCGCAGTACAATGATGCGAAGCATGGAGTTTTCAATGACAGCAAAAAACATCAATTACTATTCTGTCGTCGTGGCCAACAAGGCTGGCGAGGCCGTGCGCGTCCTGGGCGCGTTGAAGGAAGCTGGAGTCAATCTGACAGGCTTCTGGGGCTACCCGATCAAGGGCAAGAAGGCGATCCTGGACATCGCGCCGGAGGACGGCAAGGCGTTTCAGAAGGCAGTGAAGAAGCTCGGGCTCGAAGCTGGCGCAAAGAAACAAGCCCTGTTTGTCGCGTGCGACGATCAACCGGGGTCGCTGCTGGAAGTGGTATCGAAGATCACAGCCGCCGGCATCAACATTCACGCGGCCCAAGCGATTTCCTCGGCTTCGGGACAGTATGGCGCGTTCATCCAGGTGGATGAAGCCGATTTCAAGAAGGCGAAGAAGGCCATCGGGGCGAAGAAGTAAAAGCGCTGCTCAATCCGGTGGTAAAACGGATAGGAGCATGCAAACACGAGCACTTGGGAACAGCAACCTCCTCATCACGCCGATCGGTGTTGGCGCATGGGCCATGGGCGGTGGGGGATGGCAGTTCGCGTGGGGGCCGCAGGATGACAGCGCATCAGTGCGCGCCATCTGTGCGGCTCTTGACGCAGGGCTGAACTGGATTGACACGGCGGCGATCTACGGATTGGGCCACAGCGAGGAAGTCGTGGCGCGGGCGCTAGATGGGTTGATCAAGAAGCCATACGTCTTCACCAAGTGCGCAAGGGTGTGGAACGAGCAACGCGAGATCCTGAAGGTCCTCAAGCGCGACTCGGTGAGGCGGGAGTGTGAAGCGTCGTTGCGGCGGCTGAAGGTGGACGTGATCGATCTCTACCAGATGCACTGGCCCGAACCGGACGAAGACGTGGAAGAGGGATGGGAGACGATGGTCCGGCTGAAGGAAGAGGGCAAGGTGCGGTGGATCGGAGTATCAAACTTTACGACAGCCCAACTTGAGCGAATCTCGCGGATTGAGACGCCCACCTCTTTGCAGCCGCCGTACAACATTCTGCGGCGCCAGATCGAAGGCGACCAACTCGATTTCTGCAAGGCTCACAGCATTGGAGTGCTCGTCTATTCGCCGATGCAGTCCGGGCTGTTGGCGGGCAAGATGACGAGGGAACGCATCGCGGCAATGCCCGCCGACGATCACCGCCCGCGCACGTCTCACTTCCAAGAACCACAACTCAGCCGGAACCTCCTCTTAGTCGAATTGATGAGAGAGATCGGAGCGCGCCATGGCCGTGCGCCTGGCGATGTGGCGATCGCCTGGACCCTGCGGCTGCCCGAGGTCACGGCGGCCATCGCTGGAATGAGGTCGCCCGAGCAAGCGCACGAGGTAGCGGCCGCGGCTGAATTCAGGCTGACGGCGGAAGAGGTGGCCGAACTAGAAGCCTTCCTCGCGGCGAATCCAGTCTAGCCCGGCGGCTTGCGCAGCCACATGAAACAGTGGTTGCCGAGGCGATGTGCGAACGGGGATCGAAAAAGGTAGAGATCCAGGTAGCGCAGAGGCCAGAGCGTCCAGCCCAATGCCGCGTGTGACAACACACGCCACCAGCGCCAGGGAAACAACATTTTTGCGAACTCGAAGATGAAGACCAGCATGGTCGCCGCTGGTCCCGTGCGCCAACCTGTGGAGATCACTTCAAGTCCGGCGGCGATTGTGCATAGGCCCTCGGGCGTGAAGCGGCGATAATCGTTGGGGTAGGCGTGGAATGGATGGCAGAAGGGCGTGACAACGTGCGCCCAGCCGCCAGGCTTCAGCACCCGCGCGATCTCCCGCATCACCGTGTCGGGATCGACCACGTGTTCGAGTACGGCGTCGCATTCGACGCGCGTGAACTGGGCGTCCCGAAACGGCAGGAAGTGAGCATCTGCCTGGACATCGACACCAAATGCGGGATCAATATCGAGATTGACGAAGCCGCTCACGCTGCGATTTGCGCCACCCACATAGAGGTTCCAGCGGCCGAGCGGAGCGTCATCGCGGGCTTCGCGAGGGTTGTGGATGAATGGGTCAGGCGGGCGCAGCCAGCGCGATAGCAGGGCGTGTGGGCGTCTCTGCCGCGGCAACGGGGACCTCACTTGGACCGGCCGGCGTGGCGCCGGAGTTTGAACATTGCGCGAGAGACCAAAGCTCCAACAGTGGCGGGCCGAATGCCGAGGCTGGCCGAGATCTCTCCATAAGACTTGCCCTCCCGGCGCAATGTGAAGACTTCGGTTTCGCGCGGCGACAGAAGTCCTTGGGCCAAGCGCAGGAGGTCCGCCGAGGAGTCGGAATGGACGCACTGCGGTCCCGGAGCCTCTATTTGGAGGTGGCCGGCGTAATCGTCGAAGCGGTTCTGAAGACGAGCGCAATCGATCAGCAGATGCCGGATGACAGTGTGGAGAAAGGCGGCCGGGTTATGGACCAGCTCGTGGCGGGAAAACGCTACTTGCAGTCGAAGGAATCCTTCCTGGACAGCTTCATCGGCTTCTTCAGGGCGGAATCCGAGTCCGATGGCGTACCTTTTTAGCGGCACGGAAAGGCGATGGAAGAGCTGTTCCACCGAGCCGCCGCTGGTTTGGTCGAGCGGACCGCACTCGGCCTGAACCGATCCGGGCTGGGCGGGACGTTTGAGCGGACGATCCATCTCTTTGATCAATTCTACAGCCGGAATCGCAAATCTCGGTCTGGAAGCTGGATTTGGGCGTAGGCGAATCCACTGAGTCTGCTGTGTAAGAACACCTAGGAAGCCGATGAGGGTAAATATCCTTCACTCCGCCCTCGTCTTTCAAGCGGGGAACTGCCGATAGGCGGATAAGAGCCATGCGACGACGACGACAACGCGGCAACGCGATGCTGGAGACAGCGCTCATCTTCCTGCCGCTGTTTGCGATCATCTTTGCCATTCTTGATTTCGGCCTCGTGATCTTCATCAAAAGCACACTGCAGCACGCAGTGAGGGAGGGAGCGCGCTACGCGGTGACCTACCAACTGAAAGGCGCGATGGGGCACGACCTTTCGATCAAGACGGTGGTACAGGAGAACTCTCTGGGTTTTCTTTCCGGGTCGACGGGGTTGGACAGGATCAAGGTGAGGTACTACCAGCCGGACACGTTTACGGAGACGTCCTATAACTGGCCTGGAAACCTGGTTGAGATTTCGGTTGAAAACTACACCTGGAAATGGATCATCCCATTGTGGCGGGAACCCGGCCAGCTCAGCCTGGTTGCGAGGGCACTGGACAGGATGGAGGGACTTCCGGCGGGCACGACACCACCGGCGCGATAGAGGAGAGTCGTCTCCCGGCGTGCGACTGGACTGAGGAGGGGCAGGAGAGAAACGATGAGACGGAACAGGAAGCGTTCACAAGGCGGCAACGCCATACTGGAATCCACGCTGTGCTTCATTTTCCTGGTCCCGCTGATGGTTGGATCTGTGGGCATCGGCATGTCGCTGAATAGGGCGATTCAGGCAAACCAGGTAACTCGAAGCGCGGGTCATATGTATGCCCGCGGGTTGAACTTTGCGATCACGGGGAACAAGCAGTTACTGGTGCGGATGGCGACGGGGCTGAATCTGCAATTGACGGGTGGTGACGGCGTCGTGTACCTGACGCGGGCGGTCAAGATCGGTGATCAGCAGTGTCTGGATGGGGGTGTCACGTTGGCTCAGTGCAGCAACCGGGGTCAGACGGTGATCACCTCGCGAATTGCGTTTGGCAACTTGACGCTGCGCAACAGTTCTTATGGCAATCCGGCGAGCACATACTTCAATTCAAGCGGGGACGCCGCCGCCGTGGACTATCTGAAACAGGCGGCGCTTGTGATTTCAAACTTCAACACGACCCTCGTGCTCGGCGACGGGGAGAATGCATACGTTTCCGAAACCTATTTCGCCAGCGCTGGAACCGGCTTTGGCGTGGGCAAGGGTGCATACAACAGGAGCATTTTCTGATGAACGCGCCAGCACGAACCAAGACAACCCGAATGGGCCGCGCCAGGACGCGGCGCGAGAAAGGCGTGGCACTGCTGCTGACGGCAATCTTCACCGTCTGCCTGATCCCCGTCGTCGGCCTGGCGATCGACGCCAGCTATATGTACGTTGTGAAGGCAAAGTTGTCCACGGCGGCGGATGCGGCGGCGCTGGCCGCCGCTCGAAACCTGAACGTCGGGCTGACAATGGCCGAGCAGGAAGCTTCCGCGCGCAGCCGTGCAGAGGCGTTCTTTCATGCCAACTTTCCTGATCACTACATGGACACCCTATCGAAGTCGGTCACGGTCACAGTGGCTGAAACGACCGCGCGCGTGAGAACCGTCCACGTCACCGCCAGCACCCGGGCTCATACATGGTTCATGAGTTTCCTCGGGTTCAGAAACGTGGATATCAACACGGTCAGCACGGCCTCGCGGCGCGATGTGAACCTGATGCTGGTCCTCGACCGGTCCGGGTCGATGCAGACCGCAGGCGCATGTACGCCGATGAAGGACGCAGCCAAGGTATTCATCGATGGATTTGCCAACGGGAGGGACCGCATCGGGATGGTCGCCTTCAGCACGGGCTACTCGATGGGCTACGCCCCGAACCGCGACTTCAAAACGACTAGCCCCTCGATCTACACCCAGATCGACAAGATTACCTGCACGGGTGGCACGAATAGCGTCCAGGCGGTAAAAGAGGCCTGGGACGAAATCGAAGCGATGAACGAACCCGGCGCCTTGAACATACTCGTCTTCTTCACCGACGGGCAACCCACGGCGTTGCCTGCGGTGTTTCAAATCAAGACGGTCACGGACACGCGATACGGTTATAGCGGCGGCCCCTCCGGCTGCACGAACACAGGCTCGACTTGCTCGATGCCGCCAAGCACGTGCAAGGACTCAGCGGGGAAGGTATACGGACAGTCCGGGTGGAATCCCAACCTCTACCCCCGGAGGGGCATCATCGTAGCAACCGGGACTAATGCCATAACTGGGGATACGGGTGCCATCATCAAATCGGCGGAACAATCGCTGACCAGTCCCAATCTCAACGTCATCAACAGCTCAGTAACGACCTCCGACGAGTACTCCACAAGTTGTGCTTTCAGAACGAGCCTGTATTACGCTCGGCGCGATGTCGCCTACATCCCAAATACGGACATGTATGGCAACGCGACCAACTGCTGCTACCAGACCGCCGCGTCAAGCGACAAATTCAGCTCTGGAACGTATTCGGGGAAGCTGCGGCCCGACAAACCCATCACGATTGAGAAAGCAGCAACGAACGCCTTGGACAATCAAGCCAACACGATCCGGAACCACTCCACTCTGTTCCCGGTCATCTACTCGATCGGACTCGGGACCGTCGATGAGCCCCTGCTGCGCAGGGTGGCCAATGATCCGGCCAGCACGATCTTCAGCACATCTCAGCAAGCCGGACTGTACGCCTACGCGCCTGACAAGACACAGCTCTACAGGGCCTTCGCTCTCATCCAGAGCGAGATCCTCCGAATCGCCCGATAATCAAGGCGACGGTGCAGCTAACGAAGGGCCGCGACGACCTCGCGGCCCTTTTCGTATAGCATGGATACTTCGCTGCCGCAGCCGACAAAGAGCATCCCCATCTCTTTCCATCTGCGCGCGAGCGCCGGATTGCGGGCCTGCGCGCCGGGGACCACGCCGTGGGTTTTGCAGGCGGCTACGATCTTTTCCACGGTTTCCAGCATCTTGGGGTGCTCGAACTCACCGGGCACGCCAAGACTGATAGAGAGATCGACCGGCCCGATCATGACGGTATCGACCGAGGGCACACTCAGGAGTTCATCCATGGCCTCGACGGCCCGCACCGTCTCAATTTGCAGAACGACCATGGTGTGCTCGTTGGCATGGCACATGATCTCGGCGATGGAGGCCGGTTCGAAGTCGATGTGCAGAGGGGTCAACCCGCAGCCGCGAATCCCCTCGGGCGGGAACTTGGTCCAACTGACCGCGCGTTGAAGCAGTTCCGGGTCCTCCACGCGCGGGAAGATCACGCCTTCGGCGCCGCAATCCAGGGCCCTGGCCACGAGCGAGTACTGCAGGTCGGCGACCCGCACGATGGGGCTGAGCGTGGTCTTGGCGGCCATGCGGCAGAGGTCCTGCAATTCGGAGATGGAGAACCCGCCGTGTTCGCCATCGAGAAAGGCCCAATCGAATCCCGCGGACGCCAGAGCACGGATCGCATCCTGCGAGCGGAATTGTTGGTAGCCTGTGCCGATTTGGATGCGGCCCTGCTTGAGAGCCTGTTTGACGGTGTTGATCTTCAAGTGGCCTCCAAATCCCGAGGGCGCCCCGTTAAACCGTCAACATGAGGTGGTCCGGGCAACCCTGCTGGGTATTCTCATAGATAGTATCGATCAGCTCGAGCCCATGCGTGGCCAGGAACGGCAGGATGGAATAGAAGCGTTCCTGAAGGTGACGGTCCGGGTACACCAGGCCGGCTATGTGGCCGGCGGCCGCGCTGGCGAGTCTGTTGCGTCGTAGGGCTTCCGCGGCTGCCTTTTTCTGGATCTTCTCCAACTGATAGAGAATCTTGGCCTTGCTCTTCTCCATGGCGGCGGCGAGGGTGGGATCGAAGTCATGGAGTTGACCACGAAGCCGATCCACTGCCGAGCGAACATCAAGAGTTGAATTCTGGAAGGTGGCGTCCAACTCCTCAGGGAGCAGGACATGGGCGACTCGCCTAAGAATGGCTTCCTCGCCGTGGAAGCAGTCGGCTAGACAGAGGTGGTAGCGTTCCATCAGCATGCGGCCGCGTTCATCCAGGAGCGTGAACCCGGAGCGGGGGACAAGCACGGGCGAACGGCCCAGCAAAGCCCGGTAAAGGACATCGGACTGAGCAAGATACGCGATCTCGGCGGGGCCACCCACGTAGGCGGCTGTCGGCAAGAGGTAGTCCTGCATGATGGGCCGGAGCAGAGCCGTCGGGGAGAGCGAAGCGGCTTGCCGGCCGAGTTCATCCGGGCTGAGAGTACGGGCTCCGGCCTGGAATTTGCCCCCGTTGAGACGGAGACTTTGACGAAGCCCATCCTGCATTAGGAAGAACAGCGAGGTTGAGTCCTCAAAGTGGACCTGTGCGTGGTAGCCGGCCTCGGCCAGTTCTCGCCCTCGCTGTTTGAGCTCGATGGAAAGCTCGGCCGTGCGGAGGGCCGCCGCCTGTAACAGGGGTGCAGCCAGCTCTCGGAGGCCAGGCGCCAACGGGTCCACGAAGACGAAACCGAAGCCGGAGAGGAGCTTTTCCAGAAAACGGTGAAACGCTTCGCCGAAGGTCGTCCCAGGCGCATAGGCGTCCTCGACGAGCCCGGCAGCCTCATCGGCGTAGAGCTGACCCTCCAGGCACCGGCGCAGCGGTTCGAGAGGCGAGTCTTGGATGAGGATGGATCCAACGGGCTGCCCCACGCGTCCGTTTCCGCCGGCAGCCAAACGAACTGGGCTCCGGCGTTTGTCATAGACGTGGCAATGGTCGATTTCCTGGAAATCATGGTCTTCTGTGGCCATCCAGAAGACCGGGACGGCTCGAATGCCGTTGTTGTTCAACTGACGGGCCAGTTTCGCCGCCGTCAGCGCCTTGTAAAGTGTGTAGGCCGGCCCGCCGAACAAACCAGCCTGCTGGCCCGTCACAACCGCCACGGTGCCAGGCAACTCGAGTGTGGACAGCGCGGGCGATTCCCCGTTGGCCCGCCGCAGGATGGCGACCAACTCCTGGCGGCGGGCGAAGGGAATGTCTATCTGGGCAGCTGCCCTCCCGATGGAAGCCGGATTATGCGGATCGTGGCCATAGAAGCGGGCAACCCGGTCGAAGCGATAGAGGTAATCGGCGAACAGTGCGCTCGTTCCAGGCAGTTCAGTATGGGGAATACAGATGGTTCGCATGCGGTCCGCCGAGCTTCCGGCTCGGATAACCCCGAGCGTATCAAACTCCGATGCCGGACCGCTCCGGATATCATCTTAAGAGAAGAGCATTTCCACCATGGAAGACCAGGAGTTTCAAACTAGAGCCGGGCAGGCCCTGGAGAACCTGAACTTGAAGCTCGGCGCGGCGGCCGACCGGTTCGAGTTTGATTCGGACCTGAACGGCGGGGCGCTCGTCATTGAGTTCGAGGATCCGCGGGAGCGATTTGTGGTCAGTCCGAACTCGCCGGTCCAGCAGATCTGGGTGTCGGCTCACGTGCGGAGCTATAAGCTCGACTGGGACGCCGCTCGAAACGCGTTCGTCCATGCCCAGTCAGGTGAATCCCTGGAGGAGTTGATCGGCTTGGCGGTCCGCAAACGCATTCCGGATTTCGACTACTAGTGCCTGGCGTCTATATCAGCTATCCGTTCTGCACGCAGAAGTGCACTTTCTGCAACTTCGCCTCAGGAGTCTTGCCCGCGGAGTTGGCGATCGCCTACCTGGATGGGCTGATCTCTGAACTGACCTCAACGAATTGGCCCTGGCCCCCAGAGACGGTCTATCTTGGCGGTGGCACTCCTTCGCAGCTCGGCCCGTCTGAGCTGGCGCGCCTACTGTCCGCGGTGCCTGGCCGGCCCTGGCGCGAGGCCACGATCGAAGCCGCCCCTGGTACGATCACTCCCGGACGGGCCGCCGGCTGGGCGGAAGCGGGCATCAACCGGGTCTCACTTGGCGTCCAGTCATTTGTGGAGGCGGAACTCCGCGGCACCGGCCGCCGCCACACAGCAGAGGTTGTGCGAGGTGAAATCGCCCTGTTGCGGTCGTATGGCGTGGGCAACATCTCGATCGACCTCATCGCTGGATTGCCGCGCCAGACCGCCGCCACCTGGCGGGAGTCCCTCGATTGGATCGAGCGGCTCGCCGTGCCGCATGTCTCGGTCTACATGCTCGAGGTCGACGAGGATTCGCGTCTCGGTAACGAGATCCTCAGCGCCGGTCAGCGTTATGGCGCCGGCGAGGTTCCGGACGAATCCGCCATCGTCGATTTCTATGAAGAGGCGGTGGACCGGCTGGATTCGATTGGCTTGGCGCGGTACGAAATCTCGAATTTTGCCAGGCCTGGATTCGAGTCCGCCCACAATCTGAAGTACTGGCGGCTTGAGCCCTATCTGGGCTTCGGCGCTGACGCCCACTCCTGCCATGGCGGCCTGCGATGGCAGAATGTCGAATCGGTGGCCGATTACGTAACGCGCTTCCGTGAAGGCGTTTCGCCGGTATTTCGAACCACGCCGGCGGTTCCCCCCGCGGGTCCCAACGACGAGTATTTCTTCCTTGGCCTGCGGCAAATGGCGGGCGTCGAGGCAACGCCGGATCGGATCGCGCCATTCCGGGCGGCGGTCGAACGGTTGGTTGCCGAGGGACTGCTGGAGTATCACAGTCAGAGGTTGAAGCTGACGCGGCGCGGCGTTTTGTTATCCAATGAGGTCTTCGGGGAGTTCATCCAATCATGTCCGAAATCATCGATCTGAGGAGCGACACTGTCACTCATCCAACGCCGGCGATGCGCCATGCGATGTTCGATGCCGAAGTCGGCGACGACGTCTATGGGGAAGACCCGACGGTGAATCGTCTGGAATCGCGCGCCGCGGAGATCGCCGGCAAGGAAGCGGCCCTTTTCGTGCCCACGGGTACCATGGGTAACACCATCGCCATCAAACTACTGACAACGCACGGCCAGGAGGTGATCTGCGATTCGCGTGGCCACCTGCTGAATTACGAACTCTCGATGGCCGCGTGGTTCGCCGGTTGCCTCATCCGCCCTGTCGACACCTCGGATGGAATCCTCACCTGGGACAAGATCCGGCCGCAGGTGCGGCCCTTGGGCCCGCACTCGGCCCCAACCGGGTGCATCGAACTCGAAGACACCCACAACATGGCGGGCGGGACGATCTATCCAGTCGATGTCATCGGCGAGATTTGCGATGAAGCGCACAAGCGCGGGATTGGGGTGCATCTCGACGGCGCCCGAGTATTCAATGCTGCCGTGGCCCAGCGAATCGAGGTGGTGCGGATCTGCGAGCGCGTGGACACGGTGATGTTCTGTTTGTCGAAGGGGCTAGCCGCGCCGGCGGGATCGATGCTGGCGGGCAGCAGAGAATTAATCGACCGGGGCCGGCTGTACAGGAAACGGCTTGGCGGCGGGATGAGGCAATCGGGCATTCTGGCCGCCGCCGGTCTTGTGGCGCTCGACACAATGGTTGACCGATTGGCGGAAGACCACGCCAATGCGCGGCGTCTGGCGACTTTTCTAGCCACCCTGACGGGGGTTCGCGTGCAGAATCCCGATCCAGCGACCAATATCGTTGTCTTCGATGTCGCCAGGACAGGTCGCACGGCCCAAGCCATCAGCGCGGACTTGAAGCGGGCCGGAGTCCTGATCAATCCGATTTCGGCAACGTCGATGCGGCTGGTGACCCACTGCGATTTCGATGCGGCGAGCCTTCCAGTTGTTCAAGCGGCGTTATCGGCCGCGATAGCCGCCTGACGGGCCGGTCCCCAGCGGGGGCGGAACGCGGCACCATGCCTTCTGGTAGTATCCTTTAGCAACAGGGCCAAAGTGGTCCCCGGATTGGTTGTGGCGGAGTGGGGACTCCGTGCAAAGTAAGCCAATGACTCTGGTTTCGATTCTGCTCGCGCTGCTGATCCAGGAGGGGGTGCCTCAGGCATCTTCCATGGATTTGGTCACAGTTCAGGCAAGGGTGTCGGCCGCGCACCGGTTATTCAGAGAGACATCAAGAAGCGCCCAGAGATGCGACCCCCAGACTGCAACCGCCGCCTCCGCGGCCAATCGCCTGGCCAACGAGGCCACCCAACAGCGCCAGCAGGCCCTCTCCCTGATGGAAAATGACTCGCAGTCGGCCGTGATCACGATTCCCGCCGGATCGATCGACACTGAACTGGGGCAGGCCGTGGACCTGTTGCAGCGGGACATGGAGACGTCTGCGGCCATGCTGTTCAAGGCATCACCAGGAGGAGAGCCGGCTGCGCCGGCCCTGCGCACGATCCTGTCACAGGCCAGCGCTTTGCCCCGAGTGGAAGAACTGAGACTGGTTGTTGCGGCCCAAGGAGAGAACGGGGTAGCGCTGCCTCCGACGCTGGCCAGGGACCTGGCGATGGAGGAGAGCCTGATCAACGCCTACTTCACCGCGGCGAGGATTGAGATCGAGCGTGTATGTCTGGAGAGACCCACTGTGGCGGATGATCCGTTCCGCGTGCCGGCCCGTCCAGCCAAGCCAGCCGCCAAGTCAAGAAAGGGCACGGGGCAATGAGGGTTGGCGAGTCTATGTCTACCAAGCGGTGCCATTGGGCGCCTTTGTTGCTCGGAGTTCCGATGCTGCTCGCGATCACCTTTTGGAGCCCAGTGCTTGGACAGACTCCGGAGTCTCAACTTGGGGTTTCTCGCGAGGCGTACTCGGCGGCTGTTGATACTTGGATGACTTTGCAGCAAGACCTGCCAGGAGAACTGAAGCGTTTGCCGGCTGAGGAGGCGCAGGCGAAACTGCAGGCTGCAGAGAAAGCGCGCCTTGCGGTAGGCAGGGCCAGGCTCGACTATCTGAACGGCCTCAAAGCGGCGTACGAAACTGGCGCCGGCCGATACAAGGCCACAGGAGACTCCAGGAACGGAACCAAGGCGCTGATCGAGGGTGCCGACAAGGAGATGCTCTCGGATCTCGATCAGGCCACGATGTGGCTCGATGAAGAGATCAGGAGTGCCTCCGCCAACCGTCCGCGTGTGGCAGCCCTTCAGAAGCAGCGAGCTGAATTGATGGACTTGCGCAGCCTGATACAGAGACGAGGCAGGGATCTGGAACGGTTCGAATCAGAACTTTCGCAATCCAATGCGAATCGGGCAGCGCTGGGCCGGGCATATGGCGAATTGGCGGGCTGGGTCGCCTCGGCTTCTGACGCGGCGGCCAAGGACGAGGAGGTCTGGGCGGCGGCCTACGCCAAGATGCGCCTGCGAATCGCAAACCAAGTCTCGGAACGGCCCATGCCACGACGGGAGCCCGAACCTGCGCCAACGCCTCCCCCCACAACTCCCGCAGCGCCCCCGGCCATTCAGGGTCCCGCATCGGCCCTGGTGCCTAACATCGGCGGGATTTGGGTGCTTAACAACCCTCACGCCCGGAAGTTGCCTTCCGGTGCCTACGAACCTGCCAGTTCCCGGTTGACGATCACTCAGAATGGGACCGAGGTACATGGGTCGTTCGAATGCAGGTTTGCGGTACCCGCCAATGAATCACATAACCCGGTTGTCCGGTTCGACTTCACCGGCAGGATCACAAACCCGATTCTGCGATTTGCAGTCTCGGCGCCACTGAAAGGCACAATCCTGATCCGGCCGGTGGATGCCGTCACGTTGGAGGTTTCCTACGGGATCAGCAATTCTCAGAAGGCGGGGATCGATTTTGGCGCTGTTCCCGAGGAGGGTCCGCAGTTGCTGCGCAGGGCGCTGCGATAAGCCGCCTCGTCGGGCGGACACAATCTGCGCCGGCAAGGCGCTGAAGGAGTGCAGCATGTCCGAGAGAAGTCATCCAGGATCACACCCATCCACGGCGGTCCTGTCGCGAGGATTCGATCCGCGGCTGAGCGTGGGCAGCGCGCGCCCGGCGGTCTTCCGCAGTTCAACCTACGTCTTTTCCAGCCCTGAGTCGGCCCAGCGCGCCTTCGAACTGCTCTCCGGTAAAGCGCATCTTGAACCCGGCGAGACGGCAGACCTGGTCTACTCGCGTTTCAACCACCCAAACGCCCAGATCCTGGAGGATCAGATCGTGCCCCTCGAAGAGGGTTCCGAATGGGCCGTGGCCTTCAACAGCGGCATGGCGGCTATCATGACGTCTTTGCTGGCATGTGTCGGACCTGGTGACGCGATCATCCATACGGTGCCGCTCTATGGCGGCACGCAGAGCCTGATGCACCAGTTCTTCGAGCCGTTCGGTGTGCGTTCAATCCCGGTTGTGGCCGGACATGGGGCGGAATTGGATAGTGCGATCCTGGGCACGGAGCGGGTCAGGGCCATCTTGATCGAGACACCCGCCAACCCGACCATGGTGATGACCGACATCAAGCGCGCCGCGCTCACTGCCGCGCGGCTCGATCCCAAGCCTGTCGTCCTCGTGGACAACACGTTTCTTGGGCCAGCATTCCAACACCCCATCCCGTTTGGCGCTGATGTTGTGCTGTATTCGGCCACGAAGTACCTCGGCGGTTTCTCCGACCTGTTGGCTGGAGTGGCCATTGGCATAGACCACAAGATGGAAAGCGTGGTAAGAGCGCGCCGCGGTCTGTTTGGCAATATCCTTCAACCGGATGAGTGCTGGATTCTGGACGGACGGCTGCCCACCGTGTCATTGCGCATGAACCGCCAGAGCAAGAACGCGCAGCGTATTGCCGAATCCCTGGTACGGCGAAAGGAGATCCGCAGGGTCTTCTACCCGACGCTGTTCGATGATCCCGAGCAGATTCGCATCAGGTTATCGCAAACCGACTACCCTGGGGCCATGATCGCTATCGATCTGCACGGCGGCCAACCAGCGGCCTTCGAGTTCCTGCGCAGTCTCAGACTCGTTCACAACGCGGTATCGCTCGGCGGCATGGAGACGCTGGCCTGCCACCCGAAGACGACCATCCATTCGAGCTGCAGCGCGGAAGAACAGCAGATCGCGGGGATCACCGACGGATTGGTGCGCATCTCCGTCGGCGTCGAGGATTGGCGGGACCTGATGCGCGACATGGAACAGGCGCTTGATGCGGCAGCCAGGCTGTAGTCATCTTCCCCGGCCTATTCCCACTCAATGGTTCCCGGCGGTTTGTGCGTCAAGTCATACAGGACCGCGGAAACGCCACTGATCGCCAGCAACTGACCAGTCATCTCGTCCAGCAATGCCGGCGGCATGGCGACGGATCGGGCGGTCATCCCGTCGATGGAGTGGATGGGCCGCAAGACGACCGAATCGGGCCGCGGCTCGACGCCCAGGGGAATCAGCACCACCGGGAACTGCCAGACGTCCTTGTCAAAACCGGATTGCAGTGAAAGCCGCCTCACGATCGAATCGGCCGCACGGAGCCGGTCCAGACGCTCGGCTGTGATGCCCGATGGCCAAACCGACATATCCCCAATCGGCGAGTTTGCGCCTGTGAGCGCTACCACGCGGTTGACGTCGGGCAAGGTGTTGATCAGCCCGGTTGCCCTCTCGTGCACCCCGGGTACGGCTGGCCCTTCGGCCAGCAGCAAGACTGACCTGTACGACCGCGAATCGCCCTGCACGCCGACGCTCTTCACCGGTAGCAGCCAACCCTGATCGCGTCTTTCGACCGCTGCGGGGCTCTCGGCGCACAGGCAGCGGATCGCCAACCCAGGACCAGGGAAAGGATGGCGGGACAGCAGTTCCTCGGGCAGGTGCAGTTCACGTCCAACCTCTCGGACTTCATCCTTGTATAGGAGGTGCAACGGCTCGATGAGCCGGTTCTGTTCAATCAGTCTCTGGATGCCCGCGACGCGGTTATGGTGCGTCTTGATCAGATCGGCCTTCGACGTACCGCCGCTTTCGATTGTGTCGGGGTAGATGGTGCCCTGGCCCAGGATCCAGTTGTCGTCGAGATAATGGCCAGAATCGAGTATCTGCTCTTGCACGGTCACGAACATCTCGCCGATGATGTGCCGCTTCCGTTCCGGATCGGTGACGCCGCGCAAGGCGTCGAGAAATCGCTGCTGGGCGTGTTCGACGGCGAAAAGCCCTCGTCCTAGCGACTCGAAGACGCCCTGGACGAACTCAGTCTCGCCTTCTCTCATCAACCCCGTGTCGACATAAAGCGCGCGCACTCGTTCCTCACCCAACGCTCGTAAGCAGAGGGTGAACGCGACGGTGGAGTCCACTCCGCCGGAAACGAAGAAGAACACCTTCCGCCCAGCAGCGGCGCGGCGGATCTCGTCCTCGATGCGCAGCGTCTGTTCCTGCGGATTCCAATCCTGTTCGCAGCCTGCGATCTCGAAGAGGAAATTCGAGAGGATCTGCCGGCCGCGTTCTGTGTGGACCACCTCGGGATGGAATTGAACGCCGTAGATCCCTCTGGACTCGTCGGCGATGGCGGCCACCGGACAGGTCTCGGTCCGGCCAATCAGAGTGAAGCCCGGGGGCAGAGTCTGTACGGCATCACGGTGAGACATCCAGATCTGCTGTCGCCCAGCAACTCCGCGCCATAGTACGCCGTCGGCCAGCGTATCCAGCCACGCCAACCCATATTCGCCCTTCTCGCCCTTGGCCACTACGCCACCCAGATGCTTCGCTATCAACTGCTGACCGTAGCAGATGCCAAGCACGGCAGCGCCAGTAGCGAAGATGGCCGGATCCACGTCCGGCGAACCCGCTTCATATACGCTGGATGGGCCACCCGAGATCACGATCGCCCGCGCACTGAACAGCTCAGCCGCCGGAGTCTCGCTCGGGCGGATCTCGGAATAGACTCCGAGTTCACGGATCTTGCGGGTGATCAGGTGGCAGTACTGACCGCCGGTGTCGAGGACGATGACCTGTGGGTTTGTGGTCTGGGACGCAAGTCCCGGCTCATGGCTCAATCTCGATTGGACCTCTTGTCCAATTGAACCATCTGCTTCTTCGCATTGTCGAGCAGAGTCTGTGCCCTGGGCATCGACTCGACGGCCTTGAGCACCACCGGATCAGTCTCAATGGCATAGCGCAACGACGCGTCAAGCGAATCGACCGTAATCAGCGCCTCACGCTTCAACTGAACCTTGATCCAGTTCAGGTTCTCTGCCCATTCGGCTTCGGTGAACTGGGCGCTTTGGTCGAGGCAGAATTTGTGGAATTCAGCCACCATCGACGCGTCCGGCATCCAGCCCGAGGGCACTTTCGCCTCCCGCGTAGTGAAGTACTTCGGGATGTAGTCGCGGAAAGTCTGCCGGCGGAGCAGTTCGATCTGGAACTTGTTGTATGTATCGGTGTACTTCTCGTCCGGAGCAATGCCGGCGCCGCCATAGACGGTGCGGCCGGCGTCGGTCATGCGGGCGTCTTGAAGATTCTTTTCCTCGATGTTCTTTCGGAAGTAGTAATCATAGAAGCTGCCGCTCGAGTAATCGCGTTGGATCAACCGTCCACTCGGCGTGTAATACTTCGCCGTGGTGAGCGCCAACCCCGTGTTCTCGGACAACGGGAAGACGGTCTGCACAAGGCCCTTGCCGAAGGTGTTGTCGCCAAAAATCCACGCGCGGTCATGGTCTTGCAGCGCGCCGGCAACAATTTCTGCCGCAGAGGCCGAGTACCGGTCAACCAGAATCACGATCGGATAGTTGCGGGTTGCACTGCCGTTCGAGGCCAGATAGGGCTTCTCCGGCGAGGTCCTGCCGCGGTGGGAGACCACGTTCTGACCGCGCCTGAGAAAACGCCCGGCGACGGCTACGCCTTCATTGAGCAATCCGCCGGGATTGGCGCGCAGGTCGAGGACCAGGCCCTTCACGTTTTTCTCGTCGAGCGCCTTGAAGGCGTCATCGAGTTCGCTTGAGGTCTTTTCGTTGAACAGTTCAATGTCAATGTAGGCGATGCCAGGCCTGATAAAAAATGCATTCTGGACGCTGTAGCGCGGGATCTCCCCGCGCGTGATATTGAAAACAAGCGGCTTGTCCGCGCCTTCGCGGGCGATGACGACCTGGACCTGGGTCCCCTTGGGGCCCTTGAGCATGTCGGCAACCTCGGTGGTATTGAGCCCGTCAGTTCGCTTGTCGTTGACCTCCAGGATCACATCGCCAGGCCGGATGCCGGCCTTGTAGGCGGGCGAACCAGTGAAGGGCGCGACAACGACGGTCCGGCCGTTCTTGGGCATCACAGACATGCCAACACCGGCGTAACTGCCGCGCTGATCCTCTCGCATTTGCTGGTAGTCGCGGGGATCGAAGAATGACGAGTGGGGGTCGAGCGTACGCAGCATGCCCTGAACGGCGCCCTTATAGATCGACTTGTCTGCTGAGACCTTCTCTGCTGCATTCTGTTCCACTAGGTTGTAAACAGAAGTGAATGTCTTCAGCCCCTGGCTCAGTTCGTCTTCGTCCGACGGCGCTGCGGCCTTGGCGGAACTCTGTGGGGCCAAAACGCCCGCGATCATTGCGCACAGCGTAATGATGAAGACACTAAACAAGATCGGGCGTAAGTGCTTGGCCATCCGGATTCCACCTCCCAGCCTGCCGTCAGTATAACGCACCGCCAGCTATATGATTAGACGACCCACCGGGGACAAAAGGTTTTGAAAAAATGACCGCCTGACGCGATTTCTACTCAACCAGGAAATGGCAATCGGACTCAGACGGCCTTCGCCTTGCGGATGCCGCCGCCGGTTTCTGAGCGGACAGGCTTGCGCGGAGTCGCCGTCAACCGTCGGACCTGGTCGCTCACCGAGACCACGAACATGGCCTGCTTGGCATTCTTGATCACGTCCACGATCCTGGTGTGGTCCTCCTCAAGATAGATGTGCTTCCCGTCGGTCAAGAGATGGATATCGCTTTCAGGGGCCAGGATGTCGGCCAGGCGGCGGCCCATCTCCTTCTGCAGGAACCTGAGTACTCGGCGTATCTTCTGAAGGCTGAATCCTTTACGGCGAAGTTCGGCAATCACGCTGACCTCGACCACTTCAGCCATGTTGTAGTTCCGCTTATGGCCGTCATGTTGGGGCGAAACTACTTTCTGTTCGTCCCACCACTGCAACTGGCGCAAGCTAACTCCACTCAGCCTCGCCACGTCGGCGGATGAGTAGGACTGTGTCTCCGAACTGCTGGCAGCCAGCGCTTCTTTTGTTTTGAACATAACACCCCCGAAGTGTTTCTTTCACCGGCAATACGGATTCTATCGGACACGCTGGGAGAGTCAATTCACAAGATCTGGCATATCGGCTGTTTGAATGCCGATATATGGGATAAGTGTTCTTTGCCCTCTCAAAGCCCCAATCGGGCGGCCAGAACCTTGAAACGCGGGTCGGACCACAGCGCTCTCAGCCTCGGATCGACCCTCAGCCAGATCACCTGGGTCTCCCGGACGTCGATGGCTCGCTCCAGCCATTTGAACGCCAACTCGGTTTCGCCCACCATCGCCGCCTGCCGCACCAGATCCAATCGGTCTTCCGTGCCTGCCAGTACTGCCCTCTCTGTGGCCGGCAGATCCCGCCTGCAGCGCCCTGGGTCGCCCGAGAAATAGGCTTCCAGTCCGCCCAATGCCTCCTCCGGCCGGCCGATCAGGCGCTTGTGCCGCAGGTACACTTCGCGCGCCTCCTTGTGCCGGCCCGAGTAACCCAGTGCCATGCCGTAGTCCCACAGCATGTCGGGATGGATGTTGTTCAACTCAAGCGTCCGCTCATACTGCTTGATGGCGCCATTCAGGTCTCCAGTCGCCATTAGCGTGAAAGCATACACGAAGTTGATGAATGACGAGTTTGGGTCCAACTCCAGCGCCCGCCGGAATTCACCGAGCGTCTCCGGCCGCAGTTGTGGGGCCAGCACCGACAATCCGTACAGCCCGTGAGTCAGTCCGGATCGTGGATTTAGCTGCAGGGCTGTTTGGAACTCCCGTTCTGCGTCGGACCACCGGTATTGCTGGGCCGCCAGAACGAAACCCATGGCCGCGTGAGCTTCGGCCAGCTCAGGATCGGCTTGAATCGCGCTTTCGGCCAGTGCCCTCGCCTTGTCGGTTGGAATCCCCTCAGGGAGGGAGTTGTAGTAGGTCATCAGTGCATAGACCTGTGAAAGGTAGGCCAACGACGGTGCGTACTTGGCGTCGTGCCCAAGCGATTCATTGAAGTAACCGATCGCCCGCCTCATCCCCTGGTCCGAAAACAGGTTCATCTGGTAGACGCCCCGTTCGAACGCCACCCGCGCAGGGTCCGTCGCCGCCCCATTCCCGGTGCGCCAAAGACGCACCCAGGTCAAGCTCAGTCCACCGATGCAGACAAACAACAACGCCGCTGCCGGTGCGAGGAACCGTCGGCGGTTCGAGGCTGGTGCGGAGTGGGGCACGGAGCTATCGAAAGATGGGACATAGCCGCCCTTCGGAAGTCCGATACGGACGATGTCATTCGCACCAGCGGCGCGATAGTACTTTTCGAGTCGCAACCGCAGCCGTCTTGCCTCAATCCGGACCACCGGATCAAGTCTGGGATCGTAATCCGTTCCCCGCTCGAAGAACTCCACACCAAGCACGGATTCCTTCAACCGGTCGGTCTCGCCACCCAAAGCGGTGTTCACCAGATGAGCCAGGAACGGACTCAGCCGGCCGGCGGAGACGAAATCGGGCGATGACACGATCTTGTCCAGAGCCTGCCGGATCCGTTCGGGAGATGGTGTCATTTCAATAGGTTGCGGGTTGATTATACCGTTAAACATACCCCTTCACACTGCCGGAGGCGACGTTCACGCCGCGATAATCCTCCTATGCCTGCAGAGCCGCATGCCCAGTCGAACGCCGCGGAGCGCTATTCCGCCTTTGACGCCCTTCGGGCCTCCATGATGGCCCTGGGAATTGCGATCCACTCGGCCACCGCCTACTCAACCATTGACGACGTCTGGTGGATTAAAGATCCCCAAACCAGCCAATGGTTCGACGTCCTCGTCCTATTCCTGCACACTTTCAGACTTCCCGCGTTCTTCGTGATGGCCGGGTTCTTCGCCGCGTTGCTCGTTGAGCGGCGCGGGTGGCAGAAGATGGTCGAAAACCGGATGATGCGGCTCGGATTACCGATGATTCTGGGGATACTGTTCGTTTGGACGCCGCTGCGGCTTATCAGCGTCTACTTCTACTACCTTGGGAAAGGCGGCGATGCGTGGACCCAGACGCTGGACTGGATCTACAGGGGCCGCTTGGCCGAGGACATTGAGCCGGGGCACTTCTGGTTCCTCGAAACGCTCGTCTGGGTGACACTGCTTGCGTTGGTCTTGCACAAGTCCCTCGCGCGACTCGAAGGCCAGTGGTTTCGGCGAATGATGGGCACCTGGATGGGCATCGTGGCGCTAACGGCGGTTAGCGCGGTGACGCTGATGGTGAGCGAGTTTGGAATCCTTGACACGCCGCACAGCCTGTCGCCCCATTGGCACATCGTCGCCGCGTATGGCGTCTTCTATGCCTATGGCTGGGGTATGTACCAGCACAGAGAAGCTCTCTGGTTGATGACGCGCTTCGGCTGGACGCAGATCTGGCTTGCGCTCCTGCTGCTCGCGCCGGCCATGGCCGCCATCCAAGCGCAACTCAACTCGCGCGACACGCGCCTTTGGGGCGCCTACCTGGCCACGGCAGTCCTCACGGCCGCCATGGCGTGGCTCATGATTCATGGCCTGACCGGTGTCTTCCTACGGCACTTTTCAGTTGCTGGCAGTGGTGTCCGATATCTTTCGGATTCGGCCTACTGGATCTACGTCATGCATCCGCCAGCGTTGTTGGCGATTCAGATTCCGATGATGACGCTGGACTGGAATCCCTGGTTGAAGTTCGTCATTGGGATTGTCTGGGCTGTGCCTTTGTTGTTATTGAGTTACGACCGCTTGGCAAGGCCCAGTTGGATCGGCCTGGTTCTGAATGGCCGGCGTATGGAGCGCTGGAGCCGGTGCCAGGAGCAGGCTGACCGTGACCGCACTGCGGCGATGGAAGCGGCAGCGCAGGAAGCGGACTAGCTCTTCAATCGGCAGCCGCTAGAGCGCGAGTTCGCGGAGGAATTGGGCGGCGTCTTCAGGCGGGGTGGGGTTCAGGTAGAAACCGCTGCCCCACTCGAAGCCGGCGACCTTGGTCAGTTTGGGCATGATCTCGATATGCCAGTGGTAATGGACCATAGGGCCTTCCTGCACGGGGGCCGTGTGCAGGATGGCGTTATACGGGGCGTGTTCGAGCGCGCGGTCCATTCGGCGGAGGACTTCGCTGAGGACCTGGCCCAGATCTTTGATGCCGCCAGAATCGAGCCGCTCGAAATGCGAATCGTGACGGCGCGGCAGAATCCAAACCTCAAAAGGAAAACGTGATGCGAACGGGGCGATGACTGCAAAGTGATTGGACTCGAGCACGACCCGGCGCTGGTCCTGGAGTTCCTGCTCGATAATGTCGCAGAAGACGCAGCGCTCGCGGAACTGAAAGTACTTATTGGAGCCGTCAAGTTCCTCCAGGACGCGTTTTGGGACCACGGGCAGGGCGATCAACTGGGAATGTGGGTGCTCGATGCTGGCACCGGCAGCGGCGCCGTGGTTTTTGAAGATGAGGATGTAGCGCAGCCGCATGTCGCGCCGGAGGTCGAGGATGCGGTCCCGGATGGCGAAGTAGACGTCGGCAACGTGACGCGCGGGCAGAGTGGCGAGGCTTTCGCCGTGTTCGGGAGTCTCGACGATGATCTCATGGGCGCCGATGCCGGTCATCCGGTCATAGAGGCCTTCGCCACGGCGTTCGATATCTCCTTCCACACGGAGAGCTGGGAACTTGTTGGGGACGACGCGGACGTGCCATCCCGGTTCGTTTGGTGCGCCCGAGTTGCGATAGGCCAAGACCTCGGGCGGTGTGCGAGACTCGTGGCCCGCGCAGAAGGGGCAGAGCCGGCCGGCCGGGGCGGGTATGACGTGATCGCGGGTGAAGTCGGACGGGCGGAGCGCGCGATCGGAGGCGACAATCACCCAACGGCCGGTAATGGGGTCCTTGCGAAGGTCGGGCACGGCGGAAATCCAGGGGCTTGCCTGAAGCAGCCAACAGTCAGCATACAGCAACGCGAGGCCTGAGGAGCAGGGAGCCGCGATCGAGACGGATGCTGGGGGGCGTAGTCATGACAATGGCAAGGAGGTCGAAGCGCACATCGGACGGGCTGACGCCGTACCTTCGGGCGCAGGCGATGGACGCGGCTTCGAGCGCGGCGCGCTTCAGTTTCCCGACGGCGCGCTCGGGAGCGGACACCTCATCTGTGGTTCTGGCCTTGACCTCGACGCAAACCAGAGTGTTGCCTTCGAAGGCGACGATATCAATCTCACCGTGGCCCGACGGGGGACGGTAATTCCGTGCAACCACCCGGTAGCCGAGGCGCTGGAGATAACGGTGGGCCATGTCCTCGGCGCGGGAGCCCAAGGCCATGGACGGGGCCATGCGGCGTGAGCGCAGGCGGTGACGGACGCGATCAAGCCGTTCAAGCAGGGAGATGAGCCAACTGGACAAGGCGCTACTTCAGGACTTCGAACTCGAACTCCATCACTTTGCCACGCACGACGTAACACAGGTAGAACTCCCAGAAACGGCGAAAGCGGGGTGACGCGTTGACCAGAAACTCGAAGCCGAGATACCTCCATACAGTCAGTAGGCGGAGCCTGAGTTTCTTCTCACGCAAACGAACGTGAGAGTAGTAGCCGTAACCAGCGTTGTCGGGGCCGAAGTAGCGAAACGAGAAGCTGTTGAGGTGCCAACGGTGGGTGGGGTCACAGAAGCTGGAGAAGTCAGTGTAGTGCGGAGTGGCGAGGTGAATGGTGCCGCCAGGGACGACAAGGCGATGGAACTCCTCAATGGTCTTCATGACGTCTGATACGTGCTCGATGACGTGGGTGGCATACAACTGCGTGAATGAGGAGTCGCGGAAAGGGTAAGGGAAGTGGTCGAGGTCGCAGAGCAGGTCGGCAATGCTGCGCGGGTTGCGGTCGATTCCGATCGAGCCGGGGCGCTTATTGATGCCGCAGCCTACGTCGAGGATCCGTTCTGTCGCCACCGTCCCAGTGTAGTGCGTTGCGCCGCAACAGGGCATAGGCCGCTGGCGGGCTTGCCCTGGCCACTGGCCGCGCCGTGTGTGCCGCCATGAGACGGAGGGCGCGATTCGATGGTCAGGGAAGCCGCAGGATTTCCGCCGCCACCAGCGAGGGGTTATCGAGTTGGATCCAATGGCCCGAGCCCGAGTCCGTCAGGTGGCGCGTGGAATGGGCGGCGTGGGCTGCACGGACGCATTCCGGCGATGCAGCGGCGCTGATCGCTGTCACCCGGAGACCGGCGGGCCACTCGATCGATGCCGCCTCACGGCAGGATTCCGGCAGACGCTCCAGATAGTCTGCCAAAGTGATGAAACTCCGCGGCAAACACCAATGGGCGCGGACAGCGGGCCAGGCCTCGGGTGGCATCTTGCGGACCTCGCCCACCAGCCGGTCCGTCACCTTCGAACCTTTCCCGCTCGATGCCCGGGCCAGTAGCTTCGGGATGAACTTCGAGCCGGACATCAGCAAGTCCAAGGCGAACCGGACCACACCGAATCGCGCCAGCAGCGCCCCGCGGCGTAAGAGTATGACGCCGCGAGACAGCCGCGCAGCCTGATCCGGCGACATCGGATGCCATTCAATCGGCTCCAGCGGATCGAGAAGCAGCAATGCGGCGACGCGACCGGGATGAAGCTGGGCGAAGCGCCGGACAAGGAGCCCGCCGAAGGAGTGCCCCACGAGGATGGCTGGCTCATGAATTCCTGCTAAGTCGAGCACGCGGCCAAGATCGGCAGCCAAGTTGTCCAGTGTACGGGGGGAGTCCGCGGCGGAACTCCAGCCGAATCCGGGCCGATCATACGCGATGATCAGCCGGTCATCCGGCATGTGGTCGACGACCCTGGCCCACGTAAGGCTGGTGGCGGCGATACCGGCTTCCAGAACAATCGGCGTCGAAGCGTGGCCACGCCGAACAATGTGGATCCCGCCACGAATCTCACCCGGCGGCGGCAGCCGGAGGGCATCCCGGCGCAGACCGGCGAGTTGATAGATCCAGCCGGCCAGCGGCAGGGCAACGCAGATGAGCGCGATGGCGGCAAGCAGGGTCAACGGAGGTGCTGAAGTATAACGCGGTCGAGTTCGGCGTCCGAGATCTCCTTGATCGCGGAGTTCTTGTGGATGCTCCAGCGTTCAATATGCTCGACGGTAGCTCCGCCGGGAACTTTGGTGATGGGGCCACAAGTCTCGATTTCGAGGAAGTCCTCGTTCGTGAAGGTCTCAAAGGAAGAGCCGAAGTCGGGATAGTCGCGCAAGGGGTTTGCGTCGTACTGCTTCAGGAACATCTCGCCGTTGCGGATGTACGCGCCCCAGGTCTTGGGATTGAAGTGGCCTAACTTCTGGCGGTTGGTGTTACCTGGTTGCTGGGTCAGGGTCATGTATTTTCTGGTGAACTTCCAGCGCGGATCGGACAGATCGGTGAACGCCCACATGATGAGCGGATTGGTGGGCGGCAAAACGTCGGGATGTTTGCCGCGGGGCGGGAACCCAGTGACTCCAACGCCTCCGGGAGCCATCATTGTCAACGCCCAAGGGGCGAACTCGAGCAGCATGATGCCCCGGTTGGTGAGCCGGTGGATGACCGTGACATTCGTGCCGGTTGCCGAGAGGCGAACTTCTATCTGTTTTTCCAGACCGGTTTCACGTTCAATTGGTTGGGTGGCGATCAATGCCGCGCCGCGGATTTCGACATGGACGGGCACATTGTCGGGCGGGTAGGTGTATTTCACGTCCTCGGGGCCGATCCAGATGCGGTGGCCGCCGCGAAGAATCCATTCCGGCTCACCAGACTTGCCTTGCGTCCCGGCCTGTTCCCAGAAGAAATTCTGGCCGTTGACGAAGCCGTAGCGCATGATCCGGGGGCCGATGTCGGAGGTGACAATCAGTTCGGCCTCTCCGTTCGTGATCCGGTAGCAGTTAGGCCAGCCGTTCCAGGCGGTCTTCTCGATTTTGACTTCAGCGGACATAGTGCAGGTGGCTCCAAGCATGAGGGTGGCCAAGGCCCAAGGTTTCGCCGTCATGGCGTTATTGTTTCCTGATGGTGAGTATAGCGTCAAGGGGCTGGCGGTCGAGCCACGACGGGGTTCGGCAAAATGGTATCCAGGGTGGCCCTGCCGGTGGCGAGGTGGCAGTGACGGCAAGCCAGCGCGATGCGGGCAGCACTCATGCGGTCGCCCGGGGCTTGTGAACCAACTGGATCGACCAGAGGGCGAGAGGGGGGCGAGCACCCACCTAAGGTCTTTCATGGATGGCGGAAGGTCGGGATTCAACCGATGCTATGGGAAGGACTATGCAGAGGTACTGAGTGCAGGGGCCGAAAAGATACAGATCGATCGCTGCGAAAGTCAGCATCTTCACGGGACTGCTTGTGAGTTGGGTGGTTGTGGTGGTGATCGCTGTCGTCCAAAACCAGCAGGTGTTAGGGATGGGCAAGGCGGTGACCATCGGGCTCGCCGTGGTTCTGGTGGTTGGAGGGATTGCGAAGTTCAGTTCGAGGCTGCTCGTGAGGCCGCTGGCGGTGCTGGAGCAGGGGATTCGAGATCTGGAATCGGGGAAACTCCGCACGATCCGGCTGGAGCGGACAGGAGATGAGATCGAGTACTTGGGTTATAGCTTCAACCGGATGGTTGTGGCGTTGGCGGCGTTCCGGCAAGCGGCGACCCGCTCGCAGGAGGTGCTGGAGAAATGTATCGCCGAACTGAGCCGGCTGCGGTCGGCCTCGGAGGTGGAGCTCTGAGCAAACAGCTGGCGATCAGTCGAGCTCGTACATGACCAGGCCCGAGGCCAGTTTCGGATAGAAATAGGTGGACTTCTGCGGCAGCACCTGTCCGGCGAACGAGACGCGTGCCACGCCTTCAATGGGTAGGTCTTCGAGCAGGAAAGCGATCTGCTCCCGTCCGGCACGTACCTGGTCCAGGGCGGCCGGTAACTGTTTCAAATACGTGAGATGATGCCCTTCGGCCACCTTTTCGGGTGTCAATCCGAGGATCGGTGTCAAGATGCGGTCCTGCAAGACGGTCACGTTCAATTCATCCGGAGAAGCCTCGATATCTGTGTGGTAGTTACCTCCGGCGAGCGCGACTCCGATGCGCACGTGATCTGGCGGTGACTGTAATTCCAGCCCTGAGCCTACATTCGGCAGTCGGGACAAAAAGGCCTTTGGATCGAACGCATTGAGTCCATGCACGAGGCGGTGGGTCGCGAAAGATCGCAGTCCGGAAGAGCGCATGGAGACGAACGTCATGAGCGTTCGCGGCCGCCCCATACGAAGGGCCGTCTCATAGCGGTGGTGGCCATCGGCAATGAGTAGCTTCTCGGCAACCATTGCCGACTGCAAGGAAGCGATCCATGCGGGATCAGAGACTCGCCAGAGACGGTGCCGCGTGTTTTCGTGATCGGAGTACTCGATGGCGGCGGGGGTCAAACAGAGCTGCGCGAGACAGGTTTCGACGGCGGCAGAGGCGTCCGGGAAGAGCATGAAAATCGAATCGAATTGGACCTGGGTGGCTTGAAGAAGGCGGAAGCGATCCTCCTTGGGCCCGGAGATCGTCCGTTCATGCCGGTATACCGTACTCCCGTACTCCTCGGTGTCGCCGAGAGCGACGAAACCCCTACGAACCAGTGACTGGCTTGAGCCCGGCGCAAGAAAGACCTGTTCATAAACGAAGATGGCTGGTTCGGTATCCAGCGCGATCAGGCCCGAGGCTCTCCAGGAGTCCAGGCGAGTTCTCGCCCCGGCGTAGTCGCCACGGGGCAGGATGAGGTGAGCGAAGTTATGGGGTGACCGGCTTTTGTAGGCGGCTTCGAGTTCCTCTGGGATGACGTCATAAGGCAGAGTGGCCAAATCGGAGATGGCACCTGCCTTAGCGGTGTAGCGAAGGGCGCGGAGAGGGTGGACGCTTGCCATGGGGAAATCCCAGCATAGGCCAAGATCAACGAGTTGGCAAAGCGGCGGCGCGTTCCGGATGGCGGGAAACAGGTGGGCTGCGGTGTATGCTGGACGTTTCCGCCGATGTTGCTGCAACTGCGAGGGATGCGAAAGCGATTTGGGGGCGTGCAGGCGCTAGCCAACGGGTGTCTCGACGTGAGGGCCGGGGAGGCACACCTCCTGTTGGGGGAGAACGGCGCGGGCAAATCGACGCTCATGAAGATTGCGGCGGGCATGTACTGCGCCGATGGCGGCGAACTACTCTGGCTCGGTGAGCGGTGCAGTTTCAGGAATCCGGCCGAGGCGCAGCGGGTGGGCATCGCCATGGTTCACCAAGAAAGCCTGCTGGCCCCGCACCTGACTGTGGCGCAGAATGTCTGGCTCGGCCGGGAGCCGGGCACGGGATGGGGTCTCCTCAAGAGCGGGGAGATCGAAGCGCGGACGCGGGCTCTCATCGAGCAACATGGGTTCCCGCTGAGAGCGGATTGGCGGGTCGAAAAGCTCGGCCCGGCTGGCCGGCAACTAGTTGAAATTTGCCGGGCGCTGGCACAGGATTCAAGCCTTCTGATCTTTGACGAACCGACATCGGCTTTGGCGGAGGGGGAATCGGCGGAGGTCTTACGCATCACCGGTGAACTCAAGCGCCGGGGGCTGGCGGTGATCTACATTACTCACAGGATGAGGGAGTTGCGAGAGGTGGGCGACCGAGCGACCGTATTGCGGGACGGATCGACCGTTTTCAGCTCGCCGATGGCCGATGTGACCAACAATGAGTTGATTCGGCACATGGCGGGTAGGAAAGTCAGCGAAGACTACCGCCGGACACCGGTCCAGCCTGGGCGCGAGATGCTGCGGGTGGAGGGGCTGACCAGAAAGAACGTACTGCATGGCATCGACCTGAGCGTGCGGGCTGGCGAAGTTGTGGGGATCGCTGGGTTGGTGGGCTCAGGCAGGACCGAACTGTGCCGGGCGCTGTTTGGCGTGGACCGGATCGACGGCGGCAGGATCGTGGTGGATGGCAAGCGGGTCCGAATTGCGTCGCCGCAAGAGGCGGTGAAGGAGGGGATAGTTCTCGTGCCGGAGGATCGTCAACGCCATGGGTTGGTAGCCGGCCGGCCGGTGGGCGAGAACCTGAGCCTTGCTGCCCTTGAAAGGTGGAGTGCTGGCGGGGTGATCCGGCAGGGAAGGGAGAGGCGGGCCGTCGCGGAGCGGATCGAAGGGCTGAGGCTGAAATGCGGATCGCCGGCGCAGTTGGCGGGCAAGCTCAGTGGCGGCACGCAGCAAAAGACGGTGATTGGCAAGTGGGTGATGCGGGGCGCAAAGGTGTATCTATTTGACGAACCGGCGCGTGGCATCGACATTGGCGCCAAGCGGGAGGTGTTCGAGCTGATGGACACATTAGCGCGGCAAGGCGCGGCACTTCTGATGGTGAGTTCCGAGTTGACGGAACTGATCCAGGCAGCCGACCGCATTCTAGTGATGAGGCAGGGGCGGATCGTGGCGCAGTGCGCCGGCCAGGCTAGCCAGGAAGAGATCCTGCGCCACGCCACGATGGGAGGCGAAGCCTAAGTGATTCAACGACTTCTGCCATTGATGACGCTCGCCGCGCTGGCCGTGGGGCTGACCGCGGCCTCGCCTCACTTCCTCACCGGGATGAACCTGGCCAGCCTGATCCGGCAGACGGCGGTCATCAACATCATGGCCCTAGGCGCGACGCTGGTCATTGTGGCAGGCGGAATCGACCTGAGCGTTGGCTCCATGATGGCACTTGCGGGGCTGCTGGGGTGCATGGCGATGGAGAGCGGGCTGGCGCCGGGCGCCGGGATAGCGATCGGTGTGATAGCGGGTGCGGTGCTGGGCGGATTGAACGGATTGCTGGTGACACAGTTGCGCATCAACCCGTTCATCGTGACCCTGGGCACGTTGGGCATCTTCCGGGGCGTGGCGCTGCTGGTCTCTGGAGGGGTGCCTGTTCATGGACTACCCAAAGAGTTCAGCCACCTGGGTGAAGGTGAAATTGCAGGTGTGCCGTTTGTCCTGCTCCTGGTGGTCGCATGCGCCGTGGGACTACAGTTCCTGCTTAAGCACACGCGAATGGGCCGGTACGCTCTGGCTACAGGCAGCAATCCGGAGGCGGCGTATTACTCGGGCGTGCCGGTCGCTTTCCATACGACAGCGGCGTATGCGGCCTGCGGGCTGCTCACGGGACTGGCTGGCATGGTGGAGTCGAGCCGTTTGATGACGGGGCAGCCGACGGCCGGGCAGGGGTACGAATTGCAGGCCATCGCCGCCGTGGTGATCGGAGGGGGGAGTCTCAGGGGCGGCGAGGGCAGCGTCGGCGGAACCCTGATTGGGGCGATGATCATGGGGCTGCTGGCCAACGGGAGCGATCTGTTAGGGATTTCGCCATATCTTCAGCAGGCCATCATCGGGGCGGTGATTATCGCGGCCGTCTTTCTGGATGAGATTCGAAAGCGGAGGCTGGAATCGGCAGCCTGATTCACTTGCTGGCCGTCCTTGCCACGATGGCGCCCGAAAGACGTCTTGGCGTGTTACAGTTCTCACATCTCGTGGCTCGCCACCTTGTTGACATTGGGCAACTTGCAGTCCGAGTGAATCCATAAGCAAGACTGATGGATGCCAGTCAGTTTTTTTGTTGACATCAGTGGGTAAACTATTGTTACCTGAATAACATCAGGGTAACTTCTGCTGGAATCCCCCAGCGGAGACTTCGGAGGCGTGGTGCCGCTTTTTGGCGGCGCAGCATCCACCACTCAACCTCAGAAACGAAAGGGAACAATAAGTGAGTATCCGCCTTTCTATCAAGTTATTGGCCGCTCTGCTAATCGCGCTCTGCGCGTTCGGGCAGGGGACCACCTCGCTGAACGGCACCGTCACTGACCCGACCGGTGCTGTTATTCCAGGCGCAAAGCTGACGCTCGAGAACGCGGCCACGGCAATCACTCGAGAAACCGAATCGGACCAGGACGGGGCGTACAGATTCCTCCAGGTGCAGCCCGGGCCCTACCGGCTCAAGGTCAACAAGGGGGGATTTTCGGATCTGATCGTGAATGACATTCAGTTGCTGGTGAACAGCCCAGCCACCCTCAATGTGAAATTCGAGAAGGTTGGGCAGGTCACAGAGGTTGTCTCCGTCACGGCCGAGGCCACCGCCGTGAACACCGTTGACGCCACCTTGGGCAACAATTTCGGCACCAAGCCCATTCTCCAATTGCCCTTTGAAGGCCGGAACGTCGTCAGCCTGTTGTCGCTTCAACCGGGTGTCACGTTCCTTGGCGACAACGATTCGGTCAACGACGACTATCGCCAAGGATCGGTGAATGGCGGCAAGAGTGATCAGGCAAACGTCACCCTCGACGGCGTGGATGTGAACAATCAGCAGGGCCGCCAGGCATTCACAAGCGTGCTTCGCACCACGTTGGACTCAATCCAGGAGTTTCGAGTCACAACCACCGGAGCCAACGCCGACCAGGGCCGTTCCTCCGGTGCGCAGATCGCCCTCATCACCAAGGGCGGCACGAACGAGTTCCACGGTAGCGTTTATCATTTTCTCCGGAACAAAGCGACCAACGCCAATAACTTCTTCAATAACTCCGCCGTGAGTGATTCCTCGCCGAATGGGATTCCGCTGACCAAGCTTAACCGCAACATCTTTGGCGCCGCAGTCGGCGGCCCGATCAAGAAGAACAGACTCTTTTTCTTTGGCAACTATGAGGGCCGCAAGGACCGGCGCGAGGACAACGTGGTTCGAACCGTGCCAACCGCGACACTGCGGCAGGGCAATGTGCTTTACCTCCGCACAGATGGCTCTATTGCGACGCTGACGCCGGCGGACATCCGAACCAGAATAGATACTGCCGGAATTGGCGTAAGCCAAGCGGCGTTGGATCTCTTCAAGCTCTATCCGCTTCCCAACGACGTGACCGTGGGCGACGGGCTGAACCTGAGCGGCTACCGTTTCAACGCGCCAACTTCGCTCGACGAGAATACCTTCATCACGAAGATCGATATGGTGCTCGACCAATCGATGAAGCATACCATGTTCGTTCGCGGAAATCTCCAGGATGATAACCAGACCGCCACGCCGCAGTTTCCCGGAACGCCCGCCAACTCGACATATTCCGAACAAAGCAGAGGCATAGCTGTTGGTGTCAACTCGGTCTTTTCCCCGAGTCTGGTGAACACATTCCGTTATGGGCTGACACATCAGAGCTTGGATAATCTAGGAATCTCACAGACGCCACAAGTCACGTTCCGCTCGATTTCCTCCTACTACGGCACCGACCGCTCCTTCATCCGGGTGACGCCAGTCAACCACATTGCCGAGGACGTTTCCTGGATCAAGGGCGCTCACATGATCGCCTTCGGAGGCACCGCCCGCTGGATCCGCAACCGTCGCGTCACGGATCAATCCTCTTATGTCTCTGCCAGTGCGAATCGCTCATGGTTGACCGGCAGCGGGAGTGGGTTGAACCGTCCGCTGGCTGATCTTGCCCCATCCTTTATTATCAACGTGCGCGATGCGTTGACCGCCGCCATGGGCTTGATAACGCAGTCGGATGCCTACTATCAGTATTCAAAAGACGGCAAGCTCTTGCCGGCAGGTGAATTCATCCGCAGGCAATTCAACTCCGAAGAATATGAGCTCTACGTCCAAGACACTTGGAAGCTGCGGAGAAACCTCACCGTCATCGCCGGGCTTCGATACTCGCTGATGCCTCCGATCTATGAGGCTAACGGCTACCAGGTGAATTCGCTTCAGTCGCTTTCCGGCTGGTTTGACGAGCGTGTGGGTTACGCCCAGGCCGGCAAGAGCCAGGACCACGTCACGCCTTTGTCCTTCACGCTGAAGGAACTCCAAGGCGGGCGCGATCTCTACTCGTTCAACAAGAAGAACTTTGCCCCGCGTGTGTCGGTGGCATGGTCTCCCGAAGGCGATGGAGAATGGGTCCGCAAGATCTTTGGCGCGCCAGGCAAAACTTCCGTCCGCGCCGGATTCGGAATGTACTATGACCTGTTCGGCAGCGGTCTGGTGACTAACTTCGACCGCTCGGCTTCCGGCCTCACGACGAATGTCACCAATCCGTCGGCGAGCCTCACCATCGCGAATGCTCCGCGCTATTCTGGCTTCTCCAACGTTCCCTCCTCGATCGTGATTCCGGCCCCCGCCGGCGGTTTCCCGCAGCAGGCGCCCGATCTGTTCGCCATTCTAAATGGTCTCGACGATCGCATCCAAGCCCCTTACACGATGAATCTGAACTTCTCAGTATCGCGCGAGTTCAGCGGTAGTTGGCTGGCGCAGGTTGCCTATGTGGGGCGGCTGTCCCGCCGGTCGCTGATCAGCGAGGACGTCGCCATGCCGACAAATCTCGTCGATCCTTCATCAGGCATTGACTACTTCACGGCAGCCAAGTACCTTGCCCAGAACGTTCGCGATGGCGTGGACATCGCCGACGTCAAGGCCCATCCCTATTGGGAGAACATGTTCCCCGACCTGAGAACCGGCACCGAGAGCGCCACCCAGACTGCCTACGACGTCTATAGCTGGTTCTTGCCCGACGCCACCTATGGTTTGTACTACCTCGATGTTGAGTGCTATCCGGCTTGCTCAAAGCTCGGGCAATACGCCTTCTTCAACCGGCAGTACAGCTACCTCCGAGCTTTGCGCTCGATCGCGAATGGCAACTACCACGGAGGCCAGTTCACGCTGCGCAAGCGTTTCTCCAACGGTGACCAGATCGACTTCAACTACACGCTCTCGAAGTCCATCGATCTGGCTTCGACGGCGGAACGCAACACGAGCGGCATCATCATCAATGCCTTCTCGCGGCGCCAGTTCCGGGCCGTTTCCGACTACGACATGACTCATCAGATGAACCTTAACTGGGTCTATAGCCTTCCATTTGGTAAGAATGCGCGGTTCGGCTCAGGCGTGGGAAGCTTGGCCAACGCCATCATCGGCGGCTGGCAATTCTCGGGTCTCTACCGCCACACTTCGGGCCTTCCTACTTCCTTCTACGCCTCCGGCATTTGGCCCACTAACTGGAACTACTCGAGCAATGCGGTGATGAGCGTTCAGCAGACCGGCGGCGTGTACAAGAACGCGATCGCCCCGCCAGGCGGCACCAGTGGTCCGAATATTTTCTCCAACCCGGGACAGAGCCTGAATTACTTCGATTATGCTCTGCCCGGCGAGTCTGGGGACCGCAACGTCGTGCGAGGCGGCGGCCTGTTCAACATCGACATCGGTCTGGCCAAACGGTTCACCACCCCTTGGGAAGGCCACTCGCTCCAGATCCGCGGCGAGGTGTTCAACTTGACCAATTCGCCCAGCTTCGATCCATCAGGAGTGACCGCTGACATTAGTTCGGCCTCCAGTTTCGGCAAGTACTCGAACCTGCTGACCAACCCGCGCGTCATGCAGTTTGGCCTGCGCTACGAGTTCTAGGCGCGGACCAGACACCCGATCATGAAGGGCGGAGCCGCAAGCTCCGCCCTTTTCACGTCTTCGCGCCACCCTCCTCGAACCCCTGCAAAATCAGGCTCCCGCGCTGAATGGCCGGTCCGGCCGCTGTGTCACAATGGAAGGGTGACCGGTCACGAAATCCGCCAGAAATTCCTCGACTTCTTCGCCGAGCGCAACCACCGCGTCGTCCGATCGTCCTCGCTTGTCCCCGGCAACGACCCGACGCTACTGTTCACCAACGCCGGGATGAACCAGTTCAAGGACGTCTTCCTGGGTATCGAGAAGCGCGACTATTCACGCGCCACGACGGCCCAGAAATGCGTCCGCGCCGGCGGCAAGCACAACGACCTGGAGAACGTCGGCTACACTCGCCGCCATCACACGTTCTTCGAGATGATGGGCAACTTCAGCTTCGGCGACTATTTCAAGACCGATGCCATCGACTTCGCCTGGGACCTGGTCACCAAGGGCTACGGGCTGGATAAAGACAGGCTCTACGTGACCGTCTTCCGTGAAGACGACGAGGCCGAAGAGCTTTGGCAAAAGGTCGCCGGCGTTTCGAAGGACCGCATCTTCCGCCTGGACGAGAAGGACAACTTCTGGCAAATGGGCGAGACCGGCCCTTGCGGACCCTGCTCGGAGATCCACTACGATCTTGGTCCGGGCACTGCCGAACCGGGACACGAACACGAGGTGTTCCCCCAGGATGGCGGAGGACGGTTCGTCGAAATCTGGAACCTGGTCTTCATGCAGTACGACCGCGACGGGTCGGGTACGCTCACCCCCCTGCCCCGGCCGTCGATCGACACAGGCATGGGCTTGGAGCGCGTTGCCGCGATCATGCAAGGCAAGCTGACCAACTACGATTGCGACTTGCTGGCGCCCATCGTGAAGGAAGCTGGCCGGCTGTTCGGTCAGGCTGCGGCGGACCACGAGCGTGCCGAGGCTGTGCGGCGCATCGCCGCCGATCATGCCCGGGCCACGGCGTTTCTTATCCACGACGGGGTGGTGCCTTCGAACGAAGGCCGCGGTTACGTGTTACGCAAGATCATGCGCCGCGCGATGCGCAACGCCCGCATGATCGGCGTCGAAGAACCGTTCCTGTACAAGCTTACTGGTTTCGTTGCCGACTGGATGAAGGGGCCGTACCCCGAGTTGATCGAGAGCGTTCAGCGGGTCGCCCGCATCGTCAAGGACGAGGAAGCGCGCTACGCGACCACATTTCAGGTGGCCGAGCGGGTCTTCCATGACGAAGCGAAAAAGGCTGCTTCAGGCGTGCTGCCTGGAGACGCGGCGTTCAAGCTCTATGACACGTTTGGCATGGCCCTGGATGAGCAGCAAGATATGGGACGCGAACTCGGCCTGGCCATCGACGCCGATGGATTCGAACGGGCCATGCGGCAGCAGCGCGAACGTGCCAGGGCGTCATGGAAGGGGGCTGAAAAGGCGCAGGTCGCGCCAGTCTACCAGGTACTCGTAGAGAAAGGGCGCACAGATTTTCTGGGCTACGAAACGCTTGGTTGCGATCAGGCGCGGGTTGTCGCTTTGATAGCCGATCAGACCAACGTCGACACATTGCCCATGGGAGCCGAGGCGGAACTGGTGCTCGACCGCACGCCGTTCTATGCGGAATCGGGCGGCCAGGTGGGTGACACCGGCGAGATTCGTTCCGTCGGAACCGGCGAGGTGATTGCCCACGTGACGGGAACCTATCCGGCCGTTGCCGGATTGAATGTGCATAGGATCTCCGTGGTGGCGCCAATTCACACTGGCGATGCCGTCGCCGCCTATGTAGATGAAAATATGCGCCGTGCAACGATGCGCAACCATACTGCCACGCACCTTACGCACGCCGCCCTTCGCAAGGTGCTCGGCACGCACGTCAAGCAGGCCGGCAGCGTCGTCGATCCAGGACGGCTTCGCTTCGACTTCTCCCATTACACGGCGATGGACGCGGATGAGATCGCCGAAGTCGAACGGCTGGTAAACGACGAGATTCTGCGTAACGCGGCTGTCTCCACCGACGTGATGGGCCTTGACGCGGCTGTCGAAACCGGCGCGATGGCATTGTTCGGCGAGAAGTATGGCGAGCGGGTCCGAGTCGTCCAGGTGCCCGGATTCAGCACCGAACTCTGCGGCGGAACCCATGTCCAGAGGACCGGCGATATTGGCCTTCTCAAGGTGGTTCACGAAAGCTCGATCTCGGCCGGCGTGAGGCGAATTGAAGCCATCACGGGCTCGGGCGCCCTGAGACGCTTCCAGGAGACGGCAAACTCGGTCAATACCGCCGCGACGCTGCTCAAGACCAAGGAGAGCGAGTTGCTCGATCAGATCGAGAAACTCCTTGCCCAGCAAAAGGCGGCCGAGAAGGAACTGGCGCTGTTGCGCGAAAAGGCTGCGCACGCTGAGGCCAAGGATGTCGAATCGAAGGCGCGGGAGATCAAGGGCGTGATGGTTCTGTCGGCGCGCGTCGACGGGATGGACCGGGCGCAAATGCGAAATATGGTGGATACGTTGCGGAATAAGTGGGGATCGGGAGTGGTCGTGCTGGCTGCCGGCACAGAGGGCCATGTCGCCATCGTCGCCGCGGTCACCAAGGACCTGATAGCCAAAGTCCATGCCGGCAAGCTCGCTGGCGCCGTCGCACAGGCCGTTGGCGGCAAGGGCGGCGGACGCCCCGATCTGGCCGAGGCCGGCGGCAAGGACGTAGCGGCGTTGGCTGTGGCGCTCGAAGCAGTCTACACCTCAGTGGAGGCGATGCTCTGAGCGCGATGCTGGATGCGGTGGTTGTCGGCGCCGGCCCCACGGGGTTGGCCTGCGGAATCGAACTCAAGCGCCGTGACCTTACGGCAAAGCTGTTCGACAAAGGTTGTCTCACCAACTCGCTCTACAACTATCCCACCCATATGACCTTCTTCACCACGCCCGAGCTGCTCGAAATCGGGGATATTCCGATGACCAGCCTGGGTGAGAAGCCGGTTCGGACCGAAGCACTAAAATACTATCGCCGCGTGGCGGAGCACTACAGGCTCGATATCCATCAGTACGAGCGAGTCCTGGGATTTGAAGGCGAGGATGGGGATTTCGCCGTGGACACTGAGGACCGGCTTGGCGAACGCCATCGCTACCGCGCCCGCAAGATCATCCTGTCGACTGGCTACTACGACAAGCCTAACCTGCTCGGAGTCGAGGGCGAAGATCTGCCGAAGGTGATGCACTACTACAGGGAGGCCCATCCCTATTACGGGCATGATGTCTTGGTGGTGGGCGGCAAGAATTCGGCCGCCATTGCTGCCCTGGAACTGCACTGGACCGGTGCGCGCGTCACCATCGTCCACCGCCAGACTTCCTTCAGTGACAGCGTGAAGTACTGGATCCGGCCGAACATCGACAACCGGATCAAGAGTGGCGAGATCAAGGCTTACTTTGAATCACGCGTCGCGCGCATCGATCCAGCGTCGGTGACCCTCGAAACTCCCGAGGGCTTGGCCACGATCCCGAACGACTTCGTCTTCGCCATGACCGGTTACAGGCCCGATACTTCGTTCCTGTCAAGGCATGGCATAGAGTTCGACGCGTCCACGCAGCGTCCTCGGCTGGATTCGGAGTCGCTAGCCCGTTTTCACACTTTCTATAGCGCATATCCGCAATACCGGTAACAAGC
>CAZSBK010000012.1:0-72487 GCA_964604945.1 uncultured Candidatus Solibacter sp.
ATGCGTCCTTTCGCGGCGGACGGAGGTCCGCCAGCATGGACAGGATGGGGAGTCGAAGAGGCCAAAAGACGACAAGTGCGCGGAAGTCGTTGATTCGAGGCGGAAGATAGATTTGCTATCGGTGTGAAGGCGCGCGAGGGGAGCGGCAGCAAGCACGAAGAACTGACTCTTTCATTGGAGTACCCTGCTGGCGACGGGCAACGGCGGTGGCTGTCGTTCGCTACCACCGCGGCTTGTGCGCAGAGAGGGGGAGTGATAGACATGGTTCGATTCACAAGGAGGCCCTGTGCTGTTCGGTGTCCATTCGCTTCTCTTCCACGAAACCTTCGTCGAGAAGGATCTGCCCCTGCTCGACAAGTGCAAGCAACTTGGCTTTGACGCGGTCGAGATCCTTCCGTTCGACCCCGATCACTTTCCCGCGGCACAGGTGAGGCGCGCCGCAGCCGATCTCGGGCTCGTGATCAACACCGGCTACGGGATGCCGCTGGAATACAACACGATCTCACCCGACGCCATGGTGAGGCGAAATGGGATCGACTTCTCCAAGCGCCTGATCGATCTCAGCGTGGAAGCCGGCGCGCAGGTTTTCGGCGGAATGATCTACTGCGGCTGGGGATACCTGACGGGAAAGATGCGGACAGAGCAGGAGTGGAACTGGGCGGTGGAAGGCTACCGCGAGATCGCCGGCTATGCCCTGAAAGCGAATCCGGCGTTGGTGCTGGGCATAGAGCCGGTGAACCGGTTCGAGTCGCATCTGATCAACATCGCCGCTGACGCGAGGAGATTCATCAGTGACGTCGGGATGCCGAACGTGAAGGTGCATCTGGACACGTTCCACATGATCAGGGAAGAGGACGATTTCGCGCGTGCGGTACGGGAGACTGGTCCTGCACTGGGGTATGTTCACGCCTGCGAAAGCCAGCGAGGGATTCCAGGGCGCGGCCTGATTCCGTGGGTGGCGTTCTTTGAAGCGCTTCGCGAGGTTGGCTACGACGGCTGCGTGACGATCGAGTCGTTCGATCCGGATATGGAGAAGATCGCGAAGCTATGCTGCATCTGGCGGAAGCTGGCCGATTCACCTGAGCAATTGGCGAGCGAAGGATTGAAGTTCCTCAAGTCGGTGCACGAGCAGGTTCTGTCGCCGGTGGCGGGGTAGGCTGGCGCTCAACGCAAGGAATGAAGGGACGCCCGCAAGATCGGACGTCCCATTTCACTTAGAGGCAGCCGGGCGGCTACCAGAGTTTGCACTGTTTCTCGACGGGGCGGACCATTGGGTCGCCGAGTTTGCAGGAGAAGGCCTGTTGGAATTCGGGGCTATTCTGCAGTGTGCCGATGGTGCGGTACTTGGCAATGGGGTGCGGATCGGTCTTCAGGCGCAGTTGCAGGTCTTCGGGCCTGTGGGAGCGCGCCCAGACGCGGGCAAAGGCAAGGAAGAACCGCTGGCCGGCGGTGAAGCCATCCAGGATAGGTCCGGGCTTGCCGCCGAGCGAGCGCTTGTAGGCCTTGTAGGCAAGGGTGATGCCGCCAAGATCGCCCAATGCCTCGCCGACGACCAACTTGCCGTTGTGGCGAAGGCCGTCGCCGACGTCGAGCGTGTTGAACTGGTCGATGACGCAGGCGGCGCGCGCGTCGAACTTCTGGCGGTCCTCGGGCGTCCACCAATTCTTGAGATTCCCTTCGGCGTCGAATTTCGAACCTTGATCGTCGAAGCCGTGGCCCATCTCGTGGCCGATCACGACACCGATGGCGCCGTAGTTAGCGGCGTCGTCGGCGGTCAGATCGAAAAACGGCGACTGGAGGATACCGGCAGGGAAGGCGATCTCGTTCATGAGAGGGCTGTAGTAGGCGTTGACGGTGGGGGGAGTCATGCCCCACTCACTGCGGTCGACGGGTTTGCCGATCTTGGCCATCTGGTAGTCGCGCATGAAGACGGCGGCGGAGCGCATGTTCTGGTAGTAGTTCGACGCATCGACTTTCATGGCCGAGTAGTCGCGCCAGCGGTCGGGGTAGCCGATCTTGGCGACGAATGCGTTTAGCTTGGCGACGGCGTTCTTCTTTGTCTCGGGGGCAAGCCAATCGGCGGACTCGAGTTCCTCGCGAAGCGTGACACGCAGGTTCTCGACAAGCTGGTTCATCCGTTGCTTGGCGTCGGGCGGGAAGTGCTTCTCGACGAAGAGCCGTCCGAGCGGGTCACCCAGAACCCGGTCGATGGTGTTGGCGCAAACCTGCCAGCGGGGCAACTGCTCTGTGGCACCGGTCAGGACGGTGGCACCGAAGCGAAAGCTTTCATCACGGAATGGCTGCGACAAGTGGGAAGAAGCCGATGAGGCGATCCGCCACCGGATCCAGGTCTTCCAGGTGTCGAGCGGAGCCGCGGCGAATTGGGCTTCAACGGTCTTGATGAACTCAGGCTCGGTGACGTTGACGGGCGTCGATTCGGAGATCTTGAAAAGCTGGAACAGCGCCTTCCAATCGATCGAGGGCGACATGGCCGAGAGTCCGGCGAGGTCCATCTTGTGATAGCGGGCGTAAGGATCACGGCGCTGGACGTTGGTCATGGTGACCTGAGCGAGAACGGTTTCGAAATCGGAGACGGTCTTGGCGCCGGCCGCGGCGGCCTCGGGCGAGTCGCCCAGCAGTTCGAAGGTTCTGGCGATGTGCTTCAGGAACTCTTCCCGGATCTTCCGGGTGCGCGGGTCGTCCTTGAAGTAATAGTCCCGCTCGGGCAGGGAGAGGCCACCGGCACTGACGTTGACAATGACGTCCTTGCTGTTCTTGAGGTCAGGCGAACCGAAGAAACCGAATGGGGCAATCGGATTCTCACGCTGGAGCTCAACAAGCAATGCGCGCACTTCGGCGGATGTCTTGAGGGCCTTCACGCGAGCCAGGAGAGGCTCGACCGGCTTGGCGCCGAGGGCGTCGATGGAGGCGGTGTCCATACAGGAGGCATAGAAATCGCCGATCCGTTTCTGGTCGGCCGACGCAGTTGTCTTGCGGTTGGTGGCGGCTTCGTCGAGAATCACGCGGAGGCGTTCACGGTTGCCTTCCTGGAGAACGGTGAAGGTTCCCCAGTTGGAATAGCGGGCGGGGATGGGGTTCTTGTCCACCCAGCCGCCGTTGGCGAAGCGCCAGAAATCGTCGCAAGGTTTGCAGGAACGGTCGATGGCGGCAGTGTCGATGCCGCTGGCGAGAGGTTGTTGCGCGACCGCAGTGGCGGCCAGCAGCAGGGCGAAGAGAAAGAGTCGCATCATGGTCTGAGACGTTAACCTATTCGTATTTTCGCATCCCGGCGCAATTCGAGGCCGGATCGTGGCGGACCGGGAGTTAGACGTGGAAGAGTGGAAAGCGTTATTGGCCATCGAACGGGCGTTCCGGAAGGCATGCCGGACCGGGGGGGACCTGATTGCCTGCAGACCGGGATGTGATGACTGCTGCAAGCGCCCGTTCGCTATCACGCAGGCCGATGCGGCACGGCTGCGGCGTGGTCTGGAGCAGGCGCCCAGGGAGGTGGCCGACGGGATTCAGGAGCGGGCGCGGGCGAATCGGGCGGCGGCCGAGGCTCAGTTCCCAGGGGATCTGGAAAAAGGGGAGTTGACGGCGGATGTCGGCTGGAGGCTGTGGTTTTTTGCACGGTGGAGGGGACCGGCGTGTCCGGTGCTGGATCCGGAGAAAGGGGTCTGCCTGCTGAGGAAGCACCGGCCGGCGGTGTGCAGGCTGTATGGGCCGCTGATTCGGATCGGCGGAACGGCGAGCGGGCCATGCGATCTCTGCTACAACGGAGTGCCGGTAGAGGACATGCCGCGCTACGAGGTAGAGGTCAAAGGGGATTGGGACAAGGAAGACCCGAGGCCAGAGACGATTGTGGCGCTGGCCCTGCTGCAAGAAGATGGCGGCGGGAGCTAATTGCGCAGACGCTGGGTGAGGCGTTGCGACTCGGCGTTGAGCGTCGAAAGCTGGCGGAGCTCGTCCTCGGCCGACTGGACGGCGCTGGTGATGCGCGAGACCTCGGCGGAGGTAATCTGCAGCGGGGTCTGGCTATCGCGCTGGGTGTCGAGGCGCAGGGCGAGAGCGCGGTAGGAATCAGTCAGGTCGCGAAAACGCCGCTGCAGGCCGGTGAGAGTATTCTCACGGCGGCGGTTGAGATCTTCAAATGATCCAAGAATGGCGCCGACCTGGGATGACCGGCGGCTATCGGCGGCGATTGAGTCACGAACGCGCCGCAAGTCGGATTCCAGCGACGAGATACGGTCGTTCTTGGTTTTCAATTCGGCCTCCATGGCTTCAAGCACGCGGCGGGAAGAGGCAAGGGCGTCCTTGAGTTCGCTCTCGGAGGTGGAGAGGCGCCGGCGTTCAGAGCGCGTGGCCTCAAATGCATTGTCGAGATCGGATTTAGCTGACTGAAGGCTTTGGAATTGGGCTTGAAGGGCGTCGTACCGTTTTTGGAGGTCCGCCATGGCGCGCACGGTTTCGGTGCGAGCCAGTTCGGCGGCACGGACCGAGGACTTTGGCAAACCGGTGGGGGCGGGCACCTCGATACCTTCGGCCTCGAGCTTGCGGCGCAGAGCGATATTATCGGTCTCGGCAGCCGAGGCGCGTGCTTCGAGCGTTTTCACGGTGGAGGCGCCGGTGGAGGCCTGGGTGAGGAGTGAGTTGTTCTGATTCTTCAACCACAGTGCCCAAGCGAGAAGGGCCACCGCGGCCACTGCCAAGAACGCGATGGCGAAGCGTGCTTGTTTCATGAGAGGGATTCCATTCTACTTCGGTCCGAGAGCAAAGCGTGAGCGGTATTCGGGGGTAAGGCCGGGCGCGGCGAGTTCAATAGTGAACTGCCGGGGCAAGCCCGTTGGAAGTGAGAAATCGAGTGCGTGATGCGAAAGGATTCGGGCCAGAGCGGCACTGATGGAGGTGGAGATTTCGGCCTGGGACCGGCAGAAGACGGCTGAGCCGCCGGTGGCCTCGGCCGCCTGGCGAAGGCCCAGCTGATAGGCCTCGTTGAGCCGGTCGCGCAAGTAGGCAAGGTGAACCACGAAGACCGGGGCATCGTAACCGGCCAGGTTGGCGGCCAGTTTGGCGGTGCGTTCGCGGATGAGAGCGTCGGGGAAGCGGCGCGAGAGATCGCGGCTGTCGGAGTAGTTGATGACGGGATTGGTGTAATCCTCGCGGTAGCCGTAAATGTTGGAGTCCGAGATATGCAGTATGGCTATGCGAACGGGGGATTTGGCGATGATTGCCGAAGCGAGCTTGGAGGCGGGTTCCATGGCCTCAAGAAGGCCAGCTGCGCCAGTCGTCCGGCCGTTGCGGATGGCTGTGATGGTAGCGGCAGGGTCTGGGCCCGGGTCAGAGAGAACATGGAGGCCATCCTGGGCGGAGAGGGCCGCCGTCCAAACATGGGCAGGCAACTCGGCAAACTGTGCGGCGAGCGCATCGCGGGCTTCGGTGATGAGGGTCAGATCGCCGGTGAGATCGGCGACGACAAACAGCATCAGACCGTCGGCTGGGGTCAGACATCGAACGACGGACGAGGGCTTGCCTTCAACTTTGACGGCTGACTCACAAAGTCCGCTTTGGCCGGTCCCGATCCAGGCGGTGGTCCTGCGAAACGCCTGAGTCTCGGGCGGCGCCGCTGTCAGAGCGGCGGCGAGTGCAGCTACAGCGAGAATGAGGCGGTACATCAGAAGCTGAACCTAAGGCCGAGTTGGACGACGCGCCCACCGCGGGACCCGATGATCTTGCCGGCGTTGGCGTTGGGCGAATCGGTGGTACCGATGGTGGTGTCCGGGTCGTTCCAGTTGCCGAAGTTGATGAAATTAAAGGCCGAAGCGTTGAACTCGAAGGCGCGCTCCTGATCGATGGCGAATCGTTTGGCGAGCGACAGGTCGTGGCTTTGCGTGGTGGGATTGCGAAGCGTGGGGTGGGTGCGCGGCCCGCTGCCGAGACTGAAATCGGCGGGGTGGCTGAATGCATCGGTGTTGAACCACTGATCGGGAGAGGGATTGCTCACTGTAGGGTCGATGCCATCGACAGTGTTGATGCGCAGGGCCTGAATCACGCCGCCGGTGTTGTTGAACATGGGGTGGATCGCCAGGGGTTCGCCGGAGGAGAGCGAACTAATGCCGGAAACAGACCAACCGCTGATGATCCAGCGGCGCCAGTCCTGGTAGCTGAACCAGGACTTGCCGACGCCGACGGGCAGTTCGTACATATAACTGAGGGACAGCCTCACAGGGCTGTTATAGGCCGACAGCGCCCATTCGTTGTCGACGTTGAAGAAGTCCTGCTTGCCGTAAGGGCCCGAATAGTCGTCAAACTGGCGGCTAAACTCGGCGTTCGCCGAAAGGGAGAGTCCCTGCGAAGTCCGCTTCTCGATGCGGATAGCGCCGGCAGTGCGCCGGTACTTGCCACCGGCCCAGAGGCCGTTCAGGTCGAAGCGGAGGTATTGAGGATAGGGGCGAAGCCGGCTGATAAAAGTCTCGTCGTTGAGCTGATCCCGGTAGACCAGGTTGTCGGGGTGAACGGCATTCGGGCTGACGGCATTGTTGCCGACAAAGAGGTTGATGCCGGAAGAAATCGAAGCCGAGCCGGTGAGGACGACGGCAAACGGGAGTTCACGCTCGTAGGATAAGCCTGAAGAGAAATAGCGCGGCAGGTTGCCGCTGGTGTCGTTCAGGTCGGCGGATGTCTTGTTGGCGGCCTCCGGGCGCAGGTCGGGCAAAGCAAAGGCTGGCGAAGGGACGCCGGAGGAAAGGATCAGGGCCGGATCGAGCTGGGAGTTCTGGGAAAAGAAGGTTGAATAGCCATTGAAACCCTGAGTGCCCCACTGGCCGTTGGGGAAGGCGAACCCCTGGTAGCTCATCGCGATGGAGTAGCGCAGGACAGCCTTCTGGTTGCCGCCAGGATTCCAGGCCAGTGAAAACGAGGGCTGGGGGCGGACCTCGACCGACTGGAATGCGCGGCCCACGCCGTTGTGTCCGGCGAAGATGAGTGCTCCGGGAGTGCCGCTGGCCGGGTTGGTCAAGCTGAAGTCCACCGTTGACATTCGGCTGTAACGTTCCGTGCGGGGGGCGCTGATTTCGGCGCTGAAGCCAAACGAAAGGTTGAGGCCGGGCCGGGCTTCCCAGTTGTCGCTAAAAGCGACCAAGCCCCTACTAATGCGCCAATAGGAGGGGGAGGGCGTGTAGCTGACCTCGACGTAGCGCGGCAAACCGAGCAACATGGATGCGAACCCCTTGCCCGTGTTCACGATGCCCGGCAGGGAAGTGAGCCCGGTACTGAACTGGAAGTAACCAGAGGGGAATTGCGGCAGCGACGTGTTGGCCCGGTAGCGGGCGAATTGGCCAACAGCGCGAAGATTGTGTTTACCGCGCCTCAGCGAGAAGCCGTCAGTGAAAGTGAAGTAATGGCGGGCGTGGCGGGCGATGGGGTTGGCGCGGCCGAGGCCGAGATAACCGTCGACGACAACGTAGGGGAAAGTGGAGCCGGGCACACCGGTGATGCCAAGTTGACTCGGGAAGTCGCCTGTCTCGGAACTTGTGTCGGAGATGTCGCTGGAGATGTCGGCGGTGAGCGTGTTGGCGCTCTGGGGCGACAGCGTCAGGATGTGCTCGACAGCGATGCGCCGGTTTGAGTATTCGCGGTCAGCCGGGCCAGGGTTGGCGGAATTATCGAAGAAGCGTGCGGCGGTTTCGAGACCGTTGGTGAAAGAAGTCGTAACGGCCAGGCGGTGCTTCTGCAGGAAGGCGTGATCCACCTTAAGGATCATGCCGTTGGCCTGATTCGATTCCGGGGAGAAGACGAAGTAGTTGTTGCGATCGAACGGGCCGGCGCTCGAGTTTGGGTCGGGGTAGTAGGAAGCCAGCTTACTGGCGACCGGGTCGATGCGAGCAGTGGGGATGCGGTTTGACGGGAACGGGTCGCGCAAGTATTGAAGGTTGGTTTCCGAAACGTCCTGCGCGGGGTTGTAGTTGGGATTGGGACGAGTTGAGTTGGGATCGAAGATGCGGAGCAATTCCCCATTGGCGTCAACCGTCTGGCCAAAGTCGCCAGTGCGTTCGGACACAAGCGGGATGGTGCGCAGGTAGGATCGACCGATCTTCTCACGCACGCCCTCATAGCTGACCGAGAAGAAGGTCCGGCGGGAGCCATCATAGATGCTCGGCACGACAAGCGGGCCGGAGAGATTGAAACCGAACTGATTTCTCCGCAGGATATTTTTGTCGCCGCCGCGCTGCTTGACGTCGTGCGGCGTGGCATCCAAGAAGTCGTTGCGGAAGTTGTGGAACAAGCGCCCATGGAATTGGATGCTGCGCTGCGTTGAGCGTCCACGTCGGGGCGCATCCTGACGAAGGCCCATATTTCTGGTCTGGACCGTGAACTCTTCTGCCGCGCGCCGCAACCGAGGGTCGGGACTCTGTTGAGTATCCGATCCGAGGCAGATTGCGAGTGAAGACGCGGCGAAAATCACGAGGCTGGGTGCCGGCGATCCGCGCATGAACCTACAGTGTAACGTGCTCGGGGCTCCTAGCTGGCGCATTACGCCGGACGATAGCACGGCAGCGGCGTTAGCGGGCCTCAGATGGGCCTTCCGCTGGGGCCCGCGATTGGATAACCTGACTTCGAATGAGGCTTTTGGAACTGGCCGAACGCATTGGCTGCGCGCTGCGCGGCGACGGCGACGTTGAAATCAGCGGCGTGGCAGGGATGGAGCACGCGACGGCCTGTCAGATCACCTTCCTGGCGAACCCCAAGTACGCGCACAAGGTGAAATCGACCAAGGCCGGCGCGATCATCCTCCACGAAAGCGCAGGCGACGTTGGGTTGCCGGCGCTGTTGTCGGAAAATCCGTACCTGGATTTTGCCCGGGCGCTGGAACAGTTCTACCGGCCGCCGCGGCCCGAGCCGGGCATCCATCCTACGGCGGTGGTGCACCCGACTGCAGAGGTGGGGGCGGAGGCGAGTATCGGCGCCTATTGCGTCGTCGGGGCCGGGGTGAGGATCGGGTGCGGTGCGGTGATGTATCCCCATGTGGTGATCTACGACGGATGTCAGATTGGAGACGATTTCACCGCACATTCGGGAGTTAGCGTTCGCGAGGCGACGAGGATAGGCGACAGGGTAATCCTTCAAAATAACGTTGTCGTCGGGGCAGACGGCTACGGATTCGCCAAGAGGGCCGACGGCAGCCACTACAAGATTGTTCAATCCGGCCCGGTGGTGATCGAGGATGATGTCGAAATCCAGAGCATGAGCAACGTGGACAGGGCGACCGTGGGGGAAACCCGGATTCGCGAGGGTGCAAAGATCGACAGCATGGTCCAGATCGGGCATGCTTGCGAAGTGGGCGAAAGAAGCATCATCTGCTCGCAGACGGGATTGGCCGGTAGCACTGTGTTGAAGAAAGACGTGCTTCTCGCCGGCCAGGTTGGCGTGAGCGGGCACCTGACCATCCACGAGAATGCCGTGGTCTATGCGCAGAGCGGCATTGGGGGCGACATTGAGGCCGGCGCGGTCATGTCCGGATCGCCAGCTTTTGATGCGGCCACATGGAGGCGCGCGGTGGCGTCGTTTCCAAAACTGCCAGAGATGGTGAGGGCGATGCGACAATTGGAAAAGCGGCTGGCGGTCCTGGAGAATCAGCGCATCAAGGAGGAGGAATGAGCAAGGAAGGCCGGCTGGAGCGTGCGCCACTGGCTTACAGGAACGAAGAGTTTCTGCAAGGATGGTCGGCAAGAAGTCTGCGCATTCTATCCGAATATTTTGAGCCGCTCGACCGATTAGGCCGCCACCAGATCCGCGATACCGTTGTCTTTTTTGGTTCGGCGCGCATCCGCGAGGAAGGGCCGATGGCCAGGTATTACGCGGCCGCGCGTGAACTGGCCCGACAGGTGACCATGTGGAGCGACTCGCTCGAACCGCCGACCCGGCGGTTCGTCATCTGCACCGGCGGTGGACCCGGGATCATGGAAGCCGCCAATCGTGGGGCGAACGATGCAGGGGGGTTGTCGATCGGCTTCAACATCGCCCTACCGTTCGAGCAGTGGCCCAATCCGCACATGACGCCGGACCTGAATTTCGAGTTCCACTACTTTTTTATGCGCAAGTTCTGGTTCGCCTACCTGGCGAAGGCGCTGGTGGTGTTCCCGGGAGGATTCGGAACGCTGGATGAGATGTCGGAGATACTCACTCTGACGCAAACGCAGAAGCTAGAGAAGAAGATCAAGATTGTCCTGTACGGTAGCGAGTTCTGGCACGAAGTGCTGAATTTCGAGGCGCTTCTGAAGCACGGAATGATTGGCGAGGAGGACATGAGCCTATTCGAATTCGCCGACACGCCGGAGGACGCCATGGCGATCCTCAAGCCATTCCTTGCGGAGAATTACCTGCAGCCGCATCAGGTCAGGGCCGCGGAGGATTTGCCCGACATCGCGCATTCGAGGATCTAGCGCGACCTCTCACTCACTGCATGGCGAGACTTGGAACAAGAGACGCGGGCTGGAAGCTGGGCTGGCTGGAGACCGTCTTTCTCGGCTCGCTCGGCGTGCTGGCGCTGCTTCAGTGGTCCGACTTCAGGCCAGGGATCAAGATCCTGGTGGGCACGGTCAGCATCCTGTCAGGCCTGATGGTGCTGGGCCGGCTCGCCCTGATGGGGATGCGGCGCGCGATCTGGCGTTTGCGCGACCGGTTGCTGGTGACCTATCTCTTCATCGCAGTAGTGCCTGTAGTGCTGTTGGCATTTTTCGCGCAACTGGGCGCATGGGCGCTTTCGAGCCAGGTTGGCGCATATCTGCTAAACGCGGAGCTTGAACGTCGCGTCGGTTCGTTCCGTAGCGCCGCCATCAGCTTGAGCAAGGCCCCAGCCCAAGCCAGGACCGAGGCGGCCCGGCGGACCGGCCTGATCTTCCGGGAGCGTTATCCCGGACTGGAGATATTGGTCCGCGACGAGAGAGGCGGGGAAGTGCGCTTCCCACAAGAGTCCTCACTGACGGCGCTCCAGCAGAAATGGCCCGAGGCATCCGGCGTTTTGGTCAGGGATAGCCATTTTCACGTCTGGTCCCACGTCGACGGGCCGGTTGAGGTTCTGGTTGTCGCGCCGATTTCGCGTACGTTCCTGCTCGGTCTGGTGCCGAATTTGGGTGATGTGACGCTGCGCAGCTACCTTGGGGGCACGGCCAAGCAGGCGCAGCCGGTCCGCATCTACGGGAGTCTGCCAGGAGAAGCGCCGCCGCCGCCAGGCGACGTGCCGAAGGCCGCGAACGTCTTCGACTTGCCGATCAACTACGGGGCAACCGTTCCAGTTTCCGTTTGGGACGATGTGAACGCGCGGGAAGTGGCCGTGCTGGGGATGCGCACGCGCGTCTCCGGAGTGCTGAACCTGCTGTTCAACCAGAAGTCATGGCGGGAACAACAATCATTGCTCGAAATCGTCATCCTGCTTGGAGTCAGCTCGGTGGTGCTGATTCTGCTGGCGGCGTTTGTCGGCATCTCTCTGACACGGGCTATTACCGAGGCGGTGCACAACCTGTATCAGGGAACAAAGCGGATCCGCGCCGGCGACCTGTCGCACCGCATCGAGGTCAAAGGGAACGACCAACTGGCCGAACTCGGCAAGAGCTTCAACTCCATGGCCGAGAATCTCGAACGGCTGCTGCAATCGGAAAAGGAACGGCAGCGCCTGCAGGCCGAGCTTGAGATCGCCCGCGAAGTGCAGGCGCAACTGCATCCGAAGGAGACTCCCCAGGTTGGGAGCCTGGAGATCGTTAGTGTTTGCCACGCCGCACGCCTGGTATCGGGTGACTACTTCGACTACCAGCGGATGGGAGAGCATCGCCTGGCAGTGGCCATCGGCGACGTTGCGGGCAAGGGCATCTCGGCGGCGTTGCTGATGGCGACACTACAATCGGCCATGCGCAGCCAGTTGAGGCACTGCATGGAGATGATGGAGATTGCGGGCAATGGAGAGGGACGCGCCAGCCTGTCGACAGCCCGGTTGATGGCCAACCTGAACAGGCACCTCTACGCCTCAACCTCGCCAGAGAAGTACGCGACTTTCTTCTTCTCTATCTACGACGACCAAACAGAGGTCCTGAGCTACACCAACGCCGGCCATTTGCCGCCACTGCTGGTACGCAGGGGCGAAGTATTGACATGCGATGTGAACGGAACCGTCGTGGGGGCGTTTCCCGACGTCCCATACGAAGAGAGCTATCTGAAGCTCGAGAGCGGCGATCTGCTGGTGTGCTACACCGATGGCATCACGGAACCGGAAAACGAATACGGCGAGATGTTCGGAGAGGACCGGCTCATCGCGCTTCTGAAGTCACATTCGGCCCGGGAGGCAGGTGAAGTCGCCGAGGCCGTTGTCCGGGCAGTCCACGATTGGACGGCCTCGCCAGAATTGCAGGACGACATGACTCTGCTGGTAGCTCGAAAGAGGTGATGCCTGTGGAGTTGCCCAGGCGCGTCGGGATCCTGATGCTGGCCATCGCCATCGTCCTGTGCACAGGGACGACCGGATACGTTCTGATCGAGGGGTATCCGTGGTTCGACGCGCTATATATGGCTGCCACCACGATGACCACAGTGGGCTACATGGAGATTCACCCTCTGTCGCCGGCGGGGCGGGTGTTCAACCTGTGCTACTTGCTAGCCAGTGTCAGCCTGCTGCTGGTCACCATTGGGGTAATGACGCAGGCGGCGGTCGAGAACCAGTTTGGCAATGTCATCGGCCGGAGGCGGGCCAAGAAGATGATCGAGAAAGTGTCAGATCACTACATCGTCTGCGGTTTTGGGCGAGTGGGCCGGGGCGCCGCGGCGGAGCTGAAGAACGGCGGGTCGCGGGTCGTTGTGGTCGACCGCCGCGAGGATCGTGTCGAATGGGCGCTGAAGCTCGGCTACCTGGCAATGGCGGGAGACTCGACGCACGATGACACCCTTCGCGAGGCGGGGGTTGCTCGCGCAAGCGGCATGGTGGCCGCTCTGGCCACCGACGCCGACAACCTGTTTGCCGTAATATCGGCCAAGTCCTTGAACCCACAGATCCGAGTGGCGGCGCGGGCGGCCGAGGACGATGCGGAACGGAAAATGCGCCAGGTGGGGGCGGACGAAGTGCTGGCGCCCTATCGGATGACTGGCGTCCGCCTAGCACAGGCGCTGTTGAAGCCGCATGTCTTTCAGTTCCTCGACTTCGCCACATCCTCGCTGGGCATGGAGGTCTACATCGAGCAACTGACGGTGGGAGCTGAAAGCGGCTTGGCTGACAAGACGCTGGCTGAGCTCAACGTCAGGCGCGATCTAAAAGTGATCGTGCTTGCCATTCGCCGGGCGGGGGGCGAAATGGTGTTCAACCCCGGGGCCGAAGCGCGGATCGAGGCTGGCGATTCACTCGTCGTGATGGGCGAGCAGGAACAATTGCGGGGGCTCGAAAAGCGGGTGATGGAGGGGCGGAAGTGAAAGTCCTCACCACGGAGCAGATGAGAGCAATCGACCGCCGGACCATCGAATTCGGCGTGCCTGAATTGATGCTGATGGAGAATGCAGGCATTCGCGTCGCCGAATTCCTGGCCACGCGTTTCCAGCCGATATCGAGGCAGCGGATCACGGTCGTTTGCGGTAAGGGCAATAACGGCGGCGACGGACTGGTTGTCGCCCGCCAACTGCGGATGCTGCGCGAGGCGGCATCGCTTGGTGTGGTGCTGCCCTGGGATGAAGATGAGTTGAGTCCGTGTGCCCGCGTGAACCTTCAACTGCTGGTGGAACACGGCGTCAAGGTTGACCGAAACGTCCAGCCTTGGATGCGGGCCGCGACTGTTGTGGTCGATGCCGTGCTCGGCACGGGGCTGCGTGGGCCGGCTTCAGGCGTCGCACTGGAATTGATCCGCGAAATCAATAGCGGGTTCCCCTGTGCGGACGTTGTCGCCGTGGATGTGCCCTCCGGACTCGCCACCGGCGGCGAACACACCCACCCGATGGCGACGATCACGTTCACTGCACCGAAATTCGAGCAGGTGATGCCGCCCACGTGTGACTCCATTGGAGAATTAATCATCGGGCATGTTGGAACGCCGCCAAGTTGGCTCGAACAGGATGTCGCACTCCAGACAGCCCTGGTGGAGCCTTCCATGTTCGCTCACCTTCTCGCGGATCGGGGGCGCGGCGCACACAAAGGCGACTTCGGCCACGTACTCATCGCCGGCGGAGCGGCGGGCAAGGGCGGAGCGGCGGCAATGGCAGGCTGCGCGGCACTGCGGTCGGGCGCGGGGCTGGTGACGGTGGCTTGCGAGGAGCGCGAACGACCAGCCGTGACCGCGCTTGCGCCGGAACTGATGACTCGTCCCCTGCCAACTGAACCAAGGGAAATAACCGCCCAGGACGTTGTCGCGATCGGCCCGGGTCTTGGCGATGCGCCCGTGCACGTCGAACTGGCCCGGCGGATGTTTGAGGAGTCGGCGCTACCGCTGGTATTGGACGCCGACGCGCTGAATGCGCTCGCCGGCATGGATTTGCGTGCGCTTGGCGCACTTCGCGTGCTGACGCCTCATCCCGGCGAGATGTCGCGCTTGACCGGAGCGACCACTGCCCGGATTCAGGAGGACCGTGCTGGAGCGGTTCGTGCGCTGGCCACCCGCAGCGGAACGATCGTCGTTCTGAAGGGACAGAGGACGCTCGCTGCAATGCCGGACGGGCGGTTGTTCATCAATCCAACCGGCACGCCTGCCATGGCCACGGCGGGCAGCGGAGACATTCTTACCGGTCTAATCGTTGGATTTCTTGCGCAGCATCCAGCCTCGGCGGAACCGGCGCTGCTGGCCGCGATCTGGTTGCATGGCAGGGCAGGCGAGTTGGCGGCTGCCCAGTTGACGGAAAATTGCGTCACTGCGACCGATCTTCTCCAGTATCTTCCAGAGGCTATCCGTGAAGTGCGAAACATTCAATACCGATAGCGAGCAGGGGACCGTCGAACTGGGCCGGACACTGGCGTTACGCTGGCCGCGACCCTGCGTAGTGCTGCTCATCGGCGCGCTCGGAGCGGGCAAGACGACGCTCGCCAAAGGTTTGGTCGCGGGCACTGGTGCGGCTCACGAGGACGACGTGTCTAGTCCGACGTTCCCTTTGATCCATGAGTACGGCGATCCAGTGAGCGTCTACCACATCGATCTCTACCGGCTGGATACGATTGCGGAGGTGGAGCGAATCGGCCTGGACGAAATACTCGACCGCCCGGCACTGATTCTACTTGAGTGGGCCGAGCGTTTCCCGAAGTTGCTGCCGGCGCGCCGTGTTGAAATCAGAATCCAGGCTGGTGACGACGAAGTCCGCTCGTTCGAGGTGACCGAATATGGCTTCTGACGGCGAAACGCCGGAACGAGGCAAGGCGCGCTCCAAACTGCTCTCGCTCGCCTGCCTGCTCATCATTACACTGCTGCTCGTTTGGGGTGTGTACTTGATCCTTACGCCGTTCGCCGAAGTCCTGCTGGCGGCGTCGATGCTCACTGTCAGCTTCTATCCGGTGTACCAATGGATTCACGCGCGCGTACGTAATTCCGATGCTGCCGCGGCGCTATGCATTCTCCTGCTGCTGGTGGCGCTTTTAGCGCCGCTCGCCGCGCTCGGCACGGTGGTGGCGGGCGAGGCGCAGTCGGCATTTCAAACGCTTGAACGCCAGAGCGCGGAACACGGCGGTTGGGCGAACTATCTCGGACAGGCCGCTGACACGCCAGTGCAGTGGGTTGGCGCCAGGACGGGTATCCCCGCCGGTGAAATAAAAGCGGCAATCTCGGAAAGGGCGCAAGTAGCGGCTGGAAAGATGGTCGCCTGGAGCGGCCGGCTCTTCGGCAACCTCGCGGCGACAACCACGGACATCCTGCTGACGCTGTTCGTGATGCTCTTTCTGTTCCCGATTGGCGAGCGGTTTGGGCAGCACCTCCATGAGTATGTTCCCATCGAGCGCCACCGCCTTGAGTTGATGATGGGGACGATGAAATCCGCCATCGTTGCAAATCTCTACGGCATGATCGCCGTGGCAGCATCGCAGGGCGCGCTGGTTGGCGTTGGTTTCGCGCTGACCGGAGTGCCCTCTCCGGTTTTCTGGGCCGTCGTCGCAGCGTTTGCTTCGCTCATACCACTGATCGGAACCGCCCTGGTGGTCGCGCCGGCGGTGATCGCGCTCGCGGTGAGCGGCGCGTATGGCAAGGCTGTGTTTCTACTGGTTTGGGGCATCGTTGTCGTAGGCATGTCGGACAATTTCGTCCGGCCAATGGTGCTCAAGAAGGGCATCGAGATGAACACGCTGGCAATCTTTCTTTCGCTGATGGGAGGCATACAGGCGTTCGGTTTCATCGGACTGTTCGCCGGTCCAGTGATCGTGACCATGGCCTTCGTGATGATTCGAATGTTGAATCAGGAGCGGCTCATCTGGCAGAGCGGAGACGATTCGGAGCCTGTCGCCGCCCAGGCGCCAGCCGAGTCCGCAGGCGCCGGCACTTCCTGATCTTCACGGCTTGCCGGACTTGGAGTCGAGCGTTTCGCCTTTTCGAATTAGGGTAGGACGTTTCTTGGCTTTGGAGTCCTTTTCCGATTTCTGCTGTGCTGACTTCTTTTCGGCCGCCTTGCGGGCCTCCTCCACGGAGGAAGGTGTCGCCAAGGACTCTCGCTGCTTTCGCAACTCCACTTCCTTGGTTTCGACGCCTCTGATCCTGTCGCGCAGATCCTCCTCTGCCATGTCGGCGCTGTCGCTCAGGGTGTCGATTGCGGTGTCGAGTGCGAACCTGAAACGCGCCAGGTCTGGCGGATCGGATGCGCGGAGTTTTTCGAGCCGGGCGTGAAGCGAACGTGCGGTCTTGGCGACGTCGGGCAGAGCGGTGAGCTCCTTTTGGTGTTTCAACGCGTCGTCGATGACGACATCGACCGTCTCCATCATCTGCGTCAGTTGTTCCAAGAAGTTGTGGATTGTGCTCGATCGGCCTGCCTTGTTCTGGGCGAACAACTGGTCGAGCAGGTCGGCGCGCTGCCTGGCGAAACCGAGATAGAGGCCGATCCGCATGTTGGGCTCCTGCGCCAACCGGATCTGGTCAGCTTCGTCGTCGGTCAGAAAGTCGGTCTGCGCGCGGGCGGGCAGGGCAATTGCAGCAAGAAGCGCGGCCAGGGCCAATAACCTCATCATTGACCTACTTGCCTCCCATCACGCCCAGCAGGAACTCCTCGTGCAGCAACTGCACATGATCTCGAATCTCTTCGGCCGCTGGCCGGTCGTCGAGGGAAAGCGCAGCCACCAGATCGGTGAGTTCCTTGACAAGAGAGCGGGTGCGCAATTCGGCTTTCTTGTACTGCCGGGCCAGTTTGTTTGGACGCTTGCCGGTCTGCCGCAACGAATAGAGTGCCAATTGGCAGCTTTCGCCAACTTGCTTCAATGACTCCTCCAGGTTCGCGCGGGACCCTGATTCAACCACGGTCTTCCGTGCGCGAGCCATTGCCGCTCCGGCGTACTCCAAGGCGAGTTCCGCGCGCTTCTCCAGACGAGGTTCAGCTCGAACCTGGTCGAGGCTTACCGGTGGAGGGGCAGCCAAAAGCACCAGCAATAACGAGATCAACGGCGCACCTCCCTCTCAAGGATACGGACTCGCTGCCGTGCCTTGAATTCTTCGTCGGGGAACTTCCCACCACTTTGGGCCAGGAACTTTCTATAGTCTTCAAGGGCGAGTTCAGCCTGATGCAGCGAATCTAGCGCAGTTGCCCGGAACCACCGGTAACCAGGCGACTCGCCGCTAAGCTCAAAACTCTTGTCCAGCGCCGCAATGGTGCCGCTGTAGTTTTTCAGCAGCATCAGCATGCCGGCCAATTCGTTCCAGGCCTCCACCGAACCAGGCTTGCTCTTTGTGGCGGCAAAGAACTGGTCAGAGGCTTCCTGGAATCGTCTTTCATCGCGCAACAGGCGGCCGAGAAAGAGCCGCGCATCAGCATTGGCTGGTTCCTTCTGCACGATGTAGGCCGCCATCGGTAACGCCTTGGCTGGTTGTTTCGCGCGCAAATAGAGAGTTGCAAGGGCAAAAGCCGACGCAGGCGAAGGAGACCGTCGCATCACCTCCTCGAAGGCCACTACCGCTCCCGCCTGGTCTCCGGCGTCCATCAATAGCGCTCCAAGCCGCTCGCGCGCCCCGGCGTCGGTGGACTTTCTGTAGGCGTCAATCGCTTGCTGCTTCATCCCAGCCTGCTCGTAACAGGAAGCCGCTTCAAGCAAGATGCTCTGATCGTCCGGGGCGAGTTGCACAGCCTTAAGAAACCATGGCGCTGCATCCTTCCACAACTGCCGCCCGGCCCATGCGCGCGCGAGCAGATAGACAGGCCGGATGTCGTTCTGCTTCTCGGTGGCAGCAGCCTCAAGCAACGGGATCGATTCCTCGAACCGGCCGGTCTTCACAAGCAACTGCCCGAGATTCAATTGCGCCGCAACCAGTTTGGGCGACTGTTCAAGCACTTTTCGGAAAGCACTGATGGCATCGATGTCACGGCCTGCCATTGAATAGGCGATAGCCAGATTGAACCGGGCAGGCAGATTGCCTGGTTCCCCGGCGACAACGGGTTCCAGCAGCGCGATCGCTTCAGCCGCACGTCCGCCATCCAAATGGGCGAGCGATGCGGCTACCGGATCTTCCGCCTTGGCCGGTGGATCGGGCGGTGACGCCGCTCCGAGCAACAGGACGAAACAGAGCACTGCCTCCATGCCTTCATTGTAGGGTGGCGGGAAAGCATGCAGCAGCCAGCCCTGATCCGCCGTCCACCCAGTCGCCGTCTAAACGTGGTAAGAAGGATTCGACATGGCCGAAACTAACTACCTGGGCCGCCGCGCCCACTCGCTCGCAAACGAGCATCTCGAAGTCATCGTGACCGTGGAAGGTGGACACATCGCATCGATCCGCGACAAAGCCACTGGCGTCAATCCTCTGTGGGTGCCGCCGTGGAAATCGATAGAACCCTCAACATATGACGAGGCGAAACACCCCGAGTACGGCTGCAATTCGGAATCGCAACTGCTTGCCGGCATCCTTGGACATAACCTCTGCCTGGACCAGTTTGGCGGCCCGTCAGAGGCGGAAGCCGCTGCGGGCATCGGCGTCCACGGCGAGGGCTCAGTGGCGCATTACAAAATCGAGGTGGATGGCGATGTCCTCACTCAGCAAACGTTGTTGGAGACCTGCCAGCTCAAGTTCACTCGCCGGATCCGGCTTGCCCCTGATTCGAGACGCTTGGAGATTGCTGAAACGGTCGAGAACTGCTCACCCTGCGACCGGCCAGTGGCCTGGACGCAGCACGTTACTCTCGGTCCACCCTTCCTGGAAAAGGGACTGACGCGGTTTGAATCCACCGCCACCAAGTCGAAAACGATGGAAGCCGACTTCACCGGCGGGTTCGGCCATATGGCGATCAACACCAAGTTCGATTGGCCCCTCGTGCCCCTGGTGGATGGAGGTGTTGAGGATCTGAGGGTATTCACTTCGCGGGCCAAGTCCGGCGCATTCTCCACGCATTTGATGGACCCTGCGCGCGAAGACGCCTGGTTTGCCGCGTGGAGTCCGACGCACAAGCTTGCCATCGCCTACATCTGGCGACGGGCTGATTTCCCCTGGCTCGGCATCTGGGAGGAGAATCTCGGTCGAGTCGCTCCCCCCTGGAACGGCCGGTCTATTACCCGCGGCATGGAATTCGGCGCGTCACCATTCCCTGAATCCCGCCGCGCGATGATCGAGCGTGGCCCGACTTTCCAGGCTCCTGGCTACCGGTGGATTCCGGCGCGCACAGCCGTGACGGCCGAGTACGCCGCGGTGGTTGCCCCGGCTGCCAGTTTGGGTGAGATGACTAGCCTCGCGGGCAGCTGATCGGGAGCCGCATGGGCATTCCATTCATCGAGTTCGCCCAGACGGTGTTTGTCTTCATCGCGGCCCTCTTCCCGATCGTGAATCCACTGGGTGGGGCCACGATCTTTCTGACGATGACGTCCAATTACCCGCCGGAAGTCCGGCAGGCCCTGGCGCGTAAGGTTGCATTCTTCAGCCTGTGCATCCTGGTCGGCGCGATGTTCCTTGGCTCGCACGTGTTGGCTTTCTTTGGAGTCTCGCTGCCGGCCGTGCAGGTGGGCGGGGGCCTGCTGGTATCCGCGGCTGCGTGGAGCATGTTGAACAAGGAAGAAGACACACGCAGTCGCGATGCAGCGAAGCACGGTCCACGTCAGGATTGGGAGCAGCACGCATTTTATCCGCTCACGCTGCCGCTGACCGTCGGACCCGGATCGATTTCGGTTGCGCTCACGCTCGGCGCCAACCTAGCCCGTGGCGGCCGCACTTCTGGCGCAGAAACCGTCCCGACCGCTTGGGCGGCCTTGGCGGCGATGGCCGGAATCATTGTGGTATGCACGACTGTGTGGATCGCGTATGGATCGTCGGAGAGAATCAGCCGCGCGCTGGGACCGACGGGCTTGTCCATCGTTGTCCGGTTGTCGTCGTTCATCCTCTTCTGCATCGGTGTCCAGATCTTCTGGAATGGGGCGTCTCGCCTTCTCCTGCCAGTGCTTAGAGGCGCGGCACACTGATTACCAACCCATTTGAGTCATCCGCGCCAGAATGATTCCGGAGTAACGGTCCATTCGGGCTGGCTTGCGGCGCCGCGGCGAAGGGAGAATCGCGGCCAGTCGCGCCGACTGATCGCGCGTGAGCCGTCCGGCCGAACATCGAAAGTGGAAGTTTGCCGCAGCTTCGGCGCCATACACGCCATGGCCCCATTCGGCGTTGTTGAGATAGAGCGCCAGAATCCTTTTCTTCCCAAGGAGAAGCTCCGCCGCCGGTGTCACTGCCGCTTCACCGGCTTTGCGCGCCAGGCCGAAGCGTGTGGAGAAGAACAGGTTCTTCACAAGTTGTTGCGTGATCGTTGACGCACCGCGAATCCTGCCGTCCTCCAGATCATCCTCGATGGCGTCCTTGATTTGGGTCCAGTCGAATCCGAAATGGGAGTAGAACCGCCCATCCTCGGCAGCTATCACGGCATGCTGCAGATGCGGGGATATATCATTCAAGGGCAGCGGAGTGTGCCTCTTCCGGTAGTTCCCCTCCGCAAACCACGACTCTATCCTCCGCTGGGCCTGAACTGCGGTGAATGGAGGGTCGACCCACCTGAACAGCAACAGTGACAGCACCAACCAGCCATAGGCCGCAGCGAACGAAAGCAGTAAGATGCGGAGGCCCCGCCGAATTGAAGGTCGTGGCATGGTTCGGTGCCGGCAACTTCAAGTCTGACATGACTGACTGCGGACATGAATCCCCTCCTCCGAATGCACGGCGTCCAGCGCTTAGACGTTCCGCGGAGCAGTAGTGGCCGACAGGTCTATATGCAAGGTACTTGCAGATAAGATCGATGGGTGTGACACACTGGATAATATCGCCCCGTCACAAACAATCCAGTTGACATGGAGTTGCAAGTAGTTTAGTCTGAATTTCAACTGGACCGGCGTCCGTAATACACAACAAGCGCCGTGCGGAACTGCCCGATCGGGCTGCGAGAAGTGATCCGCTTGGTCTCCCTCAGAACATGAGTTGGATTGGGCCAGAAACTGGCTCAAGCGCTATCCGTGCGCGTGTGCCCGGAGCCGCCTGTGCCGACGAGATGGTGCTGCGGCCCGTGTCGCTTCGCACACCTAAAGAACAGAATCGAGGACATCGCACATGAACGGAATCTGGAGTACGTGCAGTGGGTGGACAGCCAGAGTGATTGCGGCTGCGCTCTTGCTGATCGGACCGGCGGCATCAAGCCGTGCAAGTGATGCAGAAGGCAGGCCGGTGACAGGGATTGAAGGCGTGATCACGGACGGGTCGGGCGCAGCCGTGGGGTTGGCCCACATCGCGCTTCGCGGAGCGATCGATAGAGAGGCGGTATCCGGCCCAGATGGCCGGTTCACGTTCGAAGGACTGCGCAATGGCGGGTACAGAGTCATTGCAGAGAAGGCAGGCTTTGCCGTCGCTCAGCGGGATGTGGCGGTGAATGGCGCCTGGATCGAGGTCCACATCCAGTTGACGGCTGAAGTTATCAAGCAGACTGTCGAGGTCGTCGCCTCGGCGGACCTGGCCAGCGAAGCCCTGGCTAAGATGCCAACGACCCTCCGTGAGACTCCTCGCGCTGTCACGGCGTTTTCCGCAATAGAGTTGCGTGAAAGGAACATACGCAATGTGGCGGAGTTGCTCGCCTTTGTTCCTGGCATGTCGCCCAACAGTTACAGGACTGGCGGCTATCACTTCTACGCCCGTGGTTTCAGAATGCTGCCAGATGACACGCGCGTCGATGGTTTTCCCGGCGTCAATCTGGGCGGCGGATATAGCGCGTCCATGTTTGGAATTGAACAGGCGGTTGTTCTGCGGGGACCGGCCGGATTGCTTTACGGCTCAAACAGCTCGCCGGGCGGCATGGTGAACCTGATCACGAAACGGCCACAGCCCGTGCGCTCCACACGCCTGGATCTTCGCGTCGGTTCCTATGCGGGCACTGGAGTGTCGCTCCCTGAACGGCCCTCGGTCAGTTTCGACTTTGACTCCACCGGCGCGCTCGTCAGCAGTGGACGCGTTCTCTACCGGGCACTCTTCACGGCTGAACGCCAGAACTACTTCACTCGCGATGTTCTCGACAAGCACCGCATCGGCAACCTGTCGATGACGTTTAGGCTCGACGTACTGGGCCTCTACTCCATCACGCCTGTATTCCAGTTCGGCAGCACCAGGCGGCCTGCGGGCGGCGGCGTCATCGTTTCCCCGACCACCTCGCTGTCCGTCAGCGATGGCATCAGCGGGCCGATCAATGACTCCGACCTGTCGCCATATGACGTCAATCTCTCGGCCGGCTTCCAGAACTACTTGTCTTCACAAGCCGGTTTCGATTTTCGCGCCGTTCCTCGGCGCCATTGGACGGCAAACATCTCCTATCGCTACCTGCGCAACGACCGTCACATCAATCAGTGGACCCCGCAGGTGAGTACGGCCATGCAATTGAACCTACTGCGAAACCAGTACCTGGTGGAGCGAGTCCAGTCGAAGAGTGAAGCCGACAACCGGTATCAGAATGTTGACTTCAACACGGCCTATGAGCTCGAGGGCTCGTCCTGGAAGAACTCGGTCATGGTCGGTGCCTATACACGTACGTCAGCGACCCGGACCAGTAGCTTACTCGGCGCGGCACCGACAGCCGGTTTCCCGATTCATATCTACACCGGCGCCGCGTTGACACCCATCGACACGTATCCGGACCTTGTGATGGGTTCGTTCGGTGACACCACGAATTGGAACAGTTACTTCCAGAACCGCTCATCGCTATTGAGGAACAGGCTCGTGCTGACTATTGGCCTGGGCTACGGGCAAAGTCATCCTGGTGGGTCAGCCGTGCGGAAGGGCGATGTGATGCCCAACTACTCAGCGCTACTGAATGTCACTCAATCGCTCTCCGTCTATGGGTCGTACACGACGAGCTTCAATCCCATCGATCCAACCCTACAGAACCTCCAAGGCGTCATGGGAACCTTCGATCCGACTCTGGGCAAGAACTACGAGTTTGGCTTGAAGTTCGACACGCCCACTAGGCGCATGTCGGGCGCACTGAGCTATTTCAGGAACAGCATCAGCAATGCCTTGGTGCAGGCAGGCGTCAACGATCTAAACACGAACGGCGTCCGATACTACGTCGAGGCGGGAACCCGCCGCGGCAAAGGCCTCGAGTTGACCACCAACACGCGCATGACCCGCGATCTCTTCCTGAACACAATGGTCAGCTACGTCGATGCGATCTATACCGGTTCCGGTCCGGCTAGCGCGGCAAGTACACTGGCCATCCCCGGTTCGAAAGCCGAGAAGACACCCAAGTGGGCCTGGAGCGTGCGCGGGAGCTATGAACGCAGCGAAGGCAGGCTGGCGGGTTTTGGTGGGGGGCTCAGTCTGCTTTGGCAGGATCAGCGCCTGGGCAGCAACGGCGCGCGCACTTACGCCGCGCCTGATCCGCTAATGTTGCCGGCCTACCTGCGAGCCGATGCCTCAGTCTCCTACCGTTTCAATCGCACTCTTGATTACGCTGTGAATTTCGAGAACTTGACGGGCCGGCGCATCTACATCAATGCCACCACCGGTTCGTCGATCGAGGTCGCCCCACCTCGGACCGTCACCATGCGGATCGGCTACCGATTCTAGGAGGCCATTCGAATGCCGGCAATGGAACAACCAGTGACGGGGGGACGCACGCCGAAAGTGGCTTCGCGCCGTTCCTATTGGGTGCGGCAGATCACGCTCTGGCACTGGGTCAGTTCAGGTGTATGCATGGCTGGGATGCTGTTGTTCACAGTCACGGGCATCACGCTCAACCATGCTTCCGAGATCCCAGCCAAGCCGATCGTCCACCGGCAGAAAGCCGACCTCCCCCTCTCTCTGCGTGCCGTGCTGGCCGCAAACGCGGCCGGTGGAAAACGTCCACTGCCGGCCGGTCTGTCACTCTGGCTCTCTGAGCGGTTCGGCATCGATGACTCCGCCGGCGTCGCCGAATGGTCAGATATGGAAGTCTACATATCGCTGCCCAGACCGGGCGGCGACGCCTGGATCTCGATCGACCGTGGAACTGGGGTGGCCGAATTCGAACACTCCGACCGGGGCTGGCTCTCATATGCGAATGATCTGCATAAGGGGCGCCACACGGGACCAGCCTGGGCCATCTTCATCGATGTGCTCGCCGCCGCCTGTCTTGTTTTCACGACTACCGGCCTGTTGTTGCTCCAGATCCATGCCGTCAAGCGCCCGTCTACTTGGCCGCTGATCGGACTGGGACTGGCTGCGCCGTTGATTCTGATGGTCTTCTTTGTCCACCGATAGAAAGGGCATTCAATGCGCACAATCCTCTCCATCGCCGCCGCAGGAATCGCGGCTTCACCATTGACCTACGCCGCCGGCATTGAGGTCTCGGTCGAGATCCCCAGACTGAACGTCGCCGAGTACCACAGGCCCTACCTCGCCATGTGGATCGAACACCCGGACCAATCGTTCGCCGCCAATCTCGCCGTCTGGTACGACCAGCAGACCTCCAAATCCGAGAAGGGAACAACGTGGCTGAAGGATCTGCGCCAGTGGTGGCGGAAGTCCGGCCGGGACCTGACGCTGCCAATCGATGGGATCTCAGGAGCCACGAGACCTCCTGGCGTCCACTCAATCGCATTCCAAGGCGCGAAGAGCCCATTCGCCAAACTAGAACCGGGTCCCTACCAACTGGTGGTTGAGGCCAGCCGCGAAGTGGGCGGCCGCGAAATCGTGCGCATCCCATTTCAATGGCCGGCTACTGCCGCGCATCCGGTCAAGGTGAAGGGCGAGCGCGAACTCGGCACAGTGCAACTGTCCGTCAGACCTTAATGTTCACACTCAATTAAAGGAGATCCAGATGACTCTCGCCAACGTCCGAATCGGGGCGGTCCTCTTCGTTCTAACAACTCTTCCATCCACGCTCCTCGCCCACCGGCAGTGGCTTCTACCATCGTCGACTGTCTTGTCGAATGCCGGCGCCTGGGTCACTGTTGATGCGGCGGTATCAAACGAACTGTTCTACTTTGATCACGTTCCTCTAAGGCTGTCCAATCTGAAGATCACAGGTCCGGATGGCGGCGAGGCAAAACCGGAAAACGCCGCAACGGGCAAGTATCGCAGCACGTTTGACGTGCAACTGTCCATCCCGGGGACGTACCGCATTGCCACGGTGAGTAACATGGTCATGGCCCGTTGGAAAGAGAACGGCGAGGAAAAGAACTGGCGCGGGCCAGCGGCCGAGTTTACGGGGAAGGCGCCTGCGGGCGCAAGTGAATTGGCGATATCGACGATGAATAGCCGCGTCGAGACGTTCGTCACTGTGGGCAAGCCATCGAATAGGGCTTGTGAACCGACGGGCAAGGGCCTTGAACTCGTTCCAGTGACCCATCCGAACGACTTGATCGCGGGAAAGGCTGCGACATTCCAGTTCCTGCTCGACGGCAAGCCAGCCGCTGGTCTTGAAGTGACCCTGATCCCAGGCGGCATCCGCTACCGGGACCAGCTTCATGAGATAAGAGCGCAGACGGGTAGCGACGGCCGATTCACCACAACATTCAAGGAGCCGGGCATGTACTGGCTGAATGCAGCCACCGCCCCCGCGCGTCCCGCCGGTCCTGGGGCCGCTCCGGTTGGGCCTTCAGGCCCGCCGCGCATGCCCGTGGGCGACCGGTCCAGCTACACGGCGACGCTCGAAGTTCTTCCTGAGTGAGTGACAGAGATGCGCCTGGTCGCTGTTCCACATCTCGAGTCCGCTACAGGATTTCGTCCACCGGCCGGACTCGCCGGACTCCAGTCCATCGAAGGAAGGGCCATGGGTACGACATGGTCCATCCAACTGTTCGCCAGGGGCCACCAGCCTGCGAGCCGGATTCAGTCGGACGTCGCAGAATTGCTGGAGCGTATCGAGGGCCAGATGAGCCACTACCGGCGGGACTCGGATCTAGGACGGTTCAACGCTTCCCGCGGCGGTCGATGGGTCAGCATTCCCTTGGAAATGTTCCAAGTGTTGAACGCCTCGGTCGACGTCGCGCTCGAATCCGGCGGGGCGTTCGATCCAACCCTCGGCCGCCTGGTGAGCATATGGGGATTCGGGCCAGGCGCGCCGGCCGGATCTCCTCCGGGGGAGCAGGAAATTCTGGAGGGTCTCTTCAACTGTGGCTGGAGCCGGCTCTTATTGGACAGGCGGCGGCGGCGCGTTTGGCAACCGGGGGGCATCCAACTGAACCTCTCCTCGATTGCCAAGGGGTACGCTGTCGATCAGACGGCCAAACTCCTCGACCGGCTGGGCATCGAGAACTACTTGGTTGAATTCGGCGGAGAGCTCCGTTCGCGCGGAGTAAAGCTCAACGGCCAGCCCTGGTGGATCGCCATCGAGCAGCCGCCAGGAAGTACGGGATTCCCGGAAGTCGTCCTTGCCCTGTGCGGACAGTCAGTGGCGACCTCCGGCGATTACCGCCGATGCTTTACCCACAATGGTGCAATCTACTCGCACACCATCGACCCGCGCACGGGCAAGCCGGCCTCCGGGAGCCTGGCTTCGGTCACGGTGATTCACGAGGACTGCATCTTCGCTGACGCCTATTCAACCGCACTCCTCGTCATGGGCCCTTCCGAGGGGCGGGCATTTGCCGAAGACCGAGGCTTGGCGGCCTTCTTCGTCCACAGGTCTCCGGATGGCTTCGAACATTTCTGTTCGCCGGGGTTTCAGACGATGCTGGACTGATTTGGCGTCGGCTCTATGGTCTGATGCTGATCAGGTCCGCACGCAGGACACCATCCTCGGTGACGCGTGACAGGGTGTAGACAGTACCGTCTTTTCCCACGGCAATTGAATTGACGTAGGCCGGGCGGTCGCCATTGGGCAGATAGATGGCGCCATGGTCGGTGTACCGGCCTGTCGGGATGTGCCACGTGATCAGGTGCAAGTCTTCCACGCCCTTCGACTCGCCCTTGCCGGTCGAGTCCTTGCCTTTCACGCGCTTGCCGTCGACATAGATCGGCCCGCCGGTCAGGTAATATAACGTCTCGCCATCCGGCCCGAGCGTGAACCCGAGATAGCCATAGCTGAACTGGTCAAACATTCCGCTTCGCTTCGATGGCAAGGATGTAATGCGGTCAAGCACCTCAACCCGCTTCGCGCGCGGGTCGAACTGGAAAAGGTAGCCGGAGTTGCCGTGAACCCCATAGAATCGTTTGGTCGCGGAGTGATAGACGGTCTGACGCCAGTTGTAGGCCATGTGGCCGGGCGAAGTGACGTCGTAAAGGCCAAAGTAGTCTTTCTTCAGGTCGTCGCCGTCGATCTTCGCGACTTGCTCCGTGGCGTAGTCGTAACGAAGGATCGTGCCTTCTCCGCGCGTGAAGTAGACCGACCCATCCTCAGGATCGATTGCGATCGATCTGCAGATCGTCCGGTATTCTGCGCCCTTGCCGTTTTCGCCCTTCTCGAAGAAATCGCCGAGAACCTTCATCTCCTTCTTAGCGAGGTCGTACGTAAAGAACGTCCCTCTGGGCCAGGTGATGTTGTAGATGCGTCCGCGCTTGACGTCCATGTTCGTGGTCAGCACGCCTTCGCCCTTGGGGGCCAGCCCTAGATCGGTGAACTTCTCGGTCTTCATGTCGTACTCAACCAGATGGCCGCCGCGGTAAGGCTTCCAACCAGCCGGTGGAACGCCCATCTTCTCCATGTCGTCGATGATCTGGTAGAAGCCAACGTGAGTCGAAAAGTAGAGCTTTCCATCGTGCTCGATGAAGTTAACGTGGCTCTTGCCTTGAGCGACCACGTTCATTCCCTTTTCGCCAGTGACCTCTGTGAGGTCGCCCAGCATCTTGATCTCATCGGTTGCCGGATCGTAGCGGAACATGCGCCCGGCGACGTTGTAAGGTTCGGCCGAAAGGACGTAATAAATGCGACCGTCGCTAGCCGCGCCCATACCGTTGTAAGTGTCGTGGCCTTTGGGGAAATGGGAATTGTAGACCCTTGCAGTCAGGCGTCCTGTTTCCGTCTTCGGTGCAGCCGGTTCGGCTGGTTTCGGTGGCTGCGTGCAAGCGGCTGAAGCGAGAAATAGCGCTGCGGTCAGTGTCAGGTGTTTCATCCGAGATGTTCTCCGGCTTGGAATCGGCGATGCGCGATTACGCTCCAGCCAGTTCCTTGCGGTGCGCCCACACCTTCTCGAACGCCTTGGCGTACTGTTCGATCAGATCCGGCGCCTCCCCATACTGGCAGGGGACGAAGATGTGGTTCTTGTTTACCCACTCGTTACCCGGCATCGCAGCTGGAATCTTCGGCGCGTGGTGCCACCATTTCGCCTCGGAATAGATCTTCAGCTTGTGCTGTTCGGGATAGTCCCAGGAGCTGGCGGGGACTCCTTCGGCCTTCAACGCCTTGACGATAGCTTCGCGGGGAATGCCAAGCTTCTTAAAATCGATTAACAGCATGTTGCCGTTGTAGTAGACGCGCTCAATGTCGGATGTCAACTTCGGCTCCGCCACGGCGGCGAGCTGGGTCAACCGGTCATTCAGGGTCCGTACATTCTTGCGCGCGACGCCGTTTCTTTCGTCGAGGCCGCGCAACTGAACGCGGGCAAGCGCTGCGGCCAGCGGGTGCATGCGATACTTTTGCCCGAAGCCAGTCCCCTCATACGCGCGCACGGGGCTGTCGGCGGCAAACTTCACCGGATCTTCATAGTGGCCAAACGCCGAGGCTCGTTCGAAGTACCCCCGCGAGCGGTACATGCCCATTCCGCCTTCAATCGCCGGCATCACCTTCGACAACTGATAGCTGTAAATGGCCATGTCGCCGAATGTGCCCATCTTGCGGCCCTGGAATGACGCGCCATGCGCATGGGCTGCGTCCTCAAGCAGGATGAGGCCCTTCTCCTTGGCCCACGCGGAGATGGCGTCCATCTGGCAAGGCATACCCCAGGAGTGCATCACCTCGACGGCCTTAGTGCGCGGCGTTAGCTTGCGTTTGGCGTCTTCCAGGTCGAACGTAGCGGTCTTCGGATCGATGTCCACGAAGACGGGCACGAGGCCGAAGAATCGCAGAGCCAGGCACGGCGAGAAGAACGTGTAAGACGGAACCATCACCTCACTGCCCGGCGGCAGATCGAGCGCGAAGTACATCGACGTGATGGCGCTGGTCCCGTTCATATGCGCTTTGACGAACGGCGCCTTGGTGTACTCCTTCCATTCCTTCTCGAACGCCGGCAGTTCTTCATAGAACTTGCCCGTGTCGATCAGGTCGTGAAGCGCCTGCTTTTCAGTTGCTCCGTAACGCGGCCATTTGCTCAGCGCCGACGCCCTGGCTGGAGCGTAAGTGACCGCCTTGGGCCCGCCGTTCAAAGCCAAAGTCTCCTGGTAGGCGCCCAGCGCCGCCGTGGCCGCTCCGGCAGCCGTTAGGAATGTACGTCTTGTCGTCGCCATGTCTTCGATTCTCCTCAACTGCTCAACCTTTCAGCACTTCCATGATCGCTTGTTTCATCGCAGCCTCGGTCCCGGGACCGGCGTTCGAAGCCGAAGGCTCATAGCCGCCTTGCTCGAATGCCTTGTCCGGACACAGATACCCCGGGCTGATATCACCATACCCAGCCACGATGGCATCGCCAGCATGGCGTTGAAACTCCAGCAGCGGCTCGCCGGGCAGGTGTACGATCCGCACCCCGCCAAGCCGCAGACTTGATACCGTAAGCGGTGTACGCCGCGACGCGAAGGCTGCGGCATTTGCGTGGCGGCAGATGTCGACGCTGTTCATCGAGGCCAGATCAGCAGGCGGCCAGTCCAGTTTTGGCCCCGGTTTCAAGGGAAGCCTGAGTTCGACCGACTTCCAACTCATTCCGCGCACCGCCTCGGACCTCGTGGACTGATTCGATGCCCGCAGGCCCGCTTCCATCCTTCTCTCCAGCCCCTTCCTGGCATCGATCCCGCCGTCATTGTACTTGCCCACCGTGACATCGCCTGCGCAACCAGTGAAATAGATCTGCGGCACACCCTCGGACTTCTCCACTGTTTCCCGGGCGGCGCCGACAAAGTCTGCCGATACCTGCCCGTTGCAGCAGAAAGTTTGCGGATGGGAAGCGTAGTAATGTAGCCGGACAAGCGGCTTGCTCCCACCAAACAGTGTCACCGTCCGCAGCCGCGTTTCGATGTCGCCCTCGGGCAATTCGGCCATTTTGGGGTCTTTGCCACTCGTGCTGAACCGCGTCACGAGCCTGCCGTCCACCATCAGTCTCCGCGCACTGCCCACGCGTTCAAGCGCGACTGAACCCAAACCTACCGCGTCGAATGGCTTCATCCGCCCCACCGCCTCGGCTGCGGCCTTTGCCAGGCGGTCCGTCACATCCTCAAGGAATCGCCGGCTCATCATCAACGGCGGGTTCTTTAGTTGGGCCATCAGTTCGTAGCCACCGCCGTCGATGTAAGGAGCCGCATGTTGATGAACTGACTGCATGGCGACCCGCCCGACGGATGTATTGACTGCGCCAGCCAGTTTGTCGCGGAACATCGTGTGGACATAGCCGCCGATTCCGCACCAATCCAAGGCGCAAAGCACCACCCGGCCCCCAGGGCCGTCGATCACCACACCCTTCGCCCACAGCGGATCCAGCACTTCCTTCGTGGGGTCCACCCAAATTAGTGGTTCGCCCATCGCGGGCGTCGCGTCGGCCCTAAACGCCGCCACGCGCAGAGGGCCCGCGGCGGCAAAGCCGGCCAACCCGAAAGTGAACTCACGCCGTTTCATAGATCTCCCCGGATTCCGATTGTACTCTCCCCCGCTGCGCCCGCGAATCCTGACCTAAGCGAACGGGAGGCGAACAGGCTTGCTCTCGATTCGCGACACCTCTGCGGCGAGGCAAATCTCGTGTGTTTTCACAGCATCGGCCACGTTGCAGTGAGATTCGACGCCCCTCTGAATGCAATCCACAAAATGGGCGATCTCGGGCACGAACGGGTGGTGTTCCACAGACCCGCTATCGGGAAGGATCGTCGGAATCGTTGCCCATCCCCTCAGGCCCGGCCAGCGCTTGCTAAACACCCGGTTGTCGCGAATCGTGCCGCCGTTGCCCATCAGGACGATAGGGAACGTGTATGGCGCCACCGACTCGATCGACGTCATCACCTTGCCCATCGCGCCACCGGCAAATCGAACGAGCGTCACGCTGTTCGGCTCGTATTCATAATCGAGCGGATTGCCCGGGCTTGTATTGGCGTAACTGAATACTTCAACTGCTTCCTGTTGCACGAACCAACGCAGTGCGTCCACGGCGTGGCAACCGGCGGTCAGCAACGCCGACCCGCCGAACTGCTTTCGCCGGACCCAGGGATACAGCGCAAGATCTTTCGTGATTCCATGAAGATAATCGACCTCGCCATGGAAAATGTCGCCGATCATGCCGTCCGCGAGCAATGCGCGGATGTTCTCGAAAAGCGGGTTCCAGCGCAATACGAAACTGACGACGCTGCGGACTCCTGCCTTGCGGATCGCTTCGTCCAGTTTTCGCAAACCATCCAGATCTAGTGCGACCGGCTTCTCCACGATGACGTGCTTGCCCGCCTGCGCGCAGGCAATTGCCTGCTCGACATGCAAGTAGTGCGGCGTGCAGATCGACACGATCTGGATGTCGTCCCGTTTCAGGAGTTCATCCAGGCTCGTGTACGCACTGCACCCTGTCAAGCTGAACTCGTGCGCCTTGGCCTCGGCACGCTGCCGGTCGCGGCTGAGGATGGCTCGGACTTCGGTGTGTGGGTTCGTTTGGTATGCGCGGACGTGCCCGCCCGCGACATCGCCCGTGCCGAGGATGGCGGTTCCCAGAATCGTGCTCATGCCTTGCTCCAGATCCTGAATCTTTCATCGAACGCGCTCCGGTCCGCCACTCCGCGAAAGGTCAGCACGCCCCAGCGGAATCTGATCGACCCTTTCACCGGCAAGTCGAACGGCTCGCGAAATGTCGGCGCAGCGCTCATGTAGCCGAATGCCTTGTTCATGACGAAGAATGCGTTCGGGTGACGTGGATTCGCGGGGTGGTCAAAGAAGGCCACGCCCATGCCCGCGCCCGAGTAGGCGCACCATTTGGCACTCTCTCCGTTCGCCTTCTCAATGGTTCGAGTGCCGTTCGAATTCAACACTTCGCTCCCGTCCATCGCCTGGACGACGCGCACGCCCAGCCCGTTGTAGACATGCTGACCGGCAGCGAGTTTCACCGCGATGTTGGGCGCGCTCAACTCCGTCGTCCAGTCAAGCCAAACGCCGCCGTCCTCGGGCGGAGGCACGCGGACCGTGCGCCGTTCGACCAACAGCAATTGCCCTTCGGCGATCCAGTGGTTCAGCGAGACAATCTCAGCCACGGGTCCGCCCTTCAACCGTTCGAACCTCTGATGGACGATTGCTCCATGCCGGGCCGGATTCACCTCGCCCCAGAAATCGATCCCATTCACCTCGGACCACGCCACCATCAGTCCGCGGTGATGAACATGATCTCCCGGACCGTCCGAAGTCACCGGCGTGCCATCCGCTAGGCACAGCGGGTGAATGTAACTCTTGGGTCGCGCTGCACCGTAGCGGTATTCGAGCAACGTGACTTCGCCAAAAAGGACAGAGACCTTTTCCCCTTTGACATCAATTAGCTGTAGCCGCCTGGACGGCGCCGCTTGGCCGGCCACCGCTGCCGCGCTTCCCAGAAAGAGCCTTCGCGTCTGCACTGGATTCCTCCTCCGTCAACACGTGGACAAAAACATCGTATAAGATGCTCAACAAAGTCATGAACGGCTACCAGAGAACTCGAGCTACCCTGGAAGGCGCCCGGCCCGCGGCCCCACCCGTCATGCTGCATAACTTCATGATGGCCGCGGCCGAGAGCGGCGTCTCGATGGGTGTCTTCCGCAGCGATCCCGTCCAAATGGCGCGCTGTTTCACCGAATCCATCGAACGCTATGGCCTGGACGGCATCATGGTCGATGTGGACACGGCGACTCTCGCCGGAGCTGTCGGCGTGCCTGTAGTCTTCCCGGACGACGAACCAGCCGTGTGCCGCGGGGAACTTCTCTCATCGCTCAATGAGGTGCGCGACCTGCCGCCAGTCGACATCGGGCGATACCCTGGCGTCCAGGTTTGGCTCGAAGCGGTCCGGATAATCAAGCGGCATTTCGGCGACGAGATCTACCTTCGGGGCAACTGCGATCAATGCCCGTTTTCGCTCGCCGCCCATATCCGCGGAGCCAGCGGCTGGATGATGGATCTGATGGACCCCGGCAACGAAGCCGACGCGCATGCACTGCTCGACTTCTGCACTGATATCACCACCCAGTTCATCCGTCTGATGGCGGCAACCGGCGCCCATATGGTCTCCAACGGCGACAGTTCGTCTGGTCCCAGCGTTGTCTCGCCGCGCATCTACCGCACGTTCGCCCAGCCTTACGAAAAGCGCGTCGTCGAGGTTGCCCACCAACTCGGTGTGCCCTACGCGCTTCACATTTGTGGCAAGACCGATCAGATCCTCTTGAATATGGTGGAGACCGGCTCGGACGCCCTGGAACTCGATTCGAAAACCGATGCAAGCCGAGCGGCCGAGGTCCTCGGCGACCGAGCCACTTTCATCGGGAATCTCGACCCGACAACGGTACTCGCCCACGGCACGCCGCGACTCGTCGAAGAAAGGACCCGAGCGTTGCTGCACACCTTCTCCGGTACTCGCCGTTTCATTCTGAATGCCGGCTGTGCCATCGTCGCCAGCACACCACCTGAAAACATTCGCGCGATGGTTCACATCGCAAAACAGGGCTATGAGGAGACAGCATGACAAACGAATCAGACAACATCACACGCCGTACGCTGCTGCAGGCCGCATTGGCCGCACCCGCCATCGTCCCGGCCTCGGCCCTGGGACGCAATGGCGCGGTCGCGCCCAGCGACCGGATCAACCTTGGCATTATCGGCGTGAATGGCATGGGCAGCAGCAACCTGGCCAATTGCGCCAAGTATCCCGACGTTGTGGTGACAGCGATCTGCGACGTGTCGAAGGACCGTCGCGACGCTGCCCTGGCGCGGCACAACGGCACGGCCAAGGGCCATAACGACTATCGCGAACTCCTCGCCCGCAGCGACGTTGATGCCGTCATCATCGCTCCTCCACCGCACTGGCACGCGCTCATGGCCATCGATGCCGTCAAGGCCGGCAAGGACATTTACCTCCAGAAGCCGATGACGCTTTACCCGGACGAAACGCTCGCCGTCCGCAACGCCATACGCCGTCACAAGCGAATCTGCCAGGTGGGCACACAGATCCACGCCGGGGAGAACTACCGGCGTGTCGTTGAGTGGATCCGGTCCGGCAAACTCGGCCCGGTCAGCGTTGTCCGCACGTTTAATGTCATGAACCAGGGGCCCGACGGCATCGGCCGCGCGCCCAAACAGGACCCGCCGGCCGGTCTCGATTGGGACATGTGGCTCGGCCCCGGCCCGGCACGCCCATTCAATTCCCTGCTCTTCGCCGACAGCTACAATCACTGTTCATTCTGGGACTACACCCGCGGCTGGACCCCCGGCATGGCGCCGCACATCATCGACCTGCCCATCTGGGCGCTCAACCTCGGCGTGCCCGAATCGACCACCTGCACAGGCGGCCGCGACGTAATCAGGGACGATGGCGACGCTCCCGACGTCCAGGAGGTCACCTGGCGCTATCCCAAGCTGACCATGACCTGGATGATGAATTGCGCCAATAGCTTCGCTTTCGATTTCGGCCGGGGCAAGCCGGCGCGCCGGCTGGGCATCTACTTCCATGGACTGAACGGCACTCTGTTCACCGACTACAGCCGCCATGAAATCGTGCCCGAAGGCGACCTCCTGAAGGACGCCACACCGCCCCCGCAGACGATTCCGCCGTCGCCCGGCCACGAACGTCAATGGCTCGATTCGATCAAGTCGCGCGTCGAGCCGGATTCGAGCGTCAACTATCACTACAAGGTCGATCTGGCGATTACCCTCGCCGGCATCTCTTACCAACTCGGCCGCACGGTCCGATTTGATCCGGTGAAGGAGAAGATCATCGGCGACAAGGAAGCGGCCAAACTCGCACGGCCGGTCTACCGCAAGCCCTGGAAGTTCCCGGCTGAGTATCTCTGAAGACGGGTATCGATGCAGTCGCATGAACCGGCCCTCGGGCGTCACCTGGTGGCAAGGAAAGATTCGCTCATCCAGGCACCGCCGCAATAATCCGGTTGTCACCTGAACAGGAGTTGAACTCATGAAGTCCCACGCAGCCTTGCTCCTCTTGCTTGTCGCGGCCGCTGGCGCCTGCCGCGCCCTGGCGGTGTCCCAGAAACCACGTGTCATCGTTCTCACCGACATCGAAAACGAGCCCGATGACACCCAGTCCATGGTCCGGTTTCTGCTCTATTCGAATCATTGGGATGTCGAGGCGCTGGTGGCGACCACTTCGGTGCACCAGCGTGGACGTGTGGCGCCTGAGAAGATCCGGGAGGTCGTTGAGGCCTACGGCAAGGTTCGCGACAACCTCCAGCAACACGAACCTGGCTACCCTGAAGCGGCCCGTTTGCTTTCAGTCATCCGCGAAGGCCGGCCCAACTTCGGCATGGCGGCTGTCGGCCGGGGTATGGACTCGCCCGGCTCGAACATCATCGTCCAGACCGTCGACCGCGACGATCCTCGGCCCGTCTGGGTCCTTGTCTGGGGCGGTCCGAACTGCCTCGCCCAAGCGCTTTGGAAGGTGCGCGCCTCACGCTCCAAAGAGGGCTTGAACCGCTTCGTCGCCAAACTGCGCGTATACACGATCTCTGACCAGGACGACAGCGGTCCCTGGATACGCAGGTCGTTTCCTCGGCTCTTCTACATTGCCAGTCCCGGCATCCACGCCGGCGGCGCATACCACCATGCCACCTGGAGCGGGATCAGCGGCGACCATTTCCATGGCCGTTTCGCCGGCGGCGACTTCTCGATCGTCGACAATCCCTGGCTGGAGGCCAACATTCGCGCCAAGGGTCCGCTTGGCGCCAAGTACCCTGCGGCTAAGTTCCTGATGGAGGGCGACAGCCCCACTTTCCTCTACCTGATCAACAACGGCCTCGGCGATCCAGAACACCCTGACTGGGGCAGTTGGGGTGGCCGCTACGAGTTCTATACACCACGCCTTCGCAAGTGGTTCATGGAGCCGGAGACCCGCCCATTCTGGAGTGACGCTGAAGACGAGGTCCTCGGCCTCGACGGCCAATGGCACACCAACAATAAAGCCACCATTTGGCGCTGGCGCCAGGCCTATCAGAACGATTTCGCCTCGCGCGTGGACTGGACGATCAAACCCTATGCCGAGTCGAATCATCCGCCTGTGGTGAACCTGGGCCACCCAGACCGACTGCGTGTTCGCGCCGGCGAACGCGTGAACCTGAGCGCGGACGGTTCGAAGGACCCGGATGGGAATACGCTCTCGTTCGAATGGTTCTACTATGGCGAGCCCGGCTCGCTCCCGCTGGCGGCCTCCCGAACGGGCGCACCGCTCAAGATCGAGGATAGCGGCAAGTCCTCGGCCTGGTTCATCGCGCCGGCGCTGACTCAGCCCAAGACAATGCACATCGTGCTGGCGGTGACCGATGCAGGGAACCCCCCGCTCACGCGGTACAAGCGGGTGATCGTGACGGTGTATCCGTAGGGGACTTCAGCTTGCCGTGGTGCCCGGCTACTTCGGCTTGTCTGGCGACCTGCGGCCCTTCACCTTGAGCACAATCGGCGTCCCGTCGAAGCCGAACGATTTGCGGAGCTTGTTCTGGACATAACGCTCCGTGGAAAAGTGCAGTTGGTGAAAGCGGTCCATGAACAGGACGAAGGTTGGCGGACGGATGGAGGCTTGGGTGATGTAGAAGATCCGGCGGTTGACGCCAAAGTCCAGGTCCTCGGCGAAGCGGTTCAACTCGCCCGTGCCCACACGCTTATTGAAGCTCTCCCAGCCGGTCTCGAGCAGCTTGAAGATCTTGTCCACGCCGCGGCTCACGTGGGCCGAGATGAAGACAACGGGCGCCCATTCGAGGAATTTGAACTGGTCGCGGACGGCCTGCTCCATCTCCTTACGCTTGCCGGCCGGGATGAGATCGGCCTTGTTGACGCATATGATGACAGCGCGGCCCTCTTCGTGGGCGTAACCGCCGATGGTGGCGTCCGAGGCGACCGGCCCCTCCGTGGCGTCCACCAGGAGCAGGGCGACATGGCAGATGCGGATGTGCTTGCGGGCCATGACGACGCTGAGCTTTTCGGCCATCTCATGGGTCTTGCCCTTGCGCCGGATGCCTGCGGTGTCGACGAAGGTATATTCACGGCCGTTGTAAGTGACGGTCTCGTCCACCGAATCGCGGGTGGTCCCGGCCACCGGGCTGACAATGGCGCGTTCACGGCCAACCATGGCGTTCAGTAGAGTCGATTTCCCGACATTGGGACGGCCAATGATGGACACGCGAATGGGGGGCTCTTGCTGCTCGGGGAGGTCCTCATCGACGGTAGCGAGGAAGCCGTCAGTGGCCGCATCGAGCAGTTCGTGGATGCCGAGGCGATGTTCGGCGGAGATGGGGATGACAGCGGAAAAGCCGAGTGAATAGAAGTCGGCGGTGAGGACATCGCTCTTGGGAGAGTCGATCTTATTGACCGCCAGGATGACAGGCTTGTTCAGCTTGCGGAGCAACTGGGCGAGGTCGCGGTCGGCGGAAGTGATCTCGGTGCGGCCGTCGATCAGGAAAATGATACGGGCGGCGCCTTCCAGGGCAACGCGGGCCTGTTTGAGGATCTGGGCAGGGATCAACTGCTGGTCGGCAGGGACGATACCACCGGTATCGATCAACTCGAAGGGCCGCCTGCGGTGCACCGCCTCACCGTGGATGCGGTCGCGGGTGATGCCTGGTTCGTCGCCTGTGATGGAGCGGCGTTGCCCAAGGATCGCATTGAAGAGAGTCGACTTGCCGACGTTGGGGCGGCCCACGACAACAACAACGGGCAACGTATGCTGGCGTGTGCCGACCATGACTCCCATTGTCCCACGCCGTGGCGTCCTGGCCGCTGAACAATCTTTGGGACGAAGGCCCGGCAGGTTGTAGAGTAGAACAAGTAGAGCAAGAATAGTCCGAGAGAAAGACCGGGCTCCGCCTACTAATCCTAATGAGCGTATGTCGCCTGCAAAACCATTGGAGCCCACCGGGAGTGGGAGGCGTCGGGGGAATCCACCACGATGATCGTTGAGACGCAGGAAAAGTCCTTCGAAATGGTGGGGCAGTCGGCCCGGCTGAAGCAGGTATTGCGCTTGGCGAGCCGGCTGGGGCGTGGACAATGGCCCGTTCTGCTGCTCGGCGAAACGGGGACGGGCAAGGAACTGGTTGCTCGGACGATCCATAATTCCGGCGCGAGTGGTCCGTTTGTCACTATTGACTGCACGTCGATGGTGGGGCCGCTAATGGAAAGCGAACTGTTCGGCTACGCCAAGGGCGCGTTCACTGGAGCCAACACAAACAAGATCGGCCTGATCGAACAGGCTGATGGTGGGACAGCCTTTTTTGACGAGATCGGCGAACTTCCGCTCGAATTGCAGGGCAAGCTGTTGAGGCTGCTCCAGGAGCAGGAATTCCGCCCGGTTGGCTCGCTGCAGATGAAGAAATCGCGTTTCCGCGTGATTGCGGCAACGAACCGCGATCTCTCGGCAGAGGTTGTGAAAGGCTCCTTCAGGCAGGATTTGTATTTTAGGTTGAACGTGGTCACCATGCGGCTGGCGCCGCTCAGGGACCGGCGTGAGGACCTGCCGGCGCTGATCTCGCATTTCCTGGGCATGTACGGTCACGGTCACACGCTGAGCTCCGAATTGCTGGAACTGTTGATGTCCTATCCCTGGCCGGGCAACGTGCGGGAATTACAGAACTGCGTCCAGGGGATGGTGGCCGTGAACACCGGCCCGGTGTTGCACGTGGGCGACGCCCCATCTCACCTCCAGCATCACAGGGAATCTCAGGGACTCGGGCGACTGAGCAAGGCGGCGAATGGTCACAATGCTGCCAGCAACGGAGACCAACCTGTTCCAATCCTGGCTCCGGTAATCCCGCTGGTCGAAATGGAGCGCCAGGCGATCATCCGCGCCCTTGAATACACCAAGGGCGACCGCGTGATGGCGGCCCACCTTCTGGGCATCGGCAGGACGACGCTATACCGTAAGCTAAAGGAATACGGGATCAAGGGTTGACTGCCGCACTTGATGCGACCTATAGCGTCGGCCGGAATCTCTCGGGTGTAGGTGTCTACAGCCGCGAACTCGCCTTATCTCTGGCCGAAGCGCACCCAGAGGCCCGTTTCCTACATTGCTACCGCCCGCACAAGTTCCTGCACGGTCTGCGTTCAAACCGGTCTGCGAATGTTTCGCCAAGGCTCCTGCTCGAAACTCTTCCGGTCCGCGGTGCCGGACTTTTCCACGGGCTGAACCAACGCATGCCGGCTTGGCGGGCAAGATCGACGGTGTGCACCTTCCACGACCTGTTCGTGCTGACGGCTGACTATTCAACGCCCGAGTTCAGGGCTCGGTTCACTGCACAGGCCCGGCAAGCGGTGGATCGGAGTGACCTGATCGCCTGCGTGTCAAACTACACCGCTCAGATGGTGGAAGAACTGCTCAACGTAGATCGGTCGCGCATTCGGGTCACACCACACGGGGTCAGGTTTCCACGAAAACATTCCGAAGCGCGGCGGGAGAAGATCATTCTGCATGTCGGCGCGATCCAGAAGCGAAAGAACCTGGTTCGTTTGGTCGAGGCGTTCGAGACCGGATGTGGACCCGATTGGCGGATGGTTCTGGCGGGATCAGCGGGATACGGATCCGAACAGGTGATGGCGCGGATCACGGCTAGCCCTGCACGAGCGCGGATTGAAGTCACCGGATGGGTGGACGACGCGACGGTTCTCCGGTTATACACTCAGGCGAGCGTCTTTGCCTTTCCTTCGCTCGACGAAGGCTTTGGTATCCCGGTCCTGGAGGCGATGGCGCAAGCTACGCCGGTGATCGCATCAAATCGGGCGGCACTGCCGGAGATTTGCGGGGACGCGGCCCTGATGGTGGACGCGTTCGATGTCGAGTCGATCTCCAATGCGCTAAATCGAATAACGGGCGATGAGGCGCTTCGCGCGGAGCTGGCGGCGAAAGGACTCGACCGGGTGAGGCAGTTCACTTGGGCGCGGACAGCGGAATTGACCTGGCTGATCTATCAGGAACTGATCTGATCAGCTCTGATCGTCGTCAACGGCGATCTTCAGGGCTCGTAGGAACTTCTGATCCTGTGAACTCCAGCTAATTCGGGCAGTTGCCTCATCCTCCCGCGTGGATATCTCCAGTGAAGCGCCAGAGGGGGACCCGTCCTCATCGTCCACGCTATCTTCATCGCGGCGGTTGAAGCCGATGGTGGCTTCCAAAACAAGGAAGACGTCGTAGCCTGCACGCTTGATCTCGCCGATGGCTTCGGCGATGCGGTCCGAGTCCGATAGTGACTCGTTGATCGCGTTACCGAGTTCGTGCATGAGTTCTTTCAGTCGATCGTCCAAATCGTCCCTCGCGGTACGGCTAACTTCAGGATAGCACCGGGGCTGTGTTTCATCGGTGTTCTCTCGCTCACGCCACCCTCGACTTATCGGGCGTTTTGCCTGGCAACTTGACAGACGCTGCTCAGATTTCGGTTTCTAATTGGGATGCCGGGCTGGGATAATGGATGTTACCGTCCAACGGGCCATGCGACTAGTCAGAAAATTCTTCGAGATGGTTCTGCCGGGAGTGATCAAACCGCTCCACGCGCTATGGAATGAGATCATCGGCTTCCTATTCCTGGCCATCGCCGTCTTCATGATTCGCCCAACATGGAAGGCATACCAGAAGCTTCAGGCCGGCGGTGACCCCGGGGAGGCGGTTGTGGGCCTGATTGGCGGCGCGGGGCTTCTGTTGGTGGGGCTGATTTTCGGCCTCCATGGCTTCTGGAGAGCACGGCGCATCTCGAAGTCTTGAGCCGGGCAGCCGTGGCGCGGACCTCACACCCGGCCAGTTGGCGTTCTACCCGTTTTGGGGAAGCTTGATCGGGCACCGCGGGCTGTTCTGGGACGGCGGGGGGAAAACGGTTGCCGATTGCCGGCACCTGTTGGGGACTTCAGGCTGCTGCTGACCGGCTGAGAATGAGCCACGGTCACTTCCAAGCCAAAGCCGATGTGCGAGGCAATCAGGCAAGCCCACAAGATCTGCCCAGGACTGCGTGGCGCGCCCAGTGCCAGCCGTAGAGCCCGGGCTTCCACCTTTGTGAGAGTCAGTCGCACTGTGTCACGGCACACTGTCGACGTCGGAGCAGCACCCAATACGAGATCTGTCCGGTTCTATTCCCGCTGGCTGACCCGCTGTTCAAAGTCGGCCAACTGCTTGCGGACGAATTCACTGTCCTTGCCGTTGGGGTTCAATTCCAGATAGGACTTGAGCGAACCTGCGGCGCCTCCAAAATCGTTCTTGTTCGCAAGTGCGACCCCAAGGATGTGGTGGACTTTCGGGAAACGCTTGTCCCGGTCGAGCTTGATGGTTTCCCGGGCGCTCTTCTCGGCCTCGTCGAAATGTTGAAGCTGCAAGTGCGCGAGGCTACTGAAATACCAGGCTTGGGGATAGGAGTAAGGATCGAGTTTCAACACGTTTCCGCTGGCCGCCAGAATCTGATCCCAACTGCCGTTGGAACTCAGGGCCAGTTCCATCAACCCGAGATGAGGCCTCACATACTTCGCGTCGGATTCAATGGCCTTCTTGAATGATGCGGAGGCATCTTCGGGGCGTTTCAGCCGGGCGTAGGCAACCCCCAACTCGTACCAAGCTTCCGCGTACTGCGGATGGAGTTCAACTGCCTTCGATAGACTGAACTGAGCCTCCTCGTACTTCTGCTTCTTGTTCCGGCCCTGACCCTTCTCAAAGGCCTTTCTCGCATCCTTCGGAGCGCTCAGGGAGGTATACGATGTTGTCTGCGCCTCGATCTTGCCCAGGCGCCGCATGAGAATGGAGCCGACATCGGGATTGTCCATCAAACGACGCCCCGCCAGATTGATGGATTCCGAGAGATACCCGGGCAAGCTCGCACGGAGTTCGCATCCCATCAGATCGCGCTCGCTGACGCCTCCCATTGAGCCGACGGAGTCGGTGCTGCCAAAGGGTGAGTTCCGGCCCCCGAATGAATCATTAATGCTGCCCACGCTGGCGTCTGCCCCAATCATTGAAGGCTGCTGGCCGAGCGTGATGTTAAATCGGCCTTTGCTGTCCGAGTAGCCATAGGGCCGAGCCCGCCCGTTGCAATACAGTTCGATGACAGCCGGTTCGGGCGGCGGTGTTCCCTCCTCGGTGATCAGCCTGCCAGAGAGAAAGACGGGGCGGCGGAACTCCTGTGGTTGCGTCTGCTGAGTACCGGTGCGCTGTTGATTTGAGGTCTGCGTCTGCGAGGACCCGGTGGAAGGCGAACCGGGGGTGGTTGTGCCTCCAGAACTGGGGGGAGGGGTAGTCCCCCCGCCAGTGCCGCCGCCGGGTGGAGCAGTCGAACCGCCGGTCTGAAAGGCAAGGGCAGAAGCGGAGAGCAGCAGGCAGCCGATAAGCGCCGGCGGGAAAGAAAGGATGCAACCACTTGTCATGGGTCAGCCCCTATGCGTGATCTATGGTACAGCCAAGGTTAGCCGTATTATGCCACAAGCCTCGTAGAAGTCCACCTTTCCGTATAAGATGGTGTGGACTGGAGACGACCCATGAAAAGAACCCTCTACTCTGGAATCGCGGTTCTCGCTCTGATGTTGGGCGGATGTTCATCGACGAGCACTGCGCCCGCGCCGAAGAAGGAAATGAAGCCAGCCGTGGCCGTCGGCGGCCAGTCTGGCATCTTCTTCATGTATCAGGCTGCGCGCCAGTGGAACAAGGATGCGCAAATCCTCAGCGTAGAGAACATCAACCTGGACTCCGTGAAGCCGGAAGGCGGCAAGTACGGTGCCTGGCGTGCGACCTTCGTCTCGCTGACGGCGAAGACGCAGAAGGTGTTCACCTATGGCGTCGCCGACGAGGGGATGGTCCGAAAAGGAACGTACGCAGGCAGCGAGTCGATCTACGCGCCAAAGGCGCGAGCCCGTGTCATTCCGATTCAGAAGGTGAAAGTGGATACGCCAGCGGCGCTCGAGACGGCCAGGAAAGAACTGAAGACGGTACTAGAGAAGAACCCGGACGCCCCAATCCAATTCATCATGGAGTGGACCAATCAGATGGTGAACCCTGTTTGGCGGGTTGTTGTCGGACCGAGCGTGAGCCAGAGCCTGGGCTCGGTCAACGTCGACGCTGACACCGGCAAGCTAGTCAAGAAAGCGAGCTAGATTCCGGCGGTGCTCTCGATCCTGGCCGACGCCGCGGTGGCACGAGTCAAGCGAGCAAGGCGACGTTCCAAAGCGCCAGCGGTTTGTCGCTGTACGCTTCCCCGTCTCCGGTGCAGTTTTCGACGATGGAGCGGTTGGGCGGCGGAAGATTGGAGGGCGGTAGCGTAAAGCTCCGCGCAAGCCGGTCACCGTCTGTGATATCCGCGTTTTCCAGTGTGAGCGGAAGGCGAGTCGGCAGGTGGTAATCCGCGCTCGAGGCTCGGATGCGGTCGAGGGCGCGGGCCACCTTGCCAAAACCGCATTGGACTAGGCAGTCACGGCAGAGCACAACCGACGCCTCAGGCAAGTCGCTCGAAGTGAGCTCAAGGTGAAGAGAGCGGCGGTACGGACGTCCATAACCCTGTTCGTTCGGGCGGACCTGCTCGCGGACATCATCCGCGCCGATATACTCAACACCCAACTCGGCCGGCGACGGCCAATTGAAATCGCCGCAGGGGATGTCAAGAAGCGAGGTGGTTCCGAGGCTCCGCAGGAGAGCGGGAATCTCCTCCACTAGCTTGCAAGTCCGATCAATCGCCGATCCTGTGCAAAGACTCGACTCCGTCGATCCCCAGACGCTCTTACAGACGATATCAGTGAAGCGTTGTTCGAGCGGTAGGCGTTAGGGTCCGGCTCCATGTTTGACGGAGTTCTCGTACGCGGCCACGGAGCTGGGATGGTCGAATGGATACCTCCCGCAAACAAAGCTGCCAACGGGCCAAGTGATTGTCAATGCTTGCCGGACGGATCGTCTCCAAGTGCGAACACGGCCGCTGTAGAAAACAATGAGGCGACGGAGAACACGTTGCCGGTCCCACTGCCGGGACATACCGCCGGGTTTGTTGGTGCTTCTACAATGGAACTGTGCTGAGAAGAGAATTTGCTGGATTCTGCGTGTTTGGCGCGGCGCTTGGCAAGTGGCAGGATCAGGGGGAGGTGTTCGTCGAGCGCGTGGCGGGTGGCTTCCGGTTCACGGAAGGGCCGGTGTGGCTTGGAGGCGGGGTACTGGCCTTTAGCGACATTCCAACATCGCGCGTACTGAGGTGGAGCGCGAAGGACGGAGTTCAGTTGCTCCGGGGCGATAGCGGCGGCGCTAACGGATTGGCCGTGGACGGGCGAGGCCGGCTCTACATGTGCGAGGGGACGGGCAGGCGTGTAACGCGGATGGACTCCGGCGGCAAGATTGAGGTGCTGGCCGAACGATTTGAAGGCAAGCGGTTGAACTCACCCAACGACATCGCCCTGCGCAAGGATGGCCACGTGTGGTTCTCCGATCCGGCGTTCGGCGCCCGTGCTGACACTCGCGAGTTGCCATTTCATGGCGTTTTTCATCTGAAGCCGGACAAGGAACTTGAAGTGGTTGCGCGCATGGACCGCCGGCCGAACGGCGTGGCGCTGTCGCCGGACGGACGCATGCTCTATGTCGCGGTGTCGGACGAAAGATCCGTGAGGGCTTGGGATCTGGACCGCGGCGGAGAAGCCTCGAATCCGCGGCTTGTCATCACTGGAATCGACGGTCCCCCTGATGGATTGAAGGTTGACGAACAGGGCACTATCCATGTAGCATCGAACGCTCTTGCGACCTACGATACACACGGTAAACTACTCAAAACGCTGCCGTTGTCCGAGAAACCATCAAACCTTTGCTTCGCCTCAGATAACAGGACGCTTTACGTCACCGCGCGGACCGCCGTCTACCGCGTGCTGCTGGATGGCAAGCCCGCGCAGGCGCAGCCGTGAGCAACAGCCGCACGTATCCGGAGCACCCGCTGCTCGGCGTAGGGGCGGTGGTGTTTCGTGGCGAAGACGTACTGCTTATCGAACGCGGCAAGCCGCCGCTCATGGGCTGGTGGACCGTGCCGGGCGGAATGGTGGAAGTGGGCGAGCGTTTGGAGCAGGCCGTGGTCCGCGAGGTGTCGGAAGAGACCGGCCTGCATGTGAGGCCCTTGAAGGTGGCGGCGCTGTTCGAGCGCATCATGCCGGACGCGGACGGCCGAACCCAATACCACTATGTCATCGTCGACTATCTTTGCGAACTCGAGGGTGGCGAGCTCAAGGCTGCCAGCGACGTAGCAAACGCGGCGTGGGTCCCGTTGAGGGAATTGGCGAACTGGAAAATTGCGCCGGGCACCCCACCCGTGATCGCGCGAGCGCTGGAGATGATGCGATGAACGCCGAGAGTCTGATCCTGCTCGAGTACGCCACACTGAAAGCGCTCATCCGGCGATGGGTCGCGAGCGAAGGCGGCCGCCAGTTGCTCGATGGGATCGAGCCTTCCACCGACCGTATCGCGATTGAAGCGCAATTGGCTGAGACGGCCGAAGCGATGGCTTGGATTGACGAAGCGTCGCGACCCAGGACACGCGGCGGCGAAACGCCAGCGCAGTTGTCATTCTCGGGCATCCCGGAAACCGCGTCTGACGTGGCCAAGCTACGGATTCAGGGTTCCGTGCTCGAACCGCTCGAATTGCTATCCGTCATCGTCCTTCTGGAGAAGGCCGAACAGGTCCGGCAGGCGCTGGCGCCGCACGCCGGGACGTTCCCGCTACTGGCCGAACGAGCGGCGGCGATCGCCGACTTCCGCGAAACAGTGAAGGCCGTGTCGGGCAGGATCCTGCCCGACGGCACGATCGCCGATCACGCCAGCCCATTGCTGGCGCGGGTGCGGCGGGACATGGAGCGGCAGCGGCGGCAGATCCACGCATCGCTCGAAAACTTCCTGAAGCAGCATCGCGACGACGGCATGTTGCAGGAGGAGTTCGTCACTATCCGCAACGACAGGTTCGTCGTGCCGGTTGTGCCGGGAGCGAAGAAACGGGCCGCGGGCGTTGTCCATGCCGCGAGCGGCAGCGGGCACACGCTGTTTCTCGAACCACTCGAGACGATTGAACTCAACAACGATCTTGTCCGGTTGAACGACGATGAGATGCGCGAGATCCATCGTATCCTGGCTGAATTGACGGAGCGGCTGCGGACCCAGGCCCACGAGGTCAGGCGGGCATCGGACGCCCTGGCTGCTCTTGACTTCGCCTTTGCCAAGGCGCGATTTGCGGAATCGTTTGGTTGCGTAATTCCGAATTTCTCCAGCGATGAATCCCCGGTGTTGCTGCTCAGACGGGCCCGGCACCCGCTGCTTGAAGACGTGCTCCGGCGCAAACGGCTGAAGATCGTCCCGGTGTCGTTCGAGTTGAATGCCGAGAGCCGCACGCTGTTGATTTCGGGTCCGAACACTGGCGGCAAGACGGTGTCGATGAAGACCGCCGGGCTGCTGGCCCTGATGGCGCAGTCGGGATTTCCCCTGCCGGCCGATGAAGCCGTTCTGCCCGTGTTTCACGATGTGCTGGCCGACATCGGCGACAACCAATCGATCGAACAAAGCCTGTCGAGCTTCAGCGCCCATATCGCACGTGTGAAACAGCTCGTCGAAGCGGGTGCGCCGGGCGTCCTGGTGCTGCTCGACGAGCTGGGCCGGGCAACCGACCCGGAAGAGGGGGGCGCTCTCGGCGTGGCCGTGCTCGACGAATTCAATCGCCTCGGTGCGTTCACGCTGGCCTCGACACACCTGTTGGCGCTCAAGGTGTACGGAGCGACCACCAAGGGCGTCGTCAACGCCTCGATGGGCTTCAACGAAGAAACGTTGGAGCCGACCTATGAGTTGAGGACTGGCGCCCCGGGCAAGTCAGCCGGCCTGGATATCGCCTCGCGCCTCGGACTGCCGCCGCGCCTCATCGAACGGGCGCGTGCGGCGATGTCGGATACCGAACGCGACATCGCCCATTTCCTAAAGGAGCTTGAAACCAAGGTGGGCGAAGCGCGCGAGGAGGCGGCTGCTCTCCGGCGGCGTCAACTTGAACTCGAACAGCGCGAGAAAGACCTGACCGCCGCTCTGGAGAAACGCGAGTCCAAACGCGTCAAGGAGATCGAGGAACGCGCCGAGAAGGCGATGAAGGTATTCGAGCAGGAAGCTCGCGAGGCCATCGGCCGGGCCTCGGCCGTGCCCGAAACACGCAAGCAGGCCGAACGGGCACAGCGTGAAATGGCAAGGGCGCGGCGCGAGATGCGGGAAGAGTTCGCTGCGATGGCAGCAGGCAAGGCCCCACCGCCGAAGCCGTCCATTGAGACGATCGCTCCGGGGATGCGGGTAAAGCTGAAGGATGTCAGCCAGCCGGCGAAAGTGCTGAAGGTCCTGGGCGGTGGAATGATTGAGGTCGAGGTCGGGTTCCTGAAGATGCAGGCGCCGGTGGACGATGTGAAGGAAGTCTTGCCGGAGGCCGCCGGCACGGGCAAGCGGCTTCCGGCGGGAGTTTCGTTCACCGCCGGGCCGCGCTTCGAGACCTTGACCAGCGAGGTGAACATCATCGGCAAGACTTCGGATGAGGCGGAAGTGGAAGTTGAACGCTTCATCGACGCCTGCGCGCTGGCCGATGTGGCCCGCGTGCGGATCGTGCACGGGCACGGCATGGGCGTGTTGAAGAGGATGGTCCAACAACTGCTTGCCAAACACCCGCATGTCGACAGTTACGGTCCCGCGACCCCTGCTGAGGGCGGCACCGGCGCGACCATCGCCGAACTGAAGTCATTGTAGCCGCGTTTGGGCGTAGACTGTCAGGCATGGAACGTCGGACCTTCCTGATGACAGCCGGCGCGGCGGCGCGCGCCGTGGCGGCAGACAGACCGCGGATTGGGGTGATTGGCAGCGGCGGACGCGGCCGGCTGCTCACTTCTGAGTTCAAGGAAATCGGCGCGGAGATGGCGGCGGTCTGTGACGTCTACCAGCCAAATCTCGAAGCGGGTTTGAAAGTGGCCTCGACGGGGGCACAATCCTACGGCGACTACCGTCGTCTGCTGGAAGACAGGTCGATTCAGGCCGTCATTATTGCCACGCCGGACCACTGGCACGCAAAGATGGCGATCGACGCCGCTGCGGCGGGCAAGGACATCTACGTTGAAAAGCCGATGTGCCACCTTCCGGGCGAAGGCTTCAAGATGGTTGACGCGGTTCGCCGCGCCAAACGAGTCTGCCAGGTCGGCACGCAGCGCCGAAGCGGGTCGATGTTCGTCGAAATCAAGCAGAAGTATGCCACGCCGGAGGTCCTCGGCGACGTTCGGCTCGTGAATTCCTGGTGGATGAACTTCCAGGACGGTCTCTCGAGGGCGACGCTTAAGGGGCCGCTCGATTGGAAGCAGTGGCTCGGTCCAGCCGAGCAGCGGCCACTCGACGAAACGCGCTTCTTCAACTGGTACTACTATCACGACTACTCGGGCGGCCTTCTCGTGGGACAGGCGGCCCATGTTATTGATTGCATTCAGTGGTTTATGAATTCGCCGATGCCGGCGGCGGTGTCCTGCGCCGGAGGCAAGGGCAACCTAGGTGGCGGCGAGATTCCGGAAACGGCCTCCATGACGGTGGACTATACCGAGAACTACATCGCCGTGTTCACGCTTGGCTATAAAGCGATGCGCTACCACACGCATAACGACCAGATGCAGCAGTTCCATGGCACCAAGGCGCGGTTGGATGTGGGGCGCGAGGGCTTCGCGCTTTGGCCGCAGAATGCGAATGTGAAGATGGCCCCATCGGTGGAATCTGACAGGCTGGGATCATTCGTTGTGGCGACTCGCGAGCACATCCGGAACTTCCTCGATTGCATGACGACGCGCAAGGATCCGAACGCGCCGGTCGAGGCCGGGCTTGGCACCTCGATTTCTCTCGCCATGGCCATGGAGTCCTTGCGCAGCGGCCGGCGGATCAAGTGGGACGCGGCTACGAGGCGAATGGTATAGCACGCGCCGGCTTCAGTCCTTCCATTTGCCTGGCTGGCTGAGTGGTCCCTCGAGTAAAATACATCTGCCGTGACTACTACTCGCCGATCTTTCCTTGCCTCCATCGCCGCACCGGCTATCGCCCGGCGCCGACGGCCTAATGTTGTCGTCTTCCTGACCGACGATCACGGCCCCTGGGCCACGTCAGCCACCGGTTGTGCGGAGATGGTGACGCCAACGGTGGCATCGCTTGCAGCGCAAGGCACGAAGTTCACTCGCGCCTTCGCCTGCACTCCCGTTTGCAGCCCGAGTCGCATGACCATCATGTCCGGGCTTATTCCGTCTCAGCACGGCGTTCAAGACTGGCTTGTGCCGCAGGATTCGTTTGGCCCCAAATCCACGCGCTACCTCGAAGACCGCCTCACCTGGTCCGATGTCCTCGCGCGCAACGGTTACACCCTCGGCCTTGCCGGCAAGTGGCACATGGGCCACGACGACACCGCACAGTCCGGCTTTTCCTACTGGGCGACAATCCCCGGCGGCGGCGGAACCTACCGCGACCCAGTCTTCGTCAAGAACGGCCAGACGATCCCGATGAAGGGATTCAAAACCGATCTTGTCGGCGACTGCGCCATCGAGTTCCTCGACTCCCAGAAGAACTCCAAATCGCCATTTGCCCTTTACATGCCCTTCTACGCCCCGCACACGCCTTTTGACTATCAGCCCGACACTTATCGCGACCCATACAACGGCTCGAAGTTCTCCTGCTACCCCGACACCCCGCGACATCCCTGGCAGAATCCCTCCATGAGCGGGCTGTACGGCAAGCAACAATCCAAGCTCGGTTACTCCGCGTTGATTACGGCCGCTGACGCCAACATGCGCCGCGTCCTGGACAAGCTCAACCAGATGGGCGCGTCCGAGGACACGCTGGTCCTTTTCACTGCCGACCAGGGCTACAACGCCGGCCACCACGGACTTTGGGGTAAGGGCAACGGCAGCGTGCCGTTCAACATGTACGAGGAATCGATCGGGGTTCCGATGGTCTGGTCGCATCCGGGCCGCATCACCGCCGGGCGCGTCGAGACGGCCATGGTCTCGCACTATGACTTCATTCCAACACTGCTCGACTACCTCGGCCTGCCATATTCCCCAAACGGTTTCCGCGCCGGATCGAGCTACGCCCCGCTGCTGCACGGCAAGCGCATGAAGCCTCGCAACCGGCTATTCTTCGAATACGGGCCCGTTCGCGCCATCCGCACGGAGTCGCTAAAGCTTATCCGCCGGGCCAGCGGCGAAGATGAATTCTTTGACCTTGCAAGCGATCCAGGAGAGACCAAGAACCTTTGGGCAGATTCGGCCTATGCGAAACAGCGAGCCGCCCTCGACGCCAGTCTGCAGGATTTCTTCAGACGCGCCGGCGCACCCGCCCTCGCTGACTGGAAGTCCACGACGAAACAGAACCTGACCGTCTACAAACGCGGCGACTCGGCAAGGTAGCCACACCGCAGCGACGTTTCTGGGTGCAGACCGGGCGCCGGTTGGCAAATCAGCGCAGAGTGACAATCGTCGCGCCCCATCCGCCGGCCTCGGCTGGCGCGTCTGAGAAGGCCACGACAAACGGCGTTCTTGCCAGAATCCGGCGGACCGCCTCGCGTTGCACACCAATGCCGCGGCCATGGATGATGCGCAATGCCTTGAAACCGCGCACATGGACTTCATCCAGCCAGGCTTCCACGGCGGCTTTCACGTCGCCAGGGGCGAAGGCATGCAGATCGAGCGTGTCGGTGATGGGGTAGTCGACCGGCTCGCCGAACGAATCATTTCCGGAATTCATGGATCTCGAAGATGGGCACTCTATGGCTGTCGTAGATTACCCGAAGCAGATTGTCGCGATAACCGAGCTGGGCGGCGGCCTCAAGCAGCTTTCCGCGAACACCCTTGAACGACTCGTTGTTTTCCGTATACGTCACATAGACGAGTTCGGGGCGCGCCAGCCATGCCTCAACGAACCGTCGCGTGTCCGGATCGTCCATCCGAAGCGGAGCGCCTTCGGCTCCGCGGATCACCCCGAGCTGGCCGCCCGCATAGAAGTCGATCTGCTGGCTCATACCCCAGTCCACGGGAAAGGCGAGGCGGCCCTGCATTTGGCCCAGCGCTTCGGTCAGAGGCCGGGCGGCGTTCGTCCATGTCGATGTGGGGCCATAGGCGGCAAACTGCGCGTAGTACTGATTCAGCACGGCCAAGTTCGAAGCTATGGCGAACACGAATACGACAGCGCCTATCTTGAAGCCTCGCTCCGGTAAGCGGCGCGCGACCTCGGCCAGGGTGAGGCCGGCGAGAAGGTGCGGTAATGGCCACAGCAGGATCGTGTGGTGAAGGCTTCCACCAGCCCCTCTAGTCAGCAGCATCAGCGCCCAGGAGAACAGGAACGCCAGTGCCGTGAACAGTGCGGCGCGCCGGTAAGGGCTCCAGAGCATCAGCGGCAACGCCAGCAGTGAGCAGACAAGAATCACCTGTTGGAAGCTGCGGCGCGGGGAGTCCGTCTTGGCGCTCAGCCAGAGCGATGCCCGCTGGTGCAGCCGGAACTGCTGAGGCTGGCCCTGCGGGAGATCTCTCACTATGTAGCCGAGTAAGCTGCCGCCATTAAGCGTCCCATCCATCATCCTGACTTTGATGAGCTTTGGTGGGTCATATTCACGCGCCACTCTCAGGGCGGTGGCCATGGGCTCGCGTATGTTGTAGTAGATCAGCGGCGCGGCGCCCAGGATCGCCGGAAGGACTAGCGCGGCAGCCAGACGTGGCTGTTTGAGAATTCGGAGAACCTCTCTCCGGAACACCAGCAGCAGGGCAAGTCCCCCACCCGTGAAGAGCCAGATGGAGACCGCCTTGTCCCAGAGCGCCAGCCCGGCCGCAAGCCCTGTCAATACCAGCCAGCGGTGTGAACCGTCCTCCGAGAAACGGACTACACAATAGAGGATCACGCCTACAAACAAGTGCTGCAGCGCGACCGGACCCCAATCGTAGACGCTTGTGAGCAGATAGGCGGCGTCGGTGGCGAGCAGCAGCCCTGTGAATAGGGCGACACGCTGCGAAACGATCCTACGCAACGCGAGGAGGAACAGGACAACCGAGATCGTGGCAAAGATGAGCGGCGGCAGCCGCAGGGTCCGGTGGTTGTAACCCGCCAGCTCAAAGATCGGCTGCATGATGAAGGCCTTGAGCGTGCCCAGATAGGTCATCAGCATCACCGGGATCTTGTGGCCCGCGGCATAGGCACTGTACTCAATGTGAACAGGCGAGATGAAGGCGGAGATGAACAGCACTTCGTCGTATTGAGCGCCGGCCAGCGGGATGAACGCCATCCCCAGCAGGAGGAACGAGCAGGCCAGCCCGATGCAGGCCAACAGCGTGGAGTACTTCTGAATCACTGGTTAGCCCCCGATTGCGTACATGGGCCGTGGAGGAGGAACAAAGCCGCTCTGGTTGATCTCATGTCCAGGCCATTTGGCTTTCACCACCGTCCGGATCAAATCCATGATCTCAGTTTCGCCGCCCCCGGACCGCAACAGCGTTTTGACCTCGGTCTCTTCATGAGCGAAGAGGCAGTAACGGAGATGTCCGTCGGCGGTCAGGCGAACGCGGTTGCAGTTCTCGCAAAATGGGCGGCTGACCGAGGCGATGAAGCCGATCTTCCCAACGCCGTCGCGGAATGCATACTCCAGCGCCGGAGCACGGGGATCCGGACCGGAAATGGGATCGAGTGGTCCGATATCCTCTTCAAGCATTGCCAGAATATCGGAGGCGAGCAGCACGCGGTCCTTCTGCCACAACCCCTGTGCGTCAAGTGGCATGAACTCGATATAGCGGATCTCGAACCCGTTCTCCCGGCCGAACCGGGCCAGCGGCACAATGTCGCCGTCCACCAGATCGCGCACGGCGACAGTGTTGATCTTAATCGGCGAGAATCCCATCTCGCGCGCCTTCATGATCCCGGCCATGACCCTGTGATGCTCGTCGCGGCGCGCGATCCGCTTGAACAGGGCGGGATCGAGCGTGTCCAAATGAACGTTCAGACGCCGCAGGCCCGCGGCGTACAGCGCTTCGGCCTGCTCGGCAAGCAGGATTCCGTTGGTGGTCAGAGCGATATCCCGGATACCTTCAATCGCCGCCAGCTTCGACACCAGCACATGCAGGTTCTTTCGCACCAGAGGTTCGCCGCCAGTAATCCGGATCTTGTTGATGCCCAACCGGGCGGCGGCGCGGGCTATGCGCTCGATCTCCTCGAAGGTCAGGATCTCGGCGCGGGGGACGAACTCAACCCCATGCTCCGGCATGCAGTAGTAGCAACGGATGTTACAGCGGTCTGTGACGCTGATGCGGAGATTGTCGTGGACCCGGCCATGGGTGTCGATAAGGGGAGCTTCCACGAGATTCGTCTCCGGGCGCGCTTACTTGAGTGCCAGCATGCGCCCGATCGGCAACCGGGCCCGATCCATCAGGTCCTGGGACAGCTCGACTCGGGGCGCGAGATCCTGCAATGCGTCGCGCAACTTTTCCAACGAGTTCCGCTTCATGTAAGGGCATTCGCTACAATTGCAGTGCTCGTTGGCGACGAAGTGGAATATCTTGCCCGGGGCTCGGCGGTCGAGTGAGAAGCGTACGCCGCTTTCGGTCATGATGATGAATTCGCGCCCTGGGTGCTCGGCGCACCAGTCGATAATTCCCGACGTTGAGCCAATGTAATCGGCCATGCGCAGCACATCCGCAGGGCATTCGGGGTGGGCGGCGACCAGCGCTTCGGGGTGATCCGATTTCTTCGCCGTCAGCCGGCGTGCCGGAAATGTGGCATGGACAATGCACGCGCCTTGCCAGATCTTCATGTTCTCGCGGCCCGTCTGTCGTTTGACAAAATTGCCGAGATTGATGTCGGGCGTGAACAGGATGGGCTGGTCTGCTGGGATCGAGTTGACCACATCTACAGCGTTGCGCGAAGTGCAAAGGATATCGCTTTCAGCCTTTACTTCCACCGACGTGTTGATGTACGAGACAATCGCATGGTCAGGGTGGCGGCGTTTCCAGGCCCGCAACTGATCCACCGGGCAGGCATCGACGAGCGAGCAGCCAGCCTCTGCATCCGGGACAATCACGATCCGGTCAGGGTTGAGCACTTTGGCCGTTTCTGCCATGAACCAGACGCCGCAGAATGCGATCACTTCGCCGTCGAACGATTGTGCCCGGCGCGAGAGTTCGAGCGAGTCGCCGACGGAGTCGGCCAATTCTTGAATCTCCGCTTCCTGGTAATGGTGGGCGAGGATCGTTGCCCGGCGGGTCCGCTTGAGGTCCAGAATCTCCTCGGCTAATGTCGACGTGGCAGCCATGGGTGAGGGTTTGCCCTTGATCCGATTGTAACAGCGGAAGTTCTGAACAGCGAGACTAGTGGCGTGGCTGGGAGTAAGGGATTCGAGCCGGGACATCCAACTAATTTATTGACACGAGACGAGTTACAAGAAAACTGACTTCTCCGGACAAGTCTCATGGACCCGAGGATTCTCGAGGCAGCCGGCTCTATCGCTCGTGGTTGTGTTCTGTGGATACCAAGTGAGCACCAAGGCACGGAGATAGCCTTGGGCATTGCCGTTCGGTGCGCAAAACTGATATGCCATGTATGACACGCTGCTCATCTGCATGCAGGGTGAGCCCGGAAGGCCGTGGAGGTTTCAATGAATGCGATGCGATTTCTGGCCGTGTCGGCCGTGCTGATTGGCAGTTTCCAGCACGCCGATGCAGCTGCCGTGATTCAGAATCTGCGAGTGGAGTACCGAAATACGCCACTGGGCATCGATGTAGCCAAGCCGCGCTTCAGTTGGCAGATGGCCACGACTGAGGGCGAGCGGGTCTACGCTCAGAGGGCCTATCAGATTGAGGTGAGGGACTCCCGCGGCAACGTGGTCTGGGACTCCAAGCGGATCGACGCGACTGCGTCACTGGGCATCCAATATGCGGGCCGGCCGCTTGAGGCAGCCACACGATACACGTGGACGGTCAGCGTGTGGAATCAGGCAGGGACGAAACTGGCGGCCGGTTCGTGGTTCGAGACTGGCCTGATGGATCCCTCGCCGGACGCAGCCGGATGGGGCGGCGCGAGATGGATTGGCGGAGGCGACGGCGACCTGGTGTTGTATGCGCCGTATCTGACCATATTCGACTTCAACTACGCGCTGACGATCGCACCGGGGAGCACTCGCGCAAGCTTCGTCTATGGTGCGAACGATTCGCGGCTGATGGATCGAAACAAGAACATCTACCAGCTTCAGAACGGCAAGGATCAGAGCTACATCAAGCTGGAACTCGACATCTCCGGCGTGGATGGGACGCCAGCAGGCAAAGCAAAGCTGCACGTCTATCGTGCCGGCTATAAGGACACGGACACGGCTGCGAAGCCGTTTCGCACATTCGAAGTGGGGACGGACACTATCGACTCTGCCAACAAGAATGCCGAACATGTGATCGACGTCCGCAGCGCCTTCGGACAGATTACGATCTCCATTGATGGGAAGTCCTCACTGACCGTGGCAGGCGCTGCGCCCGCGCAGGGACCGCCCGCAGGAGGTGGGTTCGGCGGCCGAGGAGCTCCGAACAGCGTCAATCTCAACCCGATGGGCTCGGGCGGCAATTACCTTCCTTTCGGGATGCTTTGTGACATGGGCTTTTCGGTGGAACCAGGGCAGAGCGCCGCGTTTCGCGATGTGACAGTGAAGAACAACCGCGCTCCCAACAGTGTCCTGTTTCGCGAAGATCTGGCTGGCGGCGCTTACCGCGGAATCTATGCGGACCTTGTCAAGCCCGAATCCGGATTCTCCGTGCGCGATGGGCGCTACGTGCTGGCTGGGGGGAGCCAGGGCGTGTTTGTGGTGCGGGATCCGAGCAGGAATTCGACGCCAATGCTGCGGACGACGTTTAAGACGCCAGCCAAGGCCGTGGACCGCGCCCGTCTCTACGTCACCGCACGCGGAATCTATGAGGTGTACATCAATGGCAGACGGGTGAGTCAGGACTACTACAATCCCGGCCTGACGCAGTACAACGTGACGCACCTCTACCAGACTTACGACGTCACAAAGATGATCATGCCCGGCGGCAACGCCATAGGCGCGATGCTGGCCGAAGGCTGGTGGAGCGGCCTGCTCAGCTTCGGCAATATCTGGAACCACTTCGGCGACAGGCAGTCGCTGCTGGCAAAACTGGTGATCACCTACAAGGACGGCTCGTCCGAAACGATTACCACCAACGACCGCTCCTGGAAGTACTTCAGTCGCGGCCCTGTCGTTTACAGCAGCCTTGATTTTGGCGAGGTGTATGACTCTTCGCGTGAAGCGGCGATTTTGGGATGGGCCACGGCGAAGTACAACGACGCGAAGTGGAGCAGCGCGGTCGTGATCCCGCTGGACGGTACGTCATTCTCGGGCATGGAAAGCGGTCGCCCCGGTGCCGCCGGGATCCCATTCAAGTGGGACAAACTGGCGCTGACCGGCCAGATCGGCGACAACGCCGGCGTCTTTCGGACGCTCACGGCACGCTCGGTGAAGGAAGTGCGTCCGGGCGTCTTCGTCTATGACATCGGACAGAACCTGGTGGGCGTGCCGAGGATCACCATCGCGAACGGAAAGGCAGGAGGCAAACTCACGCTGCGGTTCTCCGAGATGCTCTATCCGAACCTGAAGGAGTCTGGTAAGAATGTCGGCATGCTCATGACTGAGAACTACCGGGCGGCGCTGAGCCAGGACTTCTACACAATGAAGGCAGGGCCGCAAGTGTTCCAGCCGCGCTTCACGTCGCATGGTTTTCAGTATGTCGAGGTGACCGGGATCGACAAGCCGCTGCCCTTGGAGGCAGTGCAGGGCGTGGCGATTAGTTCCGTGCGGGAATTGAGCGCGGACTACAAGACCTCCAATGAGAAGGTCAACCGGCTCTGGTCGAATCTGGTCTGGTCCAACGTGGACAACTTCCTGACGATCCCGACTGACTGTCCGCAGCGCAACGAGCGCATGGGCTGGTCGGGAGATATCAATGTCTTCTCGCGCACTGCAACCTATGTCTCGAATGCGGACCAGTTCCTGACGCGTCACATGCAGGCTATGCGCGACGTGCAGGCGCCCTCGGGGCGGTTCACCGACGTCGCACCCGTGGGCGGTGGATTCGGCGGAGTGCTGTGGGGCAGCGCGGGAATCGTCGTCCCATGGGAGGTGTACCAGCAGTATGGCGACAAGGACATCCTCGAGCAGAACTATGCGGCGATGGCCGCCTACGTGAACCATCTTGAGAAATCAGTTGACCCGAAGACCGGCCTGAGTTCAGACGCGCAGCTCGGCGATTGGCTCGGTCCCCAGAACAACGCGCTCGGCTCGGCCTTCCTGGCCACCGCCTATCACGCCTACGACCTAGGAATCATGGCTGATGTGGCACAAGTGCTGGGCCGAGATATCGACGCTGCGAAGTACAAGTCGCTCTATGAGAAGCGCAAAGCGTTCTTCAACGCGACGTTTGTGGATGCCAGCAAAAAGACGCTGGGCTTGATCGGCGGTCGCGGCATGTTTGGCGGTGGAGGCGCACGGCCCGGAGCGGCGGCGCCGCCGCCCCCGGAGTTCAAGGTGGCCGACACACAGACCTCCTACGCGGTCGGCCTGGGCATGGGCCTGTTCAGTGACGAAAACGTGCCGTTCATGGTGAAGAATCTGGCGGAGACCGTGTCTCGCGAGAACAAGGATGACGGCGGAGTGCCGCGCCCGAAGGATTCACTGATGACCGGATTCATTGGAACCGCCTGGATCAACAAGGCGCTCTCCGACCATGGCTTGAAGGATCTGGCTTACCGGATTCTCCAGAACAACCAGTATCCGTCCTGGCTCTATGCGATCGACCAGGGAGCAACGACAATCTGGGAACGTCTGAACGGCTACACGGTGGAGAACGGATTCGGCGGCAACAACAGCATGAACTCCTTCAACCACTACTCCTTTGGCGCAGTGGGTCAATGGATGATGGCCTACTCGCTCGGGATTCAGCGCGACGAACCGGGCTTCCAGAAGTTCATTCTCCAGCCCGAGCCGGATCCGACCGGCACAATGACGTCCGCGGAGGGCTACTACGATTCGATGTATGGCCGCATCCGCAGCGCTTGGAAGGCCAGCGGCAAGGCGCTCACCTATCGCGCGACCGTACCGGCGAACACGACGGCCACTCTTTACCTGCCCGCCACTGCGCCCGGCGTCGTAAAGGAAGGGGGGCAGCCGATTGGAAAGGCGAATGGGGTGACGTTCTTAAGGCAGGAAAGCGGCAAGGCGATATTCCAACTGAAGTCAGGAAGCTACGAGTTCAGTTCTAGCTGGTGATAGGAGAATGGAATCGGCTCCTCGCGCTGAGCGAAGTTGTGTGACCTGGTCGACAGAAGGCGGCGTCAGGTCAGCTGGTCAAGTTGTCACAAGTGGGGAAAGACGTAGCTCAGTGGCTGGGAGGCAGGGCCTCGACAGGGCGGCTCTTCATAGCAAATTGTGAATAAGTAAGTCGACCGATAAGCCCGCACAGACCAGCAGCGTGAAAGGATACTGAGGATTCTCACCGTTACCCCGAGTTCTCGCTCGTGGACCGTCGGCATGGACACCAAGGGACGCCAAATCGCTGCGACCGCGTGCTCAGGACAGCGATGATGCCTTCCGGGGCATTGGCGCTCTCTCACAGTGCCTGGTACTCGGCGCGACTGCAGTGAGCGGCTGTTCATGAGCGACTCTGTACTCCAAATGGTTCCGAATGGAGCGAAAACCGAGATTTTTGGGGTCGCCGAGCCGGTGGCTGGCATGCGAAGCGTGCTAAGCACCGATGGGCGGGACTGAAGGAGAACCCGTACGTCCTATGCTCTCATGCAGGTCGAGATTTGCGACAGGTACCATCGACTCTTCCGTATCTACTCCCTCTGCAATCGAATCTCGGGAAGACCCCCAGGTCACACGGCTCGTCCAGACTGGCGTACGTCCTCCCACATGGCTATCTCATCCGTTTACGGCGATCAGCCACGACAGTGACCTGGATATCGGTAGCCAAGCGGACGATCTTCATCACAAGTTGGCGGCGGAACAGGAAAGGAATAACTGAGCGGGGCGGCTTTGCCAGGTAGATCTGGGTCACCCCGTTCGTGTGCGCGAAGTCGACCAGGGTTTCGGCTGCTTTCGCGCCCTCCAGAACCCGAGTCTCAATGTGAAGCCTACGAGCAAAGTCCAGGTGCTGCTCAATGGCTTGACGGCTCTCCGTCGGGAGGGAATCGATTCCTGGCTGTGGCAGCACGCATAATGCGAAGCAGTCCGCCTTCAGGTAGTCCGCCACGCGACGGCCGCGCCGGATGAGTCCGGCTGTTGTAGGCTCGTCCGTGATGTGGATCAGGATTCGCTCGTGGACGGTGGGGATAGGCTGCGCCTGACCCGATACGCCGGCACCGGTGGCAGCCAAGGGATGGCCAACATTGTCTTCCGAGTAGCGGACATCAATCTCATGCGCGGTCTGCCGGAGAGCCATCTCTCTCAGCGCGGCCAGTGTGGACTCCTTAAAGAAGTGCTCTTTGGCGCGTTGAGCCTTGTCCGGCGCATACACGACTCCTCGGTCCAGGCGATTGAGCAGCGCGCCAGGCGTCAGATCGGCGAGCACTATTTCGTCAGCACGTTTGGTGACCCAGTCGGGAATCGTCTCCCGAACCTGGATGCCCGTGATCTCCCGCATCTGGTCGTTCAGGCTCTCCAAGTGTTGGATGTTCATTGTCGTGATCACGTCGATGCCCGCGTCGAGAAGGACCAGGACATCCTCCCAGCGCTTGGCTCTCTCGGAACCTGGCACATTCGTATGCGGAAACTCGTCGACCAGTACAGTTTCCGGGTGTCTGGACAAGATCGCATCTGTGTCCATCTCCTCGAACAGGCGGTCACGGTATTCCACGACGCGCCTCGGGATCAGTTCCAGGCCCTCGCTTCTGGCGATGGTGTCTTTTCGGTCGTGCGGCTCGAAGTACCCGATCACCACATCCCGTCCGTCGGCGGCGATCTGTTGGCCCTCTTCGAGCATCTTGTAGGTCTTGCCGACGCCTGCAGCATAGCCCAGGATGATCTTCAGCCGGCCTTCCCTGGTCTGCGCTTCGTCCGGCATCCGCTACGGTGCCTCCGTCTCGCCGCCATGCGGAAAGATGCGGATATCCATGCCATCGGCTTCGAGGATGAGCCGATCCACCGGATTCGGGAAGAAGCTCTGCCGCCAGCCGCGCCGGAGGCTGTGGCCGACAAAGATCTGAGTGACGCCCTGCTTCTCGGCGAACCGAAGAATGGCGGTCACGGGGTCCTCACCATGGAGGATCTCGACATGAGCTTGCGCTTGGCGAGCCTCTTCAAGGTTTTGCTCTAGAGTCGCGCGGTCAGCCGGCGTCATGCGGTCCTGCTCGACATAGGCGACGAAGAGCTCGCCGTGAAAGCGTTCGGCCTGGCGCTTGCCTCGGGAGATCATTAGGGAGGCGTTGGATCGAGGTGTCACGCACACGAGAATGCGTTCGTGCGTGCCAAAGCTCTGCTCAATGCCCTGGCGGCGGAGGTAGTCCTCCAGTTGGTGATCGACCACTTCCGCGACCAGGACGAGCGCGATCTCGCGCAGTTCCGAGAGTTGGTGTTGGAGGCGGGCTGCCCGATCTTCCGAGATGCGATCGCCTTCCTCCGTCCGTGTGACGCAGTACTCTGGGGGGGCGTCCATGATCTCGATCTCGTCGGCGCGCCGAACGAAGCTTTCCGGAACGGCATCACTGACGGTCTTGCCCCGAATCGCCTCTACCTGTTGCTGCTTCTCCCGGATGTATTGGAGATTGATGGTGGTTATGACAGAGATTCCGTCAGCGAGCAATTCCTCGACGTCCTGCCAGCGCTCCGGATTCCTGCAGCCGGGCGGGTTTCGGTGGGCCAGGCCGTCGATCAAGCAAACAGAGGGGCGCCGCCGGCGCACCGCGTCGACGTCGATACAAGGACTAGCCAGGCCCAGGCGAGGCGGTATGACCTCAAAGTTCTTGAGGATCTCATCGATGTCGTCGGGCACCTGTTGCTGGACGGCGGCAACCACCACATCCTGGCCGCGCGCCTTGCGGCGGCGGCCTTCGTCCAGCATCCGGAACGACTTGCCCACACCGGAGGCGTAGCCGAGGAACACTTTCAGTTTCCCGTGCCGTTGGTGGCGTTCCTCGGCCTCGACCTGCTTCAGTAACTGTTCCGGCGTGGGGCGGCTACGTTCTGGTTCGGGCATTCATGGCGTCCACTCCCATTATCATTTCTTGGGGGGCGGGAAGTAGGCAACCATGCCGATGACGAACGTATCCTGGCTTTTCGTGACGCCGGTGACCGAGCCTCGCTCGAACACGGGTTGATTGGACCAGTCGCGGCGGTATTCCAACCGCCCGAAGAAGTTGCCCGCGAACTTGTATTCCCCGGTGATGGTGAACTCTTTGAGCTTTTGGGCGGCACCCGTGATGAAGCCGTCCTTATCGTAGTAGTACTCGGCGCGGGGGCTGATAGCAAACTTAGGGGCAATCTGAAAGCGTGCCGCGCCACCGTAGGCGATCCAGTCGTAGCTTCCGCCCAAGCGCGATTTCTCGGTGCCGTAGTCGAACTGGCCGTAGATGCTCACCTTTTCGGATGGGTTCAGTGTAACCACGCTGCTGTTGAAGTTGCGGAAGCCTTCGTTGGCGGCGGAGGTTTCCGGTCCGGCGTAGTAGGCGTTGGACCAGCCGAACTTGCCAACGGTCAAGGCGGTTGTGAGGCCGATGGTCTTTCCGCTGTTGTTGTCCTCCACGTTATTCCAACCGTTCACCAGTTGGACGCCGGCGGTGAAGTTCCTGGTCAGCGGCATGGAGGTGCGGAGACCGAAATGATAGTACGGTCCGTTGGTGTACATTAAGGCGCGGGAGTAGTTCCAGCCAAGATGGGTTTCGGTGAGCTCGGCTCCGGCGGAAGTGTAGAACTTGCCAAAGTCCAACTGGAGTCCCTTGGCCGCGGCGGGCTTGTAGGAGACGTAGGCCTGCGGGACGTAGCGGAGGTTGTCGAAGCCGTTGGCGGTGTCGGCGAAGTTGATCAGGTCGAAAGCTCGGCCGGCGCCCAAGCTGAGTTTAAAGCCAAGGGGCTCCGGGGCCATGTCGAGATTGAGCTCCGCCATGTTCAGGCTGAGGCTGTTGGCGCGGACGTCGAAGTTGCGGTAGAGGACCGTTCGCGAGGCGGGGTGGTTGGGTGTGTAGTTGGAGTAGCCGTCGATCAGGCCGCTAAACTGAACCGGACCGATTGCCCATGGGGCGGGTGTTAAAGGGGCAGGCGACGGGGCCTGTGACCACACTAACGGCGTGACTGCGGCCGCTAGCGCGGCAATCGGAAGAATGCGCACACAAGTCTCCTTTGGATAGATCGAATATGGTGGCTGGGGGTGCAGGGGGCAAGCCAGGCGGCCTGTCCCACTGGCTCAGCGGACCGGGAACTTCTCGTCGAGCGCGAGATTCAACGCCAATACGTTCACCCGCGGCTCGCCGAGGAAGCCCAGATCGCGTCCTTCGATGAACTGGTCCACGACCGGCTTCAGCTGGTCTACCGAAATGCCGCGAGCCTTGGCGACACGTTCGATTTGCACTACGGCCGAGGCGGGGCTCAGATGCGGGTCGAGTCCGCTGCCGCTGGCCGTGGCAAGGTCCGCGGGGACGGGATTCCGCATCCCGGGATTCTCGGTCCGCAATTCAGCGACCGAGCCCTTCACTCGATCCTGCAACTTCTGGCTGGTTGGCCCAAGGTTGGAACCGCTGGAGGCGGAGGCATCGTAACCATCCGCGCCGGCAGCCGACGGACGCGGCTGGAAGTATTCGGGCCTGGTGAAATTCTGGCCGATCAAGGCGGAGCCCACTACCTGGCCGTTTCGCGAGATGAGACTGCCGTTGGCCTGGGAGCGAAAGAGCACCTGGCAGAGTCCGGTTACGACGCCCGGGTAGATCAGGCCTGTCAGCGCCGTCATCAACAGCGTCATGCGCAATCCGGGAAGCATTTGTTTCCACATGGTTTTCTCTCCTCAGGCAAGTCCGAGCACGTGAACGATCTGGTCGATTACCCAGATTCCAGGGAAGGGGACGATGATGCCGCCGATGCCATAGATCAGCAGATTGCGGCGAAGCAAGGCGCCAGCCGAGACGGGCCGGTATTTGACGCCGCGCAGGGCCAGGGGCACCAGGGCGATAATGACCAGCGCGTTGAAGATCACGGCCGACAGGACCGCGCTCTGGGCGTTGTGCAGTCCCATGATGTTGAGATTAGCGAGAGCGGGATAGGTGGCCATGAACATCGCCGGAATGATGGCGAAGTACTTGGCAACGTCGTTGGCAATGGAGAACGTAGTGAGCGCGCCGCGAGTGATGAGCAACTGCTTGCCGATGGCGACGACCTCGATGAGCTTGGTCGGATTGGAGTCGAGGTCCACCATGTTGCCTGCCTCTTTGGCGGCCATGGTGCCGGTGTTCATCGCGAGGCCGACGTCGGCCTGGGCGAGCGCAGGGGCGTCGTTGGTGCCGTCCCCCGTCATGGCGACGAGGCGGCCTTCGGCCTGCTCTGCCTTGATGTAGTTCAGCTTATCCGCGGGCGAGGCCTGCGCCAGGAAATCATCGACGCCGGCTTCAGCGGCAATGGCGGCGGCGGTGAGCGGATTATCGCCGGTAATCATGACGGTGCGGATGCCCATGGCCCCTAATTGGGAGAGGCGTTCGTGCATGCCGCCCTTCACGACGTCCTTCAGGTTGATGACGCCCATGGCCTTGCGCCCGTCGGCGACGGCCAGCGGCGTACCGCCCTGGCGCGATACGCGCTCCGCGGCTTCGACCAGGTCCGCCGGAACCGTGCCGCCCTGTTCGCGGACGAACTGAGCGATGGAGTCGGTGGCGCCCTTGCGCAGATGACGGCCGTCGATGTCGACGCCGCTCATGCGGGTGTATGCCGAGAAAGGGATGAAGTGGGCTTCGTGGCTGGCGACTTCACGGCCGCGCAGACCGTACTTCTCCTTGGCGAGGACGACGACGGAGCGGCCCTCCGGGGTTTCGTCGGCCAGGCTTGACAACTGGGCAGCGTCGGCAAGTTGTTCGGGAGTAACGCCGTCGACAGGGATGAACTCCACCGCCTGGCGGTTGCCGATGGTGATGGTGCCGGTCTTGTCGAGGAGCAGCGTATTGACATCCCCGGAAGCTTCGACGGCCTTGCCGCTCATTGCCAGGACGTTGTGCTGCATAACGCGATCCATGCCGGCAATGCCGATGGCGGAGAGCAGGCCACCGATGGTGGTCGGGATCAGGCAGACGAGCAGCGAGACGAGGACGGCGACACTGGGAACGGTGCCCGAACCAGCCGCCGTAACGCTGAACTGGGCAAAGGGTTGGAGCGTGACGACAGCGAGCAGGAAGATCAACGTCAGGCCGGCAATCAGGATATTGAGCGCGATCTCGTTCGGCGTCTTCTGACGCTCGGCGCCTTCCACGAGCGCGATCATGCGATCGAGGAACGTCTCGCCGGGGTTCGAGGTGATCTTGATTTTGAGTTGATCAGACAACACGCGAGTGCCGCCGGTGACGGCGCTGCGATCACCGCCGGATTCTCGAATCACCGGGGCGCTCTCGCCGGTGATGACTGACTCGTCCACCGAGGCTATACCTTCGATGACTTCGCCATCGCCGGAGATGAGATCCCCCGCGTCGCAAAGGATGATGTCACCGGCCCGCAACTGCGAGGCAGACACCTGTTCCAGCCTGCCGTTCGAAAGGACCCGCTTGGCCACGGAGTCTGTTTTGGTCTTGCGGAGGGCGTCGGCCTGGGCTTTGCCGCGTGCTTCCGCCATCGCTTCGGCGAAGTTGGCGAATAGCACAGTGAACCACAGCCAGAGTGAGATCTGGAGAGAGAACCCAGTTCCCGGGGCGCCTGTGGCGAGATCGCGAACCAGGAACAAGGTGGTGACCAGGGCGCCGACCTCCACCACGAAGATCACGGGGTTCTTCATCAGGGCGACCGGATTTAGTTTGACGAACGAGCCGCGGATGGCACGGCGGATGATATCCGGATCGAACAACGGCCGAGCATGGGCCAGCTTCTTGGGCAGCAGTTCCGTGGGGTCAACGGGTCGTTTCGGATGGAGGTCAACCGCTGGCATGTCTTTTCCCTTCGTTGTCGTTGGCATGATTAGAATGTCCTCCCTTGCCCCATGAGAAAGTGCTCGACGATGGGGCTCAGCGACAACGCCGGGAAGAAGGTCAGGGCGCCTACGATGACCACGGTGCCGACGAGCAGGCCGACAAACAGCGGGCCGTGGGTGGGGAATGTGCCACTGGTGACGGGCACTCGCTTCTTGGCGGCGAGACTGCCGGCGACGGCCAGCATGGGAATGATGATCAGGAAGCGGCCGACCAGCATCGCCAGGCCGATGCTGAGGTTGTACCAGGGCGTGTTGGCGCTGATGCCGGCGAAGGCGCTGCCGTTATTGCCGGCTCCGCTGGAGTACGCGTAGAGGATCTCCGCGAAGCCGTGCGGCCCACTGTTGTTCAGATTGCCGGTGGCCGGGCCGTAGGCGCCGTTCCAGTAGGAGTCCTTGGCGAACTGGATGACTGCGCTGGAGCCGGTAAAGAGCAGGATCACGGCGGAAGTAGCGATGAGAGCGATCATCGCCATCTTCACTTCCTTGCCCTCGATCTTCTTACCGAGGTATTCGGGTGTACGTCCAACCATCAGGCCCGCGATGAACACAGCCAGAATGGCGAACATCAGCATGCCGTAGAGTCCGGCCCCTGTACCGCCGAAGATGACCTCGCCCACCTCCATGTTGAAGAGGGGCACCAGACCTCCGAGCGGCGTGAAGCTATCGTGCATGCCAATCACCGCGCCGCAACTGGCCGCTGTGGTGATGGTGGCAAACAGCGAAGTGGCGGCGATGCCGAAGCGCACCTCCTTGCCTTCCATGTTGCCGCCCGGCTGGGTGGCGGACGCGCTGGACTCTATGCCGAGCTTCGCGAGATTGGGGTTTCCGGCCTGCTCTGCACCGTAGACAACGAAGACTCCTACAATGAACATGACGCTCATGGCCGCGAAGATCGCCCATCCCTGGCGCGTATCCCCGACCATCTTCCCGAGCGTGTAGGTCAAGCCGGCCGGGATCACGAAGATCATCATCATCTGAATGAGATTGGTGAGCGGCGTGGGGTTTTCAAAGGGATGCGCCGAGTTGGCATTGAAGAAACCGCCGCCATTGGTGCCAACCATCTTGATGGCCTCCTGGGAAGCAACCGGGCCCTGGGCAATAACCTGAGCCTTGCCCTCCAGCGTCGTGACCTTGGTGTAGGAACCCATGTTCTGGATGACGCCTTGCGAGCAGAGGAACAGGGCGCCGACGAGCGAAAGAGGCAGAAGGACATAGACGACTGCGCGCGTGAGATCCACCCAGAAGTTACCAATGGCGTTGGCCTGCTGACGTGCGAGGCCGCGGATGAGCGCGATGGCGATGGCGATGCCGGCAGCGGCGGAGACGAAGTTCTGCACGGTGAGCGCGCCCATCTGGACCAGGTAGGTCATCGTGGTCTCGCCTACGTAGCTTTGCCAATTCGTATTTGTCACAAAGCTCACCGCGGTGTTGAATGCCAGGTCTGGCGTCATGGCGGTCGCATTCGCCGGCGCACCAGCCGTGCCGAAGTTCATCGGGTTCAGTGGGAGAACTCCCTGTAACCGCTGGAACAGATAGGCCAGCAGGAAGCTGAAGAAACTGAAGGAAATGAGGCTGCCCGCGTACTGGGTCCAGCGTTGCTCGACGTTCTCTCTAACACCGGCGGTGGCGTAGCAGAGCCTCTCTAAGGGCCGCAGTAGCGGGTGAAGAAACGTGCGCTCGCCGGAGAAGACCCGCGCCATGTAGGAGCCCATTGGCTTCGTCACGGCGAGGATTAGGGCGAAGTAGATGGCAATTTGCAGAATGCCGTTGGGTGTCATAGGTACCTCAGAACTTCTCCGGTTTGAGAAGCGCGTAGATCAAGTAGCAAAACAGGAGGACTGCTGTAAGTCCCGCGATGATGTAATCCATGGCTGTTGTCTTTCTGCGGATTGCCTGGTGTCATAACTTTTCGCAGGCCTTGGTCAGAAGCCAGCAGGCCAGGAAGAAGAAGAACGCGGTGGAGATGTAGATCAGATCTAGCATGGGAAACTCATTTCGATTCGGTAAGTACAACGTAGTGCCCCTCGGCGCGGAGCCGCTTCGCGATTCGCTCTTCGCGAGTTGGCCACCAGCGGCGGCGGCTGCCGAGAACAACCAGGTGCGGAGTGGCGAGTGCCTGGTGGATCGCCTCCCAGGGATCCCGGCATAGCAAGATCTCCACTTTGGTATCGGCCTGGACCTGTTCCGCTACGGTGCGGAGGCGCTGGGCTAAGTGGGATGTCTGGACTGCCGGCTCGTGCAGCGGCAACGGATAGGCGACAACCTGCGGCACCAGGAGCCGAATCGGCGCGCTCTCGGCGCGGGGCAGGATGGCCGCACAGCGGAGCGCATCGAGGGTGCTTCGCACGTCGGTAAAGAGAACCACGGTGTGGCAATTCCGACCGTGCTTCGGTGTCACCCGGTTGTCAGGGACACCGCGATCTATCTGTTTCGGGCTGGTCTGGCCCGTCGGACTTGTGAGAGTTGTGCCCAATGAACTGCTCCCACTGACGAGCGTAGGGCGCAACCCATAAGGAAGTCATAAAGAGCGGGTAAGGATTGCATAAGGGCGGTGATTGGCCCGCTGTTATGTCTTGTCGCTGAGGATGAGGCGATAGCCGACCCAGGGCTCTGTCACCAGGTGGCGAGGATTGGAAGGGTCGGTTTCGATCTTCTTTCGAAGCTGATTGATGAAGACCCGGAGGTACTCCACTTGATCTCCATAGTCCGGCCCCCAAACCGCTTGCAGCAGCTTGGTGTGCGACACAGTGACATTGGCGTTGGCGATCAAGTAGTGGAGCAAATCGAACTCCTTCGGCGTGAGGCGGGATTCCTTGCCGCCGGCAGTCACGCGCCGGGCCGCGAGGTTTATCTCCACCCCTCCCAGGTGGAGCGTCTCCGCTTCGCCACTCTGGAGGACAGGAAGGCGGCGAAGTGCGGCGCGGATCCGAGCCAGCAACTCCGGCGTCCCGAATGGCTTCGTGATGTAGTCGTCCGCGCCAGCATCAAGAGCGGCCACCTTGTCCTGCTCGGAGTTGCGGACGGTCAACATGATGATCGCGGCTTCAGAAGTGTTCCGAATCTCCCGGCAGGCTTCCAGACCGCCCATTCCGGGCATGTTTACGTCGAGCAGCACGAGGTCGAACCTCAGTTCGCGAAGGTCGTCCAACGCCTCCTCGCCAGTCTTGGCATCGTGCACTTCATAGCCCTGAGCCGTAAGTGCCACGCGCAGGACACGTCGGATTTGAGGTTCATCGTCAACAACCAGGATGCGTCCGTTGCTCACGCTTTCGCCTCCACGAATCGCGGCAGGGCCAGGCAGAACCGTGCTCCCGTTTTCGAGCCTTCCTCAACCCACAGATCGCCGCCATGGGCCCTTGCAATCTCTCTCGCTATGTGAAGGCCCAGGCCGCTTCCGGGAACCTTATCCCTCACGCTCGCGCGTCGAAAGAACTTCTCAAAGATCTTCTCACGATCGCGCTCCGGAATTCCTGTTCCCTGGTCAATGATCCGGATGACCACTCGGTCCGCCTCGGAGTCGGCCCGCAGGAAGATCACCGAAGGGGGAGGCGAGTACTTCAGGGCGTTGTCGATGAGTTGCCGCAGAGCGAGTGACGCCATCTCGGTATCGACGAGAACTTTCGGCATCTCTTTCAAGCTGTCTGTGCCTTGAATCCGCTCATCGCCTCTGCTGCTGAAACTCGATACCGCCGACTTCACGAGAGACTCAACATCGACGGCTGTTCGCTCGAGTTTCACTTTCCCGGCGTCGATCTGCGACATCTTCACGGCTTCGGTGACGAGCAAGCTCATGCGATCCGTTTCCTCGTCAATGATCGCAAGCATTTCTCGGTGCTCCGCTCTCAGGGTGTCTCCGTCGGCGAGAAGTGACGTGGAAGCCGCCTTGATGGAGGTCAGGGGCGTTTTGAAATCGTGGGCGATAGCGTCGAGAAGGGTTGACTTGAATTCTTCACTTTGCCGCGCGACCTCTGCCTTGTTGGTCGCCTCCTCGGTGCGGACCCGCTCGAGCGCTATCGCGACGAGATTCAGCAACGCCTGCACAGCGCCGTCGGAAAGATGGATTCCCTTTGCGGCCAATGCGCCGATCGGACGTCCCCCCAAGGCGATTGGCCAGGCGGCTACGCTGGTCGGTGGATCGCTGCGGGGCGCCCCCTGTATGACTACTTGTCTCAGCGCTTGCTCAACATTCGGGAGTTCATCAACGCCGCCGTGAAACGTGAGTCCGCTGTTCGAATCGAAAAGCGCCACCGCGTCCGCCGCGATGATACGTGCAATGTGCTGCGCCACTTGAGATCCGATCGGCTGTGTGGTGTCGGTCAGGAGAATCGCGCGGCTCAACGCATAGAGTTGCTCGGTTTCCGTCTGGTGCCTCTTGGCCTCCAGAGTCTGTTTCTTCGCTCGATCAGAGAGGTGGCTGGCCACAAGCGCGGTGACCAGAAAGGTAAACAACGCTACCCAGTTCTGTGGGTCGGCGATGGTGAAGCGTCCCAACGGTGGAAGAAAGAAAAAGTTGTAACAGAGCATCGCCACAACTGCGGCGATCACTGCTTCGGCGAGTCCCCAAACCGTCGCCACGGCGAGGGTCAGAAGGAGAAAGAAGAACCCTGCAGTGGCAGCGTTGACGGGCAGGATTCTGGCGCAGGCAACCGTGACGGCTGCCACCCCGAGAATTGCCGCTCCGGCTCGGATTGGAGAAAAGGACAGTCGTCGCATGGCTCTCTGAGTTCACCTGACAACCCGAGTCTAGCGAAGGCGCGAGTGGGATGGCGCCTGAGTACCTGCAACTGATAAACCCATCGATCGCCCTCGGTTGGAAACCGTTTCGAAGGACAGCGGCCATTCGGAGTGAACCTTCGGGGATTCTCCTTCACGTTGAGGAGTCTGCGTTCGGATTTGAGCCCTTAGCTTCCGATGGCGCGACGACTAGACTGACGAGGAGGGCCCCGGCTCTGGCGTTCATCCGGGAGACATCCCATTGACGACCATGCCGCCCGCACTGTTGCGCAAGTTGCCTCACCTGCCCCCAGATCGGATTGTCGGGCACGGCGTGGGGCTGAAAGACACGCAAGCCGGATTGATTCTGGACGTCATCCCGGATGCCATTGCCTGAAACTCACCATCATGCCTGCGATCCGTCGTGCCGCCTTCTTCTCCGCGCCTGTTCCCGTACCGCTGGGCCTGTTGCTCTATGCCCAGGACCTGGCCCTGCCACTGAAACCCAACTCGGCTCGCTTCACGGCCACCGGCGACATGGGGACAGGGTGGCGTGGAACCTGGCTTATCACCCAAGTCGTTCCCACTCGTCGGGGTCGATGTGCGCCTGGTTGAGGGTACTGCGCTGCGTACCGACAGGCACATCGTGCTTGCTTGGAATCATGACCGTATCGATGATGCCGCCGGAGTGCGGCGCAAACTTGACGTGGCTTCCCCTGGTGCCGGCCACTTCGAATCCTGCCGCCAGGAGCCGCGGTTGATTTCACTGCAAGAAATGCAGTTTAAGCCACGCCACTTTCGACCTCGACTGTGCGGATTATGGGAGGCCGCGTGGCTTGCGGCGGCTCGAAATGGAGTTCGAGAGCTTCTTTCAGGTTGCCCAGCGTCTCCTCCCCGGTCTTGCCCTGGCTGACCACATCGATCTCGAGGCACTGGAAACGTACCAGTCCCTTTCACGCCAGACAGTTGCGGCGAACGGTCGCGCCATGGCGCTATTCTTCCATCGGGCGATACGGGCCGGCGATTACGGCGGATGAGGGAGGGATCAAGGCGGGACAGAGGCACAAGGCACTGTTCGCCCCAGCGGCAAAAGCGCAAGATATGGACGAGCGCATGGGCCCAACACGAATCGGGACGCCGTTGGCTACAAGATGTTGCGGTTTGGGCCGGTGAGGGAAAGGGGCATTGTGTTCCTGCCCCGGGTTACGAGCCCACAGCAGCTATATGGCCGCCCCCCTCGCCCGGACCTTGGAGGAGCGCGGGAGAGGATTCGTTGGATGCGAGCGGGCGAGCCAGGGTCAGGATTGGACCAGTTTGAGCCGCGCATCGGAGGAACTGTGGCGGCCTGGACGAGTGGTGATGGACTGCTCTGATAGCGGTACGGAAGCGGTGCGGGTCTTGGGGTGTTTCGAAAGTGATTTGAGTTGGCTGAAGAGGGGTTTGAGGCGGACGGCGGGTGGGATGTGGGTGGGGAGGGCGGCGGTTTTGTCGGTGGTCAGAAGTGCGCGTTCCTGCTGTATCTGCCTCAATTGATTGAGGCTACGGAAGAGGAGGCGCTCGTGGCTGCCGCGGTAACGGGCCAACTTTTCGCTGCGACCAAACGAACCGGGGGCGCCCAAGTCAATGTCGGAGAAAAGTTCCATTTCGCGGATTTTGTAGAGCTGCCAGGCGGCGAAAATGACCATGTCGAGGAGGGTCGACTCGATGGCGCCGGTGGGTTTGTACTCGTCGAGGTATTGCTGGCGGA
>CAZSBK010000013.1:0-72248 GCA_964604945.1 uncultured Candidatus Solibacter sp.
GGGCTTGGCGTTCGGCGTTTTTTCGGTTTCTTCCATGCTGACGGACTTCCTTCTTCTGGTATTCGAGCCGGGCCCATCGAGATCTGGCCTGGAATTCCAGATTATCCTAGTGGGCAGATGCCTGTGAACGCCACGCGTTTTCTCCGCAAGATGCGCGGCGGCGCGCAGGCGCACTTGTTGGCCACTGACGACGCGCCGAAGCCGCCGTTCTTCGTCACCAAGTTCAGAGGCAATCCGCAGCACAACCGCATCCTGGTGAACGAGTGGATTGTGGCGCGCCTTTTGACGCACCTCAGGATCGCCACGCCGGACTTGGCCGTTATCAATGTCTCCAACAACTTCCTTGAGAGGAACGAAGAGGTGCATTTCCAGTTCGGCACGGGGCGCAAGCCGGTGCAGGCCGGCTGGCACCTGGGATCGCGGTTTCCAGGCAATCCGGACACCGAGGCGGTGTACGACTTTCTACCCGACGCCCTGCTCAACCAGGTCCACAATGTGGCCGATTTCCGAGGCGCCCTGGTGCTGGATAAATGGGTGAGCAACTCAGACGCGCGACAGGCGATCTTTTTCCGGCGGCGAATCAGGGACTGGCTCGACGACGATGGAGTGGCGCCCCAGCAAAAGGGATTCGTCACGCAGATGGTGGATCACGGTTACGCTTTCGACGGGCCGCATTGGGAGTATGCCGACTCGCCCCTTCAAGGCATTTACATGCGCCCGGGCGTGTATCAGGGCGTTAGGACGCTGGACGATTTCCAGCCCTGGCTGGATTGGGTGCGGTTCTTCCCCGAAACGGCCGTCGATGCGGCGTACCGAGAGCTTCCTCGTGATTGGATGGACGGCGAGGAGGCGGAATTGGAGCGATTGCTGGAGCGGTTGCTCGCGCGGCGAGCACGGGTTGCGGACCTTGTGCTGGCCACGGTGAGAGGGAGGGCCAGGAGCTTTCCCGATTGGCTTGGATAGAATGAAAGCGCAGTGATTCATTCGAAGCTCCTTTACAACCACGAAATCCGATCATCCAGCGAGTTGATTCTGTCGCCCGGCCAAGTTGGGCTGCTGAACGGCTGGGGGGTCTTTTCCACCATCAAGGTGGTCGACGGTGTCCTGTTCGCATTTGCCCGGCATTGGGCGCGGATGCGGCGTGACGCCGAAGTGATGCGGGTGTTGTTCCCGTGGACCCCGGAGGAACTCGAGGAGTCGCTGCTGCGTCTGGTCGAGGCGAACCAGGCGTGGAATTCGACGCTGCGCGTAACGATTTGCCGGAACCGTGGCACTATGTGGGCCGGACCTGTACCGGCAACCGAGATCGACCTGTTCGCCTTCACCGCCGAGCGCAGTGACTGGGGCAGAGCGGTCAGGCTGGGAGTTGTACCCAACGCACGCTATGCCGCCAGTCGCTTCGCCGGCACCAAAGTGATGTCCTGGGCGATGAACCTGATCTGGTATGAAGAGGCCCACGCGGCGGGCTTGGACGAGGTAATCCTGCTGAACGAGCGCGGCGAGGTAAGCGAGCTGACCTCTGCCAATCTCTTCGCCGAGTTCGGCAGCCAGATGCGGACGCCGCCGCTGAAGTCGTCCGGTTGCCTACCGGGCATCACGCGTGAGTTGCTGCTTGAGCAGATCCGGGTGGAGGGCGTGGAAGTGGTGGAATCGGTCCTGACGCTGGACGACTTGGCTGCGGCCGACGGGCTGTTCATCAGTTCATCGACGCGGGACCTGCTGCCGGTGGAGTCGATCGAGGGGCTGTCAATCAACCATGGCGACGAGATGCGCCAGCGATTGCTGGTGGGATACCGGGCCTACCAATCCTCTTATGTCGCGTCGGCCGCCCGCCGCGCCCGGCGTCCGGCTTAGGGAATGCCAAGCGGCGTCTGAAGGCGCTTGGGTAGAGAAACCAGGCAGGAATCGAAGCTGAAATCATGGTCACGCAACGAAACCGGCTGCCCGAGACAACGTGCCCGAGGTGCGGAAGCGGAGATGTGCGCCAGGGCCGGGACCGCGGTTTCTACGAAACACTTCTGTCGGTGCTGGGCTTTCAGGCTGCCCGCTGCGAGGATTGCGCTCACCGCTTCCTGGCCCGACCGTTCACCTTTGATAAGGTACGGTGGGCGAAGTGTCCGCGCTGCTACCGAATGGACCTGTCGACGTGGGATTCGAAATACTACCGGGTGCCTGGGTGGTCGAAAGTGAGGCTCGCGCTGGGGGCCAACCGATGGAGGTGTGATGCGTGCCGCTGCAACTTCGTCAGTTTCCGTCCGTGCCGGAGCAAGTACGTCCGGCCGGTGAACGCCCCTGGAGAGTGAGCCCAAAAAAGAAATGCCGACGGGACGCCTGAGCCTGCGCCCCGCCGGCAACAAAAAATTGGTTCCAAGTGACCCTTCAGTTCAGCTCGCTCACCTGCCTGCATGCCGGGCTTGAGCGTGGCATCCAGAACCGGCCTGCCCATTCCCAACCAGACTCCAGCTCACGGGGTTTTCTCCCGCCAGCCTTCACCGTCCGGCCGAGGTTGAACTTGCCTCGTCCTGAATGAAACCGGAAACTGGAAGCGACCTTTCATTCGCCCACAGCGGCAACTCCATTACTGGCTCTGCCACGGCGGGGTCAACATTCCCGCTCTGCTTCCAGACTTCCGCACTGCCTTTCAGCTAAGATCCGTTCGACCCGGGCCTCCCGAACCGCCACTCTAGATCACGGCGTGTTCGATCTGCAACCCGATGCCCGTTACCTCAGCGTCCGAACAATGCACCGCAGGACTGAATCAGCCGCCACTCCCCTCCGGGAATTTCCCTCGGGATCATCGTACCCGACCAAGCCTTCCTGCTGGTAGCTTGCCATCCGGTTCGCCCGATCTCCCTTCGCTCCCCTCCAGTTGGCCGACGTAATCAGCTTCTCTGAAGGATCACCGTTCCGGGTCCGCTTCGTTCCTTCTGGCTCGCTGTTCCTAGAACCTCTTGGAACCAACCTCAGTCTGCCGCAAGTCGCTCCGGGTGTCAACAAAAAACAAGGTTCGCGTGGCGATCTTTCTCAATTTTTATTTGCTTTGTCATCATAGACTTACAAGAACAAGTTTGTGAATTACTTGTGCAAAAAACGTGGCACTGGATTTATGTTCCGGCGGGCGGGGACGATTGGGACTCGCCGGGCCTGATAACCTGTGGAGGAGAGGATTGGGCAGGCGATGGCTGCCCTTATCCAAGGATGAACGGCCTGTCAAAGACATTGATCTGGTTTGGCGTGGTGTTAATCGGCGCCGGGGTGCTACTGCATTTCGCCGGCCGGCTCCCATTCCGGCTGGGACGGCTACCGGGCGACATCCAGATCCGTTTCAAGAGCGGCAGCTTCTATTTTCCGGTGGTGACGTGCCTGCTGTTGAGCCTCGTGTTTTCCCTCTTGATGGCTTTGTTTCGAAAGAGATAGGCGGGGCTGACCTCAGCGGACTGCGCCCATCCGATCCAGCGGCCAATAGACGAAAGCGGCGCGGCCATAAATGGCAGCGGCTGGGACTGGGCCCCAACTTCGGGAGTCGTTGGAGGCGTTGCGGTGGTCGCCCAGCACGAAGTAACTCGCACCCGGCACGCGAACAGGCGGCATAGAGGTGCGGTCGCGGAATCCGGCGGTCACATATGGCTCCTTGATTGCCTTGCCATTCACCAGAACCTGCCCGTCGCGGATTTCGACCAGATCGCCTGGCAGCCCGATCACACGCTTGATGTAGGATTTCGAGGGGTCGCCTGGAAACCAGAAGACAACCATATCCCGGCGGCCGACTTCGGCCAGTCCGAAGCGATACACAACCTTATTGATGAACAGGCGCTCCTGATCAGCCAGCGCGGGCAGCATCGAGGTCCCTTCCACCTTCACTGGCTGGAACAGAAACAGGATGATGACCAGCGCGATGATGACCGAAAGGGCCAGGTCCCGCGCCCAGTAGGCGAAATTGCGCAGCATCGCCGTCCCGCTCACTTGGCCGCGGCCGGAGCGGCGTCAAGCCCGAACAGCGTTCGGATAGCCTTCACCGGCAGCGCACCGGCCCGCAGCGCCTTCTCATGGAAAGCAGAGGCCGAGAATTGAGTTCCCTGCCTGGCTTCGACATCAGCGCGGAGTTGCTTCCATTCCTTGTAACCGGCGTAGTACGTGGGCAGCTGGCAGGCGCTCAATTGCGCCCGCTGCCACTTGGCTACCGCCTCCTCCTGCTCCTGGAAGGTCTTCGTGACCATCAGGTCGAGGGCCTCCTCGCGCGTCATCTTCCTTGTATGCAGGCGGATGTCAAGGATGGTGTTGGCGATCGCCCGCAACAGTTGCTTCATGAAGGTCATCTGCATCTCCGGCGAATTGCCGAGGTAGCCGGCATCGATCATCACATCCGTCGCATAGACGGCCCAGCCCTCGACATAGACGTTGCTGCCGAAGATGGAGCGCAGCAGCCGCCGGGGGGCCGGCTCGACCATGGAGGCATACTCGAACTGGACATAGTGGCCAGGAATCGCCTCATGGATGGTGAGGATGCGCAGCCCGTACTCGTTGTACTCGCGGAGCTTCGATTCGATGCGCTCCTTGGTCCAAGAGGCCGGGATTGGCGTCAGCCAGTAGAATGCTCCCAGTTGCGGTTCCAGCGGCGGAGCGGGGTTGAACCCGCCAGTTGAATAGATGCCGCGCATGAATTCGGGGGTATCGATCATTTTGAGATTGTCGCGGGGCGGTGGAGCGACCAGCTTCGCCGCATTGGCAGCCAGGAAGGCGCGTGTCTCCTCGAGGGTCTTACGGGCCTCGGCGGTATAGGCATCACGGGTGACGTGGCGCTGGGCGAGTTTCTCCATGACCTCGCCGACGATCAGGTTTAGGTCCACCGGATCGCGATGCGTTGGATAGAACTTCTTATGCAACGGCAGCGAGAGTTCGAACATCCGCTTCCGAACGGCCTTCAGGTCGGCTTCGGCTTCGGCCAGCGCCTCGTCAGGCGTGCGCGTGCCGCCCATGGCGAGTTGGAACTTGGCGCGGTACAGATCCTCACCCAACCGCCAAGCCTCTTCGCCCTCGTCCTTGAGTCCTCCGATGAAGCCGTTCAGACCGGTCAGGGCATCGGCAGCCGGTTTTGCTGCCTGTTCGTATTCGGACTTCAATTCCGCGGGCACGCCGGCGAGCAGTGGGCCATTGATGAGAGCGATGGTGCCGGAGTTCTCCTCAACGGCTACCCGTTTCCAGACGGGCGGAGCGGACTTCAGATTCGTTCTGGCCGCTTCGACGAAGGCAGGCGCGGCCTTCAGCCGGCCGATGATGTGGCGGTAGCGCTCCGCGGTTGGGGCGTATTCGACTGAATAGGGCGTGAAAAGCGCGTTCCCGAGCAGTTCAACATAGACCGTGGGATTGCGCTGCCACCCTTTGATCCGGTCCAGTTCGAGCAACGCCAGGTCAGCTTGCGATTTCATCAGGTCCAGGTCCGCGCGCGATTCGGCGTCGAGCTTGGCCGCGTCCAGTTCGCCCAGACGCTGCTTCCACCCGGTCCAGTGCTTGCGCTGAAGTGCGACACCGGCCGGCGAGTAGTCGTCCAAGAGTAGATCAAGCGCCTTTTCGCCGTGCTTGTGGTAACCCACCGACGTCGCCGTGACCGGCGACAGCGACAGCGTGGATTCGACGAATTCTCTGGTGAGCTGGCTGAAATCCTCGGGCTGTTTCGGCGAACTGCACGAGGAGAGACTCAGCGCAAGCAAGCCGCACGAAGAGGCGAAGAGAAGGCGGGACATCGAAAACGAGTTTACCACCCGCCCGGCGAGTATCAGATGCGGGGCGGTTCACGCATGGCTGCGGCGCGCCAGGGCGTCTGTCCAGGCCTTCTGCAGACGCGCGCGCATCTGCTCGTCCACAGGGTCGGGCTCAGCCGGGGTCTTGAAGTGGTGGGAGGCTTCAATAGACTTTCGCAGACCTTGGAGGAACTCGACACAAGGCGGGCAGTCGGCGATGTGCGCCTCAACATCGGCGCAATCTCCAGCCGTCAATTCGCCGTCAAGGTACGCGGACAGGCGGGCGAAGACCTCCAAACAGTGCGGATCCTTGCTGTTGTGTCCGTGCTCGTGGGTGTGCTTGCGGCCGTTCATTTCACCTCCACGTAGGATGCCAGCGACTTTCTCAACGCCAGCCGCCCTCGATGCAACCTCTGTTTAACGACATTCTCGGTTACGTCGAGAATGGCCGCCGTGTCGGCAGTTGAAAGCTCCTCGACGTCGCGCAGCAGGACGACACTCCGATAGATGTCGGGCAACTGGCGGATGGCGGATTCCAGCCTGGAGTTGAGTTCGCCGCGCAGAATCGAAGCCTCCGGCGCTTCGCCGCCATCCGGGATCTGCACTTTCCGTTCACCATCGGAAGCCGGCAGCAGTTCGTCGAGCGACAGTTCACGTTCCGGAGCAAACACGCTGCGGCGGCGCTTCATGAGGCAGAAGTTCTTGGCGATGCGGAAGACCCAGGCGCGGACATGCTCTGGTTCGCGCAACTGGTCGAAATTCTCGAAGACCTTGAGCAAAGTCTCCTGAGCCACTTCTTCCGCATCCTCTCTCTGGCCGCAGGTCAGCCAGGTGTATTGAAAAATCTTTGCCTGGAAGCTCTCCACGAATGGCGTGAACGCCGAGGCGTCACCCGCCATCAGCTTCCTGGCCCATTCCACTTCAGGGTGCGGTTGTTTGACCACCCCTACATGGTAAAGAAATCGCGGCCGGCGCGCCTGATCAACCGGCTGCCGGCTCGAAACTCTTGATGTCGACCTCAATCTCCGGGGTCACGAGCAGCGTGTTCTTGATGAGGCATTTCTCCACGGAACGCTTCACCCCTTCGATGTGGTGAGGATCAGTGAGGCCCGGGGCCTCGACGTCGATCCTAAATTTGCCAAGACGAGCCGGATTCTTTGCTTTTTCCGCCCAGATTCGGACGCGCAAGCCTTCCTTTGGCAGACTGCGTGCCTTAAGATACTCGACAGCGTAGTAGCCGGCGCAAGTCGCCAGCGACGCCAATAGGAGTTCGGGCGGCGTCATGCCTTCGTCGTCGCCCTTGCTATCGAAGGGCTGGTCGCAAATCAGCTTATGGCCGCGTGTTTCCGCTTCGAACTGGACATTGCCAAGGTAGTTGACCAACAATTCCATGTCGTCTCTCCAACCCATGCAGATGCGCTCGGCTGCCGATGGTGACAGGCGCTCGAAATCGCTCCGGCGGTCGTCACCTCGACAGTCCAGACGCATCTTGAGAGGTGAATCCCCACATGAAATCCGCACGATTAATTCCACTTGTGCTCTGGTCCGCACTGTCGCCAGGCCAGAGCCAGCTCACGCTCGATGAAGCCGTGCAGCAGGCCCTGACGAAACACCCGTCCATCGAGGCCGCGGCCGCCCGGGTGCAGGCCTCGGAATCGAGAATCGCCCAAGCGCGCTCAGGGTGGCTGCCAAAGGTCGCTTATCAGGAATCCTTCCAGAGCGGCAACAACCCCGTGTACGTTTTCGGGGCATTGCTGACACAGCGTCAGTTCACGGAATCGAACTTCGCCCTCAACAGCCTGAACCGGCCCGATGCGTTGAACAACTTCCAGTCTCAGGTTGTGGCCGACCAAACGATATACGACTTCGGCGGGACGAGGTCAGGCATCCGCGCAGCGACGCTGTCGCGCCAGATGTCGGATGAGGAGAAACGGGCGATCGAGCAACAGGTCGTGGCCGGCGTGGCACGGGCTTATCACGCAGTGACTCTGGCTCACCAGGCACAGAGCGTGGCGGAGGATGCGCTGAAGTCGGCCGAGGCCGATCTGAAGCGCACCCAGACGGTGCGCGACGCAGGTATGGCCACCGACGCCGACGTCTTGAGCATCCAAGTGCATAGGTCGGCGATGCGGGAGCAGCAGATCCGCCGCAAATACGACGTCGAGATCGCCATGGCGGCACTCAACGAAGCGCTCGGCCTGCCCCTGGACACGCAGCATGAGTTAACGACCCCGTTGACGCCAGCGAAGCTTGGTGGCGAGGCGCCCGTCTTGCAGCGGGCCGAGTTGCGCCAAGTCCGCCTGGCCGTTGACCTGGCCGGCGAACAGGCCGTGCAGGCAAGGTCGCAAAGGCTGCCCGTGATCGGATTTCGCGGCATCTTCGAAGCGGACCGGCAGCAATTCGTCAACAAGGGCGGGGCGAACTGGATGATCGCCGCCTCGCTGCGATGGAACCTGTTCGACGGCAACCGCGCCAGGCAGATGCAGAAGGAAGCCCTTTATCAGGCCGCAGCCGCGCGCGCGACGGAGAAACAGCTTCAATCAGCACTGTCGTTGCAGGTCAGGAAGGCTCGGACTGACGCCCTTGCCGCCTCCGAGCGCATCGCCGTCACGGAGACCACCGTCACCCAGGCCGAGGAGAGCCTGCGCATCCTGCGCAACCGCTACTCGAACGGTCTGGCGACGGTCACCGATATTCTGCGCGCCGATACGGCATTGCTCGACGCGCGCACGCGGCGACTGGCCGCGATCTACGATCAGCGCATGGCGGCCATTTCCCTGGAAGCCGCCGCCGGAACTTTGAATGGAGCCAGCGATGTTCTCAAATAAGATCCTCATCCCCCTTGCCCCTGCCGTCCTCCTGCTGAGCGGTTGCGGCTCTCACACACCGGAGAAGAAGGCCGCGGCGCAGGGTCCGACCGTTCCAGTCGGCGTCGTCGAGGTCCGGCCGGCGACGGTCGCCACTATCTACGAAGCAACGGGCACGGTGCGCGCCAGTTCGACCAGCGTTCTTTCAGCCCGCATCATGGGCTACATTCGTTCGGTCGGCGCGCAGGCGGGTGACACGGTCCGCGCAGGACAAACCGTGGCCGTAATCGATGCCAAGGAGATCGACGACGCTGTCGCGCAAGCCCGCGCCGCCGTGGCCGAGGCTCGCGCCGCCGAGCCGGAAGTCGACAATGCAATCGCCGCGGCCAAAGCCCAACTCGATCTGGCGACCTCCACTTTGAGGCGGATGAAGTCGCTCTACGACCAGAAATCAATCACCAGCCAGGAGTTCGATGAAGTCCAGGCACGCCACCGGATGGCCGAGGCCAACCACCAGATGGCGCTGGCCAAACGAACGCAACTCGGCGCCAAAATCGCTCAGGCCGAATCCGGACTTGCCCAGGCATCCGTGAACAAAGCCTACATGGAGGTGAAGGCGCCATTCACCGGCATCGTAATCGAGCGCAAAGCAGAACCGGGAATGCTGGCAACTCCGGGGATGCCGATCCTGATCATCGAACAGGCTGGGGCGTACCGGTTGGAAGCGGCTGTCGAGGAATCGCGCATCGCGACCATCAAGGCCGGATCGAAGGTGAAAGTGCGGCTGGATTCGCTTGACCGTGAGATTGAGGCGCGTGTTTCGGAGATCGTCCCTGCGATGGACACGGCTTCGCGGACATTCACCGCTCGAATCGATTTGCCCGCCTCGCCGCTGATTCGCTCAGGCCTGTTTGGCAGGGCGCTGTTCCCTGATGGCGAGAAACAGGCGATGGCGGCGCCGGCTTCCTCTATCCGGGAGCAAGGCCAAATTCAAATCGTCTTTGTCGCCGACGGAGGCATGGCGCGCGCGCGGATGATCAAGACCGGCGCGAAGCTCGAAGGTGGCATCGAGGTTATCTCGGGGCTGATGCCCGGCGACCGGATCGTCGCCAATCCCCCAGCGGCGCTCTCCGACGGCGCGAAGATCGAGGTGCGGCCGTGAGCCAGGACAGACCCGCTCTCGGCATCGCCGGGAAGATGGCCGCGGCCTGGATCAACTCCAAGCTGACGCCCCTGTTCATCGTCGCCTCGCTGATGCTTGGCACGTTCAGCGTCTTCATGCTGCCGCGCGAGGAAGAGCCGCAAATCATCGTCCCGATGGTGGATATCTTCGTCGGCTTCCCAGGCGCTTCGGCCAGGGAGGTCGAGGAGCGCATCACCAAGCCGATGGAGAAATTCCTCTGGGAGATCCCCGGCGTCGAGTACATTTACTCAACCTCTTCGCCCGGCGGCGCCATGGCCATCGTGCGGTTCAAGGTGGGCGAGAACGAGGAGAACGCCATCGTCCGTTTGAACGAGAAGATGCACTCCAACTATGACCTGATCCCGCCTGGCGCGTCGCAGCCGTTGGTGAAGCCACGCTCGATCGACGACGTGCCGATTCTGGCGCTCACGCTCCACTCGAAGCGCTACGACGATTTCTCGCTTCGCCAAATCGCCGCCCAGTTGCACGATTCGATCAAACAAGTACCCGATGTCAGTGAGGTGACCATCCTTGGCGGGCAGCGGCGCCAGTTGCGCGTGATGCTCGACGCTGGACGCCTTGCCGCATTCAACCTTGCTCCGCTCCAGGTTGTGGGTGCGCTCCAATTGTCTAATGCGCGGCTGCCTGGGGGACTAGCCGTCTCGGGCAACCGTGAGTTCATCCTCGAAGCCGGTTCGTTCCTGCGTGACGCAGAAGACGCCAAACGCGTGGTAGTCGCCGCCTCAGGCGGCAAACCGGTCTATCTGCGTGATGTCGCCGAGGTCACCGACGGCGGCGAGGAATCGACCCAATACGTGAACTTCTCGACGGGTCAGGGATTCGAACCAGCCGTCACTATTTCGGTGGCCAAGCGCAAATCGACCAACGCCGTCGATGTCGCCAACAATGTGATGAACAAGGTGGACGGCCTCAAGGGCCATCTGATCCCAAGCGACGTCGAACTCACCATCACGCGCCACTACGGCGAGACCGCGGCTGAGAAATCAAACGAACTCCTGTTTCACATGGGTATCGCCGTGGTCAGCGTCAGCCTGCTGATCGCGCTCGTGCTCGGCTGGCGCGAGAGTTGGATCGTCTTCATCGCCATTCCGGTGACCCTGGCGCTGACGCTGACTGTCTTCTACCTCTACGGCTACACGCTGAACCGCATCACGCTGTTCGCTCTCATCTTCTCCATTGGAATATTGGTGGACGACGCGATTGTTGTCGTCGAGAATGTCGTCCGCCACTACCGTCTGCCCGGCAATAAGGACCGGACGCTGGCCGAGGTGGCCGTCGAGGCGGTGGACGAGGTAGGCAACCCGACCATTCTGGCTACGCTCGCAGTCATCGCCGCGATTCTGCCCATGGCCTTTGTTCGCGGGCTGATGGGCCCCTACATGCGGCCGATTCCGATCGGCGCAACGGCGGCCATGATCTTTTCGATCCTCGTCGCCTTCATGGTGACGCCCTGGGCGGCCATTCGCCTGCTGAAGCGCGATGCCAGCCACGGCGAGGAACACGCCGAGGACCGTTTCACGATCTTCTACCGCCGGGCGATGAACAAGCTGATCCACTTGCCCGTGTACCGGTATAGCTTCCTCGGCATGGTGGTCGTTCTCCTGCTCGGCTCCATGGCACTCGTCTATGTCGAATTCGTCAAGGTGAAGATGTTGCCGTTCGACAACAAAAGTGAATTCCAGGTGATCATCGATATGCCCGAGGGCACACCGCTCGAGCAAACCGAGCAGGTCGCCCGCAAACTCGCCCAGGCCGCTTTCGCCGAACCTGAGGTGGTCAACGTCCAGACCTATGCCGGTACGGCCTCGCCTTACAACTTCAATGGCCTGGTGCGGCATTACTTCCTGCGGCGCGGCTCGAACATGGCCGATATCCAGGTGAACCTGCTTTCCAAGCACGAACGCGACCGCGCATCACACGACATCGCCAAGGCGGTTCGCCAGCGGCTGTTGCCGATCGCGAAGCAAGCCAAGGCGCGCATCAAGGTCGCCGAGGTCCCGCCCGGACCGCCTGTGCTGCAAACTCTTGTCGCCGAGGTGTATGGACCTACGTCCGAGGGCCGGGACAAATTGGCCCGCCAGATCCTGGGTATCTTCGACTCGACCGATGGTGTCGTCGACGCCGATATGTATCTCGAAGATCCCCAGGAAAAACTGATCTGGCACGTTGATCGTGAAAAAGCCGCCCTCAACGGCGTATCGACGACCGACATTGCCCAGACTCTGATGACAGCCTCGGCCGGCATGACAGCCGGGCTGCTGCACGTCGATCAGTCGAAAGAGGATATTCCGATCGTCGTCCGGCTCGACCGCGCAACCCGCAGCGAAACCGCACGGCTGGCATCGCTCAGAGTGATGGGCCGCGCCGGCAACCTGGTGCCGCTTTCCGAACTGGTCAGAATCGAAACAACCACAGCGGACACGAACATTTACCACAAGAACCTTATGCCGGTGTCCTACGTCACCGCTGACGTCGCCGGCGTCATGGAATCGCCCGTCTACGCCATCCTGAACCTGGGCCCGAAGATCTCGAAGCTCAAAGTGGACGGCGGCTACGAGATCGAGCAGTTCACCGCCGCGCAACCGGGCGACGACGCCAGGTACGCCATGAAGTGGGACGGCGAATGGCACATCACCTACGAGGTGTTCCGCGATCTCGGCATCGCCTTCGCGGCCGTGCTCGTGCTGATCTACCTGCTGGTCGTCGGTTGGTTCCAGAGCTTCCTGACGCCGCTCATCATCATGGCCGCTATCCCGTTTTCGCTCGTCGGCATCCTGCCGGCGCATGGGATGATGGGCGCCTTCTTCACTGCTACATCGATGATCGGTTTCATCGCCGGCGCCGGTATCGTGGTGCGCAATTCGATCATCCTGGTCGACTTCATCGAACTGAGGCTGAAGGAAGGGATGCCGCTGGACGAGGCCGTCATCGACGCTGGGGCCGTGCGCTTCCGGCCGATGATGCTCACCGCCGCCGCAGTCGTGGTTGGCAGCGCAGTGATCCTGTTCGACCCGATCTTCCAGGGGCTTGCCATCGCGTTGATGGCAGGCGAAATCGCCTCGCTGCTGCTGTCGCGCGTCACCGTCCCTGTCGTCTACTACATTGTCAATCAGAGGAGCAATGCACAATGACTGTTGACCGTTACCTTCGCCTCGCCGCAGGTTTCTTCGTCATGCTGACCGTCTGGCTCAGCTATGTCCATGACCCACGCTGGCTCTACTTCACCGCTTTCGTCGGGCTCAACCTATTCCAGTCGGCCTTCACTAACTGGTGCCCGCTGATGACGATCCTGCGCAAGATGGGCGTCAAAGGCTGACGCCGTCTCAACCCGGACATCCGCCCGCCGCCGTCGGCGGGCTCGCTTTCCCTGGGAAGGAAACTGAACCGGATTCTGATACAGTCTACTATCAGACCTGAAACCTTCATTGCCATTGTGGGAAAGGCGGTGTTTTGTGCCAGACGACGCTACGTTGGAACGAAACAGTGACCTTGGCGACGTGCGCGCCCGGTTGCTCGCGGAACGCGAGAACCTGCTACAGAGCTTGCAGAACCACGCGCCCGTCCTTAAGGCTCACAAGCAGAAGGTCGCCAGAGCATTTGCTTTCCTGGCCGTTTCACTTCTGATGACAGCAGGATTCGCCAACCCGAATCTCCAGGGTCTGGGTGCGATTGGCGTGCTCCTCTTCATCGGGTCGTTCATCCACTTTCATTCACTCACGTCGGGCTCCACGCCAGGAGGCGCACAACTCGAACTGAATAACGCACTCCTGGCGGTCGAGCGAAAGCTCATGGCAGCCGGAGGGCTGACTGAGACCGAACGGGCAGGTACCGTCTCTTCGTCGATGAAGGGCCTCAGGCCGCTTTTCCTCTTCGCCTCGCTTTACCTCTGTTTTGGCTTGGTTTGCATCCCCGGTTTGAGTTATGATCTCACTGCGAAACCTGCTGCCCCGGGCGATGAACCTGGGCTCATAATCGCGATGACGGTGATTTTTTTCATTGGGATGCCGGCGGCAGGCCTCATCTTCTGTTTTGTAACCGCCGGATCGAGGATGAGCGACTGCCTCGGGCGGAAAGCGCAACCTAAAGAGGTGCTCCGGGCGCTTTGGAAGGGGCGCTATTGAAGGCACGCTTCCTGCGGACCAGTCGGCCCGGGAACCCCGATTCAAATCGTGTAATCTTCCAGAAACACCCGTGCATCCTTCACGCGGACGAATACCACCTCGCCGACGGCAACGTCGGCCAGGTTGAACCGGTCGTGCGGCACTTCGATCAGGACGGCTTCGCCCTCTTCCGTGGCCACCTCCACCCTCACCACCGCGCCTGCCGTCTGAATCCGCGTCACCTTGGCTCGCACCGCCGGCCCCGCGCCCTCGACACGGCTCACCTCCAGATCGTGCGGACGCGCGCGCACCTGCGTCTTCGCATCGCCCGGGGTCTCGCCCTCGAGCCGTGCGTGAAACAGATTCACGTTGCCTAGAAAGTCCATGACGAACGCCGACTTCGGATGATGAAAAACTTCCTCCGGCGTACCCGCCTGCTCGATCCTGCCGGCGCGCATGATCACGATCCGGTCGGCCACCTCGAGCGCTTCTTCCTGATCATGCGTCACCAGCACACTGGTCACCGGGATCTTGTCGTGCAGGTTGCGCAACCAGCGCCGCAGATCCTGCCGGACCTTGGCGTCAAGCGCGCCAAACGGCTCGTCAAGCAACAGAATCCTGGGTTCGATCGCCAAGGCGCGCGCCAAGGCGACTCTCTGGCGCTGCCCGCCTGACAACTGAGAGGGGTAGCGTCCGGCGACGCTTTCAAGCTGGATCAGCGCGAGCAGTTCGTTCACGCGCGCCCGGATGGCCGCCTCGTTGGGCCGCTCCGCCCTGGGTTTGACGCGCAGCCCGAAGGCGATGTTCTCAATGACGGTCATCGTGCGGAACAGCGCATAATGCTGAAAGACGAAACCCACCTGATGCGGCCGGGGCTTGTGCCAGTCAATCTCCTCGCCATCCATGCGGATTCGAGTGCCGGACGCCTCGTCCGGCGCGTCCAGACCGGCGATGATCCGCAGCAGCGTCGTCTTGCCTGAGCCGGATGGCCCGAGCAATGCCAGCAACTCGCCTTGACGGATTTCCAGGTTCACGTCATCGAGCGCCGTGAAGCCGCCAAACCGCCGGCTGACATGTTCGAGACCGATATTCATGATGCCTCCCCTTCCGTCCGTGCCCGCCGCAGACGCCATTCGAGAATGTTCTTCGCGGCGATGGTCGCCAGCGCGAAGATCGCGAGCAGCGACGCCACTGCGAATGCACCCGTGAAGTTGTATTCGTTGTAGAGGATTTCGACATGGAGCGGCAGCGTGTTGGTCACCCCGCGGACATGCCCCGAGACGACTGAAACGGCGCCGAATTCACCGATGGCGCGTGCATTCGCGAGAATCAGTCCATACACCAGCGCCAGACGGATTCGCGGCATCGTGACGCGCCAAAAGACGAGCCACCCTGACGCGCCGAGAGTGATCGCCGCCTGTTCGTCATCCGTGCCCTGCTCCTGCATCAGCGGGATGAGCTCGCGGGCGACGAACGGAAAAGTCACGAACAACGTTGCCAGCACAATGCCGGGCGTAGCGAAGATGATGCGAAGACCGTGACCGGCGAGCCAGCTTCCAACGACGGTCTGGGAGCCAAATGCGGCCACGAAAACCAGGCCCGCGATCACCGGCGACACGGCGAAAGGCAGGTCGATCAGCGTCACCAGCAGACTGCGGCCAGGGAAATCGAACCGCGTGACGGCCCAGGCCGCGGCCAGACCGAAAAGGCCATTCAGGGGCGCTGATATCGCCGCCGCGGCCAGGGTCAACCGCATGGCCGAGAGTGTCGCCGGATCGGTGATGTTGCGCCAGTAAACTGCCATACCCTTGCTGAACGCTTCGATGAACACTGCCGCCATCGGAGCCACCAGCATCACAAACAGAAAGGCCAGGGCGATCGTGATCAGGACCAGACGAACCCACTTCGAGTCGCTTCCGGTCATGCCGTACTCCGGTAACGCGAAGAGCTGCGCCATTCGACATAGTTGATTGCAAGAAGCAAAACGAATGAAGCTCCCAGCATGACCGCCGCAATGGCAGAGGCCCCTGCATAGTCAAACTGCTCCAGTCTCGTGACGACGAGCAGCGACGTGATCTCTGTCTTCATCGGCATGTTCCCGGCGATGAAAATCACCGACCCGTATTCCCCCAGCCCGCGCGCGAATGCGAGTGCGAATCCCGACGTGAGCGAGGGCGCAAGCGCAGGCAATAGAACCCGCCGGAAGCTCTGCCAGCGGCCCGCACCGAGACTCGCCGCCGCCAACTCGATCTCGGGGTTCAGTTCATCAATGGACGGAGAAACCATCCGGATTACGAAAGGCAGCCCGATGAAGACCAGTGCGGCGACGATGCCCAGCGGCGTATAGGCCACTTTGACTCCCAACTTCGCCAGCGGCTCTCCAAACCAGCCGTTCGGCGCGTACAGCGCCGTGAGGACGATGCCGGAAACAGCCGTCGGTAAAGCGAATGGCAAATCGACAATGGCATCCACGATCCGCCAGCCGGGGAACCTGTACCGGATAAGACACCACGCCACTATGAATCCGAAGAGAACGTTAATCAGTGCCGCAGCAAGGGAACAGAGCAGCGTCAGACGGTAGGATGCCAACACGCGCTTGTCGAACGCCGCATCGGCGAACTGCGCCCAACTCATATTGAAGACGCCCGAGGCCAGCGCCGCCATGGGCAGCAGGACGACGAGGCTGAGGTAAAGCGACGCATAGCCCAGCGTCAGCCCAAACCCAGGCAAGATACTGTAGCGGCGCCGCGGAAAGGCGAACTGGATCACTTCGCCCCACCCGGCTGGTAAATCTGGTCAAACAGCGCGTTGGCGGCGAAGTGCCTGTCGTGCGCCTGACGCCAGCCGCCGCAGATCTGCTCGATGGTGAACAGCTCGATTCTGGAGAAGTGTGCGGCAACGTCCGCGGCCGCGCCTGTCGAACCGGGCCGGAAATGGTGTTTGGCCGCCAGGGCCTGCCCTTTGTCGGAGTACAGGAACTTGAGATATGCCTCGGCGAGGTCGCGCGTGCCTCGCTTGTCCACCACCGCATCCACAACCGCCACCGGCGTCTCGGCCACGATGCTCGTTTTCGGCGTGACGATCTCAAACCGTCCAGAGCCAAAGGCATCCATCGCCATCCGCGCCTCGTTTTCCCATGTCACCAACACATCACCGATACCACGCTGCGTGAAGGTGGTTGTCGAACCCCTCGCGCCTGAATCGAGCACCGGCACGTTCCGGTAGAGGGCTTCAACATAGGCCCGAGCCTGCGCCTCATCGCCTCCCGTCCGCCGGAGGGCCTGCCCCCACCCCGCAAGGTAGTTCCACCTTGCTCCGCCCGACGTTTTGGGATTGGGAGTGATCACTTGAACTCCCGGCCGGATCAGGTCGTCCCAGTCCTTGATGGCCTTCGGGTTGCCGGGACGGACCAGGAACACGATGGTCGAACTGAAAGGGACGCTCCCCCCTGGGAACCGCTCCCGCCAGTCGGGCCGGATCAACTTCCCGCGCTCCACGATCGCATCGATGTCGAATGCCAACGCCAGGCTGACAACGTCGGCTTCCAACCCGTCGACCACGGACCTCGCCTGCTTCCCGCTGCCGCCATGTGACATCTCGATGCCAACCGTCTCGCCGGTCTTCGCCTTCCACTCGGCGGCGAACACTTCGTTGACGTCCTGGTACAACTCCCGGGTCGGATCGTAGGAGACGTGCCGCAATTTCCGCTCACGACCCGAATCCCCGCATCCGAGCAGGCCGAGTAACACACACGAAACAATCAAGATATAAAAGGGTCGAGAGTACGAAACTACCATATCTCTATATAGATTGTGGTATTTTTGCTTTGATGTCAACGGCGCCATTGAAGTCATCACCTGCGCAGTCCCGGAGAACCGACCCTTGAGATAAGAAAACACTGGACTTCGGACTACCGGGGTGTGTGCGGAAGGTTCGTTTGGCGAACCGCCGCAAGGACCACTACCTTGGACCGGTATACCCTAGTTCTCATGCGAACCGTCTCGTTCGACAAGGCAGCCCGGCGTGGATTCGTCGCCAGTATCGCTTCGGTTCCGCTCGCGGTGGCTTTGAGCCGGCGCCAGGCGTTCGGTTCCCGCGCTTCCAAAGAGCCTGCCTGCTCCACCGGCCTGGACCGGCTGTTCCTGGATACAATTGAACCCTATCGCGGCATGAAGGTTGGCCTGATTGCCAACCCGGCGTCGGTCGACCGCAATCTGGTCCATGCCGCGGATCGCTTCGCCGCCAGCCGCGAACTCAAACTCGCTGCCCTGTTCGGTCCGCAGCATGGATTCAAGTCTGACCAGCAGGACAACATGATCGAGTCGGCCGACGAGATCGATCCGCGTCTGGGCATCCCCGTCCATAGCCTCTACGGCGAACACCGCAAGCCAACCAGCCGGATGCTGAAGGGCCTGGACGTCGTCTTCTGTGACCTGTTCGACGTCGGCGCGCGCGCCTACACCTTCATGTGGACCATGGCCCTGGCGATGGAGGCTTGTGCTGAAGCCAGAGTCCGTTTCGTCGTGCTGGACCGGCCCAATCCGATCGGCGGCATGGACGTCGAAGGCAACGTGCTCGATCCCGAATTCAGATCATTCATCGGCCTCCATCCGCTGCCGATGCGCCACGGACTAACAGCCGGCGAACTCGCGACATTCCTGAACAAGGAGTACAGCATCGGGGCGAATCTCGAGGTCATCGAAGTGCGCGGCTGGAAGCGCGAACTGTGGCTAGACCAAACGAACCTGCCCTGGGTGATGCCGTCGCCCAACATGGCGACTCTGGAAACAGCCACCGTCTACCCGGGCACAGTCCTGGTGGAGGGAACGAACCTGTCGGAGGGCCGCGGAACCACACATCCCTTTGAGCTTGTGGGCGCACCGTTCATCGACCCGCATCGCCTCGCTGATCGCCTAAACGCATCGAACCTCCCGGCCGTGCGGTTCCGGCCCACCTGGTTCAAACCCGTCTACGACAAATGGAGAGATCGGCTGTGCGGCGGGGTCCAGATTCATGTGCTGGATCGCGGCGCTTTCCGCCCTTACCTGACCGGCCTCGCCTTACTGTCGGCCGTCATTGAGCTGTACCCGAAGCAGTTTGCCTGGCGCCAACCGCCCTTCGAATACGAATACAAGAAAATGCCCGTCGATATCCTGGCCGGCACGTCAGCCATCCGCGAAGGTCTTGGGAAACAAGCACTTCCGGCGGTTCTAGCCATCTCCTGGCAACCCGGATTGGAGCGGTTCCACAAGATCCGCGCCAAGTACCTGCGCTACTGACGTCCGGCGACCTAAAAAGGGTCCGCTCGCGCCGGGCTGGCTGCGCGCGGACCCTTCATTCAAACAGTTAATTCGTTTCCCGGACTGAATCCTACACCTTCGCTGGAACGATGTAAGGCGCACGGTAGGGACGGGTCAGAAGCTTGTTGGCCTCCGGGTCGCCCTTCACGGTCCAGGTCTTCTCATCCCAGTGCAGCGTGCGGCCGACACGGTAAGAGACGTTGGCCAGGTGCATCAGCACGCAGCTCCAGGCGCCTTGCTCGATCTCCGCGTTGAGATCTTCGCGCTTGCGGCTGCGCACCGCGGAGATGAAGTTCTCGAAGTGATTGTCGCGCGTGTTGTTCGTCGGGCCTGGTTTCCCGTCGCGGTCCATGAAGCTGTAGTACTTGTTGTAGCCGTCGATGACGAGGTAGCCCTTCGAGCCATAGAAGATGTTGCCGATGGTGTTGCCGGCGCGTTCGCCGCCAATGCCGCCCTCGTGATTGTTGTACCAGTGGCGGGTGTCGAAGGTCATCAGCTTGGGTTTGCCGTCAACCACGAATTCAAGCGATGCCAGGATCGTATTCGGCGTCTCCTGGTCGTCGTCGAACATGTACTTGCCGCCGGCGGCCGTGACCTTGGTGGGGTGTTTCCACCCCGAACCCCAGTAGGCGATGTCGACTTCGTGGATGCCCTGGTTTCCGAGGTCGCCGTTGCCGGTATCCCAGAACCAGTGCCAGTTGTAGTGGAAGCGGTTCTTGGTGAAGGGACGCACCGGAGCGGGCCCGCACCACATGTCGTAGTCGACGCCGGGCGGAACGGGTTCCACCGGGGTCTTATTTATCGTATTGCGCGCCTTGAAGCAGAGTGCGCGGGCGTGGTAGATCTCGCCGAACTCGCCGGACTTCAGCCGTTGGACGGCCTCCTGAAGCGCCGCGGACGAGCGGCTCTGGCTGCCCATCTGGACAATGCGGTTGTACTTTCGGGCGGCGGCGACGATCTGTTTGGACTCGAACACATTGTGCGTTGCCGGCTTTTCGACATAGACATCCTTGCCCGCCTGGCAAGCCCAGATGGTTTGCAGTGCGTGCCAGTGATTTGGGCTGGCGATTGAGACGGCATCGATGTTCTTGTCGTCGAGCACCTTGCGGATGTCGCGGAACGCCGGCACCGGCTGCTTGCCGCGCTTCTGCAGGCTGCCGATAAAGCGCTCGGAATGTGAATCGTCCACGTCCACAAGCGCGGCCAATTCGACGTTGGGCATGTTTGTCCACGCGCCCATGTGGCTGTTGCCGCGTCCACCGCAACCGACCACGGCGACGCGAACGGTGTCATTAGGACTGGCGACGGCCCGCACCGATTGAACCGCGGTAGCCGCCACCGAACTCATCATGAAATATCGTCGATTCATTGGTCTCCTTGCACGGCTCGTCCGGCCGCTGCTGAGCGGATTATATCGCGCGCGACGGCTGATCTGGCAAGAAAAGTAAACGGCTACTTACCCTGGCTGCCGTCGAGCCGCCGGTATTCGAGCTTTCTCAGGCCGGCCACCGTCGAGTAGCTGGCGAAGCCAAGCGGCGTGGACAAATCGATCTCGCCTGGGCGGAGATCCACACGCCGGCCCTGAATGCCGGCGTCGATGATTAGTTCGCCGTCGATCCAGCCCTGGATCCGGGTTGGAGTCACCGCAAGCCGGAAGACGTACCAGCGGCCCTTCACGAAATCGTGCGCAGTCGAGGTGTCGTTTTCCGAGGCGTCGTCGCCGTCCAGGCTCGACAGCCCGACCACCGAGCCGCCCCATCCTCCGTTGATCCAGGAACAAAACGAATCGGCGACCGGGAAAGTGAGGCCGGCGAAGAAATCACTGCCCTCCAGCCGCGCCGCCTCGAAGCGGATCTCATAGCCGGTCTTGGGAAACTCGCCCGTCCACGTGATGCCAGTGAGGTGCCCGCTGCCGAGAACGATTATTCCCCCTTCGACACGAACCTTGCCGCGGCCGGTGAACGGGGTCTGCTTCCAGCCGTTGAGGCTCTTTCCGTCAAACAGCGGAGTCCACTTCACTGGTTCCGGCGGGGTCTGCGCGGCAAGGCCGCCCGCCACGCCGCAAGCCAACGCGGCGGCCAGGGTCAGGCGTCCCGTGATCGTCATGGCTCCATTATGCATCCAGCACCCTGCCGCACGGTCCCGTCCAACACCCCCCTACTTGAGATAAAGTGATCCTGTTCACACCTATGCGTTCCGTCCCGCTAGTTCAGCCGCGCCGGCTTGAGTTGATCGAAGCGCCCATGCCCGAGGGCCCGCGCCAGGGCGAGTTGCTAGTCAAACTGGCCGCCGTTGGGCTCTGCGGCTCCGACGTGCACTGGTGGGCGGACGGCCACATCCATGGCAACCCGGCGCGCTACCCGCAGGTACTTGGCCACGAACCCGTTGCCACGATCGTCGAAACCGGTCCGGGCGTCCATGGCTTCAAGGCCGGGGACCTTGTTTCGATCGAGCCATCGCTCACCTGCGGCCACTGCGAGTTTTGCATCCAGGGCCGCCACAACCTTTGCGTATCATCGCGCTTCATGGGCGGTCCCAGCGCTGACGGATTCCTGCGCGACTACGCCATCATTCCCGTGCACAACGCCGACCCGGTCCCGGAGGGGCTCAGTTTCCATCAGGCCACGCTGGTCGAGCCGCTCGCCGTCTGGGTGCATATCTACGAACTCGCCCCGGTCCGGATGCAACAGACCATCGCCGTCATGGGCTGCGGGCCCATCGGACTGCTCGGCATCGCCATGGCCAAGGCCGCCGGCGCTGAGACGATCCTGGCGTGCGACCGCGTCCCGCACCGTCTTGCGATCGCCCGCCGGATGGGCGCAACCGCAGCCCTGGACCTGCGCACGGAAGATTTCCGCGACGCAGTCATGCAGGCGACTCGCGGTCTCGGCGCCCACCAGATCTACGATGCCGCCGGCTCGCCCGAAACGATCAATCTTGGGATCAGGTGTGCCCGCCCGGGCGGGCGGGTCACGTTCATCGGGATACCCACGCCGCTGAACTTCGAGGTCGATCTCCACACGGCCATGGCCAAGGAACTCGACCTGCAGGTCATCAAACGGTCCAACCACAAGGGCCGGCAAGCCGCCGCTCTGCTGGCCTCGGGCCAGATTCCGACCACCTTGATCACGCACGCTTTGCCTCTCGAACAGGCGCAGAACGCCTTCGAGATGCTCCATGAGTACGCCGGCGGGGCCGGCAAAGTCCTTCTCGATTTAACACTATGAACAACTTCCTGGCATTTGATCTCGGCGCCGAAAGCGGGCGCGCCATGTTGGGCCGGCTCCATGAGGGACGGCTGGAGCTAGAGGAACTACACCGTTTCCTGAACGAACCGGTTCGCCTGCCCGATGGGCTCTACTGGGACACGTTCAGGCTGTTCCACGATATTCGCGAGGGCCTGCGCGTGGCCGGACGCGAGCGCCATCTGGTGCTGGACGGAGTCGGGGTGGACACCTGGGGCGTCGACTACGGGCTGGTCGATGCGGCCGGCCGCCTTGTCGAGAATCCCCGCCATTACCGGGATGCCCGCAACAACGGCATGCTCGAAAGAGCCTTCGCGACCGTGCCGCGCGAGCGGATCTTCGAATTGACCGGCTCGCAGTTCATGCAGTTCAACACGGTCTTCCAACTCTACTCGATGAAACTGGCCCAGGCGCCTTGCCTGAACGCCGCCGAGCGGCTCCTGTTCATGCCCGACCTGCTCAGCTACTGGTTGTCTGGGGCGCAGAAGAACGAACGAACCATCGCATCCACATCGCAGTTTTACGACCCCACGAACAAGCAGTATTCGGCCGAACTCTTCACAGCTCTCGGATTGCCGTCGAACCTGCTCGGGACCATCGTCGATCCGGGGACCCGGCTCGGCACGCTCGTCGAGGAGATCGGCGATTTCTCAGGCCTTGGCGCAACACCAGTCTATGCGACAGCTTCCCACGACACGGCTTCGGCCGTTGCGGCTGTCCCGGCGAAGAGCGACCGGCCCTGGTGCTACATCAGCAGCGGGACCTGGTCGTTGATGGGGGTCGAGCTTGACCGCCCGGTGATCAGCCCGAGAGCCCTCGAATTGAACTTCACCAACGAGATCGGAGCGTCGGACAAGGTCCGTTTCCTGCGCAACATCGCCGGTTTGTGGCTGGTGCAGGAGTGCCGCCGGGCATGGGCACTGGAAGGGTCTGAGTACAGTTACCCACAGTTGACCGAAATGGCCGCGGCAGCCGAGCCGTTCTCCGCGGTCATCCATCCCGACGCGTTCCTTGAACCCGGCCACATGCCGCAGCGCATCGCCGACTACTGCCGCAAGACCGGCCAGACACCGCCCAACTCGCCCGCTGCAACCGTTCGCCTGATTCTCGAAAGCCTCGCCCTGCGTTACCGCCAGGTCCTCGAAAGCCTGGAATCGGTGACCGGCACCAGGATCGAAGTCGTTCACATCGTCGGTGGCGGATCAAAGAATACACTACTGAATCGTCTGGTCGCCGAGGCGACCGGCCGAGAAGTCGTCGCCGGACCCACCGAAGCCACCGCCGCCGGCAACATCCTCGTTCAGGCCATGGGCGCGGGCGTGGTGGACGACCTTGCCGCGTTGCGGCAGGTGGTCCGCGATTCTTTCCCGATGGACACCTACAAAGCAAACGCGGCCCCGGAATGGGACCGCGCTTACGAGAAGTACCTCAGCGTGACCGCGTTGTGATCAGCGGTCGCTCAGCCGCGAGATGATGCGGTCGATCATGCCATACCCGAGCGCCTGATCGGACTCCATGATGTAGTCCCGATCGACGTCCTTGGCAATCCGATCGACGTCCTGGCCCGTGGCCGTGGCCAGGATCTGATTCAGGATCTGGCGCATGCGCAGAATCTCGCGGGCATAGATGTCGATGTCAGTCGCCTGGCCGGCGAGCCCGCTCATCGACGGCTGGTGGATCAGCACCCGCGAGTGAGGCAACGCATAGCGCTTGCCCTTGGCGCCACAGGCCAGCAGCACAGCGGCCATCGACGCGGCCTGGCCCACACAGTAAGTGGCGATGTCGCACTCGACCAGATTCATCGTGTCCAGGATTGCCAGCCCCGCGGTAATCGAGCCGCCGGGCGAATTGATGTAAATCGAGATGTCCTTTTCGGGATCTTCAGCGGCCAGGAAGAGGATCTGGGCGATCACCAGGTTGGCCACCTGGTCGTCGATCGGCGTGCCCAGGAAAATGATGTTTTCCTTCAGCAGACGCGAATAGATGTCGAACGCCCGCTCGCCTCGCGACGTCTGCTCGACCACCATCGGCACAAGCATGTTGTGCGGCGCGGGGATCTCCCCATTCTTAATCGGCATGAAGCCTCCTTCGTCTCGCATTCCGAACCGCGCGAGGCGCTGCACGCCCGCCCCTGACGGTCCGCTGGCGCAATCGGCCGGAGACTTCAGGCGTTTTTCTTCGCCGTGCGCTTCGGCTTGCGGCCCTTCTCCAGATTGCGTTTCTTCTGTTCGAGGCTCAAAGCCAGATCCTCGATGGAAGTACGCTCCAGATATTCCATGATACGACCCCGCAGGCCCTTCCAGCTATCGTGCATGCCGCACGGCGCCTGGTCGTTGCACTCGGCAAGGCCGGCGGGGCAGCGCTCATAGTCGGTCAATCCATCAACCGAATCCACAATCATGACCAGCGTCAGGTCTTTGGCCGGTACCCGGAGGCTGAAACCGCCGGTTGGGCCTTTGCTCGAACGAAGGAATCCTTTCCTCGCCAGTTGCTGAAGGATCTTGGCCAAAAAGTGCGACGGGATGTCAGCCCGCTCGGCTATTTGTTTCACCATGGCGTACTTGCCTTCCGGCACCGACGCCAAATGAACGAACGCCCGGATGGCGTACTCCGCGGATCGCGAATAGATCATGGGGACCTCTAGAGAGTTAGATCAAAATACACGTTTATCTTAAAAGTGTATAGATAGTAGATGCAAGAGGAACTCTGCGGGTTCGTACATTTTCAATGGAAGACGCCTTTCCTTCAGCCGCCGAAGCCCAGGGCCTCATTCACCGCGCCTTCCAGGCCCGGTACGCAGATCACAGCTGATCCATCATAAATGGACCGGCCGCCTCCGAAGGTGAAGAACTTCGCCCCAGACTCTTCCGCTATCACCTGGAGTGGTGCAAAATCCCACGGCTTGGCCGACGGCTCGATCCATACGTCCATCTTTCCCGCCGCCACCTGCATCACGTCCCAGGCGCCCCCGAGACAGCGCGCCGACCAGAACCGCGCGGCGAAAGCCAGAAACCGGTCCCGGTCCGCGAATCCTTCCAGCTTCGCCACGATATTGCCGCATAACACCGCACGTTCTATCTGAGTTACCCCGGACGCGTGCAATCTCGTCTTCATACCGGTGAACTCCCGCCAGGCGCCGTGGCCGCGTGCCGCGTAGTACAGTTCGCCCAGCGCCGGGAACCCGCAGGCGCCCACTTTCACCTCGCCCTCGGCCTCAAGGGCAATCAGGTTTGCCCAGAGCCGGTTGCCACGAACGAAGTCCCGCGTGCCGTCGATGGGATCGATAATCCACCGCCGGCCGCTCGTGCCAGGCTTCGAGGAACCTTCCTCGCCCAGGATGCCGTCGTCCGGGAAGTGCCTGACGATGGCCTCGGCCATCAGCCGTTCACACGCCTTGTCGGCCGCGGTTACAGGCGAGTCGTCGGCTTTGTCCTCTACCTCGAAACCGTCCACCTGATAGCGCAGCGCCGTCTCGCCCGCAAGCCGGGCGAGCTCCACCGTTAGGGTCAGTTCCTCTTCGTACGCCATCCCATCTATTCTAAAGAGAACGATGCGTGTCCTCAATCCCAAGTCCGGCCGGAGCTTCGCTCATGCGAAAACTCACCGCTAACCTGGCGCCGTCCGACCGGAACGTCTACAACATGCTTGTCGCCTCGGCTGAGGCTTACGGGCTTGAACCCGCCCTGCACCAGCCTGACGGCAAGGGCGGATATCGAACCTACAGCTGGGTCGAGTTCCGGCAGTTGGTCGAGGAGATCGCCGCCGGTCTGCGCTCCTTGGGGATCCGGTTGGGCGACGTGGTTGCGCTGGCGTCTGAGACGCGCGCCGAATTCTGCCTGGCCGACTTCGCCATCATGGCCGCCGGCGGCGTTTCGGCCGCTGTCTACACGTCGCTTGCCTGCACCGACCAGACCCGCACCCTCGCCGCGTGCCGGCCCAAGGCCATCTTCTATGAGAGCCCGAAGACCATGGCCGCCCTGGAGCAGGCAGGCGCCGGCGCTGTCCAGGCTCATCGAATCCTGCTCACGGGCGAGTCCGATGGCGCCATCACGCTAGCTCAACTGCGCAAACGCGGCCGCGAGGCCATGGCCCTGCACTCGCATTACGTCGCCGGCTTCACCGCTGAACTGAAACCTTCCTCGCACTGCATCCTCTATCTCACCTCCGGCGCCACCGGCGAACCCAAGATGGGCCTTTCCTCGCACGCAAGCGTTGTAGCCAACTGCGATATCGGCTGCGATGTACTGCCCGTCGAGTACCTCGAATCAGCCCTCGCGTTCCTGCCCTCCGCCAATATCACCCAGCGCTTCGGCGTCGAACTCCTCATGGTCCGCATGGGCGTGCCGGTCTATTTCTCGGAGGGCCTGTCGCGGCTTCCGGCTGAATTGCGCTCGGTGAAGCCCACGTTCTTCGTCGCACCGCCCCGCGTCTGGGAGCGCATGTACGCCAGCATCACCGCCGAGATCCGGAAAAAACCGGCCGTCATCCGCAAACTCTTTTACACTGGGCTCGGCGTCGGCCAGGAGATCGCCCGCGCCCGCCGCGAGGGGCGCGAAGCGTCGCCGTTCGCCAGGGCCTCGTACGGCTTCTTCGACCGCGTCATCTTCTCCAAGATTCGGGAGCGCCTCGGCGGACGGTTGAAAATCGCCGTCAGCGGCGCCGCACCCCTCGCGCCGTCGCTCACCAACTTCTTCTCCGCCATCGGCCTGCCCCTCATCGAAGGCTATGGACTCACCGAAGGCGGCGTGGTCTGCCTGAATCTGGTTGACCGCCCCATGCCCGGCTCCATTGGCAAGGCCCTGCCCGGAGTCGAAGCCCGCATAAGCGAGGAAGGCGAACTCCTTTTCCGCGGCCCCACCATCTTCGATGGCTACTTCGAGGATCCAGAAGCCACCGCCGCGGTGCTTAGGGACGGCTGGCTCCATACCGGCGATCTGGCCACAATCGACGCCGATGGCTATGTCCGCATCACCGGCCGCAAGAAGGAGATCCTCGTAGCTTCGAACGGAAAGAAGATCTACCCCGCGCGCATCGAGTCTCTCTTCAAACTTGAACCGCTCATTGCGCAGATCCTTCTCGTCGGCGACCGCCTGCCCTACGTCGCCGCGCTCATCACGCTGAACCCTGCCGTCGCCGATTCCATCCCTGGGCTCGATCCCGGCGCCGAACTGACCACCGCCGGCCTGTCCCAGTCCGCCGCCGCCCAGGCCGAGGTGAAGCGCATCATCCAGCGGGTCAATAAGCAACTGGCCCCCTATGAGCAGATCCGCAAATTCCACATTCTCGACCGCGACTTCTCCATCGAGGCCGGCGAACTCACGCCCACCATGAAACTCCGCCGAAAACAGGTTCTCGACAACTTCCGCGACGAAGTCGATCGCCTGTATGCCCGCCGCGACGACCTCGACTGAGCAGCAAACAGACGTAGGGCGCAGGTTCCCCTGCTGCCCACCCCCGATCAAAGAGGTTTACGGACCCTCAGCATGGCGGGTTGCCAGTTTCGACATGAAGGCTTCAACTTGGTGTAGTATCCGGTGAGCATCCTTTGCGTCGTGATTCGCTCTGGCATGTGCCGTCGAGTTTCTCCAGGCGTCCTTCAGGACTTCCAATGACGACAGCATTTGCGCGTAGGATTCCCGATCTGCGCGCCAGTCCGTACTGTTCGGCCAATCAGCCGCTCCTTTCTTCGACCTTATCGCACTGCCTACCTGATCGATCGTGTTTTGCCAATCGGGGCGCTGCGTGCTCACGCCGAATGCTTGTCCCAGAATATGAAGCCCTGATTCAAGCACCCGCATGAGGTGGAAAACGGCAGCAGTGTACCGCTCCAGGGCCAGGCACTTGGCCGCCTCATCCAAGTCGAAGGCCGCTGATGGAAACGCAGCAGCCACCTTCTTCCCCAGTAGGTTGGGGCCATACGCATACTCCTTGGCCGCCTCCTCGTCAAGCAGTAGAAGTAGGTGGTGCCTGGCGGCGGATCGGAATAGGTTCTCAATCGTCTCGGCGCGGTCCAACAGGATCTCATCGACAAGAGGGCCAGCAGTGAGACGTGATTTGAAGTCTTCGAGTAAGTTGGTAACTTCACGCCACTGCGACTGTAAAGCGATGTTGCTCACTTGATCAACTACGCCCACGAACTCGCGACGTTTCTGTTCGTCAGTGTCGAGAGCAAAGACATAGTGGAGGTCCCGAACGTTCATTACGGCCTCGACGAATCGGTCGGCTTGGAACTCAGTCATGCCCAATCAATCTACTAGACTCCGGGCTGGCGCAAGGGCCGACAGCAGTCTGCCTGCAATCGCCGCCTGCTCGACCTCACCCACAAATCCCGCCTCGATCACCTCGAAACAGCCCTCCTCGCCCTCGGCAAACGCCTCGTCTTCCACCTCGAAGACGCCGCCTGAGCAGCCAACCCGATACCGGGGTCTGATATATTGGGTCTTTCGAGGTCCCGGCCCGCGCTGCCTGCGGCCACATCCCTCGAAGAATCAGGAAACCCCATGAAATACGGACTGAACATTCCCGCGACCGCCGCGCTCGACTTCGTGTCACTCGGCGCCCTCGTTCATCGCCTCGATCCCGGCATCATCCCGTTCCGCAAGGCCACGGAATGCCAGATCCACGTCTCAGGCGGCGAGTTCAACTGCGCAGCCAACCTCGCCGACTGCTTCGGCCTCAAGACCGGCATCGCCACCGCCATGGTCAAGTACCCGATCGGCGACCTGATCGCCGAGCGCGTCAAGGCCATGGGCGTGAGGCCGTTCTACAAGTACTTCGAGCATGACGGCGTCCGCGGCCCCAACATGGCCACCGTCTACAGCGATCGCGGCCAGGGTGTGCGCGCCCCGATCGTCTTCTACAACCGGTCGAACGAAGCCGGCGGCCTCCTCAAGCCGGGCGATTTCAACTGGAGCGAGATCTTCGCGGGCGGCGTCCGCTGGTTCCACTCCGGCGGCATCTTCGCCGCGCTTTCGCCCACCACGCCCGAAGTCATCATCGAAGGCATGAAGGCTGCCAAGGCGGCCGGCGCCGTCGTCTCATTTGACCTCAACTTCCGCGCCAAACTGTGGAAGATCTCTGGCGGCGCCGACAAGGCAGTCGAGACGATGAACCGCATCGTCGAAAACGTCGATGTCCTGGTGGGCAATGAAGAGGACCTGCAACTCGGCCTCGGCCTGAAAGGTCCTGACGTGACGGCGAAATCGAAGCTCGACCCGAGCGTCTTTTTCGGCATGATCGACGCCGTGACGAAACGCTTCCCGAAGGTGAAGGTGGTTGCCACCACGCTACGCGAGGTTCACTCGACCAACCACCACAGTTGGAGCGCCGTGGCTTGGATCGACGGCCAGACCTATTGCGCCCCCACGGCCGAACTCACCGTCATCGACCGTATCGGCGGCGGCGACGGTTTCGCTTCCGGTCTCTTCTATGGCCTGCTTTCGGGCGAGGAACCGCTGGAAGCCGTGAAACTCGGCTGGGCCCACGGTGCGCTGCTGACCACATTCCCCGGCGACACGACCATGGCGACCGTCGATCAGGTCCGCCAGTTCGCCAAGGGCGGCACGGCCCGCGTCCAGCGGTAACCACATCCGCACAATCGGAACCAATCAGGGCAGTCCCTGCGGGGGCTGCCCTTTTATCGTTCGTCGCGGAAACACCGGAAAGGCCCAAGGGAGTCTGTATAGCCCCGCGGGCCGCCAATGGCGATGAAGACGCCCCGCGCGCGCCAACCGCGAACGGAGAGAGCGGGTCCGGGTGCCGTTTTTCAACGGAGCGGCCGCGTGGGACTGCCGGCGGGGCCGGATGCGATAGCAAAAGAGAGTCAAGCAAACGGGACGGGCGCGAAAATCGGGGTAGAAAAAATTGAGGCGGACCGTCGGAGGTCGGTCCGCCTCGTGGAGCGGCGTTGGGGCGCCGCAAGGGAAGGAGTCGATGAGAGAACAACCTGTCTCTTACCGCGTTACGGAGGAATTCCCGCGGTCACCTTTTTGGGGAGGCCACCGCGAGCCGTACAAATGTCTAAAGATCGATGGTCCGGACCGGGCGTCTATCCCCCCTGCCGGTGACAGACGCCCGACCGGCCACTACCGGAAGCCAGCACCCGCTCCCGCGCCTTGTTTAGTTGCGCGCCTCGGCCAGCTCGCCGGAAACCGTTTGCGCGGCTGACGGCGGCGCTTCCCACGAGTCGCAAGGGACCCGACGCCGCCAGCCGCACACCGCCTACCTCTGTGCCGTCAGTTTCACTTTCGGCGTCGAGAGGTAACCGATGACTGTATCCTTCTTCACCTCGTTGATCACCAGTTCATACGGGACTCTGGACTTCGAGACCACATAGAACTGAACGGGTTCATTGACCGTCTTATCCTTCTTCTCGACCCGCTTGTCGTCGGCCACCAGTTCGAGCGTGAACTTGTTGCGCCGCGGATCGGTCTTCTTCACTGCCACCACGATGTCGCCAATGCGTTGCTGCTTCTGCTGCTTAGTCAGGGTGAATTCGTAGTAATCGCGCTGGCCGAGTTCCTTCAGGGCCGACAGTTCGCGCGAGTTGGTGGCGATCAGGCCGCTCATCACGCCCAGGTCGCCGGTGGTACGCCGCAGATCGCCGATCGTCCTCTCCAATTCGGAGCGCGTGCTGGCGACGTCGGTCTTGACCGTACCCACTTCGGTGGTCACGTCGGTCAACTTGGCCGAATGGGCCGACACGACGGTCTTGGTTTCTTCGCCGCTCGTCTTGATCTGGTCAATCTCGGCGGCGAACTTCTGGCTCTGCTCATCCTGCCGCTTGGCCAAACGGGCGGTGATCTGGTCGGCCTGGCGGCGCAAGGCGGCCCGGGCCGAATCCACCGATTCCTGGTTCTTCTTCTGGGTTGTATCCAGTTCACCCCGCAGAGCATCGAGGGTTTCCAGCATCTGCTGGTCGGATTGAGTGGCCGACTCCCGCAATGAGCCCACTTCTCGGCTCATCTGCTTCAGCTCGAGCTGGAGGTTGACCAAATTGGAATGCTGCCAGGCAGCGAACCCGCCTACCACAACCAATCCGGCGGCTAGAGCCACGCCCAGCCACGGCACGTTGCGTTTCACGGGGGCGATTTCTTCTGATGTTGGTGTCATCGTAGACTTTGACCTGCCCTACTTTATAGCAACGGGTGTGCCAATCAGCATAGCTCTTATTTATCAATAAGTTAAGAGCAACCAAACGAACTCTCAAGGCGCAAACCGGGAAAATATACCGGCGCATCTGACCGCCTTGGTAATTCTTGCCGCACGCGTCGCAAGAAAGTGGAAGAACTTCGGCGGCCGGCGCCCACTAGTCCCTTTGAAATGGTGACTACTGCCCCCGCCCAGGTTCGTTTGGATCCGGCGCGGAATTTCAAGAGTTTCCTCGACCGCTTCCGCGCCATGCCCCTGGCCGAGGTCTTTGCCGATTCCACGCCGATCCGGGTGCGGGAGCCGGGAATGGATTGGCTGAATCTGCCGCCAGAGGAGTTCCTGGCGTACGCCCGGACGCGGCCCCGGCTGCCGTTCGACGGGATCCCATCCAATCCGGGGGTATATAGCGATTCGACCACCTTCTTGCTGGCCCAGTGCCACCGCGCCTGGGTGACGCTCGACTTCATCGGCCGCCACATGGGCGGCGATGCCGGCCAGACGGTGCTCGATCTTGGCGCCTATCCTTTCGCCGTTAGCATCGCGCTGAACGACCACCTGAAACGCGGCTGCCGCGTACTGGCAACGGTGAACCAGGCGCTGGACGAAGCGTCCAGACAAGCCCTGGCTGCGCAGGGTGTCGAGACAATCCCCGTAAATCTTGATCCACTAGTCAAGATCACAGACCCACTGCCGGGCATGTCCGACGGCCTACCGTTGCCGGACGCGTCGGCCGACTTCGCCATCCTGGCGCATGTGATCGAGCACCTCTACCACCCGCTGGACATCCTGCGCGAAACAAGGCGGGTGCTCAAGCCCGGCGGGCGGTTTGTCATCACCACCGACAACAGTTTTCTTCTGGGCGGATTGCTGAACTACCTGGAGGGCGGCGGCTTTCTGCACGAGCCGGTGGAAGGCACGGCGGCGATGGTGTTTCACGAGTGGCGGGGCCACGTCCGGTTCTACTCGAAGCAGGACCTGGAAACTCTGCTGGACGCGGCCGGTTTTGATGCCGTCGAAACTCGATTCGAAGAGGTTCTTTACAACTCATTCCCCGAAGAGCAGTTCACCGACCCGAACAACTGGCTGCCCAAGTGGCGGGCCGATCTGCTGCGCGAACTGCCCCACCTGCGCAACGAAATCATGATCGCCGGCCAGGCCCGGCCGCAGCCCCGGGCCGTCACCACCGGCGTGCCGGCGGGGGGGCTGGATCGCGATTACGCCGCGGCAAAGGGGCGGTTGAAGACGGGTGTCTGCGATCTCAGCCAGTCCGACTGGCTGGACCTGAGCTGGGGCGCACGCCTGCTCTGGGGGCGTTGGCCCAACGCAGGCGAGGCGCTCCGGTTCGAGCGCGAAGGCAGGGCTGCGTCGCTGGATCAACTGGCCCGGAGGATGATGGCCGCGCCGGAGTTCCGGGCGCGGCTGGCCGAACTCGAGGTCGAGCGGCCGGCGCACGACTGCCTCGTGATGTGCGAAACCGGCGAGAACCTACGCTACTTCTTCAGCGTGCGGGATACGTTTGTCGGCTTTCCCATCGCGGTGGGCGTGTTCGAGCGCGAATTGCAGCCGCTGTTTGCCCGGTTCGCCCGGCCGGGCGGGGTTTGTTTGGATATGGGGGCGAACCTGGGCTACTACACCGTGAAGATGGCCGCCCGCGGCGCCGAGGTCTATGCCTTCGAGCCCGACCCGTTCAACTTTGGGCTCCTGGAAAAGAACGTCAAGGAAAACGGACTGACCGGCAGGGTGAAACTGCGCCGCGCGGCGTGCGGCAGCCGGAGTGGGTCGATCGCCATCGCACGGGAACCTGGGACGGCGAACTACGGCGCGGTCCACGTAGCGGGCGAAGGCGAGGACAGTTCGGCAGAGGTCGAACTGGTGCGGGCCGGCGACTGCATTCCGGCCTGCGCAAAGGTGGACTTCATTAAGATCGACGTCGAGGGGTTCGAGCCCGAAGCGTTGGACGGCGCGCGGGAGATCCTGGAGCGGGACCATCCCGCAATCCTCTGCGAATTCAACACTTACGCGCTAGAGGAGTACGGCAGGGACGCTCCGGCGCGGCTGCTGGCGCTGATGTCGGCCTGCGGCTACACGGCCTACGAGGCCGCAGCGCTGGCCAGGGACGAGCTACGGGAGTTCGTTTGGTCGGGTGAAGGCGGAGTCTTCACCAACTTGGTCTTCCTCGTGGATGAGCGGGCTACTTAAGCCGGCCGTCGCGCATGGTCACGGTCCGGTGGCCGTAAGCGGCGGCTTCCGGATTGTGGGTGATCATGAGGATGGTCTGGCCGAGCTTCTCGTTCAGGTCCCGCAGGACCGAAAGCACGCGGTCCGAATTCTCGGTATCGAGATTGCCGGTGGGCTCGTCGGCCAGCAGGATGGCCGGGTGGTTGACCAGGGCGCGGGCGATGGCGACGCGCTGCTGTTCACCGCCGGAAAGGGCGCGCGGCTTGTGGTGGAGCCGGTGCTGGATGCCGAGCAGCCGGAGCAGTTCATTGAATTGATCGCTGAGGGGCAGGCCGTCGCCGCCGGAGAAGTGGCGCGCCATGAGGATGTTGTCCATGGCGGTGAGTGTCGGGAGCAGGTTGTATTTTTGAAAGACGAACCCGACCTTGCCGCGGCGCAGGCGTGTCCGCTGGGTGTCGGTCATCGATGTCATGTCCTCACCGTCGATGACGATGAGGCCGGCGCTGGGCGGCGTCAATCCGCCGAGGATGTGGAATAGAGTCGATTTGCCGGATCCAGAGGGTCCAACCACGGCCAGAAACTCGCCGCGGGCGACGTTCAGATCGACGCCGCGCAGAGCCGGGACATCGACATCGCCGACGCGGTAGATCTTCTTCAGACCGCTGATCCGGATGATGTCGTCACTCATAGGCCAGCGCCTCGATTGCGTCCTGCTTCGCCGCGCGGAGGCCCGGCCAGGCGGCCCCCAGCAACGAGGCGAAGACGGCGATGGCCATCACTGTGGGCCACCAGTCGTAAACGATCACCGATTGCAGGGAAGCGTGGACCAGCCCGTTGATGGTGGCGTTGGCGGCATAACTGAGCCCGATGCCGGCTGCCCAGCCGACCAGGGCCAGGATCAGGGTCTCGCGGAACAGCAGGTTGATGATGTCGAAGGGCGAGGCTCCGAGGGCCTTGAGAATGCCGATTTCGCGTGTCCGCTCGAGCACGGTCGTGTACATTGTGAGCCAAACGACGAGGAAGCCGATGATGATGGACAGCCCGATAATGACGTAGATGAATGCCTTGAGGCCCGGCACGTTGTCGATGGAGAACATGCTGACGAATTCCTCAACCGAGTAGATCGAATAGCCTTCCAGCCCAGGCGTGGCTTTGAGCGTTGTGATGACGGATGCAGTGGCCTTCGGATTGTCCAGTTTGAGCAGGACCTGGCTGATCTTGCCGGTGTTGCTGGTGAGTTCCTGCAGCGTGGCGAGCGGCGCGATGATGCGGGCCAGTTTGCCGGCTTCGATAATGCCGGTGACCCGCCAATCGTTATTTAAGAACTTGACCTTGTCGCCCACCCGCTTCTTATTCTGTTCGGCGTAGTATTCATCGATGACGACGTCGAACTTGTCCCGGAACCGGCCGCCGTCGATGAAACGGATCCCGCTCATGACGGCGAAGTCGTCAAATTCGACGCCGGTGACGGTGCTGATACCACCGATGGGCTGGATCAGCGAGCCGGCGGCGCGGACGACATGGGGCTGCTGGCTGAAGAAGGCCGAAATCATCTTTTCCGGCATGTTGGCGCCGCCCAGCGAGATGGCGCTGGCGGCGGGGGGTTTGACGAAGATATCCGCGCCTGCGCCGCGGGCGCGGTTCTTGGAGTCCTGCAACATGCCGCGGCTTAAGCCGACGACGGCCAGGATCATGGTGACCTGGAAGCCGATGGACAGCGCGCTGAGCGCGGTGCGCAGCCGCCGGTGCTTCAGGTTTTCGATGACGAGACGGTTAATCACTGAGCAAACGGTTCCTTGAGTATGAAAGCTGTCATTCCTATTGTTGCTCAGAAGGGATCGGGAGATACGGCGGTTGACGCCGTTTCGCTGGCGAGTTTGAGCGCGGTTTCAATAAGATCGAGCAGGAGCGGTGCGGCGCACCCAGAATCTGGATGGAGATGGAGGCAAAGGTAAGGTTCGACCTGGAGGATATCGTGGAGCAGGGCGTGCGCGGGGTGGGCGGATTCGTGAGCGAAGATGGCGGCGTCGAGCGAATCCGGCGCCATAAAACGGGCCACAAGGGCAGCCACGGCAGGCACGAACCCGTCGATCACCACAGGTAGCCGGCTCTGAGCCGCGCCGAGGATGAAGCCGGTCATGGCGGCGATATCCCAGCCGCCCAGGCACCGTAGGGCTCCGAAGGGGTTGATACAATCGGCCGCGTGGCGGCCAGCGGCGGTGCGGACTGCCGAGACCATGCGGTGGTGGGCGGATTCGGGCTGGTCGTTCGTATGGGGACAGGTCTCGGCTGCCTCGTGTCCGGACAGCGCGGTGAACAGCGCGGCGGCGGAAGTCGAAGCGCCATCGCCGATATGGGCCAGACCGACGGCATCGAAACGGGTGGCGGCATCGGCCGCGGTACGGATGCCGGCGAGGAGGGCGTCGTTTGTTTCGTCGACGGTGAGGGCAGGCCGGCGGGTGATGTTGGAAGCGGCGGGCTCCGCGTGCAGATGGATGACGCCGTGCGGCGCCGCGCCGGCCAGGCCGCAATCAAGCAGGACCGGCTCGATGTGAAAGCGGCGGCACAGCACGGAGACCGCATCTCCGCCTTGCATGATCTGCTGGACGCGGAGTTGGCTGGAATACGGCGACGTGTGGGCGACGCCCTCTTCGACCACGCCGTGGTCGCCACAGAACATGAAGATCGCCTTACGCCGCAAAGTGGGAGTGGCCGATCCCTGGACGATCCCGAAGTGGAGCACGAGGTCTTCAAGACGGCCCAGAGCGGAGGGAGCTTTGGCGAGTGAATCGAGCCGCCTGGTAAGCTCACCGGCGATGTGGGCATCGAGCAGAGGCAGGATTGAGTCCAGCACAGCTTTGACTTCGGAGGCGATCATTGACTTCCTGTAAGACTACTTCCCGGGGCCGTAACTGCTAACGGATGCGTTTGGGGATGCCGAAAACCATCCAGTAGAGCCGGGAGGCGGTTTCGGCCGCCTGGCGGTTGACCAGGCCGGCCACGCGCCGCATTTGGCGCGACGCAGCCGAATCGACCGGGAAGCCGAAATCGACATCGCTGGTGACAACCACCACTTCCGTGCCGCAGTTGGGGGCGAGTGCCAGGAAGCGTGCGGCTTCAGTTTCCGGATCGCCGGCGCCGGACATGACGAGATTCGAGACCCAGACCGTCAGGTCGTCGACCACGATGGCGTCAAACTGCGACGCCCGCTGCTCAAGAATTCCGGCGATATCGAGCGGCTCCTCAAAGGTGACGAATCCCGATCCGCGCTCCTGGCGCGCGGCGGCGATTTTGTCGGGGTTTTCCTCGTCGTCGCCGGGCCGCATCGTGGCGACGAAGGCCAGTCTGGGGCCATGAGCGCTTGCCAGGGCATGGGCATACCGGCTTTTGCCGCTTCTGCGGCCGCCGCCAACCACTACTAGAGCCATAAGCTTTTCCGCCTGCTTCTCAATAGTGCAATAAAGAAGGGTCCTCCTACCAGTGCCGTGACGACGCTCACTGGAATTTCCACAGACATCGCCGTCCGGGCGGCCGTATCGCAAAGGACGAGAAACGCCGCTCCAGCCAGGAATGAAGCCGGCATGAGGAGCCGGTGATCGGCGCCGGTTTTCAAGCGCAGGGCGTGCGGCACAATCAACCCGACGAAACCGATCGGGCCGGTGACCGAGGTCACCGTGGCGGTGAGCAGGCTACCGGCCAGATAACCCATCATCAATAGGCGCCTGGGCGAGACGCCCCGCGCCGTGGCCCATTCCTCGCCAACGGCCAGCAGGTTCCATTCGCGAGCTTTCCAGCAGACCGCGGCCGAGATCGGCAACACGACCGCGGCCAGGGCGGCCAGGGCCGGAGCGGATAGGGGTTCAACGCCGCCCATCAGCCAGTGGACGATGGCGAAGGACTGACCCACCGAAGCGAGGTTGTGCAGCACCATGATCACCGACATGACGATGGAATTGATCGTCACGCCGGCGAGCAGAAGCGTGAACGACGACATGCGCCGCCCCTCCACCGCCACCCCTGCCACCAGCGCCAGCGTGAGCATCGCGCCAGCCATGGCCGCGATCCAGACCATGGGCACTCCGGCCACCGAACCCCAGCGGAAACTAATCGCCAGCACAGCGCCGAGCGATGCGCCGGACGAGACGCCGAGGGTGTAGGGAGTGGCGAGTGCGTCTCGCAGCAGAGCCTGGAAAAGAGCGCCGGACAGGGCCAGCGCGCCGCCCGCCAGCGCCGCAAGGATAGCGCGCGGCCAGCGGACTCCGAAATAGATCTGCGCATCAGGCGATTGGCCGGCAAAGGCAGCGGGCAGGCTGATCCGGGTGGAGCCAACCAGCGGGGCGAGCAGCAGAACCGCGGCCAGGAACAAGCCGGTGACGGCCATGATCACGGTCAGGCGGCGGGCCAGACTTGCCGGTTGCAGCGCTGGGACGGTGTTACTCGCCATAGGCGATCCAGCCTTTCCCGGAGCCGCGTGAGAGCCATTCGGCGTCCACGGCGAAGATCCGGCGGATCGAGTCCGGCGACAGGGCGTCGCAAGGCGAAGCGTCGGCTTCGACAAGGCCCCGCTTCAGGGCGATGACGCGGTCCGAATACGATGCGGCGAGATTGAGATCGTGGGTGACGGCAACCACCAGCAACCCTTCGCCCGCCAGGCGCCGCAACAGCCGGTATGTGGACAGTTGATGCTCGAGGTCAAGAAACGTGGTCGGTTCGTCGAGCAGCAGGACTTCGGGCTGTTGGGCCAGGGCCGAGGCGAGCACGACGCGCTGGCGTTCGCCGCCGCTCAATGACCGGAAATCGCGGTGGGCGAACGGGGCGACATCGGTCATTTCCATCGCCTTGCGGGCAGCTTCGATGTCGGCTGTCGTTTCAAAGAGGCCCCCGGCATAGGGAGTGCGGCCCATGAAGACCACCTGTTCAGCGGTGAACGGGAATTCAAGGCGGAGGCTCTGCGGAACGAAGCTGACCGAGCGGGCGAAGGCATCGCGCTTCCAGTCCCTGACCTCCTTACCGCGAAACAGGCATTTCCCCTCATATGGATGACGCAGCCCGGCCATGATCCCGAGCAGCGTGGATTTGCCTGCTCCGTTGGGTCCGGTCAGGGCAACCAGGCAACCGGCGGGCATCTCGATCGTGACCTCCGAGAGGACGCGCGCCGCGCCGTAGCTGAATCCGGCATGGTCAAGTCGATAGAGAGGCGTCATCGTGCGCCGCCTCGCGCAGCTTCGGGATGGAGGAAGGCAAGGAAGTCGCGCGCGGCGGCATTCATGCGCGGGCCAGGAACGACGAAATGTGCGGCGGTGACGGCGTGCACGCGGCCGGTGCGGACGGCCTTGAGCTGGCCATAGGCCTTCCACAGCGCCAACTCCTCGCGGCGGCGCGCCTCGTTTGCGCCCGAGCCGTGAGCGTAGTCGCCCATGTCGATGATGACGTCGGGGTCCGACGCCAGGATCGTTTCGAGACTCACCTTGGGATACTGGATCGGCGACTGGGCCAGGATATTGGTCCCGCCGGCCAGACGAAGCAACTGGTCCAGGAATGTCCCCGGTCCGGCGCCAACCATGCTCTGAAGCGTCCCGGGAGCGCGGCCGACCAGGAACAGGACCGAAGTCCTGCCGGACTTCGAACCGGCAGCGCGGACGGCATCGAGGTCGCGTTTCAACGAAGCCGATAACGCCGCGGCGCGTGAGCCGGTTCCTGTGAGACGCCCGATGGCGGCAATGGAAGCGAAGACCGATTCGACGGTATCCATGTCCAGGTCCGCCGTTCTGAGCCCGAGATCCGAGAGGCGGCCCGAGACGTTGATCGGGTTTCTGATCACCAGAACCAGATCGGGCTTGAGGGCCAGAATGCGCTCGTAATCGGGCTCGAGGAACGTGCCTACTTTCGGCTTCGATTTCGCTTCAGGCGGGTAAGTACAGAAAGAGGTGACACCCACGACACGGCCGCCCAGTCCAAGAGCGTACAGCGTCTCGGTAATCGAGGGCGAAGTGGAGACGATGCGCGAGGTGGTTTGCCCATACAATGCGGGCCAAGGCAGGGCGAGAACCAGGACCGCTGTCAGAGGTCGCAAAAGCACTCCCTGGCGGCGTCGACGAAACGCTGATTCTCGGCGCGGGTGCGGACGGCGAATCGGATAGCCTCGCCGGCGACACCGGGCAGTCCGGTGCAGTTACGAAGGATGATTTTGCGGTCGAGGAACCAGTCGCAGATTTCGGCCGCCGGGCGGCTGGTCTGGGCGAAGAGGAAGTTGGCCACGCCGGGCAGGAAATCGAGTCCGTCGATGGAGGAGAACTGATCTAGGAGCCAGTCGCGCTCCTGCGCGACCAGGGCGCGTGACCGTTCGCCGTGGCCAGTATCGGAAAGGGCGGCTCGGGCAGCGGCGGCGGCCAGGGCGTTCACCTGCCAGGGCTCGCGGCGGCCGCGCAGTTTCGCCATCCAGTCACCTGAGCCGACCAGCGCGCCGATGCGGAGTCCAGGCAGGGCGTGGAATTTGGAGAGAGTGCGCAGGACGAGCAGGTTCGGGTGGAGGTCGCACCAACCGACGGCGGATTCGAGATCGGTGAATTCGGTGAACGACTCGTCCACTAGCACGGGGCCTTCGCGTCCGGCGATGGCACGGCGCAGGATTTCCTCCGGGATCGCCTCGCCAGTCGGGTTGACGGGTTGGCTGAGGACCAGCAGGCCGCGGCTGGGCCATTCCTCCGGTTCGTCGATGGGCAGGCGGAGAGCATGCGGGAAGGCACGGTAGAATTCGCTCCAAACCGGCGTTACCAGCGAGACCGGGCCACGCCAACCGGCTCTGGCGACATAGTGGACCAGTTCTGTAGCGCCGCTGCCGGCCAGGACCGAAACGGCTGGGACATGCCAGGCGGCGGCCAGAGCCTCTTCGAGTTCGACCGGTTCCTGGCCAGGGTAATGAGCGATGCGGTCGAGTTCGGCCTCGATTGCCGGCCGCACCAAGGGCGACGGGCCCAAAGGGTTGATCGAGGCGCTCAGATCGAGCACCTCGCGCCAATCCCAGCCCCGGCTGCGTGCGATAGCGAACAGATTACCGCCGTGGACGATGTTCAACCGATCCTCCAAAGTGACGGGCGCGACAAGGAATGCCGGCCGGTGCTTGATGCGCGGGCCGGACAGACGCTGCCCTGATTCCACTCTACTACGCCAGGTGGCCAACCGATACGCGAGGCTGCGCCCGATGGCGGGACCACGGCCGGGTTGGCGGCGGCTCATCAGCCCCGCACCCGCAGGGACTGCTTCACCCGACTGTGGCCTAGATGGATGCTCTATCCGTTCCGCTCCCTGGGCGGGGATCAGCGGCTGGCCCGTTTCCACTCTTCCAGCATCCCCTCCCGGCCTGGACCGGACAACTCACGTGCTAGCGCAGTACCTGTCGAACGGTACCTGTCGAACGGCTTGATCTCTTGATTGTCTTGTTATATGATCCACCCAGACCGGAGGTTTTAGTCGAGATTCGGGTTCCATGGCCCGATTCAGCGAACCGCTCTCCGGCGCTAAGGGGGTCAAGATGTCGAGATACGTTGCTTTTCGCGTGGCGGTCGGGCTACTGGTCCTATTCATTGCCCTCCCCGCATCCGCCCAGAACATCACTGGTACGCTTACAGGCATAGTGATTGATCCGGCCGGCGCCGCCGTTCCGTCCGCGCAGGTCACTCTCACTAATCAACAGACTCGAGCCGTCCAAACAACAACATCGAACGACTCAGGCATCTTTCTGTTCCCCAGCATCCTACCTGGGCCGTACACCCTGGACATTTCAATGGCAGGTTTCCGCTCTTACCAGGTGAAGGACATCACCATCACCATGAACGAGCGCCGCTCGCTTGGCGAGATCGCCTTGCAGGTTGGCCAGGTTCAAGAGAGGGTCGAGGTCACGGCTGAAGCCACCCCAGTCCAGACGGCTTCCAGCGAACGCGCCGGCCTCGTGACGACCACTCAGTTGCTCAACACGGCCATTCGTGGCCGCGACTTCGTTTCATTGATTGCCACCCTACCCGGCGTCTATGACGAGAACATGCAGGCCCGCGACGTTTCCAAGGGGCCCGGCGCCGGCGGACTCCATATCAACGGTGGCCGCTCCACTTCAATCAACTTCGCCCTGGACGGCATCCAGAACACCGACACTGGTTCCAACGGCGGATCGCATGTCCAGCCAAATATGGATGCCGTCGCCGAAGTCGTGGTGCTCACCAGCAACTACCAGGCGGAACACGGCCGCAACAGCGGCGGCACGATCAACGTCACCACCAAGAGTGGCACGCAACAGTTCCACGGCAGCTCCTACTGGTTCTACCGGCACGAAAGCCTGTATGCCAACAGCTTCTTCCGCAACCGGACCAAGACCGTCCGCCCCATCGAACGCATTCAGAACTTTGGCTACACCTTCGGGGGACCGGTATTCACGAAGAACTGGAACAAGGACAAGGACAAGCTCTTCTTCTTCTGGTCCCAGGAGTTCGTCCGCAGGCAGAACCTCGCTGCCACGCTGTTCGTGACCACTCCGACCGCGATCGAGCGGCAAGGCGACTACTCGAACACACGCGACGTCAACGGCGCCTTGATCACCATTAAGGACCCCACCACCGGCGCCGCCTTCCCCGGCAACGTCATCCCGACTTCACGCATCAACAAAACAGGCCAGGCAGTCCTCAGCTATTTCCCTCTGCCGAACTACACGGAAGCTGATTCTGCCTTGCGTTACTCAAGGAATTACCGGTCGAATGGCAGCGGCAAGTTCCCCCGCCGGCAGGACCTCTTCCGCATCGACTATAACTTCAGCCAGTCCATGCGCATGTACTTCCGGGGCACGCGCGACAACGACGACGAGAACTGGCCATACAGCAACTGGACAGCCGGCAGCCACAACTTCGACATGTTCAACACACTCCGGCCGCAGCGCGGCCGCAGCGGATTGCTCCACGTGTCGAATACATTCAGCCCGACGCTGGTCAATCAGATCACGTTTGGCGGCAGCAACCGCTCCCAGACCTTCAACCCCAGCGATCCCAGCCTGATTGCCCGTAGCAAGATGGCGAACATCGGGCAGTGGTATCCCTCCGGTAATGAGTCCGGCGCGATCCCGGACGTGAGCTTCGGCGGCGTGGCAAACGGTATCAACGGCGGCATCGGCAATATCCCGTACACCAACCGCAACCCTGTCATCACGCTCGTCGACAACGTCAGTTGGATGAAAGGCACGCATGCCCTGAAGTTCGGCGTCTATTTTGAGCGCATGCGCAAGGACGAGGTCGGCGGCGGCAACACCCGCGGCGCGTTCACCTTCGACCGCAACACCAACAATCCCTTCGACTCCAACTACGCCTTCTCCAATGCCCTGCTGGGGAACTTCAACAGCTATTCCGAGGCCAACCTCCGCACCTACTCCCACTACCGCTACCTGCAGACCGAGTTCTACGCTCAGGATTCGTGGAGGGCTTCCAGAAAACTGACTCTTGAATTCGGACTCCGCTTCTACTCATCGCCCGCAACCCATGACGACCGGCAGTTCCTGACCACGTTCATTCCTTCAACCTACAGTGCGCAGACCGCTGCCGTCATGTACCGTCCGGGCCTCGATCCAACCACGAAGAAGCGTGTTGCAGTTGATCCGCGCAACGGGAACATCGCCCCCATCACCTACATCGGCCTGTTCGTGCCCGGCTCCGGCAACTACGCCCCCGGCATGGCCATCGGCGGGAAAGGCGCGCCCGAAGGTCTGTATACGACGCCGTTCTCCGTCGCGCCTCGCTTCGGCTTCGCCTACGACCCCCAAGGAAATGGCAAGATGGCAATCCGCGGCGGCTTTGGCCTCTTTTACGACCGGCCGCAGGGGAACGTCTACTCCGGTACCGTGGGCCAGCCGCCGGTCTCCTATAACCCAACGGTCTCCTTTGGCAATCTCGACACCTTCCTCCAGGCCACCGGCGTCGTGGGCCCTCCAGGAGTCACTGTCGTCGAGAGCGCTGAACAGAGCCTGCCGAAGACCATGAACTTCAGCTTCGGCATTCAGCGCGAACTCGGCTTCCGCTCGGTGATCGACGTCTCCTACATCGGGAGCCTCGCGCGGCACTTGATCATCCAGCGCAACATCAATTCCATACCGATGTACGCCCAGTTCGATCCGGCCAACGTCGATTCCACAACCGGGAGCCCGCTTCCCGATAACTACCTGCGGCCGTACCTCGGCATGGGCGCCATCAATATGCGCACCTTCGATGGCACCTCCAACTACCACGGCATGCAGATGTCCGTGAACAGGCGCATGACCAACGGGCTCCAGTTCGGTGCTTCCTACACCTGGTCGAAGTCCCTCGGCGTCTCCAACGCCGACTTCGGCGGCGTGAGCATGTACTTCCCCACCCGCCAGTACAACTACGGGCCTTTGGGCTACGACATCCGTCACATGGTCTCCCTCAACTACAACTACGAGATCCCGAATCTTGGCAAGAAGTTCGACAACAAGTTCCTGGGTGTCGTCACCGACAATTGGCAGATTTCGGGCATCACGACCTTCATGACCGGCACTCCGTTCACCCCAGGTTTTAGCACTTCCGATGGGCAGAACATCACCGGTTCGCAGGAGAGCGCCAGGATCAACGTGCTCTCCGATCCCTCGCTGCCCGCCAGCGAGCGTACGTTCGACCGCAACTTCAAGACAGAAGCCTTCGGCCGCCCCGCGCAGAGGACCTTCGGCAACGCCGGCGTGAACATCATGCGCAATCCAAGCTGGAGCAACTGGGACATGAGCTTCTCGAAACGAATTCCCATCATGAGCGAGCAACGCTACTTCCAGTTGCGCGGTGAGTTCTACAACATCTGGAACCACACCCAGTTCAATGGCTACAACACGACCGCGCGGTTCGACGCGACCGGAAAGCAGATCAACGCCGCCTTCGGCCAGTTGAGCGGCACGCGCGATCCGCGCAAGGTTCAACTTTCACTGCGCTTCATGTTTTGACGCGTAAGCAACTGACTCAGACTCCGGCAACGGGAGGCTCCAATGCAAAGGAGCCTTCCGACCCGAGTGACGGCTCTATTGTCTGAGCAGCCCCGGATAGATCGAAGATCCACGTGGGGTCTGAAGACTCGATCAGGCCGTTCCTCCGTGGGGACCACGCCGGCGAAGGCGAGACTGGCCGCCGCGTTCATGTTGGATGAATCAGAGAGCAGGCCAGCGGCGGCGGGAATCGCAACGGCAATCAGGTGCGCCGTGGCTGCCTTGCCGTTTCTGTTCGCATCCGCGGCGGCATCCCTCATCTGATTGTCGGTGTTCTCCGGCTTCGCTGCCCCTTCGCTGATCTCCGCCCCCCTTTGGGCGCTGGCGATATTCGCTGAACACGGTGCCACGCACAACTCCGGAGTCGTTGTTCCGCACCCCCGCCTGTCATCCTGGCCGCCACTCTCACTCTGGTCGGCATAGCCGGAGGTACGCACACAAGGCCCAGGCCGCTCTCTGGCGGCGAAACCAGGCGGGCTGTCCTGTCCCGCACGCCCGCGCTGCTGTTCGACGAGCCGTTGGCCCGCTTGGACCCCCCACTCGCCGACCGCGTATTCAATTGGCTACAGCGCGAATCGTAGTGCGTGACCCGCATCATCGTCTCCCACTCGCATGACATCACCCGCCGATGGGGCGGATCCGTGTACTCACTGAGCGGAGGGCTGTCATCCTAGGAAGCGTATCGTGATTGAGCGTCGGAGCCAGAGGTCCAGCGGGTGGCCGTATTCAACGGCGCATCCCGGCTTTTGGACGCCTGCGGAACCAGCACAGGGCGGTTTCGGAGAATCGCGGCGTGGACCCTGGCCGGCTTCCAACCTGCGGACCGGCACGCCCCTGACGATGGCACTCGGCCGGATCTTGCCCTCAGCCGATCAGTCTGCCTTTGCAGAGGAGAACGGGACGTGCGCCATCAGTTCTCACTCACTTCGTTTCAAGGCCAGCGCGGTGATGTCGTCCGATTGGGGCATACGGCCGGCAAAACGATTGACGGCATCACAAATCACCTCCACGATGTCAGCCGGCGCGCGGCCGCGGAGTTCAATCCCAAGCCCTTGGAGCCGTTCGTCACTGAACTCCTCATAGGCCGTGTTGACGGCTTCGGTGACACCGTCGCTGAAAGCCAGCAGAAGGTCGCCGGCATTCATTTGGATGCGGGCCGAGAAGTAAGGGGCAACTCCAATCAGACCCATGACCGGGCCGCCCGTGTCCAACTGCTCCACCGCGCCCGAAGCGCGTACAAGCAACGGCGGATTGTGACCGGCGTTGGTGTATTCGATCTCTCCCGTAGCCGTGTCCAGGCAGGCGATGAAGACGGTGACGAACCGGTTGCCCGGGCACTTGGCGGTAAGGCCGCGGTTGAGGCGGGCGGCCATCTCGCCCAGCGGCAGGTTCTCCTCGATGAGCGTCAGCAGCCGGGCCTGCATGGATGAAATCAGCAGGGATGCGGGCACGCCCTTGCCCGACGCATCGGCGACGACAAAGACGAAACGGCCGTCGGGAGCCCAGGCGTAGTCGTAGTAATCGCCGCCAACCGAGCGGCAAGGGAGGGTGCGAGCGGCGATTTCGAAGAGTCCCAGGACGGGCGTCTCGGCGGGCAGAAGGCTGCGCTGGATTTCGGCGGCTTGCTCCATGTCCCGGGCCATGACTCGTTCGGCCTGCTCGATCTCCACAAGGCGGGCATGTTCAAGGCGCACGGCTGCGATGTTGGCCATGACCGTGAGCAGGTTCAGGTCCTCGGGCGTGAAGTCGCGAACGATGCCCGGCGAATCGACATAGACCAGTCCGATGACGTCGTCCTTGGTTTGCAGGGGCGCGGCCATGAGGCTTTTGACGCGCTGGGCGACGATGGTCATGCTGCCGGCCAGGGCCTGGTCGGCGCTGGTGTCGCGGACGAGCATCGATGTCCGGTCCCGAAGGACCTGCTCAGTGACGGCGCGGCTCACCTTGAGACCGGCGCCCATGGCGGCGCGAGGCGTCAAACTGCCGTCGGAGCAGGTGATAACCATGCCTCGTGATGCGCCGACTGCCCTGGCAGCCAACTGCAGGATGAGCGGAAAAAGCTCATCGAGAGGCCGGTGCCCAGCCAGTTCGCGGCCAGCTTCGATCAGCGCCGCCATGCGGCGGGCGGCGGCATCCTCACGGCCGAAGACTGGCGCGAGCGCACCCGAGGCGGGCAGGATCGTGTCCAGACGGACCGCGAAGGTCATGTCGGGGCGCAGCGGCTTCTCGGTGTCGTCATAGATAGGCGGAGCGGCGACGGGCGCGTTGGCGGCAAAATCGATGCTAAGTTGGCCGGCGTGAATCCGGTCACCGGGCTTGAGCTGGGCGGGAGCCGAGAGGCGAGTGCCGTTGAGGAGCGTGCCGTTCTTGCTCCCGAGGTCGGTTACGGCCCATCCACCAGGCTGGGGGTCAAAGCGGAGGTGCCAGCGCGACAGGCGGGCGTCGTTCGGATAGGCGAGGGCGTTGTCGGGCGAACGCCCGACGGTGAGCGCGCCGCCAGCGAGAGCAACAACGCGCGTGGAGCCTCTTTCGTCGGTAATCTCGATTCGCGCATCCATGTCAGAAAAAGGTACCACGGAACTGGCAAGGATGAAGGAAGCCGGCCGCGTGATGGGATGCCGTTCAACCCCGTGCCTGGATCGCGCCGCAGAAGGCGGGCTTGTCCAGTGGTGCGAGCCGGAGGACGTTGGAGTAGCCGCAGTACACGCCTTCAAAGACGCTGTCCCAACTATGCGAGAGGAGCGCCTGCTTTCTGGCACGCCTTGACATGGAGGCTAGGAGACCAGGCCGGCGGGCCAGTTCGACGATCCGCATGGCAGCCTCCTGGGGGCTAGAGACGATGAACCCGGTGCGGGCGTGGCGGACCAGGTACCGGGGTCCCCCGGAATCGGTAACCACGGCAGGAACACCTGAGGCCATCGCTTCCAGAACGACGTTGCCAAAGGTGTCGGTCCGGGAAGGAAAGAGAAAGACATCCATGGAGGCGTATTCGGCGGCGATTCGTTCACCTTTGAGTACACCTGTGAAGCGGGCGTGGCGCAGATTCCGCTCAAGCCACGGTCGCTGGCCGCCCGCTCCGGTGATGACGAACTCGAAGTCACGCATTCCAGCCCGAAGCAGCGTATCCTCAATCTCGACGAGTGCATCAATCCCCTTCTCGCGGCTGAGCCGGCCCACGTAACCGATGCGGAAGGGACCGCAAGCACGGCGGCATTGTCTTGGGGAGAACATGCCGGTATCGATGCCGCGGAGCATGGGGAAGACGGGTTTGCGAAGGCGGTTGGCGAGCATACCGGCGAGTTCAGGATTCGGGGCGTAGCAGACGCGCGACAAGCTGTAAAAGAGCAGTGTGAGATCGAGGGCTGTGCGCTCGATTCGGCCGACCAGGTACTCGCAGATGGCGGCTGGAAGCCAGCTCGTGACGCCCCGGAGACGACTGGCTCCGTATTCGTGGACGTTGGTATGCCACGAGGCCGCCACAGGCACGCCCAACTGATAGGCGGCCAGCGCGCCGAGGAAACCGCAGTCGCTTGGTCCCGTGATGTGGACGATGTCGGGCTGGAAGTGGTCGAGGGCGCGCTTGAGGGCACCGAGATGGCGGGCAAAGCGGAGGTCGAAGCGGAGGTCGGATTCGATCTGGAAACCGAGACCGGAACGGCGAAACTCGAAGCGGGTGATGGAGCCGTCCTGCCATGTCTTGGTTTCGGGTCCGGCGTGGCAACTGAAGAAAGGAAGGTTGCGGCGTTGGGCGAAAGCCTCGAACTGCCGGCAGGTGAGCCCGACGCCGTTGACTTCGTGGAAGCTGTCGGCGAACAGCGCTACGCGAGGAGCGCCGCTCATGCCATCTCTCCGGCGCCACCGACGGCACGCAGAGCAGCGGTCATGGGGCCGACTCGCGCCAACTGCATCACGGCGATGAAACCCCGGATGACGAGCGGCTGGCGGTGGCCCCAGAGTTCGGTGAGCGAGCGTACGACGGAGTCTTCACATTTGTAGAAGACGCGGTCACTCCAACTGAAATGGCCGAGCGGATGAGCGGGGTCCTCCTTGAGGATTTCGCAGAGGTTCTCGATGATCCTGGTGCGCATTGGCTTGCGGTAGTGGGGCATCACCATGATGTCGCTCCACCGGTCAAGACGAATCTCCTTGACGAACTCGGCGAAGTTGAGAGAGTTGGTTACATTGAGAACGGCATTGGGTTCGCGGCCGTGGCGGTCCCCGCCGGAGACAACGGGCAGGCTGAAGGCATTGGCAAGGTCCATGACGGCGAGGTTTTCCTTCCAACTGCGCAATCCGTTCATCTCGAGGGCATGAATGGAAGGCCGATTGGTCTTGAGAAAGGACTCGATCATCTCTTTGTGGGCCTGCTCGCCGATGCCGCGTTCGTCCCACAGCGGGTGGTTGAGGACGATGAGAACGGCAGGGTCCTGGGCAAACCATTCGAGCAATTCGGGGAGCTTGCGAGATTCAGGGCTCGCGGTGTAGGCGGACAGCACCTTCATTCCGTCCGCGGCGTCCTGACCGAGATTGTGGACGCCGATGTGGACAAAGGAGCCGCCGATCGGCACGGTCCACTCGACCGAGACCGGGTGGCAGCCGGCGCCGTCGATCAACCCCAGAGAGGCTGCGCCATCAATGTTGTCGTGGTCGGTGAGCGAAACCAGGGCGTTCATGCCCAACTGGCTCTCAATCTGGCCGGACTCAACTTTCAGAGCTTGCGCGGTGGAAAGCGGCGGAGTCCACCAGGCGCGGGAGAATTCGAGTTCGCGGCCGTAAGTGCGGCGGTAACGGGCGGCTCCGTGAGTCAGTGCGGAATCCAGCAGCGGGACCCGCCCGCAGATGGCAGGGATGAATTGAAGACCCTCCCTGGAATGCAGCGTATGGCCGTGCAGGGAGACGCCAGTGCGGTGAGCGAGTCCGGTGTTGTGCTCGCGCCAGAACAAGTGAATGTTGGTGTTTTCCAATGTGCCTCCAGAGTTTGTGTGGATGAGACTCATGATTGGTCAGCCCGCGGATTGACCTGCTCGAAGACGAGCCGCAAGTACGGCTTGGCCTGGTATTCGATGCGTACGGGAACCGGGCTGGAGCCGTGGGGGCCAATCCAGACGCGAAAGGCGGTCTTGCGTCCGGTGGCCAGGTTTCTGATCCGTCCGTTGACACAGCAGTCCGCAGACTGCGTTCCGTCGTGGGGACTGACGCGCTCGGTTGTCAGCTCATATTTACCCGAGTTGTATGTGAAAGCGGCCCGCGCTTTCGGTTCGCGGGATTCGAAGGCGGCCAGCAGGGCGGACAGCGCGCCGGCCTTGACGCCCGGCTGAGATTCGGATTCGTTGTCGCGGACCAGATAGCGGCGGGATGCGGCGGCGGCTTTGGCGAAGGCCAACAGGCGGTCGCGCCCGGACCAGGTGAAAGGCTCACCGAACTGGATTCTGTGCGTTGCGTTGGTGATACGGCCGCCTTTGGCACGGCCTTCGGCAGCTATGTAAGTCTGCGCACTCGAAGAATCGCGCAATGCCTTGCGGGCATCGGACAGGCTCTCTTCCGGCGAGGCGGTCATAAGCCCGAAGTAGCTCGTTTCGACGGCGCCGCCAGTTTCGAACCTGAGCCGTTCCTCGATGAGACCGACGCGATTCAGACCGGCGGCTCGCGCGGGGTCGGACCCAGCAGCGAATTCCAGCAGCAGTCCGCCCGGAGAAGATTGAACTGAGGCGCATCCCCATCCCGCACGCTTGCGGGTCAGAATCGTTGCGCCAAGAAACGTGATGGCGGCATGGACTTCATAGAGGCACGTGCGCTGGCCCTGTGGGCGGGATTCGAAGTCCCGCGCCGAGGCGGGGACAGCGCCGCGCAGGATGGCGGCGGCGGCGAGCAACCAGTTTCTCCGCGTGTAGGGCCGGTCCAGACCCGTGGAGGGGGACTTGGCGGGTTGGCACATCATGGCCGGAGGGTGCATCGCTACGAGAATCGCGACATCGTCTTACACTTTGTTTCGCTTGACGTGAATATTTGATAAAACACGTAGACCTAAGAATGTTCCAATTGGGCGCGGGCCCATCTGCGTGCGCAAGAGGCGAGGAGAAGGAGGAGGCGCAAGGGCGCGGCGACGAAGGAGAGCAGAAGCCCCGGAACGGCCCGCATGTCGGCCAGGAAGCCCTGATTGCCTGCGCCGACCAGAAGCGCGCCACGACGCATGGCGTGGAGATTGAACAGGGTGGCGAGTACAGTGAAACAGACCGAGGCGGCAAGACTACGGCCGAAGTGCGGCACTCCGCGCCAGAGATGGATGACGATCTCACCGCCATGCGCCGCGAAAGGGGGAAGGAGCAGCGAAGCCAGCGTACCGGCCCATACCGGGCGGGCGCGGCTCATCTGCTGGGTGATGGCGCCATAGAAGCCAGCGGTAGCGGCACGGTAGAGGAACTCATCCGTCATTGCGGAAGCGGCGGCCGCCGAGCCCGCGGCAAGGTTTGCGGCGAAGTAGACCAGGCTCCGCAAGAGAGAGCTGAACAGGGCTGCCTTCCAGTTCCACCGCCGCAGCAGAAGCCGGCCCGGGTGGGTGATGATCTCGCGGACTGCTCCGGCGGCAGTCAATCCGGCATGAGGGGCAGTGCGGATCCCGGTCGTCTCGGGTTGAATGGTCTCCGCCACCCCATCAAGCTAGCCCGAGCTCGTGACAACGACTTGACAGGGGCGTGGCGATTCCGTTGAGATCGCGTTTTCGGCATTGCAAGCTGGCACGAAACGAGCGGCCAGCTTGAATCGGGATACTCTACTCTTATATAGTGAGTCTTGGGTCACGCGTCATCTTCAATTCCAGACCTTAAACTCTTCGATGGGCTGACCCTGCCCATCGGAAAATTCAACCAACACCTCCGGGAGGAACCGTTCATGTTTGGCTCCGACTCTGCGTTCGCGCGAAAACCGCGGACGCTGTCCACATTCTCGACCAGCTGGGTCAAGCCCCTGCTGTTCGCGGCGATGATCCTGCTGGCTCTCACCACTCCTGTCGTGGCGCAAGAAGCCCACCATGGCGGCGAAGCCAACCTCGTTCTGCCCGATCTCGATCAGGCCACATTCTTCGGCGGCGTGGGAGGCAAGACGCTCCTGCTGATCGGCATGGCCATCAGCCTGCTCGGCCTGATCTTCGGCATGGGCATGTACACGAAGCTGCGGAATCTGCCAGTCCACAAGTCGATGCTCGAAGTTTCCGAGCTGATCTATGAGACCTGCAAGACGTACCTGACGACGCAGGGCAAGTTCCTCCTGCTCCTCGAATGCTTCATCGGCGTGATCATCGTCTTTTACTTTGGAGTGCTGCAAGGCTCCGGGTTTGTGAACGTGCTGATCATCCTGCTGTTCTCACTCATCGGTATCGGCGGCAGTTACTTCGTCGCGGCGTTTGGCATCCGCGTGAACACATTCGCCAACTCTCGCACGTCGTTCGCCAGCCTCCGCGGCAAGCCGTTCCCCTGCTATGCGATTCCGCTGCAGGCCGGCATGAGCATCGGCATGATGCTGATCTCGGTCGAACTGCTCATCATGCTGTTCATCCTGCTGTTCATCCCTGGTGAACTGGCTGGCAAGTGCTTCATCGGCTTCGCCATCGGCGAGTCGCTCGGCGCGGCCGCCCTGCGCGTGGCCGGCGGCATTTTCACCAAGATCGCCGACATCGGCGCCGACCTGATGAAGATCGTATTCAAGATCAAGGAAGACGACGCGCGCAACCCCGGCGTCATCGCCGACTGCGTGGGCGACAACGCGGGCGACTCAGTCGGACCCTCGGCCGACGGCTTCGAGACCTACGGCGTCACCGGCGTTGCGCTGATCACCTTCATCCTGCTCGGCATCAACGAAAAGTATGCCGGGCCGAACTTCGCCCTGCTGCAGGTTCAGTTGCTGGTGTGGATCTTCGTCATGCGCGTCATGATGGTGGTCACCTCGGTGGTCAGCTACTTCGTCAACGACATGATCGCCAAGGCCAAGTACCTCAACTCCGACAAGATGAACTTCGAGCAGCCGCTGACCAATCTGGTCTGGTTGACCTCGATCTTGTCCATCGGTGCGACTTACGTGGCCAGTGCGCTGACCATCCCCGAACTCAACGGCGACCCCTCGCTGTGGTGGAAACTCGCAACGGTCATCAGTTGCGGCACCCTGGCCGGCGCAGTGATTCCCGAATTCGTGAAAGCCTTCACGTCGACCGAATCGCGGCACGTTCGCGAAGTGGTCACCGCCTCGAAAGAGGGCGGCCCCTCGCTCAACATCCTTTCGGGCCTGATCGCGGGTTACTTCTCGGCCTATTGGCTGGGCTTCGCCATGCTCGGCCTGATGGCAGTCGCTTTCTGGGTGAGCACTATGGGTCTGGGCACAATCATGATGGCCCCGGCCGTGTTCGCTCTCGGCCTGGTCGCATTCGGCTTCCTCGGCATGGGTCCGGTGACCATCGCGGTGGACAGCTACGGCCCGGTCACTGACAACGCCCAGTCCGTCTACGAACTCTCGACCATCGAGCAGTTGCCTGGAATCGAAGCCGAGATCGAGAAGCAGTATGGCTTTAAGCCCGACTTTGAAAAAGCCAAGGACAACCTGGAAGAGAACGACGGCGCCGGCAACACCTTCAAGGCGACGGCCAAGCCTGTTCTGATCGGCACGGCAGTGGTCGGCGCGACGACGATGATCTTCTCGATCATCGTGGCGCTGACCAACGGACTGGATCCGGCACTGGTCGGGAAACTGTCGATCCTGCACACGCCGTTCTTCTTCGGCCTGATCGCGGGCGGCGCGGTGATCTTCTGGTTCAGCGGCGCGGCCTGCCAGGCTGTCTCCACGGGCGCTTACCGCGCGGTGGAGTTCATCAAGCAGAACATCAAGTTGGAAGGTTCGACAAAGGCGTCGGTCGAAGATTCGAAGAAGGTGGTGGCCATCTGCACGCAGTACGCGCAGAAGGGCATGTTCAACATCTTCATGGTGACCTTCTTCTCGGCGCTGGCTTTCGCCTTCATCGAGGAGTTCTTCTTCATCGGCTACCTGATCTCGATCGCTCTGTTCGGTCTGTTCCAGGCCATCTTCATGGCGAACGCCGGCGGAGCCTGGGACAACGCCAAGAAGATCGTCGAGACCGAGATGAAGGCCAAAGGCACTGACCTGCATGCGGCCTGCGTCATCGGCGACACGGTCGGCGACCCGTTCAAGGACACCTCCTCGGTGGCTCTGAATCCGATCATCAAGTTCACCACGCTGTTCGGCCTGCTGGCCGTGGAACTGGCGGTTTCGCTGCGCAACGGCGGCAACGAGACGCTGACACACATCCTGGCCGTGGTGTTCTTCCTGGTTTCGATGTTCTTTGTCTACCGCAGCTTCTATGGCATGCGGATCGGCAGCGGCACAGAGTAAGTCAAGATCCGGTACTTCCGGATCAAACACGAAGGGCAGGTTTTCGGACCTGCCCTTTTCTTGTGTGTTGTGGCGGCACGTGCGGCCAGCGCCCGCTCACGCCCAGAAGGTCAAATACGGCGCTCCTGTGGCCAGCCGCTGGACGTAGAGCGCCGCTTCGCGCAGGTGGTAATCGCCCCACATGCAGGCTTCGCCGCACGGCGACTTGCGGCCTTCAGGCACATGGTCCCATCCGTTAGGCCGGTGGTAAATCGAGTGCAGCAACAGGCCCTGGTGATCGGCGCTCGTCGACAAGTAAGGTTCGGCGAGCAGCGACTCCAGCACGGTCAGACCTGCCTGGACATACTTCGTCCCGGAACCGTCAGTCTCTGAGTTGAGGTAGCGGCCCAGCCTGAGCAACCCTTGCGCTGCGATGGCGGCGGCCGACGAGTCCACCGGTTCGTGGTCGTTAAAGGGATCCGACGGGCGGCCGAGATAGTCGCCCAATTGCGCCAGGCCGGGCGCGCCGGTGTCCCAGTAGGGCACGCCATCAGTGGGCGTGTTGGCGATATAGAAATCGCACGTGGCCAGGGCCGCCTCGCGGAAGGTCTTCTCGATGGATGCGCGCCCGCCCACGCTTTCGAGATCGGCCGGCGGAATGGTCTTGAGGAATTCGAGTTGTTCGGCGAAGCCGCACATGGCCCAGGCGAGACCGCGGGTCCAGGTGGTGAACGGCGAATAGCCCTGCTGCGAACTGGGGCAGCGGTAGTTGCCATCGGTCGTATTGAACACGCACTCGTGGACGGTGCGGCCACGAACATCGTAGGAATCCCGGCCAGTCCCGTAAAAGACCGAGTACTTCGCCGTGGCCTGGGCGTGCAGCACCAGTCGCTCGAGCATGGAAACCGGCTTGTCGTTTTCCCCCATCAAGACGTGGCCCAGCCGGTAGCTGACGGCAAGCGCGCGCAGAGAGCGGATGGTGTCGACGAAGAGCGAATGCGGTCCATTGAAGGAATGGATGAATCCGCCGCTCCTGATCGTGGTCCAGCGCGACGCTTGCACGGCTCCGGTCACCTTCAGGGCAAGTTCATAGAATGAGGTCTCCCAGGCGTCGGGCGGGATGCGGCCCTCTTTCTGAAGCCTGTAGAGGTTGCCGTAGGTGGAGACGTTGTTGAAACCGTGGTCGTGCACGCCGATGTGGGTCAAATGCGGCGCCATCAATTCCAGCGTGCGGCGTCGGCCGGTTTCGAGGAACGCCTGCTCCCCGGTGGCGTCGAACTGGAGAATCGAGGCGCCGAATTGGAATCCCTGCGTCCATTCGGTCCAGCCACGGCTGGTGTAGTGCCCGTTGATAGTGAAGACGGGAGTTCCGCTGGCAGGCGTGTAGCTCGATTCAATGGACCGTATCTTGGCCGCCGAGGCGTTCCACATGCGGTTGATGCCGGTTACCAGGGCGGTAGGGGTGAGGGCGTTCTTGATTTCCATCATGGCCACTTCGATTGTACCCGAGGCGCGTCAACCGGCCTCACCCCGGGGCCCTGGAGCCCTTGTGCATCAGCGGAACGCGGCCAGCCAGGATCGCACTGACCGGCCGGTCCTGATAAGCTTGTCGCAAAATGCGACCCTGGACTTTTTTCCCCTTCCTACTCGCTGCAGCCGCCACCCTCGCCGCCCAGAACCAACCGGATTCAGATTGGCTCGATCTGACCAGGCTGAAGGACTACTCGGCATTTCGATCATCCAGTAACAATCTCAACCTCGCCAGCAACGACGATAGCGTTCGTCCAATCCCAGGCGAGACCGTCGTCCTGGCCGATCTCCAGGGACCGGGCGTCGTCACCCACATCTGGCTCACCGTCGCCGCCAACGAATACGGCTGGCCGCGCTTGTTCCGCATCCGCGTCTACTACGACGGCAACGCCACTCCGAGCGTCGATGCGCCGCTGGGCGACTTCTTCGCCGTCGGCCACGGCGTCGAGAAGCCCGTCGAGTCGCTACTCATCCGCAATGGTTCGAGTGGCCGGTCCCGCAACTCCTATTGGCCGATGCCGTTTCGCAAGCGTTGCAGGATCACCGTCACCAATGAAGGTCACCGCCGCTCGTCGAATCTCTATTTCCATGTCGACTGGCGCAAGTTGGCGTACCTGCCGCCGCGGACCGCCTACTTCCACGCCTGGTACCGCCAGGAGCTGCCCGCCGTCGCCGGCCGCCGCTACTCGATCCTCGACGTGCAGGGCCGCGGCCATTACGTTGGCACGGTCTTCAGCATTGTTCAGCATCAGCCGGGGTGGTTCGGCGAAGGCGACGAGTTCTTCTATGTTGACGGCCAAACCAAGCCGTCGATCGAGGGCACCGGCACCGAGGACTATTTCAATGACGCCTGGTCCCTGCGCGTGGCCAGCGGCCTGTATACCGGCGTGCCGATCGCCGAAGGCACGGGCGAAGCGTCCCGTATGAGCGCGTACCGCTGGCATACGCCCGACCCCATCCCCTTTCGCAAATCGCTCCGTTTCGAGATCGAACACGCCGGCTGGACCTACAACGCCAACGGCACGGTCCGTTCCGGCTTCGAGGAGCGGGCCGACCTGTTCAGCAGCGTCGCTTTCTGGTATCAGGACGGCATCGCCACGGGCCTGACGCCGCCACCCTATGGATCCGCCCGCCTGCCTCACGGCAATGCCCGCCAGATCGAGGTTGAGCGGGACGCCGCTCGTGTCACTGCCACGAATGGCAAGGTGTCGGTCCAGAAGGAGGTCTTCTGGTCCCGGGATCTACTGTTCCTCGAAGCCGAAGGCCCCGGCGCGCGCATCGACGTCCCCTTCGACGTTGCCGCCAACGGTCGCTACGAACTACTCGCGCAGCTTGCGCATGGCCCGGACTACGGCATCTACAAGGTCCTGCTCGACGGCAAACCGCTCGCCGCCAGCGGCGATCTCGAACACGAACCCGGCGCCAACATCGGCGACGCCACCATCGTCAACGCCTGGCACACCGAACTCTACGTCGCGGAGGACCACGTCCTCGGCTGGCCTCAACTCAACAGCGGCATGCACACGCTCAGTTTTGTTTGTACCGGCAAGGACACCCGTTCCGCCGCTCATCATCTCGGCATCGATACGCTGGTCCTGGCCCGTGTCGCCTCGCCCGATCCGGTGGGCGGCGCGCTGGCAGCCAGCCTGCGGGATGATCCTGTTCAGTTTGAAGCCTGGTCCGCGGCCCTGAAGGGCCCGGATCTCCACGTCCGCTGGGCAGCCGTCTGGCGCGCCACTCAAGATCCAGGTCTCGCGGCCACCGGACTCCGGCTGCTGATTGAAACTCTCTCCGATCCCGCTTACGAGGTGCGCGGGCTCGCTGCCACGGCCTTGCGAAATCTCGGTCCCAAGTCGCTCCCGGCGCTAAACGCGCTCACCGCCCGGCTCCAGGATCCCGACAGCGGTGTCCGCATGATGTCGGCCAATGCCCTGGCCGCCCTCGGACCCGCCGCCGCGCCTGCCGTCAACGCCCTCATCGACGCGTGCCAGACGCCGGGCGAACACGTCCAGGTCCAGCGCAGCCTGGCCGACGCCCTCGGGCTCATCGGACCCGCCGCACGGCCCGCATTGCCGGCCTTGCGCAAATTGCGCGGTGTGCCGCGCGTGAGTTGGAACGTCGATGCGGCCATCGCCCGTATCGAGGCGAGCCGTTAGCGTGCACCTCGGGAGCCAATCCAACCCGGATTTGCTCCTGTCCTATTCCTCGAACTTCAATTCGCGCGTGGGCCGCTCGTCGCCAGTGCGTTCGCAGAGCTTTCCATACAACTCGGGACGCCGCGATCTGCGCCAGCGCCGGCCCGTCGCCTGCTCGAGCAAGGAGAGATCCAGATCGGCGACGACTAGTTCCTCGGCTGCCCGCCGCGACTCGGCGAGGATCCGTCCATAGGGATCGAGGACCATCGCATTGCCGGTGCGGATCTCGTCGTCGTCAACGCCTATGCCGTTCGAAAAAACCAGGAAGATGCCGTTGTCATGAGCCCTCGACGGCAGCCAGCGCATCAGCCAGCCGCGCCCCTTGTCGCCCAGGATCTCGCGTTCGATCGCTTCTGGGTCCTCGTGCCGCCCATGCCACAGCGCGGCGTCGATGACGCCCATCTGGTGCGGATTTGAACCGCGGCAACCGCCGGTCTGGTGAGGCGCAAGCAGGACCTCGGCGCCCATCAGAGCCGTGATACGGACATTCTCCACCAGGTTGCAGTCGTAGCAGATCAGGATGCCCGCCTTGATGCCTCCGGGCAACTCGAAGACGGTATAGCTGTCGCCGCAAGTGAGGCTGGGGTGGACAAATGCGTGGATCTTCCGGTGCACCGCGATGCGGCCGTCCTCCATCGCTACCACATACGGCTTATAGAGCTTGCCGTCCTCGCCGCGTTCGATGAATCCGGCCCCGATCGAGATCCCGTGATGGCGGGCCATGCTGATCAGCGCCTGGGCCGACGGCCCGCCGGGAACGGGTTCGGCCAGGGCGGCGAAATCGTCGTGGCTGAGATTGCGCATCCACCAGTAGCCGGTAATGGAGCATTCTGGCGCCAGCATCAGGCGCGCGCCTCGCCTCGCCGCGTCTGCGGCGAAGCGGTCGATCTTCTCGATATTCGCAGACTTGTCGCCGGGAGCCGATTCCATCTGTAAAGAAGCGACGCGATAGCGTTCCATGGTTCCCTTGGTATCACGGCGGCCCGGCCCGCGGCCACTGTGCGGCTGCATGGCGCACCGGCGCAGATCCCACTAGCTCAGTGACCGCGACAGGAAACCATAAGCCTCCTTGCGAATATCGGCCGGGAAATCGTGTCCGGCCGCGGGGTGCCTCACAGTGATTCGGCCGCTGGATCGCGCGCCCCCGGCGTGCTCGGCCTGCTGCACAGCTTCATCGACGCCCGTCGCGTCGAAGTTCGAGTCGTTCAATGGCGCGTTGACGAACACGGGCCTGGGCGCGATTGCTTCCAGGACGTCGCTAAAATCGAATGGCATCTGCTCCGGCGACTTGCCGTATTCGCTGGCAATTCGTGGCATGTAGCCCCGATGCGACCAACCCGTAAGATCCCCGCCCATGTACCTCCGGAAGGACGTGAAGCCGCAACTGGTCACCACGGCACGGATACGCTCGTCGAACGCCGCCAGAAACAGCGCGTTATGGCCGCCGAGCGAGTGCCCGATGGCCCCGATCCGCCTCGGATCGGCTTCGGGCAGTGCCTGCAACAGATCCACTGCCCGCATATGGTTCACAATCCCCTTCATCGTCGCGCTCAGGTAACCGTGGGCGTAAGAGTCGAACTTGTAGTCACCGAATCCGGGGTAATCGGGAGCGATCGTGACAAAACCCAACCGGGCAAGGTCGGCGGCGTAATGGAGGTTGGGCTTGCCGCCAAGTCCCGCGGGTTCAGACTTGCCGATGGCCGTCGTCTGGTGTAGACAAACCACCGCTGGCAACCTGGACTTGGTCCGCGCCGGCAGCAGGACATAGGCCGGTGCCCTGTCGCCCACTTCAGCCTGGTACGAGACCAACCTGATCCGGTAACCGTCCTCTGCTTGCTCAGTGTGAACTTTCAATTGAAGGTCCGCCTTTGGGCCCGCTGGCAGCGGCCCCATGACGAGTTCCATGTTGCGTAGGATCCGCTGCCGGCGGGTTTCGGATTGAATCAGGTTGAGCGGCCACAGGGCGAAGGCGCGCCGGGTTAGGCAGGCTTGCCTACGAGAAGCTTGCTCAGGAGCTTGGGATTGTGGACAAGTTGTCAATCGAAACGGCCTGACCATGTGGTTGCGCGTCCTATTGCGTGCCTTTGATTCTGTCCCACTCCAGCCATTGGTTCAACCGGCGCTCCGGCTCTCCCCAGAGCGTGGGTTTGAGGCCGCGCCGGACCATGGATCCCCGCCCCGCTGGGCTCCAGGCTCGCTGCCGATGGGTGGCGGGAAGCAAGAATGGGGCTGGTTGACTCGCCCGGCAAACCCCGGGGCAATGCCCCTGGCAACTGGAACCGGATCGCTGTATGATTGGGGCCGTCAGGAACTAGAGGTTGGCGATCGAAGCTGAAGTTTGGCTTATTGTCGCCATGAGTCGAGGGCGTCTTGCGAGGAATGAGAATCCGCGGAGGCAGGCGCTGGCGGAGCTGGTGCCAGCGCCGGCTTGAAATCAAGTGAGGAGTCGATGAGTCGCGGATGGTGTCCCAGGGTAAGTTGCTGTCGGCCTGGACCCATCGTTTCCGCCAAGCTGAGGTAACGAGAGCTTCGATGAAAAATTCTGGTACTCGGTTTCACAAACTAGGAGTATAGTGATAGCCGGTGGCCGTTGATGAGAGAATTGCGACCGCGAAGTCAGGAACATGGTAACGGCGCTCAATCAGTAGCCGGATGGCATCCAGGCTATTGAAAAGAAAGGGAGTAATCAATGACTCAGATCAACAGGTTTCTTCAGTTATTCTTCGTTCTGGCGTTGTGTGCAGCGACGGCGTCCGCACAGGAAGTGCGGGCCAGCATAACGGGAATCGTCACGGACTCGAGCGGAGCCGCGCTGGCGAACGCCACGGTGAGGGTTAAGAACATTGGCAGCCAATTCACCGTCACAGCGGTCACGAACGAGACCGGCAACTATGTGACGCCATTCCTCTCGCCCGGCTCATATGAGCTGGACGTGGAGGCCAAAGGCTTCAAGAAGTATATTCGCCCCAATATCGTGCTTCAACTTCAGGACCGTGCGCGCATCGACGTCCAGTTGGAATTGGGCGAGTTAACGCAAAGCGTCACGGTCACCGGCGCCGTCTCCACACTGGAAACTGAGACGGCCAGCCGCGGCGCCACGCTTTCCAACCAGATGATCGCCAACCTACCCACACAGGGGCGCAATCCGTTCCAGCTCGCCTGGGCGGCGCCTGGCGTCTTCAAGAGCGGCGGCTGGCGCTACTTGCGCAGCTTCGACATCGGCGGCACAACAGGCTTCTCCGCGAACGGCGGGCGCTCATCGGAAAACGAGGTTCTGCTGGACGGCATCAGCAACGTGCGGTCCAACCGCTCCGTCATTCACGTGCCGACGATGGATTCCATTCAGGAATTCAAGATCCTGCTGAACACGTATGACGCACAGTACGGCAGAACCGGCGGCGGCATCGTGACGATGGTGACCAAGGGCGGCACCAACGATCTGCACGGGACAGCGTTCGAGTACTTCCAGAACGACAACCTGAATGCCAATCAGTTTGAACTGAACGCGGCCCGCACGAAGCGGCCAGCGAACAACATCAATATGTACGGCTTCCAGGTTTCGGGTCCTGTCTTCATCCCGAAGGCGTTCGACGGGCGCAACAAGCTGTTCTGGATGCTGGCATACGAGGGGATGAAGCAGCGGTCTGCGGATCCCGCAGTCGCGACTGTGCCGGAAATGGCATGGCGCACCGGCGACTTCTCGACACGCTACAACGCAGCGGGCGCACAGGTCCTGATATATGACCCGCTGACGACCGGGAGCGACGGCAACCGTACGCCATTCGCCGGAAACGTGCTGCCCTCGGCCCGCCTCGCCAAGATGGCGACCGAGGCCCTGAAATACTATCCGGCGCCGACGTCGGCTGGCGTGGGAACGGCCAAGATTCAGAACTATCCGTACCCGTCGCGCTGGGTTGGAGACATGGCTCAGTGGATTGGGCGCATGGACATGGCCGTGAACTCGCGGAACAACGTCTTCTTCCGCTACGGCCAGAATCCCTACAGTGAGTATCGCGGCTTGACCTTCATCAAGAACGTGTCGGATGTCAACGTGGCTGAGCCGACCGGCAACGCACCCCTGATCCGCAACGGACGCAACTGGACGGTTGACTGGACATCAACGCTCACTCCACGAATGACTTTCGGCTTGCGCGCCGGCCTGAGCCGGTGGGAAGAGACGACCGGCAGCAGCTATGGCACGGGCTACGACCAGAGCGCAATGGGCGTTGCGTCATCCTTGCTGTCGCAGTTCACGCGGCAAGGTTTCCCCAACATCAATCTGGGCACCTACCAGAAGATGGGCACCGACCGTCTGCTCAACTACAGCGCGAATGACAGCTACACCTTGCAGCCAAACTTGAACATTGTGTACGGACGCCACTTCCTCAAGATGGGCGGCGAGGCGCGCCGGTACAATGACAACACGCTGAATCCGGGTCTCGCGGCGGGTACCTATACCTTCGGCAAGAATTGGACGCAGGCAAACTACAACCGGTCCGATGCAGTGTCCGGCGACGAACTGGCAACCTTCCTGCTTGGCTACCCGACCTCGGCGTCCGTCGACCGCAACATCGATCCTGCCGCCAAACACTACTACTACGCTGGCTTCTTCCAGGACGACTGGAAAGTCACTTCGCGGCTGACCCTCAACCTGGGCTTGCGCTGGGACTACGAAACTCCTGACATTGAACGCTATGACCGGGTGATGAGCGGTTTGGACTACAACGCCGCAAGCCCAATCGCGTCGAAGGTCACTGGCTTAACACTCAAAGGAGCGGTTCTGTTCGCCAACCTGAACGGGCAGTCTCGCGGCCTGGTCGTTCCGGACAAGAACAACTGGGCTCCCCGAATCGGCGCCGCCTACCGCATCGGCGACAAATGGGTGGTGCGCGGCGGCTATGGCCTGTACTACCTCGGCCAGAGTGCAACGGGACCGAACACCGGCTACAGCCAGAACACGGCCGCCATTGTGTCCACAGACGGCAACCTGACGCCAGCCGTGACCACCGCCAACGCCTTCGCCCTCTATCCGAACGGTCAACTGCTGTCCGCAGTGGGCAACTCGGGCGGTGCAGCCAGCTTCCTTGGCCAGAGCATCACCGCTAACTACCAGAACCGGCCGCTGCCTTATTCGCACCAGTACTCGTTCGACATCCAGCGCGAACTGCCAGCCGGCATCCTTCTGGAAGCCGGTTACGTGGGCAACCTGACACGCAAGCTGCCGCTCAGTATGGCCGCTAATTGGGTGCCCATTGCGGAGCTCGGCAAGCGCACCTCGGCGGGTGTAATTGACACTTCGTACTATACGACGAAGATCGCCAACCCAATGGCTGGCCTCATCCCGAACAACGCAACATTGAATGCGGCGACGATCCCCCGTCAAAACCTGATGTACGCGTTCCCGCAGTTCTCAGGAGTGACTTTTGCCAATGTCCCCATCGGCAGACAGCACTACGACAGCTTCCAGATGAAGTTCAGCAAGCGTTTCGATCATGGCTTCACCTTCCTGGGAAGCTATACGATCGCCAAGACTCTGGAACAAGTGGCGGTGCAGAACAACCAGTTCTTTAATCTGGCCGACATCGAGTCCACGCAATTGATCAAGCAGCCGGCGGCCGACATCGACATCCCGCAGAAGTTCAACCTCACCGCGGTTATCGAACTGCCGTTCGGCAAAGGCAGGCAATTCGCCAACCAGATCCCCAAGGCCCTCGACCTCGTGATCGGCGGATGGGGCCTCGACATGAACATCACGTACATGAAGGGCGCAGCCATCAACTACCCGAACGCCGCACAGGTGACCTCGGGCAGCGCGAAGCTCGACAACCCGACCATTCCGAAGTGGTTCAACACTGATTTGTGGAACGACTCAACCGGCAAGCGCGTCGCCGCGCAGGAGTCTTACACCCTGAAGACCTTCCCTCTCCGATTCAGCGATGTCCGCCTGCCGGGCTACCAGAACTATGATCTCGGCTTGTCCAAGACGTTCCCCATCTATGAACGGTTCAACGCGCAATTCAAGTTCGAGGCGGTCAATGCGATGAACCATCCCTGGTTCACCAGCATCGCCAGCGTCGATGTGACCAACGCGTCGTTCGGCCGGCTCAATCCGTCGCAGAACAACCTGCCCCGGTTCCTGAAACTCGGCCTCGTCCTGCACTGGTAGGCCGCGGCAATAACAATTCGGCGCCTCTGCCATAGGCAGGGGCGCCTCTTTTTTTCTGCGCTCTCTCCTTTCCCGTCCTCCTGGCAGGCTCGCCATCGCATCTGCCTCGTGGCCGCCCAACCCCCGAGTGGGCGTACCGGCGCATCCTGCTCCATGGCGCGGCTCAGGAGAGTGCAGCGGACCCGCTTACCCTCCCGTCCGGCATGTCCCAAGGGATATCCGGCGCCACCACGCCGCGAGGAGCCAGTACTAACCGGACTCTGCCACGGCCGGTGACCCTCGCCTGGACCACCCAGCCTGCTGACCCGGAAGCGAAGAGCTCACCGAGCTTCTGGGAACACGTCCTTGGCCCTTGCGGCGCGGGCCTCCCGCGCAGGAGGAAAGCCGTGCTCAGCACGCCAGGGCAGTTCATGTCGCCATGGGCGCGCCCCCATGGACCAGCCCGGGCACATATGTCCCATGGCCCCGGCAGGCTCCGGGGCAGCACACTTAGACCCTGGGAGCGCAAGGATATCCTCATGCTCCCATGGTCCATATTGCCCGCGACACTGAAGCGGCCCGTCAACGGTCGCCAGTCTCAGCCTTGCCCCGTGCGGATGGCCACGCACGCAAAGGTTAAGCAGGGACTACCTGGTGACGATCTTCCCCGTGGCGGCATTCACATAGACGGCATAGCCTTCTTTGCTGGTCCCCCACATGATGTACCACACAGGCGCCGGGAAGCGGGCCGTACTTCCCAAGGTGAACGTGACATCCTTTCCTGGGTGAGCTTTCAGCCAATCCGCCGCTTTCTCCCGCGCGGTTTGATAGGCGACATCGGAATCGACAAGGAACTCGCTGTTCACAAAAGCCTTGCTCACTGTCGTAGCTCCGCTCCAGGTTTGCTTGTCGCTCACATTGATGCCCTTGCGGATGTCGGCCCCATCATCGGCAACCGCATAGGTGAACGTGCGGGCCTCCTTCCTGCTCTCGGAAACGAAGATAACGACCCACTTGCCGGCTTTGCCACCTTCATTCTTTACACTCGGCACTTCGCCACTCTTGACCGTCAATGCGAGAAGATCTGGCGCCCAGGCGCGGGCTGCCTTGTACAGTTCGAAGTAGGCATTGCGTGCAGCGACCGCCTCCGGGGGCTTCGCTACCGCATTCTTCGCCTCCGCCTCATCCTTGGTGGTTGTCTGTGGAGCCTTCGAGCAGGCCGACAGGGCAATCGCGGCTGCAACAGCGGCTACCACAAAAAAGTTCTTCGGACCCATTAGTACTTACCTCCAGACACCACTATACATATGCAAATCGCCGATGCCACTCATTTGTGCAGACAATCGTGCGGAATCTTTAGGTGCCTGACCACTCCTCGAGGGGCAGAGTGCCGGGAAGACCGCCTCTGTCCAGGGCATCGAGAGCACCTACGAAGCTCGGAACGGATACCCTGCGCGCATTGCAACTTATTCATTCTGAATCCCTTAGCTCTGTCTCGATGTTCTTCGCTCACGTGCCGTCAGCGCCTCTGTTTCGCTCCATACCGCCGTGGTGAGCGGGCGGCGCAAACTCCATGACGGGACACGGGTTGTGCCGGAAGAGATCGCCGGGACCAACACCAAACCAGAGCAGGCCTTCGATGGCCGTTGATGGCAGCTTTCGAGTAGTCTTCGGTATTCCGCAGATCCAAGAATGACAACGGAGTCTAGGATCTGGTGATCCGGAGGCGGCCGGAGTGCGCTGGTGCATGCTGTTTTCGGAGTTGGTTGGCGCGGGCGATGGGGGTCGCCGGCAGCGCGGCGCAAGCGGAGAGGGTTTTGTGGTGTTTCGAAAGCGATTTGAGGTGGGCGAAGAGGGGTTTGAGGCGGACGGCGGGTGGGATGTGGGTGGGGAGGGCGGCGGTGCGGTCGGTGGTGAGGAGGGCGCGTTCCTGCTGTATCTGCCTCAATTGATTGAGGCTACGGAAGAGGAGGCGTTCGTGGCTGCCGCGGTAACGGGCCAGTTTTTCGCTGCGACCAAACGAACCTGGTGCGCCCAAGTCGATGTCGGTAAAAAGCTCCATTTCGCGGATTTTGTAGAGTTGCCAAGCGGCGAAAATCACCAGGTCGAGGAGGGTGCTTTCGATGGCGCCGGTGGGACGGTACTCGTCGAAGTACTGTTTGCGCAGCGCCTCGTAGGCGGCTCGGAGTTCGGGGGCGACGGCGTTGTCGAGCTTGGTGGCGCAGAGGCCGTGGGTGACGGCGTTAGCCGACGAGCGGGCTTTGCCCTCAGCGGTCTTGGGGCCGGAACGCACCCGCTCTCTGCGTTCGCGGTTGGCGGAAGAGGCGGGGGCGGAGGCGGTGGGGGCGGGCGGTTGGAGAGGGGGCTTGGCAGCCCCCGTCTCCAAACCTCTCCCCTGCGGTGACTCGTGGTGAGGGGTTACCAACTGGGAGGACGTTGAGGGGGACAGTCCCTGTTCGGCAGTGGATGGGGCTATGGGGAAGAGCCGGGGTGAGCCAGAATGAGCCAGTGGAAATTTGGATGCCCGGAATGGACTGAGGTGTTTGAGGAGGAAATGGAGCGGGAGACGAGACTCGAACTCGCAACCAACAGCTTGGAAGGCTGAGACTCTACCCTTGAGTTACTCCCGCTCGAAGGGCAACCGATTCCATTGTAGCTGAGACGGCAAGAGGAGCGGAGGGGCGGGGCGGCTTATTGGGCGCCGCGCGACAACAGCATCACCTTGGCGGTCTGGAACATGATGTAGAAGTCCAGCGACATGGACATGTGCTTGATGTAGTAAAGATCGTATTCGAGCTTTGAGATGGTGTCCTCGATGGTTTCGCCGTACTTGTAGCAGATCTGTGCCCAGCCGGTGATGCCGGGCATGACCGAGTGGCGGCGGCCATAGAAGGGGATCTTCTCGGACAGGGCTGTGACGAACTCGGGGCGTTCCGGGCGGGGCCCGACGATGGCCATTTCGCCTCGAAGCACGTTGAAGAATTGGGGCAGTTCGTCGATGCGGAGCCTGCGCAGCCAGCGCCCCACAGGGGTGATGCGGGGATCGTCGCGGGTGGCCCAGACGGCGCCGGTGCGGGATTCGGCATCGATATACATGGAGCGGAACTTGTAGACCCTGAAGACGCGCCCGCGCAGGCCGACGCGTTCCTGGTGATAAAGGGCGGGTCCGCGCGAGGAAAGGCGGATGGCGAGCCAGGCGAGCGCCATGACGGGCAAGGTGAGAAGGGCCCCGGCGGCGGCGATCAACTGGGAATAGAGAACCTGGCGGCGGATCTGGCCGGGGTGGGGTCCAAGATCACTGGAAAAGATGAGCGACGAGGGCCGGAGCGAGCGCAGCGGGACGCGCCCGGTGAGGGTTTCAAACAGCGCCGAGACATCGTCAATCCGGGCGCTCACCATTCGCAGGTCGAGTAATTGGCCGACCGGAAGCTGGCCGCGGCGTTCCTCCATGCCAACGGCGACGATGTCGGGCTTGAGCCGCTCCCAGACGCTTCTGACGTCGGTAGGCGGGCCGAGCCACTCGCCCATGGGTCCGGGCTCGGGCAGCGGCTCGGCGGCGAGGTAGCCGGCGGTGTCGAAGCCGAATTCGCGCCTGCGAACCATGGCGGCGGCGGTCATTCGGCTGACGTCGCTGGCGCCGAGGAACAGGATCTTGCGGCGGTACAGGACTTCAAAGACGAGATGGGAGTATGCGAGCCGGAAGGGCGGCAGAACGAACAGGATGGCCGCGCTGCCGACGATCATGTGCCAGCGGCCCAGGGTGAGCGGTTTGGCGGCGTAGGCGAACAGTGCCTGGAGGAGGAAGGCGAGGCCGAGGACGAGACAGAGCTGCTGGATGAGTTCGACACGGGAGCGGACCCAGAGTTTCGAATAGAGGTCGTTGAAGTAGAGCCCGAGCAGGATCGAGGCGGTGACGATGGCGACGCGTCCGAAGCCGCCCTCATAGACGAGGTAGATCTCAGCCGAGAAGTCCGTGCGAAGAAAAAGGACAGCCGAATAAAGGCCAAAGATGAGCAGCGTCTCGATGAGCAGCAGTCCAACCACGGACGTGGGGACAAAGACTCGGAAAAGGCGGATCATACAACGACGGTTCAACTACGCCGCGCGCTTGGGTGGCGGCAGGTTGGAGGATTCAGTCTAACATGCGGAACCTGCCCGGCGCGGGCGAGCGCGATCAGGCGTCGAAGTGCTTGAAGACAAGGCTGCCGTTGGTGCCGCCAAAACCGAACGAGTTCGACAGGGCGTAGCGAATCTGCATCTTGCGCGCGGTATGGGGGACGAAGTCAAGATCGCAGCCCTCGTCGGGATTGTCGAGATTGATGGTGGGCGGTGCGATCTGATCGCGGAGGGCGAGGATGGTGACGCCGGCCTCGAGTCCGCCGGCGCCGCCGAGCAGGTGGCCGGTCATGGACTTGGTGGAGCTGACAGCGAGCTTGAAGGCGTGGTCGCCGAAGGTGCGTTTGACGGCAGTGGCCTCAATCTGGTCGCCAACGGGAGTGGAAGTGCCGTGGGCGTTGATGTAGTCGATGACGTCGGGTTGGACACCGGCGTCCTGCAAGGAGTTGCGCATGACTCGGTAAGCGCCGTCGCCGTCCTCGGAAGGAGCGGTGATATGGTAAGCATCGCCGGCCATGCCATAGCCGACAATCTCGGCCAGGATGGTCGCGCCGCGGCGTTTGGCCGTTTCCAATTCCTCGAGAACCAGGATGCCGGCGCCTTCGCCGACAACGAAGCCGTCGCGGTCCTTATCCCAGGGGCGGGAAGCGCGCTCAGGCTCGTCGTTGCGCGATGAGAGCGCGCGCAGAGCGGCGAAACCGCCGACGCCCATAGGCGTGATCGCCGCCTCGGCGCCGCCGCAGATCATGGCATCGGCATAGCCATGCTGGATGAGGCGGAAGGAATCGCCGATGGAGTGAGCGCCGGTTGCACAGGCTGTCGCGGTAGCCGAATTCGGGCCCTTCGCTCCGGTCCTGATCGAGACCTGGCCGGCGGCCAAGTTGACTATGGTGGCCGGGATGAAGAACGGGCTAATGCGGCTGGGGCCTTTTTCGAGCAGCGTACGATGCTCGCGTTCGATGACCTCAAACGCGCCAATGCCGCTGCCGATATAGACGCCAACGCGCTCAGCGTTTTCGGGCGTGACGGCGAGGCCGGAACTCTTCATCGCCTCATCACTGGCAGCAATGGCGAACTGGATGAAGCGGCCCATCTTGCGGGCTTCTTTCCTGTCGATGTAGACCAGTGGATCGAAGTCTTTGACTTCAGCGGCGATTCTAGTGGAGAACTCCGTCGCGTCAAACTGAGTGATCGGGCCAATGCCGCTCTTGGCGGCCAGCAATGCGCTCCAAGTCTGTTCGGTCCCGTTGCCGAGAGCCGAGAGCAGACCGACGCCGGTGACTACCACCCTGCGTGTCAATGCAATTCTCCCGGAAAGGAATTAGTCAAGGAATCTGAAGATACGCCGACAGGCTTACTTCTTTGCCTTGCCGTCAATGTACTCCACCGCATCTTTGACGGTGGTGATCTTCTCGGCGTCTTCGTCCGGGATATCGAGATCGAAGGCATCTTCGAAGGCCATGACGAGCTCGACGATGTCGAGCGAGTCGGCACCCAGGTCGTCGACGAACGACGCGGTCGAATCAACTTGTGCTTCGTCGACGCCAAGCTGCTCGACGATGATCTGCTTTACTTTCGCTTCAACGGACATTCAAACCTCCAAGTGGAGCCACAAAGCACTGATTCTATCGACAAGGCGAGGCTGAATGCAATCGATGGAGCGCATTTTCCGACACGGCGGTCCGGGTTAGAATCGAGGACACATGGCTAACATCCTGTATCTACACGGCTTTGCATCATCGCCGCGCTCGCGGAAAGCGCAGTGGTTTCGCGAGCGTCTCCAGAGCGCGGGCGAGCGGATTGAGGCGCCGGATCTCGAAAACGGCGATTTCCGGGGGCTGACGATCAGCGGAATGCTTGAGGTGGTGAAGGCGGCGGCCGCGGAGGATACGGTGACATTGATGGGATCGAGCCTGGGCGGGTATGTGGCCGCGCTCTATGCCGAGTTGTGGCCGGAACGGGTGGACCGGCTGATCCTAATGGCGCCGGCCTTCGATTTCGGCCGGCGTTGGCTGGAAGAGGTGGGCGCGGGTGCGGCCAAGGAGTGGAAGCGGACGGGCGCGATGCGGATGATGCATTACGGCAGGGGCGCCGAGGAGGAGATCGGCTGGGCGTTGATGGAGGATGCGATGCGCTATCCGGCCGAGCCGCAGCCGAGGCATGCGGCACTGGTGTTCCACGGCTCGCAGGACACAGTGGTCCCGGTGGAGTCGGCGCGGCGCTGGTGCGCGGGCCATACGGAGCGGCGGCTGGTGGTCCATGAGGACGGGCATGAACTTGGCGAGTCGTTCGAGCCGATGTGGCAAGAGACGCAGGAGTTTCTGTCCATCACGGGCCGCTGACCCGACGAAAGATCGCCATCTTGATCCTGGCCCAGGTTGTGGGCGCTTGCAGGGTTTTCGATACTGGGAAGGTGAGATTAGTCGCATTGTGGCTGGCCGTCGTGGCGTTGCCCTGGCAGGTTGCCTATGGGTGGGGTCAGGAAGGGCATAAGCTGATCGCCAGGGTTGCGGTTGCACACATGAAACCGAAGACCCTGGCGGCGCTGGGCGGACTGTTGAACCAGGGGGAAACGATCGAATCGGTGGTGTCCTGGGCCGACCGGGTCCGGCCGCAGAGACCGGAAACGGCCACCTGGCACTACATCAACATTCCGATCACCGAGTCGAAGGACTGGCACAAGTACTGCCCCGAGACCGATTGCGTCGTCTCGATCATCGGCAAGTTGGAGGACCGTCTGGCCGACAGGTCGCTGCCACGGGAGCAGCGCCGGGAAGCACTGCTGTTTCTCATGCACTGCATTGCGGATCTGCATCAGCCAGTGCATGCCGGCGACCTGCGCGACCGCGGCGGCAACGAAGTGCCCACGGTTTACCGCAACTATGCCGGCAACCTGCACAGCCTGTGGGACACGGGCCTGATTCTCGGCTATGAAAAGACCGATCCGGACTTGGAGAAGCGGCTGATACGCCACGCCTCGGCCTGGGAGTTCTGGCGGACGAGACGCGGAAAGGCGAGCGACTGGGTTTGGCAGTCGCATGCGATATCGCGCGACGTGGCGTATCCGAACCTGCCGCAGGGCCGGCCTGCTCAGATCGGCGAGGAGTATGCGCGAGCGGCCGAACCGTATGTCGAACGCCAACTGCGGCGGGCGGGCCTGCGTATGGCGGCGACGCTGAACCACATACTGGGCCGGTGAGGCCCAGGGTGAGGAGTGGGAGCGAAAGCTGGAGAGATGTAAACCCTTGGAAGCAGCCAGCCGTCCGGATAAGTGAGGGCCGGGCCCAGATACCAAAACCTGGACGACCAAAGCCCGGTGGCACAGAGTGATACAATTTTTGGTAGAGAAGGGCCAGCAAGCGTGGCTTTTCTGCAACCTGAGAGTAATGAGTGCGTCTAAGGAGCTAGGGCGGCAGGACGCTTCCGTCTTTTGGAAGATTCCGGACGCGTAAGAAAGCTATGGCGGCACACCCTCTTAACACGGACCAGACAACCGGGGCTGATCGACAAAGCGGGCTTGGCTTCGCGGAAGGCAAACTCCTGCTGCTCGACGACACCCGGCCGTTCATCGTCCGCCTGTTCAACAACATCAAAGAAGCGCTCACGACGACGCAGCAAGCTCCGCTGCAGGTCACCTTCCGCCCAATGAGCGAGAAGGAACTGATCGAGTCCAACGACCCGGACCTACTGCAACTCGCCGACTATATGCGTCCGAAGGCGGGCTTTTTCGCCCGCATAGCGGAGAACTTCAAAGCGCTGGTATCGCCGCCGAAGTATTCGGACCTGGGTATGACCTCGCGCCCGCTGAGCCAAGCCGAAATGGCCGCTTCCGGCAGCGCCCTGGCCGAGTTGGACCGCGCTGAACTGCCCTGGTACAAGAACCTGGCAGCCAACATCAAGGATTTCCTGTTCCCGCAGAAGCTGCCGCCGTTGCAGGTCACATCGAGGCCCGTTCAGGTGAAGGAACTCTTCGGCCGGAACGAGTACAAGAGCCGGTCGCAAGCGATGTCGCTGGTGATCCACGTTGGCCTGGTGGCGCTGGCGTTCACGCTGGGAACGAGCAAGACGGTGCAGAACGCGGTGCAGAATTCGATCACAGTCTTCACGCCGGACGACCTGGCCCCCTACGTACCGGAGATGAAGCCTCA